>JBAULP010000079.1:0-10936 GCA_049578265.1 Acidobacteriaceae bacterium
GCCCCACCAGCTCACTCCAGATCGCATGCTGCTCCGGCGTGTACGCGGCCCAGTCCTGCTCAATCAAATACGGCGCAGCCGCCACCAACTCCCTTGCCTTCACATCCGCCACCGGTAGGCCCATCACTTCCTCCTGCAAACACCCTACTCACTCGCCGCAACACTCGACAAGTCCGCACCCTTCGCCTCTTTCCCCAGCGCCGTCACCAACGCCACCACCAGCGCCACCATCACCACCGTAATCGCCAGCACCGGCGCAAATTTCCCTCCAAAATACTTCGCCGCAGCAGCAGCCTGCAGCACGCTATTCCTCGAGCTCAACACGTTCCCCAACTGATACGCGAGTCCCGGAAAGATCGCCCTTACCGCCGGCGGAGACATCTCATTCAAGTGCACCGGAATCACGCCCCACGCACCCTGCACCATAAACTGCATCAGGAACCCGCCCACCGCCAGCATCACCACCGTATGACTCCAAGCCCACAGCGGAATCATCGGAATCGACAACAGCGCCGCCGTAATAATCGCGCGCCGTCTCCCCACCCGTTCCGAGTACGTGCCAAACCAGATCCCTCCCAGCACCGCTCCAACATTCCCCACAATCGCAATCGTCGAAAGCGCCAGCCCATGAATTCCGTGATCGTGCTTTAGAAACGTCGGATACAAATCCTGCGTGCCATGGCTGAACGCCATAAACGCCGTCATCAAAATCGTCAGCGCCAGCAAGCTCGGCAGATACCGCATCACCGCACGCACGTTCATGTGCGTCTTGTGTCCCGCATGCGCCTTCATCACCTTGTGCCGCGCCACCCACGCCGGCGACTCATCCACACCACGCAACACCAGCAGCAGCAGCAACGATGGCACCGCTCCCATCACAAACAACATCCGCCACGCGCTCAACAACCCCGTTCCATGCAGCAGCGGGAACAACAAATAAAGCAGCGCCGCCAGCATGTTTCCGACAACATACCCCTCCTGCAGCAGCCCCGAAAAAAATCCGCGCCCCTCAGACGGCAGACTCTCCAGCGCCAGCGCCGCACCCACGCCCCACTCCCCGCCCATCGCCACGCCAAACAATCCGCGCGTCGCCAGGAACCACCCAAACGTCGGCGCAAACGCACTCGCCACCACAAACACCGAGTAGCAAACCACGTTCAACATCAGCGTCGGCCGCCGACCAAACTTCTCTGCCAGCGCACCAAACAGCAACGCGCCCACCGGCCGCATCAGCAGTGTCCAGAAGATGCTCGTCGCAGCCACCTTCAAGCTCACATGGAACGTCGACGCAATCGCATCCAAACAAAATGTAAGCAGGAAGAAATCGAACGCGTCCAGCGTCCACCCGAGAAAGCATGCGGTGTACGCGCGCTTCTGGCCAGGATTCAATGCGCGAAACGGCTGCATCACGCTCATCGTTCAGCAGCCCTCAGCCGCACCAACAGCGTCTCTTCAACCAGAATCTACTCTGCAGCGCAGCAAAAGAATCTGCTCCCGCCACAGCTCCAACTTCAGCCTTTAGCTAAAAGCTAGAAGCTAAGAGCTAAAACCTTACAGCTTCGCACGAAGCGGAATCCCCGGATCCACAAACGGCGCCTCCGCCGTCCCCGCATGCGGTTGCAGAATCTTGTGGTGCAGGCAGTACAGCGCCAGCTCCAGCCGATCCGCCACACCCAGCTTGTCGTAGATCTTGCGCAGATAGTTCTTCACCACCTGCTCCGTCGTTCCAATCTGGTAGGCAATCTCTTTGTTCCGCATGCCCCGCGTGATGCACGCAATGATCGCCAGCTCCTTCTCCGAAAGCCGCGGCTGCGACCTCGGATTGGTCAGCATCGTCGCCTGCTCGCGATACGCATCGATCACCCAGCTAATCGACTGGTTGTCGATCCACGTCTCGCCCGCCGCAATCTTGCGCACGCAACGCACCAGCAGCTCCGGCGAGATCGACCGCGGCACAACCCCGCGCACACCACGCCGGAAAAGCTCCACCGTGTTGCCTTCATCGCTCGAAGAGATCTGCACGATCAGCTTCGCATCAGGGGCCCGTCGCATAAACTCCGGAATCGCATCCACCGTGCCCGCAATCAGATGCCCTTCCAGGAGCACAACATCTGTCGGAAAGTGTTGCAGCGCCGCGTACAGATTTTCTAACGTCTCAGCCTGTGCCACCACCCGGATGTCGTCTTCCAGTGCAAACACCTTGCGCATGCCCACGCGATAGATCGCCTGGGAGTCCGCCAGGATTACGCGAATCCCGCCCTCGACAGGCTCTCCTCCGCCGAGTTCATCGCTATCGCCCGCCAGATCGTCCTGGTTATCTACTGCATCGTCCTTGTCCAGCTCATCACTCATAACCGCTTAGCCTCTAAACGAATATTCATCGATCACCGCCGCGGCGAATTGCTTGTCTGCCACCCGCTGGTGTCTCACGATCCGCCCCACACAATGCAGCAGAACGTCCTCTTCGCCGCCCATAATCGTTGCCGGCATCTTCAGCTCGAATCGAACCTCCGATCCGACCTCCGGCAGCTCTACTGCGGATAGCAACAGGCCATTCGCGGACACATCTTCAGTTACTCCCGCGTACTCCCGCTCCGCTGTCTTCAGCACGACCCCAAGATGAAGTGGAAATCGCACCGCCGCACGCACCGGAATGCTTTCGTATGATCGATATAGGGTCGCCAAACGACCCTCCCTTCCGCATTACTTCTTATCGCTCATCACGGCAAAACAGTTCAGGACAAGTGTTACCAAAGAATTCTACTGCAAGGGTAGACTTTTGGGTGTTCCTTTTAAGCCGCGCATCCTTCCCGTACCCCCACCCTGCCTCCATCCTCCCTTTGAGTTTTGCACCATCTTCGCCCCGATTTTTCTCTCCCGGCCATTGCGAAAGCCGCTGAAATCCGCGATACTTAGGTGTTCGGACTTTTGCGTCCGTCGGTCGAGCCGATCCTGACCGCCTGGTTTCTCCAGCGCATCTACCGGCTGCCCTGAATACATTCAAAGTTTCTTCTGAGAGGATCTACCCTGTGTTGATGATTCGTTTGGCGCGCGTTGGCGCCCGTAAGCAGCCCCATTATCGCGTCGTTGTCATCGAAAAGGACCGCGCCCGCAACGGCCGCTCGGTCGAGGTTGTCGGCACCTACAACCCCCGCACCAACCCCGCCAGCGTCGATATCAAGCGCGATCGTGTCGACTATTGGACCTCCAAAGGCGCCCAGCTTTCTGAGACTGTCGGTAAACTCCTGGCCAAGCATCCGGCGGCTGCTACCACTCCCGCCGTTGAGGCAACCCCCGCGGCATAAGTAACCGTCTTACTAGAACTTCCGTGGCATTACCAGGAACCGAAAGAGTATCGCGAGAGTATCGCAAACAAAGGCTTGTTTGAAGTACACTCTCTCAAGCCATACCGCCGTTTTGATGTTCCGTAAACTTCAGTATCTGATATACGTGCAGATCCTCTGCCCTGATTTGCGCTACACCTCAAAGCGGTTACTGGCGAGACCCCTTCCACACCAGAGAAGCGGCTCACCTACTGCGGTCCAGGCGTAACTCTCTTTTGAGGTGTACGAGTGTCTGATTCAACATCGCTGCCAGACAATAACTTCGCTGTCTCCGAGATGCAAACTCTGATGACGGAAATCACACGGGCCTTGGTCGACGATGCCGACGCAGTCCGGGTGGAAGCCATTACCGATCAGGAGGCCACCGTTCTTCGCCTCCATGTCGCCCCAGGTGACATCGGCAAAGTCATCGGCAAACAGGGCCGCACCGCGCGCTCCCTGCGTACCATCCTCGGAGCGGCCAGTATGAAACTTCAACGCCGCTTCTCGCTCGACATCGTCGAGGCCGGTCGCACTCACAGCGATCGCGACGATCACCACAACTTCGACGACAGAGACTGAGCTCTCCGCGCTCGCCTCGTCAGCTTTTCCTCTCCCAGAGGCCCCAGGCGTTGAACGGTATCTCCACCTCCGGCTGGTTCCCCATCGCTCAACTGCTACGCCCGCAAGGGCGTCGCGGCGAGCTTCTCGCTGAGCCCCTCAGCGATCTTCCCGGCCTCTTCGAACCACACCTCGACGTCCTCCTTGGCGCCAACGGCACCCCTGCGCCCAACGCCGTCCCGCTGCACATCGAAGACCACTGGCTGCCTACCGGCAAGAACGCCGGCCGCGTCGTGCTCAAGCTCACCGGCTCCGACTCCATCTCCGACGCCGAGGCTCTCACCGGCCAGCAACTCCTCATCGCCACCACCAACCTTCCCGCGCTCGACCCCGGCACCTTCTTCGTCGGCGACCTCCTCGGCTGCACCGTCTACGACGGCCCCACCCCCATCGGCACCATCGTCGACATCGAATTCGCCACCGCCCCCGACGGCCGCACGCGCCTCGAAGACGCCGCCCCCCTTCTCTCCGTCGAACTAACCCCCAACACCGACCCCGTCCTCATCCCCTTCGTCCTCGCCTGGACCGACGCCGTAGACATAGCCGCCCGCCGCATCACCATGCACCTCCCCGACGGCCTCATCGACCCCACCCACCCCAATACCGACACCAACCCCTCAGACGACTAGCAACACCTTCCCCCCACCAACCACCACCCTCCACGACACATCGTCATCTCGACCGAAGCGAAGCGCAGTGGAGAGATCCCTGTATTCGCCTTCGCCTTTGCCTTTGCCTTGCCTCTTTTGTTTGTCATCCCGCAGGGATCTGCAGTTGCCCTTGCTCTTGCCCTTGCCGTTGCCGTTGCCCTTGCCCTTGCCTTTGCCTTTCTTAAGACAATTTCCAAAAGAAATTGTCATTCCGAGCGCAGCGAGGAACCTGCTTCCCGTTCGCGCAAGCAAGCGCCGATTCTTCCCTCGACCAACCGTCGTACACTCAACAAGTAGCCCCGTCTTTCCCTATCCCCTATCCCCTACCCCCTATCCCCTGCATTTATGCGCTTCGACATCCTCACCATCTTTCCCAACTTCTTCGGCTCCGTCCCCACCGACGCGACCGAAGCCCAGGGCATTCTCGGCCACGGCGTCGTCTCCCGAGCCCTCCGCACCCACCTCGCCAGCGCCCACATCCACGACCTCCGCGCCTTCACCCACGATCGTCACCGCACCGTAGACGATCGTCCCTTCGGCGGCGGCGAGGGCATGGTCCTCAAGCCCCAGCCCATCCACGAAGCCCTCGAGTCCCTCGCCCTCATCCCGAAACCCAACCGCGAAGCCGCCCTCGCCGCCGGCCAGCAAAAAGAGACGGTGATCCTCCTCTCCGCGCAAGGCAAGCGCTTCACCCAGTCCACCGCCCGCCGCCTCGCCACGCTCAATCGCGTCGTCCTCCTCTGCGGCCGTTACGAAGGCGTCGACGAGCGCGTCTCCCAACTCTTCTGCGACGAAGAGCTCTCCATCGGCGACTACGTCCTCTCCGGCGGCGAACTAGCCGCGGCCATCCTCCTCGACGCCACCGTCCGTCTCCTCCCTGGCGTCCTCGGCCACGCCGACTCCAGCCGCTACGAAAGCTTCGGCGAAGGCGACGAACCGAACGCAGCCGAATATCCCGACCAGCCGAACACAGGCGGGTACCCCGACCATCCGAACGCAGCCGAATATCCCGACCAGCCGAACACAGCCGGGTACCCCGAGGCTTCAGCCTCGGGTCTCATAGCAAACCAGAAGAAGGGAGCTTTAGCCCCACCTCGCAGCACCAACTCCTCCAACGGTCTCCTCGACTACCCCCACTACACCCGTCCCGCCGACTTCCTCGGCCTCTCCATCCCCGACGTCCTTGCCAACGGCGACCACCTCGCCATCCGTCGCTGGCGTCGCCAGGCCGCGCTAGCCAAAACCCTCGCCAACCGCCCCGACCTCCTCCCCAACGCCGATCTCTCCGACGACGACCGCGAGTACCTAGCCACCCTCGGCTACACTCCCGAGCCATAACCGAACCCTCCCCGAAATAATCCCCAGGAACCTCCTACCCAACCAACCACCCGCGAGTCTAAACTGCCATCCAGAGGGACTCGCCATGCCAACGCTTCGTCTTCTCGCCCCCAGCCTCCTCGCGTCCAGCCTCTTCGCCTCAGCCTTCGCACTCTCCGCTGCCGGCCAGTCCCACCCCACTCCAGCTACGCCCAACCCGACCCCGCTGGCCATCATCGCCGTGCCACCGCTCTTCTCCCTGGACACGACCACCCCGCCCTCCGCCAAGGCCTTCTCCATCCAGCCCGCACCCCCCGGCACCTTCACCTTCAAGTCGCGCAAGCCCTCCACGACCATCGCCCTCAGCAACGGCAAGTTCTTCAAGGTCCCCGCCGACGACAAGTCCCTCGACAGCCTCAAAGCAAAATCCCTCGACGCCCTCCAGAAACGATTGGCGGAATTAGCCCGCGAGCAATCCCCCTGCTTCACCCTCCGCAGCTACAACTTCACCAGGCAGGACCTCAAGTCCGACCACCCGCACTCTTCCAGCGAGATCGACTGCACGCCGGCCTCCAAGGTCCACATACTCTCCGGCCCCCTCACCAGCAACGACCACCCGTCCGTGCGACCCGCATCAACGGTCCCCATCTCCGCCAATCCGAAATAGCGACCGCTGAACCACCGCCCACCTCGGAGAGTCCGCGTCCCACAACGCGCTCGTAGGATCCCCGTGCTCGAGCTCTTCCTACTGCGCCACCGGCAACTGAAACTGCACGCCTGCCGCACGATTCACGCGTTCCGTAGCCGCCAGATCCAACGACGCCACGGGAATCTCCTGCCGCCGCCCATCGGTCACATACAGCATCGTCCGCGTCAGCGCGTAGTTGTGGATCGTCTCCCGCGGCCGCCCATCCTTGAACACCAGCGTCACCGCACTCGCCTCTTGCGGAGGCGTCGGCTGCACCTGCCGCTCCGCCAAACCCGACCCACCATACGCCCCCTGCGCCTCTGCAGTTATCCCCGGACCATATCCCTGCGGCCCGCCGTAACCCTGCCCGTCGCCGTACCCCTGCGGCGGCCCATCATACGGCGGCGGCTGATCCTCATACCCCTCGGCTACATCCGACTCACCTCCATACCCATTCGCGTACCAGTCCCCGTCCCCATATCCCACGTCATATCCCGGATCATTCGTATCCACCCAGCCATCGCCCCACCCATATCCCCACGGCGCAGCATAAGCCAGCCCGTATCCATATCCAACCCCATATCCCCCACGCCACCGATGCCCGTTATAGAACGCCGGCCGCGGACGATAAAAAGACGGTCGCGCCCCACCATAAAACGCTGGCCGGCCTCCATTCCCCGCATACGCTCGTCCCGCATACGCTCGACCTGCATACGCTCGTCCCGCAGACGCCCCTCCCGCATAGCCTCGCGCGCCACCATATGCGCCGCGCACAAACCCACCGCCACCTCCGAACCCTTCACCACGAGTGGCAAATCCGCCTCCATGAAAACCACCGCCACCATGAAAGCCCCCACCCCCACCGCGACCACCACCCCGCTGCGCAACAGCCGGCACAGCCATCAGCCCAACCACCAGCGCAACCGTAATCAGTCGCCTCATAGCCGCATTCTATGCCTCAACAAAATTCAAAACCTTCGTGCCCACACGCACCAGCATTTGTTAGACTCGCAGCGTCTCTCAAAGGTGTCCTGATGCGACGCGAGATTCGCCTTCTCCCCCTCATCGTCCTGGCTGCCACGCTTGCCATCTCTGCACAAACCACAACCGAAGCTCCACGCGCGCCCGACCGCCCCGGCCGCATGATCACCCCCGGCATCGACGTGATGCCTTTTCCCAACCTCCCCTTCTCCGGCACCGACACCATCGTTCAGCATCGCTATGTAGCAGGCGGTTCACCCACCGTCAGCTACATCACCGCTCGCATCGCGCGCGACAGCCAGGGAAGAATCTACCGCGAGCGCCACCACTTCGGATCTCAAACCGCCGACCCCCAGTCCACCCTCGATGCCTTCGACATCTACGATCCCACCACCAGCTCGCGCACCCTCTGCTACCTCGCAGAGCATCACTGCGTAGTCACCAGCTACCACCCGCAGCTAATCGTCAGCCTAAGGCCCGCTGGCCCGTTCAACAACGGCAAAGAATTTCTCGCTCGCGACACTCTCGGCCAGCAGACCATTCAGGATTTCACTGCCACCGGCACGCGGGAAACCGTCACCATCTCTCCAGACACCATCGGCAACCAGGGCACGCTCACCCTCACCCGCGAGTTCTGGTACTCCCCTGACCTCAAGACCAACCTCGCCGTCCTTCGCACCGACCCGCGCTTCGGCGTCACCGACGTTCACCTCAACATCCAGTCCCGAGACGAGCCCGACCCATCCCTCTTCACCGTCCCCACCACCTTTACCGTCACCGACGAGCGAACCGCGCCGCAGCCGGTCCAGTAACACCACGCATCCCCTGCACCACGCGATCCCGGCACCCCGCACGCATGTGGAAAATTGCTGCAATTCCTCCCCATCTCATGTAAACTGAGTCCTGCGACTATTCTCATCCGCGCCACACCATACGCGCATCGCACAAATTGAAACGCTCGCCGTGCGCGTAGCACTAAGGAATCCAAAATGTCTATCCATCCGATCATGCAGAAGCTGGCTGACAAGCTCCAGCGCACCGACCTTCCTGACTTCGCCCCCGGCGACACCGTCCGAGTGCAGGTCAAGATCAAAGAAGGCGAAAAAGAGCGCCTCCAGGCCTTCGAAGGTATGGTCATCGCTTGCAAGAAGGGCCCCCAGGGTTCCTTCACCGTTCGCAAGATGAGCTTCGGCCAGGGCGTCGAGCGCATCTTCCCCTACAACTCCAAGGTCGTCGACAAGGTCGAGAAGATCCGCTCCTACAAGGTCCGCCGCTCCAAGCTCTTCTACCTCCGCGGCCTCCGCGGCAAGGCTGCCCGTCTCCGCGAAGTCGAACGCACCGCTTAATCACCGCTGCTCAGCAACTTCCAGCAGCAACCTAAACCAATTCCGCAACAAAAAGAGGCGACCCAACCGGGTCGCCTCTTCCACGTTCCACCTCACCATCGCCCCCCAGAAAGAACAAGGGCGGAGCGCCCCGCGCTCCGCCCTTACTCCCCTATCCCTCGTTACTTATTCGGCGTTGCCGTCGAAGCCGTCGCCGAAGTACTCGTCGGCGCAGGCGGAGTCGCCGGTGCGGGCGTCGTCGCAGGAGCAACCTGCGCCGTCTTCCGCATCGCCGGGCCCGACATCGTCACCTTCCCCTTCGGAATCGGGATACAAGGCTGGACGATCTCTTTCTGCCCCGGCAGCACCGGGGGCGAGGACTTGCGCATCTGCCCCGTCGGACACGCCGACAGCAGCATCACCGGCCGCAAATCCACCGGAATCGGAGGTGGCGCCACAAACGCGCCCTTCAGCGGAGCATTCTCCCTGCTTCCCGGCCATACATACGGAGCCTTCACAATTCCGCCATACCCCACCACCGGGTAAGGCGTCGGCAGAAAGAAATCCCGGTCCACCAGCACGTACGCCGACTCCGCCTTCTTACCCTTCGGCAGCAGCCTCACATCCGACGCAACCTGCAGCTTATGGTCCTCCGTCGTCACCGTCAGCGTCTTGTCGTTGAACGCGTTCTTCTCTTCCTTCCCGCCCTGGAACGGCCGGTCAGAAACCACCAGCGTCCCAATCCCTGGCGCGTACAGGTACATGTACTTGAAGTCGGCGATGTTGTAATTCAGCTCCGCCTTCCCAATCATTCCGTCCACCGTAAAGGTCCCGCGCGCAATCGTCACAGGAATCATCTTGGGCGGCTTCTCCTTCACCACCTTGATCTTCTTGCCGTGCTCGTCATAGCCCTTATCCGAAGCCGTCTGGAACACCGGCTTGCCCTTCTCGTCAAACAGCGGATGCCCCTTCTTATCCCGCTGCTGCCGCACCGCCGGATTGAACATCGGCTGATTATCCGGATCCAGCCGCTGCTTGCCCTCTTCATCCAGCATCGGCGTCGGAGGCAGCACAATCACCGAGTTCGGCCCGGTATAGATCTTCTTCTTAGCCTCTTCTTCCTTCTTCGCTTTCTTTGCTTCCTCGGCCTTGGCCTTCTCCTGCCGCTTCTCGTCCTCAGCCTTGGTCTTCTCCTGCCGCTTCTCGTCCTCAGCCTTAGCCTTCTCCGCCTGCTTCGACTCCACCGGCACTGCCGCCGCAATCGACGGAGCCGCACCCTGAGCTGCCTGCGGTGCTGCCACCGCCGGAGCCGCATCCTGCGCTACCAACATCTGCGCCACCATCAACATCGGAGCGCCGACAACCAGCAATCTCCAGCTCTTATCCATTCGCATGCATCCACTCTCCAGCTACAATTCCAATCTTCGACAGCTCCGGGTAGTACCCAAGCATAGGACAAAAGGTCACCGAACGCCAGTAACTTTAGTTGTAGCCCTACCCCTGCATCTCCCCCGCTATTGCATTCCTTGTACATACCCCGCCCAGCGGTCTCTAGATTTCATCCGGCATTCATCCGCTACACTCAAATTGCGCCCTGCGACCTGTTTCTCCGGCCCGCCCGCACCCGATTCACGATGGCCTCTCTCTTCTCCATCCCCAAAGTTCCCGGCGTCACCAAGGCCACGGCCAAGCAGCAAATGCTCCGCCAACTCGTCTGCAGCGACGCCCCCGAGCAAGCCCTTCGCTACCACGGCTTCCGCGTCATCGCTGGCGTCGACGAAGTTGGCCGCGGCGCCCTCTTCGGCCCCGTCGTCGCCGCCGCCGTCATCCTCCCGCCCAAAGCCCGTCTGCCCGGCCTGCGCGACTCCAAGCAGCTCAAAGCCTCTGACCGCGAACGCCTCGCCGCCCTCGTCGAATCCCTCGCCCTCGACCTCTCCATCGCCGAAATCGACGCCGCCACCATCGACCGCGTCAACATCTATCAGGCCACGCGCCTCGCCATGTCTGCCGCCGTCTCCGGCCTCGCCCTCA
>JBAULP010000080.1:0-32145 GCA_049578265.1 Acidobacteriaceae bacterium
CCGCCGACCTCGCGCAATATCCGCACGACCCCGCGCGCGCCAAGGCTCTCCTCGACGCCGCGGGCCTCAAGCCTGGCCCCGATGGAATCCGCCTGCACCTCACCATGAAGACCTCGACCGACGAGACCGCCCGCCTCGAAGCCCAGGCCATGCAGGCCGAACTCCGTCAGGTCGGCATCAACCTCACGCTGCGCTCCGCCGAGTTCGGCACCTTCTATTCCGACATCACCAAGGGCGCCTTCCAGATGTACATCCTGCGCTGGATCGGCTCCAACGAAGACCCCGACATCTTCCACTACTGCTACGCCACCTCGATGTTCCCGCCCAAGGGCGCTAACCGCGGCCACTACTCCAATCCGCGCATCGACGCACTTCTGAAGGCGGCCAGCGCCAGCTCCGACGACGCCGTCCGTCGCAGCGATTACATCCAGATCCAGCAAATCCTCGCCACCGATCTGCCGACGATCCCACTCTGGTATCCCGACAACATCGTCGTCCACTCCGCGCGCTTGACGAACTTAACCCTCGATCCCGGCGGCAACTTCGACTTCCTCCGAACTGCAACGCTGCACTAGCCTCACCCGCCAAACTCCTCGCCGCCGCCTTATACTTATCTGCCAACGTAATCGTTTACACCAAGATCAACGGAAGCCACATGCTCTTCCCCGTCGCTCATTACGAGTTCATCTGGGCGCAACAACTATGGAACCTTACCGAAGAGAGCGATCCATACTTTCAGTTCTATCTCGACAACTACATTCTCCCCAACGGCAACTTCCTCTCCAACACGCAGGAGCAAGTCGAAGCCCCGCTCAACACCGGCATCGTCCTCGCCAACTCCGCGCGCGCCTACTTCTACACACGCGATCTCGCCGCACTGCAGAAGCGGCTACCGATCCTTCGCCGCATGATCGACTACGTCCTGAAGCGCTACGAGTACAGCAAGACGCACTTCCCTCCGACCGATCGTCGCTACGGCCTCATCTGGGGCTCTCCCGAAGCCGATCTCGGCGACCCCAACAACGACTTCCCCGAATCGCACCCCTACTACTACCAGAATGCGGCGAACATCTGGCGCGGCCTCACGCAGCATGCGAAGTGCCTACTCGCCGCGTCAGCGCAAGCCCCAGACCTCCACGCAGAGTCCGATCGCCTCGCCGCCACCCCGATCACGGCGCCCCCATCCGCACCAGCTCCGCGGGCAACGTGCAAGGAAGTTTCGTCTTTCTCCCGCGCGCGTTGTTCTAGCGTGCAACCGAGCTTGAAATCACGATCTCCTGAAAGATCTGGGACCCATAGATGTAAAGGTTTGCATGGAAGACCTGCTTCCGCTGTTAAGGGGCAACCCCGGTCGACGCCCGAATGACCAGTCGCGGAGAAACTGTCGCTGTCCGTGCCGACCCACTTCCTGTCTCTTTCTCCCCGTGTAACGCAAAGAACGCGCGCGTTGCAATCTCCTGTCGCGAAAGATGCAGCGTCGTCAGCGCTGGTTGAACAATCTCACTCAAGAAGAGATCATCAAACCCGATCAGTGAAAGTTCTTGTGGAACTTTGCGTCCAATGCGGTTAGCAGTATGCAGCAACCCGATCGCCGTCATATCGTTGGAACAAACCACAGCCGTTGGTGCTTTCTTCATCGCAAACAGCCGCTCCGCCGCAAACTGGCCGCCCGTAATGCGATGGTCTCCCTGAAACATCCACTCGTCGCGGAACGGAAGCCGGCTGGCCTTTACCGCATCCAGAAACGCACGCTTTCGCCGCACCGCCGAACTTAGGTTAGATGGCCCGGCCACAAAACCAATGGCTCGGTGCCCCAGCATGTGCAGGTGCTCCACCGCACTACGAAATCCTCGGAGGTAGTCCACCGAAATGTTGTGAAAATCCTCGGCAATAGAAGGTTGATTAAGAAACACCACGGGCGTTCCCGCTTCACGAATCTTCTCCAGTCCTTTGGCGCTCACCTCGGACGTCAACACCGCGATCCCATCAATCCCGCGCTCCACCAGGCCCTTCACCCCACTCAGCAAACGCTCCTCGCTGTAGCCCGTGTTCACGAACGTCACATGGATCCCATGCTGTGTCGCCAGCGATTCAAAGTGCTCGATCAGGTCAGGGAAGAAAGGGTTGCGTATGTCGGAGACGATAATCCCATACATATTGCTGCGGCCGGAGCGGAGCAACCGCGCCCCACTGTTGGGCACATAATCCAAGTCCTCAATCGCCTTGCGAACGCGCGCAGCCGTACTCTCCCGCACCTTACTCGGCGAATTCAGCACCCGCGAAACCGTTGCAGAGGAGACCCCTGCTCGGCGCGCAACGGTAAGAATATCCATGATCGTTACCGCCAATTATATCGATGCCCTACTCCCGCGCTGCATCCTTAGCGCTCCGGACACCCACTCGATGTAATCCTTCCCAAATTCAACGCGGATTCACTTCTCGTTGTGTGCCCGCCACTTCGCCGCGAGCGACTCATCACTCAGCGCCTTGATGAATACACCTCCAACCACGCTCCGGGCCTGGAACCCAACCTGCTTACCGGTCTTCGTGTCATACCAATCGGTGAGCGGAACTCGGCTCGACGTTTCATTGGTCCAGCGATAGATCGGGTCCAGAAGATTGTCAAAGTCTTCTCGCCGATCCGCCAGAGTAGCCGTCCAAAGCTCCCAATCCAGCTTGGTGTAATCCGCCCGGCTATCGAGCGGCAGCCCATAGGCATTCAGCTTCGTCAGATAATACGCAATCTCAGCCGTGTGAACCTTCTCTGGAAACAGCTTGTAGCCCAGCAACTTGTCCCACACCAGGTTGTACTTCTGGCTCCATGTATTCGGACTGTTGAATGCAAGTTTGTAATGGTCGCCTTCCTGCGCCATCGTCACCCACTTCGCCGCCATAGCATGCGCCGCAGCAGCATTGTCCTCCGCACCCGGCTTATGCAGTCGCGCACATAGGTCCGCATACGCAGCGATTCCCTCGATCGCCTTGATCGAAAGATTCGCGTTGTGCGCCACATGCCCCGCGAAGTCGTCCGTTGTTAATTGGTTTTTAGGATCAAGCCCATTCGCCTTCAGGTACTCCGCCCACTGAGTCAGTTGCGGCCAGAAGCGCGTCGCCAGTGTTTCATCACCGTCTCTAGTAAGAGCGTCGACGAGGATCAGCAGATTGCCGCTCTCCTCAATCGGCATCTGGTCTTCTTCCGTCTGCTCGCCTCCACCATACTCTTGCCCATTAGCCAGCGGATACTGTCCAAGGTCGTGTGGCGCAAACGGAAAGTGCCAACGATTCGGCATCGCCGCATACTCCAGTACCGGCAAAATCTGCGCCTCGAGCAGTTTTGGATTAAAGAACAAGAAAAACGGCGCAGACGGATAGAGCACATCCACCGTCGCGATATCTCCGTTGGAGAAATTCTCCTTCGCAAACAGCATGGGGTGACCTTCCTCATCCGCCACCAGCATGTGCGCCGCAATCGCCTGCTGATACGCCAGGGTGCAAAGCCACGCATAATGCTCGCCTCCAACCTTCGTTAGATCTGCGGTAAGCTCGCGATCGAAAGCCTCACCGCGTTTTTCCAACGGAGCATATTCCGTCGCCGCCTCGTCAATCATCGTCGCCACCGGCTTATTGTTCCGCTCCCAGTAGGGCCGCAAATTCTGGTGCATCAACTGAATGGCATATCCTTGCGTGTAAGCCACCAGCAAATGCCGCTGCACCGGCGCCGCATCCACCCGTCCAAGGGAAAGCATCACCGCCATCTGCGGGGCGAAACGAGTCGCCGCTATTCCCCCATCCATTGCATCGGCGGTCGCCAGCTTCCCTTTCGCAACAAAACTCTCCCACGGACGGTCCGAGATCGTCGTCTCCGCCGCCTCATCATCGGGCACCACGATATCGAAGTACCCCCAATCAATACGCAGGTCATCGCCCGAGCGATTCAGTACTGCCTGATCGCGTGTACCTACCGAAAGCACATGCGTGCTCGCGGTTTGATGCCGCGAAAACACCACCGCCTGTCCCGGATAACTCGTCGCCAACTCAGCGCCCGCATCGAAGAAGACTGAAACATCATGCCCTGCCCCATCCTTCGACTGTGCCGTCCAAGTCACATACGTCACGGGCCGCGAGAGCACATCCAGATCATCTAAAAACGCCGGCGTAAAAAAGCTCAGCTCGATTGCCACGCCCGCACCTTCGAAGCGGTAGTTGGTATGCGTCGGCGTCAACACCAGCGACGTCTGCTCCAACGCCGCCAAATCGCCCGGCTCCGTTCCCATAATGCGATAACTGTTGCCATCAATTCGCACCAGCCCCATCAAAGGCTCCAGATACCCCGTCCAGTGCCGTGTTGGCGAATCCGTCAGCTTGTTCGTATCAGACCATATGCTGAAGTATGGATTGTGAGTGATCAAGGGCGTAGCGGGTGGACGGTTTTGCGAGATCGCCGGTAACACACACGCCAGCGCAGCAACCAAAGCAATAGGAGTTCCAACCCAAGCGCGCATCAATCTGAAAACCTTTCCTGGAGCACGTCCTTCACCAACGAACGCGCTCAACCTCCTGTGGCAGACTCATCACAAATCGAACCTCTGCAAACGCAAAACGATTCAGCACTGCATTGAGCACGACCTTCGAATCCTCGCTTATCAAACCCCAGGCCGTCATTGCACATCCGGCGGTAGCAATTGTAATCCATTGCATCGCGCGACACATTTTCGCGACTACGCCCGCCTATTAAAACTTCTCAGCCATCCTCAGAGCAATATGCTGGCTTTTGATGGGCAAGAATTGGTTCTCGTCTTGCACTCGCAGGGCGCAGCCGCTCTGGTGTGACGAAGCCGCTTAGGCAGGACAACGTACCCGGCAACCACATCCAAAACGGCTCCAGAGGCGCTCCTTCAAGACCCCCACGAAGAACACTCGCAAGTCAGCCAACGCCGACCCGTCGGAATCAACTGCCGAATATCGTCGCTCGACGGTCGCTGAGGACTTCCGCGCGGCAACTGGAACGTCGAGAGTCGCCATCTCATAAAAGATGCCGCCGTCTCCGTTTGTCGCGTCTCGTTCGCTGGCTGAAGAGCTGATCTCCCGCCTCTCGACCGCCACGCACGCGGAAGTTCGTTTTGATGATGCCTCCCGTGCGCTCTATGCGTCCGACCTGAGCCACTACCGCCAGGTGCCCATCGGAGTCGTGATACCGCGAACTGTCGAGGACGTCATAGCGACGGTGGCCATCTGCCACGAATATGGTGTTCCAATCCTCAGCCGGGGCGCTGGAACCAGCCTCGCCGGCCAAACCTGCAACGTTGCGGTCGTACTCGACTTCTCGAAATATCTGAATCACCTTCTGGATCTCGACGCAAAGCATCGCTTCGCCTGGGTCGAACCTGGATTGATCAACGATCAACTGCGATCGGCTGCTGAGAAGTACGGCCTCACTTTTGCTCCCGACCCAGCAACCCACGCCTATTGCACCATCGGCGGAATGATCGGCAACAACTCGTGCGGCGCCCACTCCGTCCTCGGAGGCAAGACAAGCGAAAACATCGAAGAGCTGGAGATCTTACTCTACGACGGCACACAGATGACCGTGGGCGCTACCTCGGAGCGCGACCTCGAGAAGATCATTCGAGCGGGCGGCCGCAAAGGCCAGATCTACGCTGCCCTTCGCAATCTCCGCGATGATTATGCGGCGGATGTCCGCAAAGAATATCCACAAATTCCACGACGGGTCTCTGGATACAACCTCGACTATTTGCTGCCGGAAAATGGATTCCATGTGGCGCGGGCGTTGGTGGGCACGGAGAGCACCTGCGCGATCACGCTTCGCGCAAAAACAAAGCTGATTCACAGCCCACACTATCGCGTCCTGCTGGTCCTGGCCTATCGTTCCGTGTTCGATGCTGGGGACCAGGCTCCCGAGCTGAGCAAGCTGCACCCAATCGCAGTAGAAGGATTCGAAGGGCGCGTCATCAAGAATGAACACCTGAAAGGCAAGAACCTCCCCGGCATGAAATTCTTCACCAAGGGCGATGCCTGGCTGCTGGTGGAGTTTGGCGGAGACTCGGCTGCGGAAGCGCACGCAGCCGGACAGAAGGCCGTTGCCTGGGCGCAGCGACATGGAGACCAGCTTGACGCGCAACTGCTAGTCGACCCTGCCGAGCAACACGCCGCGATGGATGTGCGCGAACTCGGCCTCGGATCAACGCGAGTTCCCGGCGTCACCGAGGACACCTATACAGGTTGGGAAGATGCCGCCGTTCCTCCGCAAAAGCTCGGAGCCTATCTCCGCGACTTTTATGCGTTGTGCGAGCGCTACGATTACTCCGTCATACTCTACGGCCACTTCGGCCAGGGATGCATGCACACCCGCCTCAACTTCGGAATGAAATCAACCGAAGGCGTCGCGAAGTATCGCCGCTTTGTTACAGATGCGGCAAAACTCGTAGTCCATTATGGTGGGTCGCTATCAGGCGAGCACGGCGACGGACAATCGCGTGCGGAATTGCTGCCCATCATGTACGGCCCTCGGCTGATAGAAGCGTTTGCAAAGTTCAAGCGCATCTGGGATCCGCAGAGCAAAATGAATCCTGGAAAGATCGTCGACCCCTATCCACTCGACAGCAACCTGCGCACCGGTCCCGATTACAAACCGTTAGCGCTGCCTACCATCTTTCAATTTCCCGAGGATCACGGCAGCATGGCGGAAGCCACGGAGAGATGCTTCGGCGTCGGCAAGTGCCGCAAGCTCGACGGCGATACCATGTGCCCGAGCTTCCAGGTCACTCGCGAGGAGAAGCATTCCACGCGCGGCCGCACACGCCTGCTCTTCGAAATGCTGCGTGGCGAAACCATTCCCGATGGATGGAAAGATGAAGGCATCAAGGACGCGCTCGACCTCTGCCTCGCCTGCAAAGGCTGCAAAGGCGATTGCCCCGTCTCGGTGGATATGGCCACATACAAAGCAGAGTTTCTAGCCCACTATTACGAAGGCAAAACGCGCCCCGCCGCAGCCTACAGCATGGGCTTCATCGACAAGTGGGCCGCACTCGGCTCGCGCGTTCCCTCACTCGCAAACGTCGCCATGCGCATGCCTGGCGTAAGCTCTCTCGTCAAAGCTGCGGGTGGCGTCACCCAGGAACGCGAGTTGCCGGCGTTTCCCAAAGAGAGTTTCAAGCAGTGGCTGCGCTCCCATTCCCCCAAGGCTTCGCCATCAGCAAAAGGGGACGTGATCCTGTGGGCCGATACCTTCAACAATTACCTGATGCCTCACACCGCTAAAGCAGCGCTAGCGGTTCTGGAAGACGCAGGATACCGCGTTCAGGTTCCTCGCGAGCACCTGTGCTGCGGTCGTCCCCTCTACGACTTCGGCATGCTCGATGAAGCCAAGGCCTATCTCCGCAAAGTGCTTCGCGCTCTCGAACCCGAGATCATAAAAGGAACGCCGATCGTCTGTCTCGAACCAAGCTGCGCGTCCGTGTTCCGTGACGAATTGCACAATCTCTTCCCGGAAGACGAACTGGCGACGAAGCTCAGTAAACAAGTGGTTCTGCTGGCAGAATTCCTCGTCTGCTGCGGCTACAAAGCGCCCCAACTGCAAATGCATTCCCAACACGAGCGAAAAAACAGTGATCCGCCCGTGCTCAAAGCCGTTGTTCATGGACACTGCCACCAAAAGGCTCTATGGAGCATGACGCCGGAAAGCGACCTGCTGAAATCCATAGGGCTCCAGCCGAACGTGCTCGATGCCGGCTGTTGTGGACTGGCAGGATCGTTCGGTTACGAAAGCGAACATCACGACATCTCCATGCAAATCGGCGAGCGCGTCCTTTTGCCCGAGATCCGGAAAGCCGACCTCACCACCCTGATTGTTGCGGACGGATTCAGTTGCCGTCAGCAGATCGCAAATGGCTCAAAGCGCAACGCGATGCATATAGCCGAAGTTCTGCAGATGGCACTACAGTCGCAACAAGCTTCCCTCCCAGTGCCCCGGCGAAGGCAGCGCATCGAGGACGGAAACGTTCAGCCGGAAGCAGGCTCGTCCGGCTGGGGAATCCTCCTCGGCCTCGGTGTTCTTGTCGGCGCCGGCTACATGCTCACGCGCCAAAGAAAACCCAACGCCTAAATCCCCGTTTGCCGCGCGGTACACCTCCCGTTCCAATCGTGCGGGTGTCTCTGCAGCCGTGAGTCGCGCACCATGACGACGAAGAAACAATCCGTTTGCCAGCGAAGCACCAACGAAACAGCCCACGATGGAGGCTGCGCTAAGAAATCATTGACACGACATCGAATTGCCTTGCAGCGTCTCCAAAGCTTGGGTTATGCTACCGCAACTCAACTATCTACAAGCAATTCGGAGCGTACGAGATGGATCAAGTTCTGAAGCGCCTCAGACTCTCCCCTTCGGAAGTTTCGTCTATAGCAAAGCGCCCTGCGAGATGGATCACCCTCCCCCTGCTCGGCCTGCTCCTCGGATCTACGGGGTGTGCAATCCATCGCGTTCACTCCGATTACGTTGGATTTGAAAAAGCGTACGCCGATACATCCAACCGCGAGCTGCTTCTCAATCTTGCAAGACTCCAGAACCACGACCCAACGTACTTCTTTAAGATGGGCCAAATCACTAGCTCCTATCGGATGGGCGCGTCCATATCATCGACGGGAAGTTATCAAAGCCAAAGTACGATCATTAACAAGTCCAACGCCATTGGCAGCTTAAGTCCGGGACTGACCTACGAGAACGATCCTCTGTTCCAGTTCATTCCCGTCAGCGACGAGACCAATGCGCAGTTGCTGCTAAAATCCATCCCCCCCGAAACGTTTTATATCCTCTATCAGCAGGGTTGGCGCGTTGATCAGCTCCTGAGGGTGATGGTGGATCGCATCGAAGTGACAGGCCCTCCGCGTGATGGCAGCGGCGGATGCGAGATCACTACCTACCGAAACGCTCCCCCGTCGGTTCATCCTGGAACATCCACCCCGCTCGATTCGAACCAGTTGAGCAGTTACGCCACCTTTCTTCGTATCGCTGCGATCGCCTATGCACTGCAGAAGCACGGGGATCTGATACTGCGCTCCTACAGTACCTTCGTTCCGCTTGACTCGAACGCATGGCCGACGGGTCCCTCCGCTGCGCCTGGGGCAACCGATAAGAAACCTGCGTCATCCGCAAAAGAAAATGACTCAGGGGCTAAGCACGATGGAGGCGACAATTCCCCCCCCGACATCAGCGCATCGGACATCGAAAAAGCTGCCGAGAAAAACCTGTCCTATGAGTTGGTCAACGGCAAACTTCTCATCGGGCAGAGAGTCATCACATCGAAGTTCTTTTTGCTGCCTCCCGACTTGAAGGAAACAACCGAAACCCAGTACGCGCCAGATAGTTCGGGGATTCGCAAGGTGATTGCAGATGACCCACTGGTCAGCGGTCTTCGGAAGACGGACGCGCTCAACGGGTTTATCCTTGCCCTCCACAATGGCCTTACCATTGAGGGCGACGCTACCCCAGACCAGTCGGAGAATCCTTGCCCCATGGGCCTGAAACAGGCCCGCACGCACCTGATTCTCAGATCTCTGATCGGAGTGATGGCTGCGGGCGCGCAGGAGCAAATCAACTTCGATCGGCTAAACAACGGCACCACCATGGTCAAACCTCTCGACAAAGGCACCGACTCTGCGAAACCCTTTGAAACCGAGATCCCCGACATCGAACGCCAGCCAATACTCCGCATCACCTGGAAGAATGAGGGCGGAACCCCACTGGCACCGCCCACTCAACCTCTAACGGAATTGAATTACCGAGGAACGGAATATCTTATCGCCGACCCAAAGGAAGCCGCTGTGGCTGAAAATGATTATTGGAACCGGGACGTCTTTCGCCTCATCGGAGCGCTCACGTCACAAGTCACAGTCGATATCTCTAAATATCCCATCGCCAATATCTTGCAGTTGAACACTCAATAGACTGTGAGATATGCTCCCTGACCTGAAGGACACGAACCCGAACGTTCAACTCCCGGCAGTGCTTGCCGTCGGATTTACGGGGCATCGAAACCTACCGAATGAAGCGGAGTCCAGGAAGTTGCTCTATGACTTGCTGGCGGAGAAAAAGCGGAGCACTTCGGAAGTTCTACTAGGAATCTCAAGCATAGCCGCAGGCGCCGATCTTCTATTTGCAGAAAGCTGCATCGCGCTGAATATTCCATTGCGTGTGCTGTTGCCGTTCCCTGTCGATGATTTTCGCGCGGACTTCGATCCACCAAGCTGGAGTCGAGCCGAGCGCGTGATGAAGCAGTCCATCTCCATTGAGGTCATCGGAAACGCACAACAACGTGACGAACGTTACTACGAGTGCGGCGTCGAAACAGTCCTCCAAACCCAATGGCTCATCGCACTTTGGAACGGTGAGGCAGCACACGGTCTCGGGGGAACGCAGCAAATCGTCGCCTTCGCAAGACGGATTGGCAAGCCCGTCGTCTGGATTCACAGCCTGACCGGAGCTGTTCAACTCTGCGACGAGAAACAAGTACCCGCGCTCGACGTCGATCCGGAATTACGCTTTCTCAACCGCTTAAGTTCCTCGCATGCCGTCGTCAATGGATCGCCTCCGGATATTGCGACAGCGTGGCTGAAGAAGCTGGATGACAACGCTCTTCAAGTAGCCCCCCAAGTGCGGCGCCTGGCTGCAGTCCCAATCGTCTGCACCGCAATAGCCGCAGTCGTCAGCGGAGCAGCGTCTCAAATGCACCCAAGTAGCCTTTGGGTTGCTGTCGGAGCGTTGCTGGGACTAACGGCTGCCCTTCTCCCCGCCGCTTTGCGTCTTGGAAAGAGGCAAGCCTTGTGGGTGAGAATCCGCACCGCCGCCGAGGTGTCCCGCTCCGTTCGCGCTCTTTGGAATGTTCCCTCCCAATATCAGGTCGTTGGCCCGGAGATATTGCCCGAGCTTAGCGGAATGGTGCTGTCACTCAACTTCCTGAAGTCCCAGGCAGCACCAGCAACCACCGAAGGAGTTGAAGCCTTCAAATCGCGCTACCTCAGCGAGCGCCTTCTCGATCAAAAACAATATTTCCTGACGCAATCGACCAAGTCGGCGGAGAAGGCGAAGCGGTATCGGCTTATCAGCAAGATCTGCGTCATCGCTGCCATCGGCATGTCAGCCTGGATGTTTGGGGCGCGCGCTCTTCTCAACCCAGGTCGCGCCATCTCCGGCGGCACATGGCTGTCGCTCGCAGCCTCGGCGCTGTTTCAGATCGCGACGATTGCCGGAGCCATGGTAGTGGTCAACGATTGCGATCGAAGAGAACGGCGCTATCGGGAAATCCACGACTCCTTGAAGAATTGGGAGATGGAATTGCGGGCGTTCCGCACCTGGCCCCTCGTGATTCGGGCTGCAAACAAGATCGAGCGCGCACTCCTAATCGAACTCCTCGAGTGGAGATCGCTCTTGCAGAACACTAAGATGCCAAGGAACTGACGACATGAAGCGAATACTCGCACTCGATGGTGGCGGAATACGCGGAGTGTTCTCGCTGGAAATTCTTCTGCAGATGCAGACGCTCTTGAGGCAGCATTACAACAACCCGAAGTTGGTGCTTGCAGATCATTTCGATCTATTCGCTGGCACGAGCACTGGGGCCATCATTGCCACCTGTCTCTGCTGGGGCATGACCGTTGAAGAGATTCTTGAGCTCTACGTGAAATTTGGAACGACAATGTTCACGCCGGTGCCCTGGTATAACCCCTACAAAAAGTACCTTGTATCCCGCTACCAGGCCCAGCCGCTCTCCGAGTTTCTGCAACGACTCTTTTCTGAAGACGGTGCCGGAAAAACTCCTGCGTTGCTCGATAGCGCACATTTGAAACAAGGCTTGCTCGTTGTCGTTCGCAACCTCACCACAGGTTCGGCGTGGCCTCTGACAAATAATCGGCAAGCCCTTTACAACGATCCAACCAACGCAGACTGCAATATCAAGATTCCACTCTGGAAGGTAGTCAGAGCCAGCACGGCCGCACCCACATACTTCGATCCCGAGGAGATCAGGCTAGGCGATCGCACTCAGGTTTTTGTGGATGGTTCAATCACCCCCTACAATAATCCCGCCCTCATCGCTGCGCTGACCGCCGTCCTGCCCTGCTACAAAATGGAGTGGCCAACGGGACTGGAGAACATCCGCATGATTTCAATCGGAACAATGCGTTTCTCAGCAGCGCTACCGAAAAAAGCAGAAAAACTTTGGCTGGGCTACTATGCCGCCAAAATTCCAGCGGCATTAATTCAGGGAGTAGCCTGGCAACAAGATTATCTATGCCGTTGTCTCGGTAGGTGCCTCTATGGAGAGCCGCTCGATTCAGAGATCGGCGAGTTAGCCGGAACATGTATGCCCACCGAACCATGGTTCGGCTATGTCCGCTACAACCACACCTATAAGTCTGAAGAGCTTAAGGGCCTTCTGATTAGAAATCCAAGGCTAGCCTCTCTTGACGCCATCCAGGCCATCCCTTTGCTTCAGGAAGTTGGAGAGACGTATGCAAGCAACCATGTCAAGCTGGAGCACTTGGTTTAACTTGGTACCGCCTCCAAGCCGACCGCCATTCAAGCAGTGTTCATAGACGAGAAGCGGTCTCGCACCATGGCCTGACCCTCGCCTTCCTGTGGTCAATTTCGGTCCATCTCAGCATCCTCGAGCCCGGCAGATGGCACACCCTGGCTCCACGGAAGTCCCTCGGACCCGACCTTGGCATTCGTGCTCGCGCCACTGCGGCTGTGGACGTCAATTTAACGCACATGTGGAATCAGTCCCCGCCGGACATGCTTTCAATACCCTCAGCTCGCCACGTTTCCAGCGCTTATAAGCGCATTCCCGTCGGGAGAAAATTGCAACCCCAGAATTCCTCCTTGGTGCTGCCGAATGGTCATGATCGGGCGCATGTCTTCATCTGGCGACCACCATTGATCAGAACAATTTATACACGCGACGAAGATTCCAGATAAGCATTTTTTAGGCAATTCTCGGATCGCGTTGTGGCGCCGAAGATAGCTCCTTTTGGCCGGCCGCAGTGGGCCCGATCACGCATTTTCAGTTTTAACTGGATCGCGGAAATCATTCCGAAAGAATGCATTACGATAGACCGACAAGTCCTCCGTTCCTTCTCACCGTGGCAGGATTTCGGCGATGTACTATAAAGGGCGAGATTTTCGCACGAAGAATCATTCCCAATAGACAGATCCACATCGGCAATGAAAGGCCTGCCATGAAGCTTCTGACAAAATTCAACCTCATCCTTCTGGTGATCTTCGGTATCTGCGGTTTCATTATCTGCCAGACGGCGTCCAGCTTTCTGAATAACAATGCACGCCGCGAAGTCATGGAAGAGGCCCAACTCATGATGGCGAGCGCAACGGCTGTGCGCGACTATACCGCCACCGACCTCTCCCCGCTCTTGCAGCAAAATCCCCGGCATAGGGTGCGCTTTCTGGCTGAGACCGTACCCGCCTTCGGAGCGACAACAACGTTTGCGAAGCTGCGCAAAGACTACCCTGACTACCACTACAAAGAAGCTGCACTCAACCCGACCAATCCCGAAGACCGTGCCGCAGACTGGGAGATCGACGTCATCAACTATCTGCGCGACCATCCCGAGGAGGTGCGGAAGATAGGGGAACGCTCTACTCCAAATGGAGATTCTCTCTATCTCGCAAAGCCCATCACGGCGAAGGCCGAATGCCTGGAGTGTCACAGCGTTCCCGCCGCGGCACCTTCCGCCATGCTTGCGGTCTATGGAACGGCCAATGGATTTGGCTGGAAGAAAGGCGAGATCGTCGGGGCACAAATTATCTCGGTGCCCATGTCGCTACCAATTGCCAACGCCGCAGCCGCCATTCACCAGTTGATCTTGTTTCTGATCGTCGCCCTCGCGGCCACCATGCTCGCCCTCGACGCCGGTGTATACGTCTTCGTCATTCGTCCACTCAAGATTGTCTCTGAGCGAGCAGATCGTACGAGTCGTGGCGAGACCGACGTACCGCCGATTAATGTGAAAGGGAGGGATGAGATCGCAATGGTCAGCTCATCGTTCAATCGCATGCAAGTCTCTCTCACCAAAGCGTTGCGGATGATTGACGACGAGTAGGCAGCACTCTAGGTGCGGCAAGACCTGACAAACTTCGCTCGTTCGACCTCCGACTCAATCTCCTTGGATAACTGCCCACACAGATCTTCAAACGTCGTGCTCTTTCGGGCCGCTTTCTTCACAAGAACCGCTGAGATCGGCCCGATGTAGACCGCCAACATCTTCGTGACGCGCTCCAATGCCTGGGCATCAAAGCGCGAAGCGGCGATTCCGTTCTCTGTGTATCCAGGCTTCGGCTCCGCTGCAGCGAGCGCGATCTCCTTGCCGGCGCTCAGGCTTGCGGGCACCACCAGTACCGTCGGAGCCTGCCCGATGTACGGGCTCAAGGCTTCGATAAGCATGTGCACATCGGATTTCCATCGAGCGTGGCTCAACTCGAACGCGTTGCGGTAATGAAGCTCCTGGATGTCTTCCGGAAGTTCATCCACCGTGGGCATCAAGGCGCCGCGCACAAGCACAGGCACAACCGGAATATCGCGCCGCAGCGCGGACGCCAGCTCCATGCGAACAAAATCATTCGGGCTGTCCAGCCGCCGATTGCCGCCAGCGTCGCGGCAGTCGACCCACTCGCGGCCAATCAGTGCCAGTAGCACCGTGCAGCCCGCAACGCTCTTGTCAATCGCTTTTCTAAAGTCTTCCCCCAACCCAATGCCGTTCACATCCATAAACACGGAATCATCGCTGAAGCGTGCAGCCAGATCGTCAAAGAGACGGCCCGCCTCGCCTTCAGAGTCGTTCCTCCGGTAATTGATAAAAATGGAATTCAGAGCAGAACTCCCTTAAGTCAGCGACTGCGCTGCGAATTCTCGGACCCGATGATGGTACGGACAGCGCATCCATTGAGTCTAGTCCGCGATAGCCCATCCTACGATAGCCTTATTTTACGGCGCAAAATCACCAAATCCCTCAAGACGAGTGAAGCACGGCTCGCGGGAGATCCAAATCTAGTAGGCCGGACTACGTTTTCGTCTTCGCTGCTGATACGCCGCAACCTTCAGCTTGTTCCCGCACAGATTCATGCTGCACCAACGCCGCGACCCCTTCTTGCTCGTATCAAAAAAGTGCACCACGCAGGCCTCGCACTTGCGTAGCCGCGCTGGCTCTGTCTCGGCCAACAGCTCCGCCGCATCCTCAACAATCGGCCCCCAAAAGTCCTCTGGCGCACACGGCTCGAACTTCCGCTCCCGCACAATCGCCCCATCCCGCCTACTCAAATGCGTTCGCCCTGGATGTTCCATCAGCAGCGCATTCACCTCCGCCACAAACGACTCGGCTGGCAACGTCCCACCCTCCATCCTCACCACCGCACTCCTCAATCTCTCGCGAAACGCGATTAAGTGCTTCAGAAAGACCTTTGCCGCTTCCGAAACCCTCCATCCGCGCAACAGCCGCTTCGCCTTCACCGTTTCCGCCAGCCCCGACGCAATCAGCCACCGCTCCAGCGCATGCGTGTCCGCCAACAGCTCCGTTGGCCCCGCATCCAGCACAGGCTTCGTGTTCAAGAAGTCGAGAATCAACCGGTTGCCGACAAACAGAAACCCGTCGACCCACTCCTTTGGTTCTCTATCGGCAGCGCGCATAAGCCTCCACGACAAAAATATCTTAAAAAGAAATACACCGTTATTGTAACTTTTATCGGTGTTGGATAATCTCACTCTGCATAGGCCGCTACGTCGCGGTCCAGAATCTTAGATTCATCCGGAGGAACCCCACCATGACCACCTTCCAGCATGCCACTGTCCGCGGCCTCAAGCTCTTCTACCGTGAAGCAGGCTCCAAAACCTCTCCCACCATCGTTCTACTCCACGGCTACCCCAGCTCCTCGCATATGTTTCGCGATCTCATCCCGGAGCTCGCCGACAAATTCCACATCATTGCGCCCGACTATCCAGGCTTCGGCTACAGCGACGCGCCCGACACCACCGCCTTCGACTACACCTTCGACAATCTCGCTGCTCACATCGAAGACCTTCTCTTCAACGTCCTCGGCCTCAAATCTTTCAGCATCTATGTGCAGGATTACGGCGCACCCGTTGGCTATCGCATCGCCACTCGCCATCCCGACGCCATCACCGGCATCGTCGTGCAAAACGGCAACGCCTACGCCGAAGGCATCGGCGCAGGCTTCGACGCGATGAAGCCCTTCTGGGCCAATCGCACCGCCGAAACCGAGAAGCCCGTCCGCGCTCTCCTAACCAAAGAGACCACCATCTTCCAGTACACTCACGGCGTCAAAGACGTCGCGCGCATCAGTCCCGACGCCTACACCTTCGACCAGTTCCTCCTCGACCGTCCCGGCAACGATGCCATCCAGCTCAACCTCCTGCACAACTATCAATCCAACCTCGCACGCTACCCCGAGTGGCAAGCCTTCTTCCGCAACAAGCAGCCGAAGACCGTCATCGTCTGGGGTAGAAACGATCCTTTCTTCACCATCGAAGGCGCACAAGCCTATCTGCGCGACATCCCCAAAGCCCAACTCCATCTCCTCGACACCGGCCACTTCGCGCTCGAAGACTCCTCCGAGTTCATCGCCCAACAGATCCGCAGCGTCCTCGACTAATAGACAAGGAAACCATCATGAATCAGCACACCACCATTCTCCTCGTTCACGGAGCGTGGGCTGATGGCTCTGGTTGGGAGGCGGTCATTCGCTCCCTCCAGGCTAAAGGCCTCCACGTGATCGCCGCTCCCATTCCACTCACCTCCTTGAGTGACGACGCAGCCGCACTCCAGCGCTCCATCGCACGCACCGAAGGCGCCGTCATCGTAGTCGGCCACGCCTACTCCGGCGCTGTCATCGCCACTGCGCACGACGACCGCGTGAAAGCTCTTGTGTACATCGCCGCACTCGCGCCCGACGAGGGCGAGACCGTTGCCGACGTCTTCTACAAACACGAGAGCCATCCGCAAGCCCCGCACATCGCTTCAGAGACCGACGGCTTCATCTGGATGCCCGACGCCGGCTTCGACCACGCCTACGCTCAGCACGCATCGCCCAGCCAGATCGCTCTCTGCAAAGCGGTGCAGCGCCCCATTGCGCTCAAGAGCATTCAGGAACCCGCACCAACTCCCGCGTGGAAATCAAAACCCACCTGGTATCTGCTCGCCGAGCACGATCGCATGATCAACCCAAAAACCCAACGCTTCCTCGCCGAGCGCATGCACGCAACCATTCACTCGCTCCCCGTCGATCACACACCGCAACTCACCGCGCCAGACACCGTGGTCGACATCATCCTCGAAGCAGCCCAAGCCCCACATTCTTAATCCCACACCACCGCCGAGAGCCCCTATGCCGACCTCCAGCCCCAGCAAACATTCCGTAGCCCTCGTCACCGGAGCAAGCCAGGGCATCGGCCGCGCCACCGCCATCCGCCTCGCCCGTAACTTCTCAGCCGTAGTCCTGGTCGCCCGCAACGAAGAAGCACTTCAAGAAGTCGCAACCGCAGTGCGCGCCTCCGGCGCCGAACCACTCACCCTCGCGCTCGACCTCAGCCACGTCGATGCGCCCGACACCATCGTCCGCTCCACGCTCGATCGCTTCACAACGATCGATGCCCTCCTCAACATCGCCGGCGCGGTCCCGCAGATCGATCTCTTCGAGATGACCGACGAGCAATGGAAGTCAGGCATGGAACTAAAACTCCACGGCGCCCGTCGCCTCACTCTCCGCGCTTGGGACGCCCTCAAGCAATCCAAGGGCTCCGTAGTCTTCATGTCCGGCAGCGCGTCGCTCGATCCCAAACCCGCCTTCGCCGCCGTCGCCGCAACCAACGCCGCCATCACCGCCCTCGCCAAAGCCTTCGCCGAGCAAGGCATCAAGGACGGCGTGCAAGTCAACAGCATCGTCCCCGGCGCGGTCATGACCGGCCGCCGCCGTTCCTTCTTGGAAAAGTGGGCGCCCGCGCACAACATGAGCATCGAAGAGGCCACCAGAAAATTCCCCGAAGAGGCCGGCATCAGCCGCTACGGCCAACCCGAGGAGATCGCCGAGCTCCTAGCCTTTATGGTCTCCCCCGCCGCCAAGTGGATGACCGGCTCCTCCGTGCGCATGGACGGCGGCGAAGTCAAAAGCATTTAGCCATCGGCGTCTTCGCCGGCCAACGCTCTGCCGCCCGCCATCGTTCATGGGGCGTTGGTTTCCTAAGAAAAGCGTCTCGCCTCCGTGTCCTTTGCTCGACGCCTCCGGAACTCCTGTCCGATAACTTCAATCGTCGCGCCGTCTAACAGAGCTGCCGCCCGCGGAAATACGATTTGCTCCTCAATTTTGATGTGTTCACTGTAAAGCCTCCTCAGCCCGTCGGTACTTCGCAGAAGCAATACTTGCTCTTCGTCTGTTAGTGAGCCATCTGCAATCCAACGGAGATACAGCCAATCGATCACATGGTGCAGCCCGTCCGCAGCCTTATGATCGCCTTCCAATCCACCAAGCTCCTCCGCCAGGGACGCAGCGGGCATACCCACGAGCCGCGAAAACAAAGACTGTTCCTCGTCTGCCGTGTGTCGCTTCCCTCCTTCGTGAAAATACCCTTGGGCTGCTCGAACCGCCGCTGCCTCTTCGTCGGAAAGCGATCTTCCGCCCGCTCGCTGTGCGACAACGCAAAGCACATTCAAGAAGTGTTCGATTCTGCGATGGCAGTCCACGAGCATTCCTATCGGGTCATCGAATCCGCTATCAAGTTTTGCGCCAATCTGTACGCCCATCGTGATCTCTCCTCGTTCGGAATCGAGCCGCCAGTGGATGATAACTTCTGTACGACGACGAATGTCCTGCGTCTGGCACCGTACAGGAAATGAATGCCGGTCGCACACAACGTGAATGGGTTAGCGTGACCGCGGCCCGTAAGGATGGGCCAATCGTTGAAACCGGCACCATCGATCCATGAATTCCTAGAACGATGAGAACGCACCCAGGTCGCTTCCCGCAGTGACTAAAGTCTCAGCTGCTAAAATCTGCAGTGTGCCCGCCTCCCGCGCCGATCTCGCTCAAATTCTCGCAGCAACGGCACTCCTCTCTAGCCTCTCGCCTTCCGAAATTCAGATGCTGGCGTCTCGCACCGTGCGCAAAATGTTCAGCGCCGACGAGCTATTATTCTCCGAGGGAGAGCCCTGTCGTGGCCTCAACATCATTGCTCGAGGCAAAGTTCGAATCTTTAAGACATCCGTGAACGGTCGAGAGCAGGTGCTTGCGATGAATATTCCAGGCGAGTCGGTGGCGGAGTTACCTGTCTTCGACGGAGGCTCCTATCCAGCCTCGGCCGTAGCGGTAGAAGATACCGAGATCGCATTTATCTCCCGGCACGACTTTCGCGAGTTTTGCATTGAACATCCCGAAGTTGCATTGAAGATGCTCTCGGTGGTTGGTGGCAGATTGCGGCGCCTCGTCGGCATCATTGAAGAGCTTTCGTTCACCACCATTCGCCACAGGCTCATCTCGGTCTTGGTGAAGCTTGCGCAAACTGAAGGACACAAGACCGACGATGGAATTGCGTTCCGTCTGCCCGCAACCCATCAAGAGTTGGCAAGCCAACTCGGGACGGTACGTGAATTAATCTCGCGAAATCTCATGCGGCTGCAGGCAGAAGGCTTGGTAGAAGTGGACGCCAGGCTGATCGTCGTCAAAGATTTAGCTGGACTGAGTGCTCTTCTGGAATCGGCTTCATAAACAACTTCGCGCACGCTTACCAAGACAGTTGTCGACGAGCATTGATCCGTCCCACCTTATCTCCTCAGTGATTCGCTCATCCAAGCGATCAATTTGCTGAAGGACAACAGCGCCTTCTGTGAGCTCGTGTAGACCCTCGAAGCGGGTGAAGCTTTTCGTGAACAACCCGCGTGCCTATGTCTGCCCATCAACGCTCGGAGATTGCAAAGCGGACTCTGCCACCGATGAATGGCTTCGGTGAACGTCATTCCCAAGACGTGTAACGCTTGGCCCAGAGACTCTGCGGGTAGTCCTTATGCAGCGCGTCAAAGATTGCGTGAGCAAGGTTGACGGTAAGGTTGGGATCATGCGGATCGCCGGTATATTTGTTCGTCTTCTCGTCGTAAGGCAGCTCGGTGCGACAAGCATTACGCAGGACGCGATCTGCCTCGCCGAGAAGGTCCGGGGTACGCGGATCAGATGGGTTCTGCTTCCACCAGGTGAGCGCCTGCGTCGCAAAATATTGGGATGCGGAGGGAATCTTTTCAAGTTCGTTGATCTCGACTGCAGCCTCGGAGGAATCGGCTGAACGAAGAAAGAGAGGCCTGTCGAGCGGCTTGATCGGGGTGCGTGCGTAGGTATACCAACTCAGGTCGTCGACGGTACCACCGGGCACCGGGATGGTGGTGCACCACCAGTTCTGGCGGTAGCTGTCATACGTAGCAAAGCCTTCGCGGCGCTCCTCGCCATAGCGGACACTGGGCTCCGTAGAAGCAAAACGCATGAGAGCGAGAAGGCCATTAACCTTGCGGCCGTTGGCAGTGGCAGAGCCGTTATAGGCAGCCAGCAAGGGCGCCCATGCCGAGCGACAATGAACCAGCAGCGGCGTCATACGGCGGACAATCGCCGGTCGATCAAGCAGGATGGCGCGAACCATCGCAGCCTGCGCCACTTGATAGCGAAGATTCTCCGGGAGGACGGAACTCTCCGCTGAGGCAGCCAGCAAACGCAGCGGCATGTCGCGGTTCAACGCGTTCGCTGCATCCGCGTCGAAGAGCTTCGTGGTGCCTGGCGCAATCTTCGTGCCGCAGACGTCGCTGGATGCCGCTGGAATCAGGTCTTCGCCTTGCTCCATAAAATTTGATTCGCTTGCAGGGAGGCGCCCCGCTGTGGTGAGCCACGCGTCAAGTGTGGGCGCTGAGCCGGCGTCCAGTGCCAGGAATTGATTGAATGTCGAGGTGTTTTCTCGCTCTTTGATGACGGGGAGCAAGGCAAGGAGCTGTTCGCGCGTGGCGTCGTCATTCGGTATGAGCCGCAAGCGATGGTAGGTGACTGTCACATACGCAGGCTCGCTCGGAGGAACCGCGGCTGCGGCGCGGATGAGTTCGGGTACGGCGGGATCGGAGGGCTTAGCGGCCATCAGCGCTGCGACGAGCCAGACAACAGAATGGTTAGCTTGCCAGTGGTGAAGGATGTCCGCAGAGGCGCGAGCAACATCGGCCACGGTATTCGGAGAGGGGTCGCCCGTGAAACTGTTTGGAGTTTGATCAAGACGATTGATGTCGTCGATCCACGCGATCATGCCGGTCGGGTCATCTTCTGAACCGAGGGCTGGAGCCGGCTTGCTCGCATCCGTTTGGTCTGTGCGAAGCCAGGTGAGATCGATGAGGCCTTGCCCAAAGTTGCGTGTGTCAGGATTCTCAAGACGTCGGGCAAGCACGGCGGCCTGGGCGTTAGGTTGCAAGCGAAGGTTCACATAGTCGAGCAGGTTGTCGATATCGTCCCGCATCGGCGCCATCCGAGCGTCGCCACGCATCGAGAGGAGTTCTTTCTGCGCCTGGCCAAGAATTAACAGCAACCGCGATGTCGCAGCCGCCCTTTGGTCTGCGGTTCCCCCGGAATCGCCGAGGCGAAGGTCGGCAATGGTGGCTTCGCGAATCAGCGTCCGGGCCACAAGGTAGCGCGAAAGCACGCTCCATGGCGAAGCCTGGTCGTTAGCGATGGCGCGGAAGCTGTCGATCGCTCCGTCGAAATCAAGTGCATAGAAGTGGGCTGCCGCGAGCTGATACGTACGATCCTGCTGCAGCCAAGCCGGTGCGCTGGCTGGCAGCTTTGTCGGCATATGCGGCGGCGGTGGTGGCGACGGAGGCTTGCCGGGGCCAAAAAACTCGGGAGGCTTTCCATCGCCGCAATTCGAAAAGACAGCATCCTGGCCTCGCGTCCACTCAACGACAAATGGATTCGTGCGACCGTATGTGGAGGAGAGTGCGGAGAGCGTATGCGCAGCCGTGCTGAACGCGTTGTCGAGGCAGTTGGAGAAGTCCTCATATTGGTCGCCGGGAAGGTTGCGACTTACTTCCAGGCCGGTCTCAGGTAGATAGCCGTCCACGGGGCCAAGCGCGGAACGTGCAGTGATCCACGTATCAAACCCCGACGGCGGAGCAGACTTCTTTGCCTCCTCTTCTGTTTGCCATGGATCGGTGATGAGTTTGTCCGTCGCGACAGCCTGCTGCTGTTCATCCGCACTGAGTGGATGATGCGTAATGTAGTCAAAGGCGATCACCAGGCTGCGTGTGTGAAAGCCCGGTTGCAGAATGCCGAGACGGCCCTCGGAGAAAGCGCGATAATTGCCGCCGGGACCGTGAGGAAGGACAAAGACGGCGAAAGGAAAGTCGGGACCGCAACTGCTCGCAGGTATGGCGAGCAGCAGCGCGGCGCAGAATGCCGCTAGTCGGACACTTCGGTTCATTGGACGGAATCCCCTGTGAGGCCGTGATACGCCAGTGCGTTCACGCGCGCAAGATCTTGTTCGGTCCAGGAGCCTGGATGGAAAACATACACTCGTTGCCGGTCATGAATCGCAGGCCAGGTTTCATCGGTGGAGATGCCCACGCTGCCGGAGCACAGTGGCTCATGCACCACACCCATGTCCTTAGGCCGGATGGCGCGGATAGCTGCAGGTCCGCCCATGCGGAAGAACATCGGAACAGCTTCATCGATTGGCATCCGATGGAGCCAGCTATCTTCACCACACCAGCTCACCAGCGCGGTGATCGAGAGAAGCATGTTAGGTGCAAGCTCCGGCCGAAGCCGCTTAAGGACGTCGGCGTAAAAAGGCCACTGCGAACGAGTAGCGTCGAAATCGACCTGGACCGCGCGAACATCTGGTTGTTGTGCAACTGCCGCAATGGCACGAGCGGTATCACCAATCGTCTCCTCATCGGGAATGAAGTCGGTCGCCGTTTCGATGCGGACGACCGCCATCAGCCAAGTGTTAGGCGGTACACGCAGAGGCTGCTTCCGCATCCGAACCTGCACCCTCGTGCCAAGCAGGAGCTCTCGCGAGAGAAAAGCGACGCCTGCTTTCGATGGGTCGAGCGTCGTGAGGTCTTCAGGAGTCTCCCATGCCCAAAGCATGGTGAGAGGCTCGTGCTCCATCGCAGATGCCCGAAACTCGGCGGTCTTCGGTCGTCGAACGAAGTGGCACGAAAGACCGAAGACCGCGAAACCTACAAGTAATGCAACAGCCCATCGGTTCCATGTGCGCGTCATAAGGGAAGTCTAGCGAAAGACGACGGATTCATCTGCGGATCACTCGCCAGCGTTCCTCGTCGATCAAGTTGAAGGCTGTGGCGCAAATTTGATCACCCCAAGCCGATCGATTGAACGGTCAAAGATCGTGAAATAACCGTTCATCAAGGGCAGGCCCAGAATCGAAAGCCCATCAAGTTGTCCACCATCCCCCGAAATCGATGCGGTCGCATAACCGCGCTCGGGCGAGTTCACTTGCCAGTAATTCTGAGGAGTGACCGCCAGGCTCACGTTTCCGCTCACGCCTTCCAATACAAACGTAATATTCGGCCACGTCTTCCGGTCGAGTTGATTCATGGGAAGATAACCCGACCGCATTGCATGTACGAACTGCCGATCACTTCCCTTCGAAAGCCTTTCTGTCAACGTATCGAAAAGAGCTTGGTTGAGAATAAGGCGATTCGTCCCGCTATCGATAATTGAGTTCGTGAGATTCGCGGTTCCTTTTGTCGGCGGAGGCACCCGGATAGGATCGCTGGCCCCCACGATAATAGATTTTAGATTCGTGTTATACCAGTCATCTGCCATCACACGAACACTGCGAAATGGTTGAGAACGATCATAGAGGTCCTCGCTTTCCTCGCCGCCTCCAAGAACCAGGAAGCCCTTATTCAAAGGATCCGCAGAAGGATCATTCTTCGCGTAACTGGTTAGGGAGCGCTTCGTGTAAAAAGCGAATTTATTGGCAAGGATGCCCTCTTTTTCCATCTGGGTGAAGTAAGGGGGAAGGAACGTGACAAGGCCATCTTGTATCTGGTTGTAATGGTATCTAGGAGGCCACGTCTTCCCCGGCAAGGTGAACGCTTTGTTCAGGCGAGTATAGGCCAAGCCCAAAATTCCGTTTCCTTTCCCAAATATGTTCTCTGACACAACATAAGCGATCGCTAGGTTCACCCGAGGCGCTCTCTCGCCTCCAATCCTTACATCGGACTGCACAACCGCGCCGATCCAGCTTCCACCGCCATACTGAATCTCCTGTGCAACATTCGTGAGCCGGCTACTCTTATCCTCGCTCGGGTTATAGAAGTTACCGTCGAGCGCCAATGTGCTGCTTCCGGTATCAAGAATCACATTCGCAGCCTTTTGCTGGGCTCCTACTGTCACGACTCCGGTGTAGTCGCCTCCCAGATGGACGTTGGTGATCGGAATGCGTATAGGACGTCTCGTCGCTGCACGTTCGGTCGCTGGCATCAATATCCCCCTTCTCCACGTTTAATCGATCATTGCGCTAAAAACGATAGATGCATCTGCAGTCAGGTCCCTGATTCGCCGTTCATACTACTCCAAGTACTGGTCGCTAGAGCTGACAATATATCTAGCTCACAAGGATCTAGGTTAGGAAGTACGGAACAACTATCTCTTCTCTCAGAGCGCGCTAGTCTTAAGCGCCACTCATTTCGACCGTGCATGACAATCAAGACCGGGCAGTTACATTCACCCTACTGACGACACACCAGACATAGTTGAAACCGTTACATGGTGACTCCCGTGCCTATAGGACAAATTGGGAATCATTCCGACCCCACTCGGAGCTACAAACATATTCAATGCTGTTCCAAGCACAGGAAGATCACCCCAACGGAAACGTATCGAGTCTCGCTCTTGAGCAACCGCAGCGAGATAGCGCTGCACCCTAGGCTGCAACCAAAAGGCCGTCCGTGTTACATAAAGGTTGGTGTAGGGAAAACATCGGTTATATGGCTCTTGCATATGTGATTCGGCGTCAACACGCTCCGTATACCGGCTTACGAAGGGCGCGAGAGTCACGTTGGTAAGCTCGTGCGCTTCCCTGTCATGCGCCGCCACCCCGAACTCGAGCCCCGTTCTTCGCAGCCATTCGATTGGCTCCGTACCAACATGGTTCAGGATGCAGTCTTCATCAATCCTCATCACATAAGTGAATGATTGGATATATTCCCAAATGTGGTAGTAGTGAAATCGGCACATGAGCCGATATCCAATTCCCCAGTTCTCAACCAGCTCACTCTCGTCGATTCTCCACGGCAATCGGAATGCGGCAGAGACATCAACAAAGCGTACATCGTGGTTCGACTCTCTAGCCAACACATACTTCTGATGTGACGCAGGAATGTTGCCTTCGTGCCATAAGATAAGCGGATACTGAACCTGCCGGTGGCGATTGATGGTGTCGTACACCGATCGATTTCTTCGTATCAGTGGCCCGTATCCCCCCACTTTTAGGTAACCGCGGGTAAGGCATACAATTGCGAAAGTTGACGCAGCACTCTTCCTAACTCCCATGGCGGATCCTTCCTTCTTGAGGCAGTCGTCCGCATGTAGAGCTCGACTCACTGGTGCGTGGACCGTGTGCCATACCGTTTTCCTCTACCGAGCGTGTGCCGAAGATTATCTTCCGTGGAGTGCATGAGAAGGAGGACGGCGATGGATCGATTCCTTATCTCACGAAAGAACACTGGCCTTGGGTCCGACCTTGCGACCGTCGTCGGGGCGTGGGATTATGCACGCCGCACATCGCGAACGCTTGTCATCGACTGGAGAAACTCTCTCTACCTTCAAGACCGATCGCTGAATGCTTTTCCTCGTCTGTTTCAAAAGATAGATCACATTGAAGGCGTTAGGGTGATCTGCGATGATTCCATCGCGAAGCAGAGGTTTCCTACGCCGACATTTCCTCTCCAATCTCTCGGCCATCACGAATACCGCGACTTAATACTTCACAGGACGGACATGGATGCGCCCACGCTACTCAACAGATTACCGATGCACTCGTTCCCTTCCGTTGAATTACAGCGCAAAGTGCTGTCCGCCCTGCGTCTTCACGACGGGGTGCAGAGCCAAGTAAACGAATTCATAAGGGATGAGTTTGCGAGTGCTACGGTCTTGGGTGTGCATTTTCGACATGGCAACGGAGAACACTTAGGTTTCGGACGAGATTCCGATACCTTGGATCGCTGTCAGCAATTTGCAGTTGCCTGTCGTGAGATGTACAAAAACCTAAAGAATACGTCCCACCGGCACTTCCGCATCTTTCTCGCTACAGATTCGCAAGAGGTGGTGCATCATCTAACCTCCCTCATTTCCAGCGTCTTTACCAGACCAAAGCGCTTTCATGAATTGAATGGCGGTCGTTTGCACCGTAGGTCATTAGGGCTCTCTGGTGCCCAGGACGCGTTGATAGAGATGTCTTTACTAGCTCAATGCAACGCGCTGATCTACAACAGTAGTTGGTTTTCCTATTACGCGCGGCTACTTGGCCAGTTCGATCTCGCGCCAGTCAACCTCACTCCCAACAGAAACTATGCCACCATATGAACGCAATTTTGGCGAATGACACGCGAGGCTCGGTAATAGGAGAACACTGGGGCTCATGGCTTACTACATCGAATTTGGAAATGTTGTTGGTTCGCTCGGGTTTGACCATAATCGATCGGCTGCCACTAGGTAGGCTTCGGCCCGACGATGGCATCCGAGAACGTCTGAAGCGAGCCGACGTATTAGTGATCAATGGTGAAGGTAGCGTCCACTCATGCACGTCAACCGCGGTCTACTTATTAGGCAGCCTCAAATTCGCCAAAGAGCTTGGCCTTCACGTCTGGATCGTGAACCACTCTTGTTGGAACTGCGACCAATATATTCGCATGTATGACTACGCAGACTTTATTGCTGTGCGCGATATCGCCAGCTACGGCTACCTCGCGCAACATGGAGTTTCCGCGCGCCTGAGCGCCGACTGCAGCTTTCTTTCGGAGCCAAAGACGGATACCCAACGCAATGAACTTCTGGTTTGCTCTGGGCTCCAGCCACCGGACAAGCAGCTTGTAGAACATTGGGCTAAGTCGCTGGAATGCACAAGGATTGTGCTCTCCAATGATTTTTATCCCGGCTTTTCGGTAGGTGATGCGGTGAAGTCTCCTTCGGCCGAACAATCCTTCCATCAATTCTCATCCGCCAGGTTCGTTATTTCCAGCAGCTATCATGGCTGCATCTTTGCCACCATCCACAACACACCGTTTTTGCCCGTTCAAGCCAAGGGCCAGCCACCCAAGACCATCGTAGCCGCCGTCGAAGCCATGAGGCATCATGCCCGCGGCGTCCGCTTTGACGGGCCAGCTTACGTGAAGGCGCACTACAAAGACATTCAGCTCACGATGCTCAAGCGTACAAAAACGCTGCGGCAACGAGCGTCCTTCAACACACCGGGATAAATTACTGCTTCGCCTTCGTCGCTGTATCCAACATTTAGCGTAAGCCGCTTAAATCAGTTCTAGGGCTGGCCTGGGAATTTCGCCCCTCCCGCTCCAACTAAATGCTGCGCCGAATATTGCTCTCGCGCCTGCTCGTTTTTTTGCCAATAGCCGCTCATCTCTGTGCCGTGCGCAAACGCATATCGATTCAACCCTTCGATTAACTCCACCTCACGCGGCGATAAGTCCGGGTGCCAGAGATCAACAATCAGAACCACGCGGCGCCGATCGCTATCATTCCACACTTCATGCAGAAACGAATCGTCGAAGATGATGCACTTCCCCTTTCGCCAAGTGATCGTTTCCTGATCGACGCGTAACCGGCAGTTCTTTGGAATCTCGATTCCGAGATGACACCGCAGCCTCATATTCGTAGGGCCCGTATGGGCGCTGATGTGTGTTCCTGGTGCAAGAATCGAGAAGTAGACTGCGCTTGAGATCGATTGCGTCGCTCCGTATTTCTCGACAAGGGACGCTGTAACTGGACATCTTGAACAATTCTCATCGTTTCGCCGCCCTAGTTCGTATAGCGGAAATATCGTCCAATTCCCCGTGCGGCCAATTTTCTCAATCTCGTTCTGAAAGCCCTCCTGCGGTCGAATGCTGCGAAATTCGACGGAAATTCGTTCGAACGACGAAGACAAAGCATTGGCTAACTCGAACTGTTCAGCAGCATACGCAGGCTGCTTGCGGAGCCCTGGATAAAAGTTGTGCTTTGGCTTCACATCCCCTCGACCAAACGCTGCTATGTAAGCTACGAATCGAGGTGGCAGCGCATGCTCCGGCCGCTTCGGAGCATTATCCGGAGGCACACGCAACGTAGCGGATGACGTTGCGTGTACAAGTTCAAAACCCTTCAGCCTGTTCGGCCACTGAATATTCGAAGCTTGCGGTCTCGCTCGCATCATCCTCTTTGCTTTCTCAGGATCGACAAATGCAGCTTCCGAACAAAGAATAATGCTGGAGACAATCGCCTCCCACTCAGAAAACTCAAGTCTCTTGTCCCACGCGGTACCCCACTCGCGAAGCCGTGACAGAGCAGCGGTCCCGTGCTTGAATGCATCGCTCCAACGGCCGTCGAGAACTGCTGCATACGCAAGCATGGCCAACGGCTCCGCCACCCAAGGCAATAGTTTGTTGGCGGCCGCATATTGTGCGCGTGCCTTCCGACGATCGGCTTCCATGTTGCTCAAACCTTCACGATAGAACTGGCCGGCCGCCTGTTCGTCCTTAAGAGATACCCGCGCCGTGCATGAAGAAAATATAGGAGGCGCCGACTCTGTAAGTGGTCTTGACCATTCCCCCCACTGGCTTATCGTAGAGAGCCAGATACCGGGCTCGCGATCCGGCTTGGCGGTCTGCTCCGCTGCGTTCGCCATATAGATCACAAGAAGCTTGCCCGCGTCCTCGCTTCCGATCGTTACCGTCTCCGGCTCGCGATGACTCTCCGCACATAACTCGGTCCACGTTGTATTGTGCACGCGTCCAAATTGGCGGAAGAGACTCTCCCGTCGAATGCACCCAAAAAGATATGCAAGCCGTTCCGCGGACGATCCCGCCAAATCCCGCACTCTCTGTCGCTCGCTAAGTGGAATTAACTGTTGGCGATAGACGTCCGTCGCATAGATGCTATGCAACAATCCAGCAGTAATGACCTCCTCAGGTTGGCCCCAGTGGGACAGGATTTTCATCGTGCCAATTAGATGATCGTGTAGCGAACGATCGGAACCATGTGACATATCGGTCGCTCCTCGTTCATCAAGAAAGCGAAGTACACCGTTTATTCTTCCGTTTTCTGGCATACGCTAAGCTCCTGGGGTCTTGATCCTAACTTCAATAGAAACTTAAGCGCAAGACTCAAAAGTAGAATGACCGGGCGACTTACATTTACTCAACAAAAAGTTAACTCGCAATGAGAAAAAATATTGCGAAATAGGCTTGCTAGTACGAGAGGCGAGGAGCACAATGTTTCGGCAGTAGCTACAAGTTCTTGGAACAAGAACGATTGGCAAGAATTGAGGATCGCCAAATGAGCTCTGAGCCTCTAAGATTTCCTCTCGAAGATATTCTCCATCAACGTAGATGGCAGGTTCACCAAGAGCCGTTTCCTCACATGGTCGCTTACGATGTTTTCACTGCAGACTTCTATTCATGGCTTGACCGCGCTTACGTGGATCTGCTCGCCATGGGTCTATCGGAAGGCCAGGAAGCAGGTCGTCTCTCTCGAAATATCTCGAACTATGACGTCTACAACATGAGCTTGAGCCCGGACACGCGGGCCCCGTTCAACGTGTTCACGTCTCCGGAATGGCACAACATGCTTGCGAACCTGGTGGGCATTCGCGTTACCGGAGACATCAATGCAGGATTCCATCATCACTCCGTTCAGAGCAAAAGTGGGCGCGTTCATAATGATTTCAATCCCGGTTGGTTCGCCGACGCGGCCTATCCGAATGAAGTAAACGTCTCACGGAATGACATCTGCGAATACTCGAGCGGCAAAGCGTTTGGCGCTCATGTGCGAGTTCATCAGACGGTTCGAGCAATTGCTGTTCTCTATTATTTTCACAATCCTACCTGGACTCGCGGGCAAGGCGGTGAAACTGGCCTCTACTCGGATTTCGGTCAGCCCGTTGCCGAGCCTTCGAAAGCTGTTCCACCCATTAGCAATTCCCTGCTTCTGTTTGAATGTTGCCCTACCTCGTTTCACACATTTCTTAGTAATCGAACTGCTCCGCGAAATTCAATGATCATGTGGCTTCACCGGCCAGTGAAAGACGCTGCGCGACGTTGGGGCGAAGATTCGATCGTGCAATGGAAAAATGCTCCGAAGAATTGATACCTATGGAACATAATTCTGAAAAACGAGTTTGCCTGTTCACAGGAGGCAGCGGCCAACTTGGCACGACCTTCTGCAGGATGTTCTCTGCGTATTACGACATAGCTGCTGTGTATCGGAATCATCCGCCGCAGCCGCCATCGCAACTATCGTGGTTTATTGATCCCCTCATGCCGGCGTCCGAACTACCAGAAAATCAAAATGCCATATTCGCCATACAGGCGGATCTAAGTGTGGAAGAAGAACTGGATAGGATTGTTGATGAAACACTTACACGATTTGGGCGCATCGATGTGTTAGTGAATGCAGCAGCGTACTCATGCTGGTCTCCTATGCTGGATGGCGAACAACTCTTCGATAGCTTCCACATGCAGTTTGATTTAAATGCTTATGTCCCATTACGACTAAGTGCATTGGTCGCTGAGAGATATTGGCAGAACAATTCGAAGGATAATAAACGTTTTAATCGCTCCGTCGTCAATATATCGAGCACGGCGGGTGTTTATATATATCGAGGCCTTGGACAAAGCGTGTATAGTGCGTCAAAGGCCGCACTGAATTTTCTGACAAAACACGCGGCAGATGAATTAGGAGTCATTGGAGTCCGCGCCAACGCCGTCGCACCGACGAGCTTTCCGGATCTGGTCAGCATCGAGTCTGTCGCAGAAGGAATTCGCACTCTGATAGAGAACCGAGCAACCGGAAGCATTTTAGTAATCGACGTCAACGGCGAAAGCTGGTTGTAATCATTCAGAAATTAGTGGTACTCCGAATAATTCGGCATTTAGCTTGAAGATTAATTGTTTTTCTTGCGATCAAAAGTGGCTCCCCTCCCTCCCAGGATTGATGCTCGGCTCGCGGCTTAAAATCCCTCCCCACGGAGGCCCAATGTGCCAGCTTCTCCTCCGCCGTATCCGCCCAATCCTCCGCTAACTCCAAATCCGCCCAATCCCCCTTACCCTAGTGCGGGGGGATCGGGCGCTGCTGGAAGCGCCTATCCGCCGTATCCTCCTTACCCACCCTATCCCCCATACCCGCCCTATCCACCGTATCCCGCTCCACCTCCGGATGCGATGCCGTGCGCTGCTCCATGTCCACCAAGATGCACCTGCCCATGTCACGGAGCCGGATCAACAACCGGACCTGGACCTTCAACCGGGCCTGGACCTTCGACTGGACCTGGACCTTCAACCGGGCCTGGACCTTCAACAGGGCCTGGACCTTCGACTGGGCCTGGACCTTCAACTGGACCTGGACCATCGACTGGGCCTGGACCTTCCACTGGACCCGGACCATCGACTGGGCCTGGACCTTCGACTGGACCTGGACCTTCGACTGGACCTGGACCTTCGACTGGACCCGGACCTTCGACTGGACCCGGACCATCACCCACTCCAACCCCGACGCCAACTCCGACTCCGACTCCGACGCCGACTCCGACTCCGACTCCGACGACGAAGCCGACGCCAACTCCGACGACGAAGCCAACGCCAACTCCGACGACAAAACCGACGCCAACTCCGACGACAAAGCCAACGCCAACTCCGACGACAAAGCCAACGCCAGGCAGCGGCTCAGGCAGCGGCTCAGGCAGCGGCTCAGGCAGCGGCTCAGGCAGCGGCTCAGGCAGCGGATCAGGCAGCGGATCAGGCAGCGGATCTAGCGGCGGTTCCAGCGGCGGTTCGAGCAGCGGCTCAGGCAGCGGATCTAGCGGC
>JBAULP010000081.1:0-14762 GCA_049578265.1 Acidobacteriaceae bacterium
GCCGCAGCCTTCCCCGACTGGTCTGCCCAGCCACCCCTCCGCCGCGCCCGCGTCCTCTTCCGCTTCCGCGAAATCTTCGAGCGCCGCCTCGACGAGGTCGCCACCCTCCTCAATCGCGAACACGGCAAAGTCTTCTCCGACGCCCGCGGCGAATGCACCCGCGGCCTCGAAGTCGTAGAGTTCGCCACCGGCATCCCCCACCTCCTCAAAGGCGAGCTCACCGAGCAAGTAGGCTCCGGCGTCGACTCCTACTCCATGCGCCAGCCCCTCGGCGTCGTCGCCGGCATCACGCCCTTCAACTTCCCCGCCATGGTCCCCATGTGGATGTTCCCCATCGCGCTAGCCTGCGGCAACACCTTCGTCCTGAAGCCCTCGGAGCGAGACCCCAGCGCCTCCAATCTCCTCGCCGAAATGCTCAAAGAAGCCGGCCTCCCCAACGGCGTCTTCAACGTAATCCACGGCGACAAGCAAGCCGTAGACGCCATCCTAGCCCACCCCACCATCCAGGCCGTCAGCTTCGTAGGCTCCACCCCCATCGCCGAGTACGTCTATCGCACCGGCACCGCCACCGGCAAGCGAGTCCAGGCCTTAGGCGGCGCAAAAAATCACATGCTCATCATGCCCGACGCCGACCTCGATCAAGCCGCCGACGCCCTCGTCGGTGCCGCCTACGGCTCCGCCGGCGAGCGCTGCATGGCCATCAGCATCGCCGTCACGGTCGGCAACTCCACCGCCGAAGCCCTCATCAACAAACTAGAATCCCGCATCGCCGACCTAAAAATCGGCGACGGCGCCCAAACAACCAGCAACGAAACCACCGAAGCCGACCTCGGCCCCCTCATCACCAACACCCACCTCGAAAAGGTCACCACCTACATCGCCTTAGGCCAACAAGAAGGCGCCGACCTAATCGTAGACGGCCGCAACCCAACCATCGCCGCACAACAGACAACTGACAACGGAGAACTGACAACCGACAACGGCTTCTACCTGGGCGCCACTCTCTTCGACCACGTAAAACCCACCATGCGCATCTACCGCGAAGAGATCTTCGGCCCCGTCCTCGGCATCGTCCGCGCCAGCAACTTCGAGACCGCACTCCAACTCATCAACGACCACGAGTTCGGCAACGGCACCAGCATCTTCACCCGCGACGGCGACACCGCCCGCGACTTCGCCCGCCGCGTGCAGGCCGGCATGGTCGGCATCAACGTCCCCATCCCCGTCCCCATGGCCTTCCACTCCTTCGGCGGATGGAAGCGCTCTCTCTTCGGCGACCACGCCGTCTACGGCCCCGAAGGCGTCCGCTTCTACACGCGCTTAAAAACCATCACCGCCCGCTGGCCCACCGGCATCCGCTCAGGCGTAGACACCACCATGCCCACGCTAGGCTAACGGACGCTGCGATCGCACCCGTCACCCCGCAGCCTTCACAGCCTTCCGCAAGTCCTCCACCACCTGCGTCCTCTGTCGATGCCGATCCGCATCCGTCCGCTCCCGTAACACCGCCGAAGGATGCAGCGTCGCCACAATCGGCGGCAATCCTCGCGCTCCTGCACCTCTCCATGCGACTGCGTCAGCCCCTCGCCAATCACTCCACAAGCTTCCTCAACTGCATCGCGTCATATGGCGCGCGCACCTTCATATCGTTATCGAAGTACACATACACATCGCGCCGCTCCCGCTTCTCGCACCGCTCCGCACATGCAAATCGCCCGTTCGGCGAATCCTCACCCCGTGCCCAGGCCTTCACCCGCTTCGCCCAAACCTCCAACGCCACATCGTCATAACCGCTCGCATAAAGTTGCTCCGACCCATGCAGCCTGCAGTAAACAAAGTCAGCCGTCACATCCATCAGCAGCGGCCACTCCACCGTATCCGCAACCACCAACCCGACCGTATGCTTCCTCAGCAACGCCACAAACTCCGGCACCGCAAAGCTCTCGTGCCGAATCTCCACGCAGTGCCGCAGCGGCAACCTCGCACACCCCCGCTCTACCTCTGTCCACGCCCGCCCGCGCAGCCGCGCGTCATGCGCCTGCGCCAACCGCCCCGCCGCTCCCATCGTTCGCGGAAGCTGCCGGAAAAATCGCTCCATCGTCGCGCAATCAAATGCCTGCCGCGGAGGAAACTGCCACAAAATCGGCCCCAGCTTTCTCCCCAGCCGAAGCACTCCCTGCGCAAAAAAATTCGCCAGTGCATCATCAATCTCGCGCAGCTTCTTCATGTGCGTAATAAACCGCGATCCCTTCACCGCAAACACAAACTCATCCGGCGTCTCCTCCGCCCATCGTGCAAAAAACTCCGGCCGCTGCAGCGAATAATGCGTCCCATTAATCTCGATCGAGCGGAATCTCTCCGCAGCAAACTCCAACTCTCGCCGCTGCGGCAGCTTCGGCGGATAAAACACCCCGCGCCACCCCGCATATCTCCATCCCGAAATCCCAATCCGTATCTCGCCGCCCATCCACTCTCCTCAACTCCTCACCGCAGCAGCAACACACTCGCCGTCCCCACCGACGCCACACCAATCGTCAGCCAAAGCACATAATCTCCAGGGTGCCCCGACTGCATCAATCGCAACGGCCGAAGTCCACACTCCAAATAAGGTCCCAGCCGGAACACCCGCTTGATCCGAAGCCGAAACACCGACGTGCACGCCAACGCCATCGCCAACAGAACCGCAATGCCACCTCGCACAGCCGCCGCCTTCCAGGCCTCCGTCCAAGCCGGCAACTGTCCCGTCACTGCGTGCCCCGTATAGATCACATGCAGCATCGCCGACTGCTGAACAAACACCGCACTCGCAGTCCGCAGTACCTCCATCCACGCCGGCCAAGCCAACAGCCCCATCGGAATCAGCAGTGCCACCGCCGCCGGAGCAAACTGATACCAGAAGATGCGCTCGCCTTCGCTCCCCGTCTCCGGCAGCTCACCAACCTCCGCCGCCTCATCCGTGATTGGCTCCGATCCCCATCCTAAAAACGTGTGCATCCCAATCCGAAGCGTCGCCGCGCAAGTCAGCATCCCTCCAATCAAACACACACCCGACACCCATCCCCACCCCATCTGCTCCGCTGCTTTAGAGATGCCAGCCTCGCCCGCCATCAACAAAAACGGAGGTGCAGCCGCCAGTCCCACCGCTCCCAGAAACCACAGCACCGCAGTCCATCGCAGCCCCTTCCCCTTCGCGAACAAATCCTTCTCCCCAATCGCCCGCAACCGATGCAACAAAATTCCCGAAGTAAGAAACAGACTCCCCTTCACAAACGCATGCCCCACCAGATAGACCAGCATCGCCGCAAACGCCAGCGGCCCTCCCAGAGCAATCGCCATCAACATAATGCCTGCGTGGCAAATCGTGGAGTACGCCAGCATCCGCTTCAAATGATGCTCCGCGTAGCACATCAATCCACCAACCACCACCGTCAGCACTCCCATAAAAAGAAAGATCGCCTGCACCGATCGTTCATGGCTCGCGAACGTCTGCGCGAACACCAGGAAGCGCAGCCGCGCGACCGCATACAAGCCCAACTGCACCATCAGCCCCGAAAACAAGACACACACCGGCGTAGGTGCAACCGCATGCGCATCCGGAAGCCACAGATGAAACGGCACAATCGCCGCCTTAATCAGGAACCCGCAGACCAGCAGCGTAAACGCAAACAGCACCAGCGGATCGTGCCGCCCGCCCAGCGCCAACCCGATCTGCCCCATGTTCAGCGCCCCCGTCACCGCATACAACAACGCAATGCCGGTCAACACCAGGAACGCAGCAATCGTATTCGTCACCGCAAAATTAAACGACCCCTGCAACGGCGCCGGCTCCGTCGTCTTCAAACCGCAAAGCGCAAACGCAGCCGTACTCATTAACTCAAAGAACACAAACAAATTAAAAATATCAACGGTCAAACAGAACCCACACATCGCCGCCATGAAAATCAGCATGAGCGGCTGAAAATGATTCGATCCAGAATCCACCAGTCGCCACGCAAACACCAGGCTCAGCAACGTCAGCGTACAAGCCAGCACCGCAAGCCCAGCGCTGATCGGGTCCGCGACGAAACCAATACCCAGCACCACCGAACCGCGCGGAAACCAATTGCCAAACCAATACACACTCGGCCCCTGCACCGCCCTCGCAAGCAACATGCACGAAATCGCAAGCGTACTCCCTGCCACCAAGATTCCCAGTCCATCCGCCATTGCCCGGCTGAGCCACTTGCGCACGCACGCAATTAACGCCGCGCCCACCATGGGCACAACCACCGGCAGCGGTGTCAATGCAGAAGCAACCATCAATCATCAACCTCGAAGCGTCCGCAACTCATCAGGAGATACCGTTCCCGACTTCTCATGCGCCTTCACCACCATCGCCAGCAACAGCGCCACCACCACCGCCTCCACCACAACATCGGTAAGCATCAGCGCCTGCACCACCGGATCAACCGTTAATCTCCCCGGCGCGATGTCCGCAAAGATCGGCGCCGCTCCTCCCACCCGATAGCCAATGCCAAGCAAAAGCATGTAGGTGGAACTCTGCAGAATCGCCAGACAGATCACCATGTGCACCAGGTGTCTGCTGGTCACCAAACCATACAGCCCGCAAAAGAATAACCACGCGGCCAGCAAGTACGGCATCAAGTGAAGAACAGGCGGCATCGCATCACTCCTCCGGAATCTCTCCCGTGATGATCTCTTCCAGATACGTGTATCCAACCAGCAGAAACGCAGCCGTCACCTCAAAGCCAACGCACGCGCTGATCAACGCAATCGTCCCTGACGAAAACACATCGCCCGTAGTTCCAAGCGGCAGAAAATTCGTGAGCAGTGGAATCCCCAGCAGCAGCGGTGCCAATCCAATCAGCGCATACGCCCCCGCACCCAGCGCCTCCACCACCTCCACCGCAGTGTGCGACGTAATCCTCCGGAACGACTCGGTATTCTTGCACACGTAGAGCAGGAAAGGCGCCGACGCAAGAATCACCCCCGCCTGAAACCCACCGCCCGGCGTCAACTGCCCGTGCAGCCCTAAATAAAATCCGAACACCACCGTCAGCAACATCGAAGGCAGCGCCAGGATGCGAGAGGTCGCACTCAACTGCGCTTTGTCGTCCACCTTCCCCGCCTTGCGAGTCGCCACGTTCCCGTCGCGACGCAGCATCATCATCACGCCGAGCACGGCTGTGAACAAGATGAACTCTTCGCCGAGCGTATCAAACGCCCGATAGTCATAATTAATCGCGTTCACTGAATCCGTGACGTGCCTCTCGTACACACTCACCCGAGAGATTACATCGCCGTATGGCCCGCGATACCCTCCCCACGGCGGCATGTCTACCGAGGCATAGCAAAACAAGAACAGAAACACGCTGCCAAAGAAAAGGAAGATTCGCATTCGCGTCCTCTCACGCATCATGCCCTCCCTTGTCCTGCCGATTGGCCGCGCGAAACTTCATTCTGGAAATAGCCAGCATCACCATCAGCGGCAACGCAACCGCCCCCACGGTGATCTGCGACAACGCCACATCCGGAGCCTGAAAAAAGAAGAAAACCAGCGCCAGCAGCACGCCATAAAATCCCAGCGCGATCACCTGGTTCGTCACATCTCTCGTCCGGACAATGCAGAACGCGCTCACACCAACCAGAAGCAGCAGACCCGCTCCGACCCACATCATGCCTTCTTCTCCTCGTGCACCATCTCAATCGGATCGCCATCCAACGGCTCCCAATGCCCCAGCGCACGCGTTCGAAACGCCCGCGCCGTAGCATGCGTAACCACCGAGTTCGTCGCCATCAAAACTGCCGCAACCAGCACAGCCTTCCAGAACGCCTGCCCCCACCCCTGCGCGATCAGCACCGCCAACACCAGCAACGCCGACGCCGCCATTGCCGGCAGAGACAAATAATGCAACGCCTGCATCGGCTCCCTCATCCGCCACATGCCCAGCACGCCAATCCAGCAAAGCCCCACCACTCCGCTCAACAAAATCACTTCGATCAAGCCGCGGCTCATAAGTGTTTCTCCAGAAATCGCGCAAACACAAGCCCACCGCCAAACGACATCACTGCCATCGCCAGCGGCAGATCCATAAAAGGCAATCTCCCAAAACCCATCGTGTACAGCACCAGCGCAATCGTCACAATCATGCTGGCCATCTCCAATCCCACCAGCCTGCGCTCCGGCGTCCCGCGCAAACACATGTCCGCGCACGGTATCATCGTCGCCGACACGCCCGCCGCCGCCATCAGCCACGTATTCATGGCCGCCGCGCCCCCACCTTTGCTCCCAGCGCCTTCATCATCGGCGACACGCTACCGTGTTCCAACTCGTGAAACAGCATCCGGCTCTGCGCATAATCAATTCCAATCACAATCGAAGTCGGCGTCATCGTCGAATAAAACGTAGCCAGAACACGCCGCCCCACCAGCAATGGATTTGTTTTGCCCGTCTCAAATCCGCAAACCAGATAAAGCGAATCCGCTCGCTTCACTCCAATCAAGTCCTTCACAAACACGCTGACAATCGTCACAACTCCGCGGAGGACGTACCAAGGAAGTCGCCACCCTTCGGCAACATCCTTCCAGCGAAAGTCCACTTCAATCGGCTCGATCTGCCATACGCGATAAGCAAACGCCCCGCACGCAATCAGCACGACCGCGCCCACCAGCATCTCATCGCGGCGCACGCCCCCCACAAACACAATCCAAAGCACTCCCATCGCCACCAAAGCCACTGCGCAAAGCCAGAGAGAAGGCGCCCTTCCCGGCTCCTCCTTGATTGCAGAACCTCTCGTCCTCGAACTCCGCAAGGCATTCAGGTTAGCCACGTTTTGGAACCTCAGTCGATTAGGATGCTTCGATCAGTCAACTCGTTCGCTCCACCAAACCTCGCCCTTTATCAGTTCTGAGCCTTCTTCCCCGTCCCTCTTCCCGGGTTCTCCGCATGCACAAGTTCGGGAGTCGACACAGCCCGCAGCGTCATCTTCTGCCGCTCCGTATCAATCCGCCGCGACCGCTCCATCGCACTCAACTCCACCGACCCTCCACTCTTAAGCGCCGTCAGAATCCCCTCCAACACACGCACATCCGCATAACCCTCCTCGCCATTTGGCTCCGGGTCTTCGTCATTCAAAATGCATTCGGAGAAATACTTCATCTCGCCACCAAAATGATCGGTGTTCTTAAACGAGTGCTCCTCTTTCTTTTCGCCAATCGTAATCGTCTGCACAAGTCCCTTACCGAAGGTGTAAGCCGGATCCATCTCCAGGCTTCCCTTCGTTCCCACCACAGTCAGGGTGCTCACCGGATTGCCAAAGTACGAAAGATTGAACTGTGCCAGCCTGTTCTTCGGAAACCGCAGCGTCACCGCGATCGTGTCAAAGAAATCCTGCGGAAACCGAGACTTAGGATGCTTTGTCCCCGCCGCTGAAACGACTTCGACAGGCTCATCTTCAAAAACATAACGCGCCGCATTCACCGTGTACGGCCCCATATCCAACACCGGCCCCGCCAGCTCTCCGTTTTTTACACGATGGTTTACCGGGTCAACTATCTGTGTAAACGTGGATGCAAACAGATGGACCTCCCCTAACATTCCCGACCGAATCTTCTCGATCGTATCGAGGGTCGCCGGCTCAAAATGCAGCCGATACGCCACCATGAACTTCGCGCTCGACGCAGCCTCCGCCTCCAGGATCTCCTTACACTTCTCCGTAGAAACCTCCAGTGGCTTCTCCGTAAGCACATGGATTCCCGCCCTCAACGCCGGAACAATAAACTCTGCATGTCGCCAGTTCGGCGTCGCCAGGTAAATCGCATCGAACGTCCTCGAAGCAAGCGCCTCTCCGAATTGCTCATAGCTGAAAACAGAATCGACGTCGTACTTCTTCCCCAGCTCTTTCGCCTTCTCCTCGTCCGACGTCACTAGCGCAGTGATCTCAGAGTTTCCCGTGTGCTCTACGCCCGGCATCATGTCTTCCTGCGCAATATCCCCCAGCCCGACGATTGCATACCGCACCTTACGCTCCGGCTTCATCCCAATCAGTTCACGAATCTCCATGGCCCGCCCTCGTCTCTCCAACACACGTTCCTGCCCCTCTAGGATGCGAGTCGCCTGCCAAGCGTTACCATTCGCCGCCCCAGCAAATCTCTACCATCCCATCCGCATCTCACTGGCAGAGGTCGTCACTAGGAGAAGGCTCTTGCTCCACACCATCGCATGGCTCTCATTATCTGTAGCCGCCTGCAGCGCTCTCGTCATTGCTCTCGACGAGCTCTCTCACCCGCGACCAATGTGGATCATGAACATCGTCTGGCCAGTGACCGCTCTCTACTTCAGCGTCTTCGCAATCCCCTTTTACGTTCGCTTCGGCCGGCGCAAAGAGAAGTCAGCCGCAAGCCCCACGCACAGCCACGGCGAAGCCCCTCCAAAAATCTCCTGGCCCCAGATCGCCGTGGCAACAAGCCATTGCGGCGCCGGCTGCACTCTCGCCGACATCGCAACAGAATTCGCCCTGTTCGGCCTCGGCGTCACCCTCTTCGGTTCACCCTTATGGGCCAGCTATATCTTTGACTTCATTGCCGCGTGGCTGCTCGGCATCTGCTTCCAATACTTCACCATCAAGCCCATGCGCGACCTCTCGTCAACACAAGCCCTCTGGTCAGCAATAAAAGTTGACACGCTCTCCATCCTTACCTTTCAGGTCGGGATGTACTCCTGGATGGCCATCACCTACTTCTATCTCTTCCCCCATCCACACCTGCATCCCACGCAGGCCACCTACTGGCTCATGATGCAGATCGCCATGCTCTTCGGATTCCTCACCGCCTACCCCACCAATCGATGGCTCCTTCGCAAAGGAGTCAAAGAAGTCATGGCCTGACCCGACTACGCACCCTCACCACAAGGCAAGAAAATCCTCACCACTGTGCCATGCAGCTTCTTCTTCCCGCTCGTCTTAACTTTCATCTCGCCGCGATGCCGCATCACAATCTGCTGACCCATCCAAAGCCCAAGCCCCGTTCGGTTCTTACCTCGCGTCGTGTTGAACGGTTCGAACAGCCGGCCCATCGCTTCTTCCGCAATCCCCGGCCCACTATCTGCAATCGTAATGTTCACTCCAATGCCCGACGTCCGACGACTCCGCCCCGGCCGCACGCGAATCACCAGGCGGCCATCGCCATTCACCGCATCCAGCGCATTGCCAATCAGGTTTACGAACACCTGCTTCACCTCGCCAGCGTGGCACGCGATCGGAACTACATCTTCATAAGTCTTCTCCAACTGCACCTGGCCCTCTTCCATCCGATGAAGGTGCAGCGCAATCGCCTGTTCCACAATCCCCGACACCTGGTGCAGCGAAGGCGATCCCTGCTCCTTATAAAAACCCAGCGCCTGCGCCGTCACATGAGTGACCCGCGCCAGCTCCCGCTCCGCCGCCGAGAGCAGCCCCGAGGCTCTCTCACTCATCTCCTCGCCCTTCATCAAATACAGCAGATTCGTAAGACCGCACAGTGGGTTGTTGATCTCGTGCGCCACACTCGCGGCCAGCCGGTTCGCCACCTCCAGCTTCTCGGCCCGCAGCGTCAACTCCGCTGCGCGCTTTCGGTCCGTGATGTCCCGAAAGATCTTCGCCGCACCAATGATCTCCCCATCTTCACCGCGGATCGGAGAGACAGAAATTGATACCTCAATCTCCGCACCATCCTTGCGTCGCCGTTTCGCTTCAAAGTGGCTCGGCCCTTTGCCGTCCCGGATCAGCGTCAGAATCGCGAAGACTTCTGCTTCATCTTCAGGCGCATGCAGAATCGCCACCGACTTCCCCAGCACGTCTTCAGAGCTGTACCCAAACATCTTTACAGCGCCCGTATTCCAGCTCGTGATCACACCTTCAAGGCTCTCGCCAATGATGGCGTCCTCAGAAGATTCAACGATCGCAGCAAGCAGCATCGTGCCTTCGTACCCGCCGATGGCTTCCTCAGAATAGGCAACGCCAGCATCCCGCGTTTTCTCAAAAAAGGACGACATTTCGCACCCGATCAACGGTAATAACAGCTCAATGCATCGCCAGGAGGTCGAGTTCCCAAGCATGTGACGGCTAAGTATACGAAAGCGACCCCGGCTAGGAAAGTCAAAAAATGCTCGCATCCCCGTGCAGCCGGTCCCTGAGGCTTTCATTAGATAGCAACTTCGCCGTCTCATCTGTCATCAACCCGACATAGTCGTTCTGCGACCTATCACGCGCTACTCTAAAGCCTCTGATCCTCCTTTGCAGAAACTACGTCTCAACTTTCCTACTGATCGAAACACAAGTGCAACGTCACCGCCCCAGACGCAGCCGTTCAAAACACATTCACTCAAAAAAGTGAACGGACGAACGAACGACTGACCGAAGCAACTCCGTCGACTCCTTAATCGACGGTGATCGTGACACTCGCGGACACGGTCGTGCTCGGATTGCTCGCATCCGTTCCCTGTACCGCGAAGGTATAGCTCCCAGCCGTCGTCGACTGCGTCGTCCCTGTTGTCCCCGGCTCATTCCTCGCTCCGCAGCCAATCGGACCGGCTGCAATCACTACCAGCAAGAGCGCCAGCACAGAGAACAGCCGTTTGCGCCGCGTCGGCATCACCAATAGCAGCAAGCCCGCCATCGCAGAACCTCCACCCAGCCTCCAAGGATTCCACCTCAAACGCCGTCCCATCGCGGCACTCGTCGCAGAGGTAGTCTGTACTGTCAACGTCGTTGCAGCAGTACCGCTCGCCGCCACCGTAATCTTCGCCGGATTCAGACTGCACGCCGGCAGATAGTGCGCACCCACCGGCGCATTGGTCAACGTGCAACTCAGGTTCATCGTGCCCGAGTAGCTCGCTCCCGCCATCAAACTCACCGCCGTTTGGACCTCTCCCCCCGCCGCCACGGGCGGCGGCGCAGGAACGCTGATCGTAACCGGCGCCGTTGGACTCGTCGCCTCCGTTACCGTCACCGTGATCGCCGCCGACACCGAAGAGGTCAGTTCCGTGGCGCCTGTATAACTAGCCACAATCGAGTCTGTCCCGGGCGCCAGTCCCGAAGTCATTACCGAGGCCACGCCGCTCGCGTTCAGCGTCGCCGTTCCCAGCCAGGTGCTTCCATTCTCAAAACTTACCTCGCCGTCCGTCACAGGGGCACCGCCCGAACTCACCACAGCAGACAGAATCACGCTGGAACCATAGACAGCAGTCGTCGACGAAGCGCTCATCACGGTAGTCGTGGAGCTCGCGGTGACAGCAGGCGCAACCGTCACCGTGACAGGATTGGACACCGAACCCGCCAGGCCCGCACCCCCTCCATAGCTCGCCGTAATCGAGTTCGCTCCCACCGGCAGCGAAGACGTACTCACCGCCGCCGTTCCGCCGCCGTCAAGCTCACCTTCCCCAATCGATACGCCGCTGCTATTTAAGAACGTAACAAGACCGCCACTCGCAGCCGGAGCACCCTCCACCGTCACCGTAGCCGAAAACGTTACGGCGGCACCAAGCGTAGCGTCACTGGGCGACGCCGTCACCACCGTCGTAGTCGGCGCCGTGACCGGCGAAACCGCCACCGCAAGCGCTCCAGACACCGAAGCCGCCGTCGTCGCGGACCCGCCGTAGCTCGCAGTCATCGTATCCGTTCCCACCGGCAGTGTAGAGATCGTGATCGCCGCAGCCCCGCTTCCATTCAGCGTTCCTGTCCCCACCGGAGCACCATCGCTCAACAGCGTGACCACGCCGCTGGTCGCCGGCACGCCGTTAGCGCTCACCGTCGCCGTGAAGGTCACACCCGCCCCATAGCTCGGAGCAACGTTCGATGCCGCAATCGACGTCGCCGAAGGATCCGCCGCGACGCTCACCACCACCGGCGTCGACATCGAAGCCGTCGCATCGTATGTTCCCGTATACCCTGCAGTCATCGTGTCACTTCCCACCCCAAGCGCGGAGACCGTCATCGACGCCACCCCGCTGCTGTTCGGAGCGGACGTCCCCAGCACGACGCTTCCATTCCAGAACGCCACCGACCCAATCGCCTCTGGTGCCCCATTCGCCGTCACCGCAGCCGTAAGCGTCACGCTGGCTCCATAGTTCACCGAGCTTGCTGAGCTGGTGAGCACCGTAGCCGTCGATGCCGCCACCACCGTCACCGCGACAGGAGCCGAGCTCGAACCCTGCAACCCAGCCACCGCTGAATAACTGGCAATCATCGAGTTCGTGCCTACGGGCAAATTCGAAAGCGTGACCGCAGCCACTCCATCCGCTCCCACCGGCGCAACGCCAACGGTCGTGCCGCCATTGGCAAACACCACGTTCCCGCCGCTGCTCACAGGACTCCCACTCGCAGTCACCAGCGCCGACAGCGTCACACTCGAACCAAAGCTCGTCGAGCCAGGCGACGCCGACAGAACCGTGGTCGTCGGAGGTTCACTCATCGTGATATTGCTCGGCGCAGAGGTCGACGCCGCATAATCCGGCGTACCCACCACAATCGCGATAACCGGGCTCGTTCCCGATGGCAACAGAGAGTACGTTGCCGTCGCTACCCCATTGCTATCGGTACTCGTTTGTGAAAATCCACCACCCGCCCCTACGACCTGGTAATAGACAGCCGCGAATTCCACCGGAACACCACTCGAAGTCACCGTCGAGGTAAACGTCACGGTCGAGCCGTACGCAGCAGAGGTCGGCGACGCCGTCATCACCACCGCCGTCGGCGCTGCAGAGACGTTCATCTCCGCCGCCGCCGAGGTCGAAGCCGCGTAGCCCGTCGCTCCACCATAAGTCGCCGTAATGGAATTGCTGCCACCCTCAATCGTCGAATTCGTGTACGTTGCCACGCCAGCGCCGTTCACCGGTGCAGTCCCCAAAAAGCTTGCGCCATCGTAGAAAGCCACGCTTCCCGTCCCGCCATTCGATACCGTAGCGGTAAACGTCACGGCAGTTCCATACACAGCATTCGTCGGCGAGATACTCAGCGCCGTCGTCGTGCTCGCCGTCGTCCCATTCGTCGACTGCGGCCACGCCGCCATAAGGTTCGCGAAGTCAATCGACCCCAGTCCCGATGCTTCGTCATAGCCAACACCCGCCATGTACTCCGTGTTCTGAGGCCCTGTTCCGCAATTCGCAATGTCGGAACAGTTGTTGCCCCCCGCCGTAATGTCATGGAACGCGCTGGCATACGTCGCAGCGTTCGACGCAAGCGAATACAGCTCCGGGTTAATGAGCCCCTGTCCCCCGCTATAACCCTTTGCCTGGTTCAGCACCGCGACCATCCCCGCAAACATCGGAGCATCCACGCTGGTCCCACCGACGATCTCGATTCCGTACGGCACGCCCACAAATCCATTCTGGCAAGGATTCGGCGCTTCGAACTCTCCATCACTGGAACAGACAAGGTAGCCGGGATACGCAGCGCTCGCCGCCATAGAAATATCCGGCACGAAACGGAAGTTGCCACCCGGAATTCCAGGCACTCCACTCTGCCACGCCGGCAGAGGTTCAAACATGCTCACCCCTCCACCACCTGAGGAAGATCCCTGGCCGTAGTCGTTCCACACCGTCTCGGGAATATACGACAACGCAGAAGACACCAGGACGCCGCCCGAACTCTGCCAATACGTGCTGTTCACCGGGTCGGAAGAAACATCCGCTGGCGGAAACGCCGTCCCTCCCATCCCCACCACCCACGGGCTGCTCGCCGGATAATTCACCGCAGGCACAAACTCCTGCGAACTATCCACACCACCCTCCTCGCAACTCACCGACCCATCGTCTCCTGCTGCAACCACGATGGTCTGGCCCTGCGATGCCGCCTGCTCCATCGTCTCATCCATGTATTGAAAGTAAAATGTGTCGGCACTCGGCTCGCACAGCGCATAGCTGATCGAAATAACCGGCGCCAGGTCGTTATCCACCACGTACTCCAGCGCAGAGAACACGTCCCCGCCCGACCCGCTGTAGTAATAGGCGACCGAAGCCCCCGGCGCCATCGCACTCGAGTACTCCAGATCGAGATCGCCCTCAAGCTCGTCGCCCGGCACCACCTCCGACGGACCCGTCCCCGGAACCAGATTCAGCGACTGCGGATCAACCGGCACCCCCAGCGCTGTCTGAAAGTTCGATAAGTCTTCCGGCAGCACCGCCGACTCACCCAGCACCGCAATCGTCTGCCCAGCCCCGTTGTAGCCGCTCCCATACACAGGATTCACGTCATAGATTGTCGCCACGTCCAGCGGCGTCAGGTAAACGAACTGGCCGTCGGACGTGTACTGCGGCTGCAGCTGCACCGTCCGGCCAATGTTGGCCGCATGCGGACGGTAGTTCGAGAGGTTGCTTACCGTAAGAACCGCGGGCGCCAGCGCCGCCGGAATCGAAACCTCGCCCAAAGGAGCGAAGTGCGTGCTGCCATCCGAGGCCGACGTGTAGTAGTGCAGCGTCGTCCCAAACGCACGCGCAACACTCCCCGCCGTCCCGGAAAATGAGATGCGGTTCCGCCCCGCCGCCACCGAACTCACCGTGAAGCCCTGGCTCTCCAGCCACGTCTGCACCGTCGCAACGTCCGCGTCCGCCGCTCCAAACTGTGCCGCAAACTCCTTCGGCGTCAGCCAGCGATGATAGAGCGGCGACTTCGGATTCTGTTGCGCCGTCGTTAACTGATCCAACCCCGTCTGCTGCGCCGGCGTGCGGCTGAACACCACCGACATCCCTTGAAGCTGCATGCTCGCCGGCACCGCGCCCACATCCCTCG
>JBAULP010000082.1:0-52629 GCA_049578265.1 Acidobacteriaceae bacterium
GTGCGGAGTGGGGCGATCGATCCGCGCGCGGGGCCGGAGAAGGTGGCAGGGTTTGGTGCGATTGAGCGCTGGACGGGGAGACGAGGGCCGGGGAATTTGGCGGCGTACTCGGCAATGCAGCGTGCGATGGAGCTGGCGAGAGAGCATGGGCTGGGGTGCGTGGCGCTGGCGGACACGTCGCACTGGATGCGCGCGGGGACGTACGGATGGCAGGCTGCGGATGCGGGGTTCGCGGCGATGTGCTGGACGAACACGATGCCGAATCTACCGCCGTGGGGAGCGTGTACCGCGGCGCTAGGAAATAATCCGCTGGTGGTGGCGATTCCGCGGAAGGTTATTTCGCCTGGTGAGGGTGAAGGCCACTCGGCGCCGATTGTGCTGGATATGGCGATGAGCCAATTTTCGTATGGCGCGCTGGCGGCGTATCGACTGCGCGGCGAAGAGTTGCCGGTGCCGGGCGGGTATGACGAGAAGGGCAAGCTGACGACGGACGCGGCGACGATTGAGCGCACGCAGCGGGCGCTGCCGATTGGGTATTGGAAGGGGTCGGGATTGTCGTTTGTGCTGGATGTGCTGGCGGCTATGCTGACGGGCGGATTAGCGACGCATGATCTGCCTGCGGACCCGCTGAAGGAGGTGGGACAGTCGCAGGTGTTTCTCGCGATTGCGCCGACGTCGGTGGAGACGATTGAGGAGTTGAGCCGGTTTGCGCAGGGAGCCGGCGTGGCGCAGCGCGCGATTGATGCGCTGCATGCGGCGAAGCCGATCCAGGCGGGGAACAAGGTGCGGTATCCGGGGGAGGGTGCGCTGTTTGTACGGGAGGAGAGTATGCGGTTGGGCGTGGGAATAGAAGCAGCGGTGTGGGATGCGTTCGTGCGGCTGGAGCTGGAGCTGTCCCATGTGTAGAGGAAGTTAAGGCCTTCGAAGAAGCTTTTCGTAAGGAAGGAAATGCCGCGGGTTTTGCGGCCGATTGATGGTCCCTCAGAACATTGTGCGCTTAGTTTTCAGTTGGTCTCTCAACGTGATCGAGGGCCAGGACCTCGGCTTGCCCTTTTACTGATTCGAGTCTCAGACCGAGATCAGACGCTTCTGAAGAAGGGGACGGCTCATCGGCAGAAGCTGATGGGCCCTGGTCTCTGCAATGAGGCGCGCAGGCCGGCGCTGGATATGTGAGGGTGAGGTCGTATCTGCCCGTGAGGCCGGTTTTGTCCTGCACCGGTATGCCTGCTTTGTTTGAAAGAAGAGAGGCCAGCATGGGCATAGACATTCCGTAGTAACGCGAGATCATCTGACCGTCATGAACCTCTGTAGACCAGACGGCGCCACCGGGTAATTTGAAACCAGCATGTGCTTGCGCGGGATCAGTTTCTTTAAATTTCGGGCCTCCTTTGGCTACCTCCAACAGGAGGATCTTCCTCTCTTTTTGCTGACGATGAACGGCGAGCTTCAGTCGGTCTGCAAGTAGGTTTTGCAGCATAGACCGGAGCATGGCGGACTGAAGAGCTGGGTTCTGCCAGTCTGCTTCGTCGGCTGCGGAGACCTTCGCGTCGATGTCATAGCTGTCATTCATCACCCAGTCGGGAAAGCCGATGAGTTGGTCATCGGAGTACATGGCTGCACCGTTTGTGGGCGTGTAGGCGGTGAGGATCGGAAAGATGAAGAACAAGTTTCTCATGCGGTAGCCGTCGGGCGTAGGGCCGACTTGCTGCGGTCCGCCCAGCTTGTTGCGCTTGATCGAAATGATGTCGAAGGAATATGCCCGCGTCGCTGGAGCAACAGACTGAGAGACGGAAGGTGTATTCGGGGCGGCAGCGCTTTGAGCAGGGACTGAGGGCGCGGAAACGGAGAGGATCGCCGTAAATAGGAGAACCGATTTCAGTGATAGGCGAACGTTGAGCATGGCGATCTCCCGTTGCGATAGGCCGGATATGCAAGTCTCGCTGACTCGTTCTCGCTTCTCGATCGTACGACTGGATCGAGGGTCAGCGCGTTCTGGTTGTTAGACTGTACGCGAGCAAACCACTATGACTTTATTTTGCACGAGCGACGTCTCCGGCGGTGTCCCTGCTTATCGGATGGAAGCCCCAAAAGGGATCCACCGTTGGTATCGCACGCTGCGAGTGCTGGTCGTTTACGCGGCGGCTATCGGTGCATTCGCAATCAGTTCATTCGCCCATGCGGCGCCGGCGAAGTCGCAGGCTGCCTGGGCAGGTGTATGGCGCGGGACCATCGGGAAGGCGGCGGTGCAGGTCTGTCTGCAGCACGATGATTCCAACGATTTTGGCGCGTATTACTATCGGCGCCATCTGGAGATCATCAGCCTGGGCACGTTCGAAGCCAAGGGTGCGGGCACGGTGAAGGATGGTATCTCGCCTGTGTGGACGGAGGCCCCGTTTTCCGACAAAGCCAGCAAGGGGCCCTTGTGGCACCTGACGTCAGCTTCTGGTGGACATCTTCAGGGTGTTTGGAGCGATGGAGTGAAGAGCCTGCCGATTGATCTCGCCAGCGTTGCCATGATCAAGCCTGCGGCTGATGACGAAGATGCCGATATCCGGAATACACCCTGCGGCAACGAGGCCTTCAGCTTGCCGCGATTCAGCCCGCCGGTGATTACGACGAAAGCGGCGATATTGAAGGGCGTGTCTTATACGCGGTTGCTGGTGAATCCGGGCAAGCAATTTGCGGATTCGAGCAGTGAAACGTTCCAACTGCAAGGAGCGTCGGCCGGTATCAAGCGAGTGAATGCCGCGTTATCTAAGAATTTGCCGACGGGCCCGGACAGCGCGATGTATTTCACCTGCTCGATGGCGGCGCTGGGGCAGAACGGTCTCGACGGCGACGCTTCGTTCACCGTCACTCCGCTGATCATCACGCCTGGCTGGCTGGTGCTGCAGGATAGCGAGGAGGATGATTGCGGCGGCGCGCATCCGAACTCGGACGTCAACTTTGAGACGTGGGATCTGCAGAAGGGCACGAAGGTCAATCTCTACGACTGGTTTGCGAAGACGGCGCTCACGCAAACGAGCACGGATGTGGGACTGAAAGAACAGGATGTTTCCGCTACTTTCTCTGCGGCTTTTATGAAGTTAATGATCCGCGCCTATCCTGACCCTGACTCGGAGTGCAAAGAAGCGATAGGGGATGTGGACATATGGGACCCACACTTGACGGCGAAGGGCATCGCGTTCACCCCCGAGATGAGCCATGCTGAGATGGCCTGTAGTGAGGATTCCACGCTTTCGTTTGCGCAAATTGAACCTTATTTGACCGCTACGGGCAAGATGAACGTTGCCGCGTTTCAGGCCGAGGTTCGCGCTCTGAAATGAGATGGGGACAGGCCGGGGCAGCGCGAGCGCCCTTATGTGTTCGACTCCGCGCCCCGAGAAGGCCTGCGCGGAGTCTAGTGCTTACATGTTGGTGTGGCCGTGGCGCATGTCTTCGTTGAAGCTGGGCTTGATGAAGGCGAGGGCTTCGGCTACCTGGTTGCGGTAGGTGGGTTCCTGGGCGCGGAGGTTGTCGGTGGGGGTGGCCCAGTCGCCGGTGGCGTCGGTGATGAGGAGGCCTTCGGCTACTAAGACGGCGGCGGTGCGCTTGAGGTCGGCGACGTTGGTGTTGAGGTACTGCGCGTCGCGGGGGTCGGTGATCCAGATGGGCGCGCCGTTGCCGAGGACGTGGCTTAGCCAGAAGGTCTTGGCGGCAAGGTAGTCGTGGCGCTGCTTCTCCGAGGTGTCGTTGAAGATGAAGATCTGCTGCTTCATGGAGTAGTAGCGGGTGGTAACGGGGACGGGCTGGCGGTTGCCGGACTGGACGAGTTCTAGCTGGCCCTGGTCGAGGGTTTTGCGGACCGCGTTGTAGATGAAGCCTTCGGCGAAGGGCTGCTGGAGCGCGACGACGACGGTGGCGAAGGTCTGCGTCATGGAGGCGGAGATCTCAGCGTTGAGCTTGCTGTTGGTGCCGTCTTCGAGGCGGATGTTGCCGTGGACGATGAAGGTGTCGGCGCCAGAGGTGGAGGAGTGGAAGGGCCACGCGAACTTGCCGAAGCTGAGGGGCAGGCCGTGTAACGTGAGGTGCACGCTGGGAAGGGGATTGCGGAGGCGTTGCGCGGTTTCGCGGAAGAAGACGGCGAGGGCGGCGGCGAACTTGGGGTCAGCGGCGTCGAAGGCCTGGCTGAGCTCGAGAACCTGCTGGCGGTTGGGGTCGGAGGAGAGCGCGGCGTTGGCGGCGAGGGTCATGATGGCGCGGGTGGTGGGCGCGCCGGTGAAGTCGGTGCCGGGGTCGGAGGAGGTGAGGTTGAGGCCAGCGTTGTGGGCTGCGGCTTCGAGCGCGGGGGAGGGTGCTTGCGTGGTTGTGCTCATGAGGTTTCTTTCAGTTCTGTAGGTGGGAGCGCGCAGTTTTCTGCGGGAGAAGGCGTCGCGTCCTTGCAGGGACTATTTTACCGTGGCGGCACTGTTCTCGCCGCATGGGGTTGAGCAAGTTTGGCTTTACTTTGGGGAGGGGTGGCTGGCCTTCGGCTGGCAGCGCGGGGTTTCTTTGACCGGGTGGAGGGCGGCTGGCGGTTGCAGACCGCTGGGGTCGAGGGTCTTGATGAAGAAGGCGGCCTCGGCCTGGTAGGCGGTGAGCCAGTCGCGGTGGAGGAGGAAGCCGTGGACTTCGTCGGGGAAGATGAGCTCCTGGACAGGGACGTCGCGGGCGCGGAGGGCTTGGGCGAGGATCGGCGTCTGGGCGTAGGCGACGTCGGGATCGTTGTCGCCGTGAATGAGGAGGACGGGTGAACGCCAGTGGTCGATGGAGCCGAAGGGTGAGCTGGCGCGGGCCTTGGCGGCGATGGCGTCCTGCTGGGCGAAGTTGCTTTGCTGCTCTCCGGAGCCAAGCTTCCAGTCGTCGGCGTTGTCTTCGAAGTTCCAGTCGTGGACGCCGTGGAAGTCGACACCGGCGGCGAAGAGGTCGGAGTTGCGGGCGAGGGCGAGGGCGGTGAGATAGCCGCCGTAGCTGCCGCCCCAGACGCCGATGCGCTTGGGATCGATGTTGGGGAGGGAGCGCAGATATTTGTTGGCGGCGAGGACGTCGTTGTACTCGGTCGCGCCGTCGGCTCCGGCGTTCTTGCACTCACGGAAGTCGAGGCCGTAGCCCACGCCGCAGCGGTAGTTGACGGAGAGAACGACGAAGCCCTGCGCGGTGAGGTACTGGTTCATCGCGTAGGCGTTGGAGTAGTAGTCCATGGCGGGAAAGCCGAGGAGCATCTGGCGATTGGGGCCGCCGTGGAAGAAGATGATGGCGGCGCGCTTGGCATGCGCGGGTGCGGGAGTGTCAGGTGTGAAGAGCTGGCCGTGGAGGTGAAGGCCGTCGACGGTGGTGAAGAGAACTTGCTTTGGCGTGACGAGCGCGGCGGCGGGATAGGTGGCGGGGATGGCGTTGGGGCGCAACGCGGTGATCTGGCCGCTGGTTGCGATGATGGCCGGGTGCATGGGCGTGCGGGTGTCGGAGACGAGCGCGGCGACGGTTCCAGTGAGCGTGGATGCGGGTTGGGTCTCGATGCCGGCGCCGTGGGTTAGCTCGACGGGTGTGGCATCGGGCTGGGTGAGGTCGATGCGCCAGAGGTGGCGACGATCCTGGTCGAGCGGGTCGTTGGTGACCTGGTTGGAGCTGTAGAGGAGGGAGTGGTGGTCGGCGGAGAGGGTCGCGTCTTCGACCTCGAAGTTGCCGGGGGTGAGCCACTCGACGCAAGGGTCGCCTTCGATGTGGAGCTGGTAGAGATGGACCCAGCTATCGGCTTCGCTGTAGAAGTCGATGGTGTTGTCGGTGGGGAAGAAGAGGTGGGGCTCACCAGTGGCGAGGTGGGGGAGGACGCTGCCGGGCTGGTTGGCCGCGGCGGTGAAAAGGGTGCGCGAGGTGTTGTTCGCGATGGCGTCGTCGCTTGCGAGGTCGAAGAGCTGGATGGACCAGGGGTTGGGCGAGGTGCGTGCCGCGGCGAACTCGCGGGGCTCAATGAAGGGCGAACGGAGCCAGGCGATGCGCGTGCCGTCGGGTGAGAAGGAGGGCGCGGTGTCGTCGCTGGTGGAGGGCGCGAGGAAGTGGAGAGTGTGGGGTTCGAGGTTGGCAGCGGCTCCGAGAGGGTTGCTGCCGGCTTCGAGGATGTAGAGCGCGATGAAGCTGTGCGAGGGCTGATTGGCTTCGTGGCGGCGGCTGACGAAGGCGAGGAGATGGCCGTCGGGCGAGAGAGTGAGGGCGCTGGCGCTGCCGCGATCGTAGACAAGCTCGTGCGCGTCGATCGGGGCAGCGGTGTTGGCGATCCAAACCTGGCCGGCGCGGACGAAGAGGAGATGATGGCCGTCGGGGGTGAAGAGAGGCGAGTGGCCGTCGCCGATGATGATGGGCTGGGTGTTGGGCGCGAGCGGCTGAAGGATGACCTGGATGGGCGTGGGGCGCTGGAGGTGCGCGGGGTTGGCGGGCTGGCCGTTGGCTCCGTACTCGGCGCCATAGGTGTAGGCGATGGAGGAGGCGTCTGGGGACCAGGCGAGCTGGCCGATGTCTTGCGCGTCGTCCTGGGTGTTGTGGGTGAGCTGGCGCGGGGGCTGGGCGTGGCTGTCGGCGTCGCTACCGGAGATCCAGAGATTGTGGCGGCCTTCGGAGTCTTCAACCCAGGCGAGGAGATTGCCCGCGGGCGACGCGGTGAGCGAGGTGGCGTAAGGCGCGCTGAGGACTTGCTGGAGCGTGAAGGCCTTGGGGTCGAATGCGCGAAAACCAGCGGAGGCGAGCGATCCTGATGAGCCGAAATATCCGGACGTGGTAAAGGACGCGGATGTGCCCAAAGTAACCGGCCTGGCGATGGATCCGGGAGTAGCAAGGGCCGCGAGTAGCAGTGTTGCAGTGAAGCTCATGGGATGAGGATATCGCCTGTGCTGACGCCAGTTCTGTGATTTGACGCAGGGGGCACCTAGTTATGAAGATCGTTTGTATCTGATCAACAGTGTAACCTTAAGTAACCAATTTGCGCTAAGTGATAGGAAGGGCAGGATCTCCAGGATCGCAACGGGTTAAATAGGCTGCACGTGCGCGTCGGAAGCGTCAGCCTTGCGGCGGAGGAGGTGGGGGTCTTGGGGAGAAGTTGTCTTTGCTTCGATTCAGGCGGCGGTGGTTTCTGCCTTTAGTCTTTCCGCTGTGTTGACGCAGAGCGCGAGTTAGGCAGCGGTGGTTTCTGCCTTTAGTCTTTCCGCCGTGTCGTGGGCGATGAGGGCGTCGATGGTGGGCTGGAGCATGCCTTCCATGACCATCGCGAGTTGGTGGTTGGTGAGGCCGATGCGGTGGTCGGTGAGGCGGTTCTGCGGGAAGTTGTAGGTGCGGATCTTCTCGCTGCGATCGCCGGTGCCTACCTGCTGCTTGCGCTCCTTGGCTTGCAGTTGGTGAATGCGTTCGGCTTCGACTTCGTAGAGGCGGGAGCGAAGGACGCGCATGGCCTTCTCGCGATTCTTGATCTGCGATTTTTCATCCTGGCAACTGACGACGGTGTTGGTGGGGAGATGCGTGATGCGGATGGCCGAGTAGGTGGTGTTGACTGACTGGCCTCCGGGACCCGAGGAGCAGAAGGTGTCGACGCGGAGGTCTTTGGTTTCGATCTTGATGTCGACTTCTTCGGCTTCGGGGAGTACAGCTACGGTGATGGCCGAGGTGTGGACGCGACCCTGCGTTTCCGTCGCGGGGACGCGCTGGACGCGGTGCACGCCGGACTCGTACTTCATCTGCGAGTAGACTTTGTCGCCTTCGATGATGGCGGTGACGTCCTTGAGGCCGCCTACGTCGGACTCGGTTTCGGAGAGGATTTCTACCTTCCACTTGTGCTGCTCGGCGAAGCGGAGGTACATGCGGAAGACCTCGGAGACGAAGAGCGAGGCTTCGTCGCCGCCGGTGCCGGCGCGGAGCTCGAGGACGATGTTTTTGTCGTCGTTGGGGTCGCGCGGGAGGAGGAGGACTTTGAGCTGTTCTTCGGCTGCGGTGAGTTTTGGCTGGAGTTCGTCGAGCTCGGCCTGGGCCATCTCGCGCATGTCGGCATCAGACTCGGCGAGCATGGCTTTCGCGTCGGCGATGGCGTCGCGGAGCTTGCGGTACTTGCGGAATTGCTCGACGGTGGGCTCCATGTCGCGGTGCTGCTTGGCGACCTTGCGGTAGTTCTCCTGGTCGTTGACGATCTTGGGGTCGGAGAGCTGAAGGCCGAGCTCTTCGTAGCGGGCTTCGAGTTGGTCGAGGCGGTCAAACATGGGGCGCTCCTCCCTGCGGAAGGAGCAGGGGATAAGGAATTAGAGGATAGGGGAGAAAGGCGGAGGGGAAGATTGGGCGCTGCTAGGCAAAGTCGCGACGGGGGGTCGCGTGGGGCGGGGCCGCGACGGAACGTGGGCTCACCGGGTTTGCGCTGGCGTGTTGCATTGCTTATCTGATGATACAGCGAATGACGGGGATTCGCGGATCAGGGATTCGTGGATGGCGTTGCGGAACCGTCCTTCGGGCCGAGTCCGACCACGTCGTATTCGCGGGCGGTGCCGTCGGGCATCAGCAGTTCGTAGACGCGGAAGAGATCAAAGCCGTTTGCATTTTTGGGTATGAAGCCCCCCACTGCGGTGATCTGCCGGGCCTTGTAGTCAGTGGGCTGCAGCACGCCTCGTTTGGCGAAATTAGCCAATGTTACCTGCTGGCCGTCAATCACGGCTTCAATCTGCTGGTAACCGTAGCCGCTGGCAGGTTCGGGCGAGATCACGTATTGCGACGAGACCACATGGACGACAATCGTGAAGTCGGCGGGGTTGGGCTTGTTGGTTGCCGCGAAGATTGCAGCAGGCTGCAGCAGGAGAAGGGCGAGAGCGAGCTTCTTCATCGTATGGTCTCCGGTGAAAGGAACACGCGAATCAGGATAGCGTTGCGAACCTTCACAGGGAAAGTGTTCTTTGTGGGGCAGATGTCCACGTCTGTGCGGTTATTGATTGCATCTGATGGCAACGAGGGTTGGGATGGCGTTGTTTGTGGAGTTGGCGACGTTGGCGGAGGAGCTTGCGGGGGAGGCGGGCAGGTTGAAGAAGCGTGCGCTGATTGAGATCGCTGTGGGGCGCGTGGTTGGGGGTTCGGGGGAGGCGGGCGCGCGTACGGAGGACGCAGGCGCCGCAGTCGAAGATGCGGGGAGGTTTTGTTTGTACTTGGCGGGGCAGCCGTTTGCCGAGGCCGATCCACGGAAGTTGAATGCTGGTGGGGCGTTGTTGTCGCGGGCGCTGAAGGCTGTGGCGGGGTGTTCGGATGCGGAGCTGGCGGCGGTGTATCGGAGACATGGCGATTTGGGGGCCGCGGCTGCGGAGGTTTGGCCAAAGTGGGTTGGGAGTGAGTTGACGCTGGCTGAGGTGGCGGCTGCGTTTGAGGTGATGGCCGCTGCGCGGACGACGGCGGTGCGGGCTGCGGCGTTGGAGGGATTGTTGCGAAGGGCAGGTGCGTTGGAGGCGAAGTATTTGCTGAAGCTGATGCTGGGAGACATGCGGATTGGGGTGAAGCAGAGCTTGATTGAGGAGGCGATTGCTGTGGCATCGGGTGCGGAGGTGGCGGCCGTGCGGCATGCAGTGATGCTGGAGGCGGACCTGGCGCGGGTGGTGGAGCGGGCGTTTGCGGGGACGCTGGGCGAGGCGCGGATGCGGCTGTTTCATCCGCTGGGATTTATGCTCGCGAGTCCGGTGGAGACTCCGGAAGAGGCGGTGGCGAGATTTACCCCGAAGGAGAGCGATGCGGGGGTGCATGCGTTTCTTGAGGACAAGTATGACGGGATGCGGGCGCAGGTGCACTGCGGGGATCGGGAGCAGCCGGGGCGGGTTGCGGTCTACTCGCGCAACCGAGAGGACATTACGGAGAGCTTTCCTGAGATTGCGGAGGCGTTTCGCGAGGTGAGCGAACCGCTGATTCTGGATGGAGAGTTGCTGGGGTGGAATGTGGTTGAGAGAAAAGCGCTGCCGTTTGCTGTACTGGGTCAGCGGATTGGACGCAAGCGCGTAGATGGTGCCCTGCGGCGGGCGGTGCCGGCGGTGTTTATGGCGTTCGACCTGCTGTTTGAGGGGGATGAGTTGCTGCTGCCGCTGCCGCTTAGAGAACGGCGCGAAAAGCTTGAGGGAGTGGAGGCACGGCTGCGGGCGGTTACGGTTGCGGGGTGGGACGCGCCGTCACAGGCCAAGGCTCAAGGTGGGTTGTTCGATATTGCGGAGGAGATGGTGACTGAGGCTCCGATGCAGCGGCTGATGCTGTCGCCGGCTAGGCTGGTGGAGAGTGTGGAGGCGATTGAGAAGGCGTATGTCGACGCGCGGGCGCAGGCGAATGAGGGCGTGATGCTGAAGGCCGCGGGCTCAGCGTATCAGCCGGGGAGGCGAGGGTTGGCGTGGGTGAAGTTGAAGCGTGAGCTGGCGACGCTGGATGTCGTGATAACGGGCGCGGAGTTTGGGCATGGGCGACGGGCGGGGTTGCTGAGCGACTACACCTTTGCTGTGCGCGGGGAGGGTGGTGAGCTGCTGAATGTGGGGAAGGCCTACTCGGGTGTGACGGACGCGGAGATTGCGGAGCTGACGGAGTGGATGCGGGCGCATACGCTCGAGGACTACGGGCACTTTCGGACGGTGGAGCCGCTGCGGGTGATCGAGGTGGCGTTCAACAACGTGATGCGGTCGGAGCGGCATGCGAGCGGATTTGCGCTGCGGTTTCCGCGGATTTTGAGGTTGAGGGAGGATAAGCCGTTGGACGAGATTGACACGCTGGAACGCGTGGAGGAGATCTACGAGGGGCAGCCGGATAAGCCTCCGGCGACGGCTGAGGAATGAGGCTGCGCGACTAGGAGTTGTGCGTTACCTGCGAGCGTTGGCGGCTGGACTCTCGCTGGAGGGGCCGATGGTGACGGTGGAGGTGAAGAGCTTGCAGTTGGAGTACGTGGCTTCGAAGTGGCCTTCGGCATTGCCTAAAGGCTCGGTTGCGATGATGTGCTGGGAGAGCAGGTAAGTGCGGCCGTTGAGGGTTACCGGCGCGAGGTCGATGGAGGCGAACGAGGCGAGCTTGAATGGCTTCGCGACGTCGTTGGGGAGGGTGCGCTGGATGTGGGTGACGTCGCCGGCGGGGTTGAGGAGGGCGTAACCGGTGAGCCCGCGTTCGGTGCAGATGTGGCCGGAGACGGGGCTGGTGCGGGTGGCGAAGTCTATGCGGCCCGGGGTGAGGGTGTAGCGATAACAGGGTTGCGCGGAGGGCAGGAAGTAGGTGAGGGCGCTGTCGAAGCCGCCGCGGACGTAGTACGGGAGGAACCTGGGGATGATGAGGAGATGGAAGGGGCGCTTGTAGGCGTAGGTTTCGTCGAAGACGCCATTGGGTTTGCGGACGACACGGACGGTGCCTTGGACGGTGATGTTGGTGCGGATCTTTTGGTTGCGGATGAGTTGGGAGGTGGCCGTTTCTTCGCAGGTGAAGTTGGGGAGGGAGAGGATTTGGGCTTCGGCTGCTGCGCCCAGGTGCAGGAGTTCGGCTTGGAGCGGGGGCAGGGTGATGGGTTTGGGGACTTGTTGCGCTGAGAGGCTGGCTGCGAGGAGCAGGATGGCGGCCAGAGAACGCGTGATTTGAATACTTTGCCTCATAGGAAGCGCGCTGCCCGATTTTAGTGCAGGCGGGCGGATACGCAAGTCTGACAAATCGGTTACCAAAATGGTTACCTGCGAAGGGGTGGACGGGTTAGAATTGAGGGAACACAATGGCATAAGGGAAATCGGATTCGCTGAGCGTCATTCTGTTGTCCGTATTCCCGGGGGAATTCCTCGATTGGGAGATGTGCCATTGTTTCAATCCTCTGATGGTTTGGGTTCATGGAATCAAGGGTTTGGATCCGTGCGAACGCGGATTTTTACCGGCGTGACCCTTGGGGTCCTGGTGCTGGCTTGCCAGACAATGCTGGCGCGCGGGCCTCGGGTGCGGGTGCATGCGCGGTTGCGGCAGCCGATTGCGATGATGCATGCGGCGATTCTGGAGCCTGGTGTGTTGCCGGTGGACGAGGCGGCGATTCCGGATGAGGGGCAGAAGTACGTTTTGCGGCTACATCACTTACATTCGGGCGAGACGATTGATGTGGTGTATCGGATTGGCGACACGTATGTGCCGACGGCGATCGACAAACTTGATTATTTTCTTAGAGATAGCCGGACTCAGGATGAGAAGGCTTATGACCCGCGGGAGTTTGACCTGCTGCACAATCTGATGGCGCGGTTAGGTCGGCCGGATGGGATGATCGACATCGTTTGCGGGTATCGGACGCCGTGGTCGAATACCTTTTTGCGCACGCGGGGCAGGCATACGGGCGTGGCAAAGAACTCGCAACATATTCAAGGCAAAGCGATTGACATCCAGGTACCAGGGGTGGCGACGCGCAAGTTGCGGAACGTGGCGCTGAGCCTGGATGCGGGTGGAGTGGGGTATTATCCGCGGAGCCATTTTGTGCATGTGGACGTGGGGCCGGTGCGGCGCTGGACATTCCGAGGGCGGGGCGAGGATTAAGTCTCTGGATTGAGAGAGATTCGCGGGGAGGAGCGGCTTTTGGCCGCTCCTTTTTGCGTATGCGGTGATAATGGGATGGTGAAGAGCTGGGTTGAGATTTCGGAAGAGCGGTTGGTTGGAAACCTGCGCGCGGTGCAGGCGATCGCCTGTGTTGATGGGGCTTCGGAGACCCTTGGGGTGATAAAAGCTAATGCTTATGGGCATGATGCTGCGAATGTGGCGCGGATACTGGTGAAAGCGGGGGTTCGGTGGCTGGGTGTGGCGGACGCCGAGGAGGGGGTTCGGGTGCGCGGGGTGGTGGGCGATGGGGTTCGGGTGCTGGTGATGTGCGGGCTGGAAGATGCTGATTGCAAGGCGGTTGTTCGGTATGGGCTGACGCCGGTGGTGTGGACGGTGGAGCATGTGGCGATGCTGGAGCGGGCCGCGGAGGCGGCGGGGGTCGAGGTTCGGGTGCACCTGGAGGTGGATACGGGGATGGCGCGGCAAGGAGTTGATTGCAAAGGGGTTGGAGAGCTTGCAGAGCGGCTGGCGGGGTCGCGCTGGGTGCGGTGCGAAGGGGTGATGACGCACCTTGCGACGGCGGAGGTGGGGGGGTCGGAGGTGACAGGGAGGCAGCGGGAGAGGTTTGTGGAAGCCCTGCAGGTGGTTGTTAATAAAGGACTTAGGCCGGAGCTGGTGCATGTGGGGGCAAGCTCGGCGGTGGATGAGGGGTCTACGCTGGAGTGGATGCGGGAGGTTGCGGCGAGCGTGGGGGCTCGGGTAATGGTGCGGCCGGGGATTGCGCTTTATGGGTATTGCTCGGAGGTATGTGCTGGTAGTAAAGGGGATACGGGGTTGCTGCGGCCGCGGTTGCGGCCGGTTTTGACTTGGAAGACGCGGGTGCTGGGGGTTAGGGAGATTGGGGCTGGAGAGACGGTGGGGTATGGGGCTACATTCACGGCTAAGTCGTTGATGAGATTGGCGTTATTGCCGGTTGGATATTCGGATGGATTCCGGAGGGCGGGGTCTTCGGGGGTGGGGGAGGGGTGGGTGATGATTGGGGGACGGCGAGCGGCGGTGGTGGGGCGGGTTTCGATGAATTTGATTACAGTGGATGTGACTGATATTGCTGGAGTTGCGGTGGGAGATGAGGTGGTGCTGCTGGGGGATGGGGTTACAGCGGATGACCATGCGCGGTGGAACGGGACGATTTCGTATGAGATTTTGTGTGGGATTCGGGCGCGATTTATGTGAGTTTCAGTGTGCTCCGAACTGGGTTTTGTGTTGCGCGCGGGCAGTTTCAACTGGGTTTTGGGCGGCGCTGTGGTGGGGAATGGGGCGAAAATGTAAAGCTTGCTTTACATTTTCTGGTGGGATGTAAAGTTTCCTTTACCTCGCCGTAAAGCTTGCTCACCTGGGTGCCGGGCGGGGTTTGTTTGAGAGACCGGATCGACCGCTTCACAACACTTCCCCGAGTAACCGGATCCCCTCCCGAATCTCCCTCTCTGTTAGCCGTGCGTACCCCAGAAGAAAACCTGCTCGGGAGGGGCGTCGCACATAGCAGTGCGAGATTCCGTAGATCCCGACGCCGCGCTTTGCAGCGGCCCTTATGACGGCCTCCTCGGCGACCCGCTTGCGTGGCCATAGCACCACCTGCGCACCTGCACCGTCGCCGGTCACCTCGACGCGATCGCCGATGTATTTCCTGACCGCCTCCAGTAACGCCGTGCGCCGAGCAGTGTTTCTACGCCGCAAGCGACGCAGATGCCGCTCGTACATGCCTCCCGCAATAAACTCCGCCAGGGTCTGCTGCTCCAGCGATGCGGAGTGCAGATCGCTCAGCCATTTGGCTGCGGTGAACGCGGGCACGAGCGAAGCGGGTGCGACCAGATATCCGATGCGCAGCGAGGCAAACACCGTGCGCGAAAACGTTCCAATGTAGACGATCCGCCCTTCGCGATCGAGCCCCTGAAGCGACTCGACAGGACGGCCTTCATAATGAAATTCGCCGTCATAGTCATCCTCAACGATGACCGCGTTGCGACGCTGCGCCCACCTGAGGAGCGCGAGCCGGCGTTCCAGTGAGAGGATCGCCCCTGTCGGAAATTGGTGCGACGGCGTGACGAAGACCATGCGCGCGTCGTTGGGCAATTGCGCCGGGTCGATCCCATCCCGGTCGACTGGCACGGGTCGAAGCTGGGCCCCTGCCGCAAGGAGAGCCTCGCGGATGCCGTCATAGTGGGGATCTTCAATCGCAACCGGATCGCCCGGGTCCACCATGACGCGCATCACCAGGTCGAGCGCCTGTTGCGATCCGTTCACGACGATCACCTCAGACGGATCACAAACGACCGCGCGCGATCGCCGAAGGTGGGCGCTGATGGCCGCGCGCAAGTCCGCATTGCCGAGCGCCGAGCCGTAATCGAACTGCCGCACCGAACCCTCGCGGGCCTGCCGCATCAGCATGCGCCGCCACATTGCAAATGGAAACGTCTCGAGATCACTGCGCCCGTACATGAAGTTGTACTTCGGAACCACTGCGCGCGGCAGCGGCGTATCGACTGTCGCGAGTGACCTCGAGACGGCGTTGCCGAAGCGCGAAAGGCGCAATCGCGCGAGCCTCTTTGCGCGCGAACCAGGGTTACCTGCCAGGCCTTCGGAGACATAGGTGCCGGATCCCGCGCGGCCAGTAATGTATCCCTCGGTCATCAGGTGCTCGTAGGCCAGGACGGTAACGGTGCGCGAGATTCCAAGCTGCTCGGCGAGGTCGCGGGTCGAGGGCAGGCGTTCGCCGGCGGGCAGCGCGCCGGAGAGAATGGCTTGCCGAACCTCACGGTAGACCTGGCGGAAGAGCGGGTCTTTCGCTTGCGAAAGTGGTATCGCACGTTGCATAAAAAGTGGTCACATTAAACTACCATGTACTGCGTCAATCTGGACATGTGCGAGATTGCTCTCTGCCACTCCTCGCGCCATTTCGAGTTTCGAGGAAACGTATGCGGCCTCCCAGCAACCTTCGCCGATTTCTGTTCGCGACCTGCGTGATCGTCGCGGCACCTTTACTTGCGCAGTCAACTTCGCCTGCGCCGCTGCTCCCCACGCTGCATGACGGTGCGCATGACTTCGACCCGCTTCTGGGTAACTTCAACTTTCATCTGCGCTATATGCTTCATCCGCTGACCAGCACACCGGACTGGGTTGAGATGGAGGGGACCAACTCCTGCTACAAGGTTTGGGGTGGGCGCGCGCAGTTGGATACGCTTGAACTGGACGGCGCGAATGGCGCGCATATGGAGGGGCTGACGCTGCGACTGTACGATCGCGACGCGCGGCAGTGGAGGCTTTACTGGGCCAACAGCCGTGTCGGTCGATTCGATCCGCCGCAGGTCGGCGACTTCCGCGATGACCGCGGGGACTTCTACACCACCGACACAATCAATCACAAAGTGACGCTCATTCGCTTTGACTGGACGCGACTGACTTCCGGCACGCCGCATTTTGAGCAGGCTTTCTCTCCTGATGGTGGCAAGCGTTGGGAGGTCAACTGGATCACAAACCAAACGCGTACCGGCAACGCCGTGTGGGGCCAGCCGGAGCCTGGACGCCGGAGCACGCAGCCACCGGGATCTCCTCCGCTGGCGCCGTCAACCGCACGCGACGGGCAGCACGATTTCGACTTCAATTTTGGCGCGTGGAAGATTCATATCCGACGCCTGGTACATCCGCTGACTGGCTCCAATACCTGGACGACCATGGACGGCACTGCCGTAACGCATACGATCTGGGACGGCCGCGCCAGCCTCGCTACGGTTGAAGCCGATGGCTCGAGCGGTCATCTCGAACTGCTTGCTCTGCGTCTCTACGACCCGCTCGCGCGGCAATGGAGTATTAATTTTGCGACAAGCGATTCGGCTGTTCTCGGCGTCCCTGCCGTGGGTTCCTTCAGCAACGGTCGCGGCGAATTTTACGATAGCGAGTTGTACCACGGGCGCAACATCCTGGTGCGGCTCTCCATCTGGCAGATATCGGCGAACGAACTGCACTCGGAGCAGGCCTTCTCCACCGACGGCGGAACGACCTGGGAGACGAATTGGATTAACACCTTCACTCGCGAGAACGACAAGCAAGGCGAGTGAGTTCTGAGAACGAGTCGCTCTCACGCGGAGGGATCATGGTGTTAAAGAGGAAGCTGAATTTTGTGCGGATGGTCGGGAGGTTGCTGATGGGCAGCCTGGTTGTGAGCGGGCTGCTTGTGTCGGAGACGCGAGCGCTGGCCACGACGCTAGCGGCCGAGCCGGCGCAATCTGGGGAGCTGCGGGACGGTCAACACGATTTCGACTTTCACTTTGGCACGTGGCATCGAAGCAAAGATTGGTAGGCGAGAGACCCTGTCGGGTTGTGGCACGAATGGAAGGGTGCGATCTATGGTCCGGGCCGCTGACGATTGTTTCGGCTTTTAGGGGGTCGATTTGCTCGCGAATCTATCCCAGGACAATATTATTAATATGTAAGTTGATTTTTTAAAGACGCATAGACTTGAGAAGATGCTGTAGTCAGCATAGGTGACGGGGGACAGCTTCTTTGATCTCGAATAATCAACTCATCTTTGTCTCTATAGCCTCTTATAGGGATCAGCAATTGATTCCGACGATTGAAGACATCCTCTCGAAGGCCGCCGAGCCGGGACTGATCCGGTTTGGGATCTGTTGGCAGCATGATCCCAATGAGCCACGGTTGCCGTTTGCGGATGACGAAAGATTTCGGATCGTAGACATTGATTGGCGGGATAGCAGGGGCGCGTGTTGGGCGCGCGCCGAGATTATGAAGCTGTGGAACGGCGAGCAGTGGTTTCTTCAGATTGACTCGCACTGTCGATTCGCTCCGGGATGGGACACGAAGCTCATCCGTATGATGGGACAAACCGGCAGCGAAAAGCCGGTTTTGAGTACGTACGCGAATCCCTTTAGCCCGCGCGTTTTAGGCGTACCGGGCCCGGAGATCCTTTCGGGTTCGCCGCAGTTGATGGCGATCGAGACGTTCAGCCAGGAGGGCATCCCTAAATTAAAGCCTCTCGACATCATTGATTGGCGACAGCGGAAGCAACCGATGCGGGCGCGGTTCCTTGCAGCCGGTTTTCTCTTTGTGGCTGGAAGTTTTGTTGAGGATGTCCCCTACGATCCCGAGCTGTATTTTTTCGGCGAGGAGATCTCAATGACGCTTCGAGCATTCACTTCCGGGTACGACCTGTTTCATCCTGTAGAGAATGTTGTTTGGCATGACTATGTTCGCGCCTATGCTGTGCGTCACTGGGAGGATCACTCTGCGCCGGAACCGTCTGCGTTGAAGGCAGAGACGACGAGCTGGAATGAACTGGATCGGATTAGCAAGGAAAAGGTTCGTCTTCTATTGCAGAAGGACTCGACGGAAGGCAAGGCGGGCGATGCGAACGTATTGGGGGCGCATGGTCTTGGGTCGACACGTACGCTCGAGGAGTACGAAGTTTACGCTGGCGTGTCCTTTGAAAAACGCAAGATGCAGGACTACACCCGCTATGGATACGAGGCGCCAAATCCGTCCGGACCTGATGACTGGGCAGAACGAATCTATAACTGGTTGGTTCGCGTTGCCATCGATGCCAAGAGCCTTCCTGCAGAGGCATTGGAAGAACATAGTTGCTGGGTGGTGGCAATCCAAGATGAAGATCGTCGAGAGATTCGCCGTCATGACTTTCAACGGGAGGATCTCGTTATCAAAGAAACGGAATCCACGATCGTGCTCATCTTCGAAATTCAGTCAGGGATTATTCCGGCGTTTTGGAGTCTGTGGCCTCTACGGCGCCTTGGGGGAGGCGGCCCGAGATTGGAGGGAGCGCTGGCCGACTCTGATTTCTCCATCATCACGGACTGAATTCAATTGAGCCGCAAACGGCTGCGGACGGAGATGGACAAAATGGATTCGATTCTTCATGCACCTGAACTCGGCAAATTGGTTTGTCTCGAGTGGGGCTCGTTGAAGTTCGCGATGCGTGTTCGTCTTAAATGATGAGGGTGCCATCCATTAGAACCATGGATGGCACCCTGTGATGGAAGGTACAGCTTCTATTTGAAGCCGTTGGGGCCGGCGTTCATACCGTTGGGGAAGAAGACTCCAGTGGCGGGGCTCATTACGGTGGTGCCGTTGACTGCGCCACCACCGGTCACAATGTTGAGGACCTGTGTGGGGTTGCGCGCAAACGCTACAACGTTTGTGGGATCGGCGTCTACGATGCGGGTAGACGTCGCAGTGCTTCCACCACCAAGCGGCTTGGGCGTGGTGAATGTCATCAGGCCGTAGTCGTCGGGAACGCCTGATTGACTATCGTACTGGCTCGCTGTCGGTGCAACTCCCAGCAGACCTGCCGAAGCGAGATAGGAGCGAAGCGCTGAGATCGAGTCCGTGTAGCCGACGAGTCCTACCGAGCCGGTGGGGTCCAAGTAGTTGAGGGTCGTTCGGATCAAGCCGGCGTGATAGGCCTCGACGCCAAGGATGCCCGCGGCCACCTCCAGGTTAGAGGACATCGTAAGCAGCGATGCGGCACCATGGTAAGCCGTTACGCCGACGTCCTCGAAGACATACGCACCCACGAGGAAATCTGCTTCTGCGGCGTACGGGCTAAACGCTGCGGGAATGTTGCCAGCCGGAGTGAGTTTGTTGGCTGCCGCAGCGAGTGTTTGGAAGGACGTACCGAGATTGATGGCTGGCTGCGCTACCGCGAGGGTTCCGAGTGCGCTCTGCAGGGTTAAGACGTGCTTGCCTTCCTCGATCGCTGTTTCGGTTGCATAGGAGCCAACGGTGGTTCCCATCACGTCAGAAGTGAATGGGACCATGCTGCCACCGGATACGGTGCCCGCAGTTCCGACGGAACCCGTGATGGGAATTCCAGCGGCTGGACCGCCCGCGGCTACGGAAGCAGTGTTGGCTTTATCGATGGTGGTGCCAAACGCTGCGAGGTAGTAGAAATTTGCCTCAAGATATTCGAGGTTGAGAGCAAAGTTGAGGATGTCGTTGTCTGAGTAGGTTGGAGTAGCCGCCTCTGCCGATTTCGCGCTCGCAGCGAATGCTAAGCCTGCGAGAGAAGCCGCACCGAGAGTCAGCATCTTGCGCCGGCTGGTGGCAATCATGTTGTCTAGAAGCTGAGTTTCCTGGTTTGCCATAAAATTATCCCGTCCTTTGAATGCTGGTTGTCTTAGGCTGTTGTGGTCGCGAAGATGCTGTTGGTGCCGTTGGGGAAGAAGCCTCCCGACTTGACGCCGACCGCTGGGGAACCATAGACGATGTGGTGAACCTGGTTGACCGTGCGCGAGAAGCCGACGGCATCGGACGGGCTGGCGGCGACGATCGCACTCGGTGTGCTCGAGCTTGTTGGCAGGGTCAGCAGCGTCTCAACGGAGCCAGAAGTTGAAGGAGCAGCGCTATTGCCGACGGTGAGTGTCGCGCGCAGAGCCTCAACTAAGTTTGCTGCATTGAGATACGGATATGCGCTGGCGGAACCTGCGGCGATGGCGCGGCCGGTGAGCGAGGTGCGCACGTAACCGGCGTGATAGGCCTCCACTGCGAGGATGCCAGCGGCTGCAGTAAGCAACCCGGAAGCGACGCCGGCTGCGCTGATCAACGGGGCTGCGCCTGAGTAAGCGGTGACGCCCACATCCTCGAAGATGAATGCGCCAACGAGGAAGTAGTCGAAGCTCGAGAACGGGTTGAAGGAACCGGTACCGGTCGCGTTTGTCGTGATGTTGGCTGCGACGGCGAGAGGTCCGAAGAAAGAAAGATCGATGCTTGGCATCGGGACGGCAGCCGATCCGAGGGCGCTGCGAAGGAACTGAACGTGCGTCTGTTCCTCGAAGGCAATCTCGTTGAGAATCTCCTGCTGGGCGGATGAGAGACCTGCTACCTGAGCCGCGTCACCCACGGTTACCGTACCTTCTGAAAACGTTCCCTTGTAGCCTGACGGAGCGACGGTATCTGTTCCGGAGAGGCCTGCACCGGTTGCGGCGTAGAGGTAAAACTGCGCTTCGAGATACTCAAGGTTCAACGCGAAGTTCAGAACATCCGCATCGGTGTAAGCGGCTGCAGCAGTCGTCACCGGGCTGGTGGTTACTGGGGTTGTCGTAACTGGCGTAGTAGTGCCGTTGTTGCTGCATCCGGCGATCGCAGCTGTGGCGGCCACGGCTCCTGCGCTGGCTAGAAAAGATCGCCGCGATAGAGCCTTTTCAACGAGGGAATCAAGTGTCTTCACGATGGATCTCCTGAAGTGCTATGAGTGGAACGGCTTGGTGAATGCGTGCGGTATTTCGGTGAATATTTGTTCACGCAACTCCGCGTTTGCCCGCGAAGTCGATCCTTCGCAAGACATATTGTTGAGGTCGAGTTTGAGGGCAGATCGTTCGCTTGGTTGCGCGCAGGTAGTGCATCTGCGTGTGAATCCGGAACAGGAGAAGAGGCGGCAGCACTCCGATGCCTCGAAGAATGGTCGCTTGAGGAACGTAGGCGGGCCGCGAATGGATTCAATAAACTTGAATTATTTTCCGTGGACTCTCTTCAGGCACGAGAGCTTGCGCACTGTGCAGCCAAGAGGTCGGTGAATCGGCCATGGGTGCGGCGCCTGCATTCCTTCCGGCCAACCGCGAGCTTGGAGGAGCATGGCGTGGTGATGACCGGGCGGTAGCTTCGTTAGAAGCTCGAGGGGACGAGAGCCGCGCGGTTAGTTGCGCAGCGCGAGGTGTCGGAAGGCATCCTGCACTGTGGGCCACGCTGAGCTCTCAGGATCGACGACGTCGAAGTGGTCGGCCGATGGGATGATCGTGGCCGATGAGCTATCTCCGAGACGGCGCGCCAACTCGGTCCAGCGCGTGGGGAGTTCGGGCGGAATCTGGTCGTCCTCCGTACCCTGAATCAAAATTTGCGGAATGTGAAACGGAAGGAGGTCTCCCGGGTTGCCCGCCTTGTAGCGCTCCGGAAGTTCCTGCGGGCGCCCACCCATCAGGGCAAAGACCTCCTGCCGGTCGTGAGCAAAGGTGAAGTAACCGGACAAGTCGATGGTGAGACGAAGATCGACAGCACCGGCCAGAGAGATGGCGCCGATGAGCGGCACCTGTGGGCGTGGCTCGAAGATTTCACTAGGGGGGTCGATGTGATGCCGACCCGCGATCCAGAACGCGAGATGACCACCTGCTGAGTGGCCCGCCGTGAGGACGCGCGTCAGATCGAGCGGATATGTTTTGGCCAGTGTGGCAACGTAGTCAAAACCCGATGCAGCATCCTGAAATGTTGCGGGCCATCCGCCGCCGGTGTACCCCACGCGTCGATACTCCACGGACCAGGATGCGATCCCGGATTTTTTCAAGGCCAAGCAGAGATGGCTGGCGTAGCCAAGGTCATACTCTGACTTCCACCAGCCGCCATGATAGAAAACCACCAATGGCACGCGCTTGCCCTGCGGGGCTTGCGGCAGCCACAGGTCGCCAAACTGGCAGGGTCCGGTGCCATAGGCGATGCGATGATCCGCTGGCGGAATCGGTCGTGAAAGGATGTCCATGCTTCTATGACTCGATTGTGCACCGGCTGGATTGGCTTCCGCGAAAAATTCTTCGCGCGAAGGTGAGCGCGCCAATCGAACACCGAGAGTATTCGCCGTCGGCCATTCAGCTCCCTGTATAGTTTCTGGATGAGTCCCGACTCTCCCCCGCACTTTGACACCATCACGAAGCGCGAAGAAGGGTTGCAACGAAGCCTCTCTGCGGGGCAGTTGTCGATGATTGCGATCGGTGGAGCAATCGGAACGGGATTGTTCCTGGGATCGAAGTTCGCCATAGGATTTGCTGGACCCGCTGTGTTGATCAGCTACTTCATCGGAGCGCTGATCGCTCTGCTGTTGATGGGCTGCCTGGCGGAGATGACCGTGGCGCATCCTACGTCTGGCAGTTTTGGCGCGTGGGCAGAGTTCTATCTCTCACCGTTGTGGGGGTTCCTGGTTCGATTCGCGTATTGGACCGGCAATGCCTTTGCCCTTGGGACCGAGGTCACGGCCGTAGCCGTTTACATGCACTACTGGTTTCCATCGACGCCCGGCTGGTATTGGATTCTTGCTTTCAGTGCACTGCTCGTTTTCGTCAATGCCTTGAATGTGAAGTTGTTCGGTACGGTGGAGTATGGTTTCTCTGCGATCAAGATCGGTGCGATCGTCGCCTTTCTCGTTCTGGGAGCATGGGTCATTCTGGCGGCTGGGCATCACGGTTCGATTGGTGGAGGCAGTTCAGCGATCGGGTTCGCAAACTACACAGCGTTCGGAGGATTCTTTCCGAAGGGCTTTGGCGGAATGTGGACCGCGTTGCTGGTCGCACTGTTCAGTTACTTCTCCATCGAGATGATAGCGGTCGCTGCTGGCGAGGCAGCCGATCCGCAGACTGCCATCGAAAGAGCGTTCCGCGCGACACTCTTGCGGTTGGTCCTTTTCTACCTGCTGACGCTGGCGGTGATCCTCGCCATCGTACCGTGGAAGGTGATGGCGAATGGCGCTACGCAGTCGCCGTTCGTTACAGTGATGCTGCGGACGCACATCGCGGGTGGCGCTGGAGTGGTCAACTTCGTGATTCTGATTGCGGCGCTGTCCGCGATGAACAGCCAACTGTATATCACCACGCGCATGATGTTTTCGTTGGCACGCGCAGGCTTTGTTCCTCGACGTCTAGGTATGCTCAGCCGCCGCGGCGTTCCGTTGAGCGCGCTCATGCTGTCGACGGTAGGCGTCGCGGTGGCGGCTGTCTTGAGCGTGCTCTATCACGACCGGGCTTTCTTTCTGATGCTCGCCATCTCCATGTTCGGGCCAATGTTCACGTGGCTGATGATCTTTGTAACGCATCTTCGATTCCGTCGGTGTCATTCTTATCACGAGCTCGCATTTCATATGTGGGGCTATCCTTATACAACGCTGCTCGGCGCCGGTCTGATGCTGGCGGCGCTGGCGACTACGATTTTTAAACCGGATTTTCGTCCCACTCTGTTCTGTGGGCTTCCCTTTCTGCTGATACTTACCATCGCTTATTTCTTGCTACGCTCCCGAAGGAGTGCGGCCGATCTCCCCGCCTGGAAGGAAACGCCTTGACCATGAACACGACTTCGCTTGCGTCGCTCGCTTTCGAGGACCCTCTGCTCGCGTGGCGCGATGAGTTTCCAATTCTTGAGCACACGACTTATATGATCAGCCACTCGCTCGGCCCGATGCCGCGCAGAGTACGCGCCGCGCTACAGGAGTTTACCGACACGTGGGCAACGCGCGGGATCCGGGCCTGGGAAGAGGGCTGGTGGAGCTTGCCTGTAACCTGCGGTGATCTCGTCGGTTCCATCGTTGGGGCGGCGAAGGGACGCGTGGTCATGCACCAAAATGTCTCGGTCTGTCAGTCGATTGTTACCTCGTGCTTTGACTGGAGCGGGCCGCGCAATAAGCTGGTGACGGATGGGCTGAACTTTCCTTCCAACGACTACATTTATCACGGGCTGGCAAGGCAGGGCGCCGAGATTGTTGCAGTCGCATCGAGCGACGGGATGACGATCCCTCTGGAGAGTATTCTTGCGGCAATTGATGAGCGCACGCAGCTAGTTAGCATCTCTCATGTAGCGTTTCGGAGCTCGTACCTGCACGATCTCGCGGCCATCACGGAACGAGCCCATGCAGTCGGCGCGACCATCGTTGCAGACCTCTATCAGTCCGCGGGAATTGTGCCCATCGATGTGACCGCGCTGAATGTTGACTTTGCCACAGGCGGCTCCGTGAAGTGGCTACTGGGCGGCCCTGGCGCTGGCTATCTTTACGTGCGCCCAGACCTGGACGCGCACCTTCAGCCGGCGGCAACAGGATGGGCGGCGCATGCACGGCCCTTCGAGTTTGCGACGGGGCCAATCGAGTACGCGCCTGACATTCGCCGCTTTCTGAACGGAACTCCCAACGTCCCCGCTTTGTATTCCGCACGGTCCGGCTACCAGATCGTTGCCGAGATTGGAGTCGAGGTGATCCGCTCGAAGTCAAAACGCCAGACCCAGCTCCTTATTGCATTGGCGGACGAAGCCGGTTTGACGGTGCGTAGTCCGCGGGACCCGGAGTTGCGGGGTGGAACAATTATTCTCGATGTTCCGAATGGTCGCGAAGCTGCCGACGAACTGATTCGCAGACAGATCCTGGTGGACTATCGTCCGGGCGCGGGTATCCGCATCGCTCCACATTTCTACACCACCGACGACGAGGTGGCCCATACGATTGCGGAACTCCGGTCGATCGTGCTCGGGTGAATGAATTAGCCGCGCGTCGTCTAGTGTCTGGATCTTCCATTCGGACGCCGCACGGAGGCGGATGCTTACGCGTCCATCGCGCTCTGGCTATGGCATCGTCCGAGCGGAAATCTGCGGTGCATGCTCTCTTCGTCGTTCACGTGTGAGCCCCAGATAGTGCAGGCACAGGAGTGTTGGGGCAATAACAAGGAAGAGAGCGTACGCGAATTGCGCGCGAGATACGCCTGTTCCGAAGGGAAACCAGATACCAGGTACGCCAATCTGCGAGAGCTCCGTCGCGAACTGTCCAACACTCGCAAGCACGATCAACCATGCGAGAGCCCACCGGTAGCGGCACTGAGAACGGAGGAGCTTGAACAGGAACCACGCCGTGGACGCGAGATAAAACATGCGACAGAAAACCGCGACCGCGTGGAGGATGGTTTCGTGCGCGGGCTGAGCGAGGCGGGAAAGGATAGCGTGTTGCGTTAGGGCGACAGAAAGATACACGAGTGTTATCGCCACGAAAGCTCGGGTCCAAAGTTTGTTTCTGAAGGCGACCAACCGAGCCCAGCTTATCGTCCAGGCCGAGAGGGCGAGCGGATACATGAGACCGAGGCTAATACACTCGAAGACTGGAACGCTTTCAAACTGTCCCCAGAAAAAAATCGCCTGATTCAGTCGATAAGCTCCCGTCAGGAGGAAGGCTGCATAGAACCATCGGTACTGCTGAAGACGGCGATCAAAACGGCTAACAAGCCAAAGCGCAAGACAAAGAATTGCGAAGCCCACGGCTTCGGCGACTTCGACGATATAGCCGCGCAATGTTTCGATCCATTCGGATTGGTACACATGTTTGATCGCTGCAGCCGTACCGAGTGTCGGCGCAATGCGGATCCCGCCACCTTGTGGGTCGGCTAACTCCCAAGGCCCCATCCACACGCGGACAGCCAGGACATCGGTACCGTCGCCTCTTCCGACAGAAGACTGATCGATGGCGAAGATACGTGGACGAATACTGAATGCGCGCGGAGGGGCGTTGCGAAAGTCACCGGCGCTCCCCAGGAGCTGACCATTCCAGAAGATCTGATACGCGCTGTCCACAGCGGGTGGCCCTGCGATAGTGAGAGATTGTCCATGCGGCACATCGACATGTAAATGCAGGCGGTACCAACCGTAGCCACTCAGGCCCCGATGACCGCGGGCTCCCCAACCAGTGACGTAGTCACTCAGGCCGACATCTGCGTCATGTGAACCTTGGGCGGCCGCGAGGCTGACGTTCTCCCACTTACTATCATCGAACCCAGTCGTGGACCACGCGGGATTATCTCCGGCGTGAAAGCGCCACGGTCCATCCAGGCGCGCCGTTGCTTGGCCGAACATGATCGATTGCCCATCAACCGGTCTTACCGGCTGTGGGACAGTGGCAAGCGACGACAAGAGGACCGCTAATAAAAACATTGTGGACGTACCCTCCTACAACGGATCGTGATGACCGTTCGGATCCACCAGGAGCAAGGTCATGTGATGGGTCGACACAGGGTCGGCTGCATCAAGCCGAAGGAACAGTGCGCTCTTCACTGGACTTTCCTCCAAACGATATCTTCGTTATTTCGCCTGTCATAGAGTGCATCGACCACCTTCGAGGCATTTCTGTGGAACAGGATGCGTCCCTCCACGCCGGCTCGAAAGAATACGTCACCCGACTCAGGAAGTAGTTTCACCTTCGGTCCTGCGCCTCGCTGAAGGAAGAGCCCAGTCCCTTCCTGGGTGACGGTTCGACGGTTGCCCGGGGAGAGTTCATAGACGCCGATGAAGCTGCTCCATTTCGCCGGATTGCTTGTGCCGATCGCAGGGTCTTCGTAATAACGCATGACCTGGCTCGAGGCGATCTTCCAGGAGCCATCACGATACAGCCACGTATCTACTGCGTGATACCGTGCATGAAGCTTCTGGCCGAAAACCGTCTCCGTCTCATCGCACGCGTAGCCGAGGATCGCCACGCCGGGCGCAAAAATCGCCTGAGGATCTACGATCCTGATGCTGCCAGTGTATCCAGGCGGCAGCGCCTCAACGCTGGCGAGCAGCGCTTGTTTGTCCATGGAGTGACCCTTCTCGTCGAAGGCCATTGCATCGTCCGCATAATACAACTGCCAAGGCCTTTTGTTGCCAGGCGCGTACGCATCATAAAGCTCCTGCGTGCGACGGACGAGCTCTGCTTTCGTAATGACGGGCGCCACCAGCGGAGGTTGCGCCGCAATCACACCGCTGAACAAAACGATGTACATTCCAAAGGCCAATCGAAGCTGTCTCATTTTGCTCCCTCTGTTCCAGAGCTAGTCTGAGCCTGCAAGGCTAGCCGGATCACCCACTGTTCGAGCTTTGCTGTGTCCGCAATGTCTCCCGTGTATTCAATCGATGGCTGGAACGGTCCCACTTGTACAGGGCCACCCGCGTCCACGACGGATTGGAGCGTGGAGAAAAGAGAATACCCAGACGGCAGGTACGTTTCGCGTACTTCGGTGAAGTGGGTTGCCGCGTCGGTCGTTTGTCCGATCTGCGTAGCGCCCAGTTCTCGAAAGGAATCAGTCAGCGCGAGACAGGAACTGAAACAGAGATTATCAGTAAGCAGAAAGAGTTTACCCCGAAGTGCGGAGATTGGAGGATTCGATACGACCGGCCTCGGAGCAACGGGGCAGTGAATCGATGCAGAGAAATCTTCCCCGCGCGCTCTGGCGGCCTTCGCATCTCGGAGTACTTCGCTAAAGATGCGTCGAGCCTCCGATCCTCCGGACAGAACAGTGGTGAGCAGATATTCCATGTCCGCAATGTTTCCGGCCGACGTGCGCCATGCTCCGTCGGCCCCGCCGCAGTTGGATTGCGATTCCACTCCGAGGCGCGAAACGACGAAATCACGCCCCATGAGGGATTCTTCGATCTCCCTCGCAACTTCCGACGAGCCGCCGCCGTTGCCTCGGACGTCGACGACGACGAACGCCGCATTTCTCAGCGCCTGCTTCTGCGACTCTACGGCTTGGACCACGCCTTGCGTCTCGGGCGCGGAGAGGTCCTGCAGCGCGATCCACGTCCCGTGGCCGACAGAGCGGACCCCGAAACCCGCGGCCCCGGCTCCGATTGCTGCCTTGAGACGCGGAAGTAACGCTTCGCGCTTGATTCGCTGCCAGTCAAGCTTCACGGCGTGCTGCACGGAACCCGCCTTGAACGTGCAGGTAGTTGGTCGCGGTATGAACGGGTTTTGTTCATCGACGAGCAACCAGGGAGCGGCCTGGATCTCTTGAGCGCCGACGGACCAGTCCGCTCGGAAGCCGCCTAGGTTCTTCCTGGCCAATTCTCCTGCCGCGATGCCGTCGCAGGAGAGAAGTTCTGCGCCTTGCCAATGAGCGTGGCTCTCGTCCGTATCGGTTACGACGAATGCAGCGCCGCGTTTCGAGACGATCATCCCGGTCCAGCGAGGGTAGGCGACGTTGAATATGGGCCGAGACCATATGTGTTTGTCGCCCATGCTGGTCGCGAAAGCTGCGAGGGTAAAGATGTATCCCTGATAAGAGCTCACAGTATGCGCGCGTTGCATCGCGGCGTCGCGCGCGGCGGTGAGTCTCTGCATAAATTTAGCATCGTGAAGGGACGGAGCTGCCCCCGGATGGTTATCCAGAAGGAAGCGGTAGGCGGCTTCGACATCGGAGCTTGTGATTCCTGCCCAGTGCGGGTCTGGGGGCGTAACGAAATCATCGACCCCGACGGATGGTATCTGACCCAGCAGCGGGCCGGCACCCGTTAGCAATATCAGAAGAAGCAAGATGTAAACGGCAGTTTTCTTCATTAGCATCGACCCATCAGGCAAAGTCTCCTAACGAACGATATGATGAACTGGACCAAAGGAATAGAGCCAGATTGGAGATTCGCAGTGGTCCAGTGCGAGGTGATTTGTGGTTTTGAAGCAAGGACGTGGTCTTGGCCTGATGCTGAAGCCGCGCAGTACAGGCGAGCCCGTTACGCAGTGGCTGCGTGATGCGCTCCGTCACGCGATTGTCACTGGTGTGATCGTGCCGGGAGGCAAGCTTCCTTCCTCGCGGGAACTGAGCCGAGCATACGGCCTCGCTCGGGGCACAGCCGTTACCGCCCTGGAAGAGCTTCGCGCCGAAGGCTATCTGAAGGGCATTCGCGGTTCGGGGCTGTATGTCCGCTCCCCGTTGCCGGATGTTCTCCTCGAAGCTCGTGCGCCGAGCGTGAAAGATCGTGACACTTCCGCGGCGAAAATCCATCTATCAAGATTCGCAAAAAACGTTGAGCCCTACTCGCACTACTCGACCTTGGCCACGTATGCGTTTCGCACCAATCTTCCCGCACTTGATCGGTTTCCAACGGGCTTGTGGGCTCGCATTACCTCTCGCTCTCTACGTCGCTCGACCGTAAGAGAATTATTTTCAGCCGGCCCAGGGGGGCATGAAGATTTGCGCTCGGCGATTGCCGAGTATCTTGTCACCACGCGAGGAGCGCATTGTGACGCTTCGCAGGTTGTGATCGTTTCAGGAGTTCGGGAGGCGTTGGATCTGGCAACCCGGCTGCTGATCGACCCAGGGGACCGTGTCCTTGTGGAAGACCCCGGATATCACGTCGCCTATGCCTCGTTCCGAGCAGCGGGTGCCAGACTGATTTCGGTTCCCATCGACGACGAGGGAGCTGCCCCTACGTCGGCGGATATCAAACATTCCAAGCTCATGTACCTCACACCCGGTCACCAGTTCCCGACCGGTGCGACGATGTCAGCGGCGCGTCGACTGGATATTCTCTCGAACGTATCAAAATCAGGCGCGTACATCTTCGAGGATGATTACGATAGCGAGTTTCGTTATGTTGGCAGGCCTCTGCCGGTTCTGCAAGGACTGGGCCGTTCCGATCGTGTGATCCTGGCGGGGAGCTTTAACAAAACGATGTTTTCTGCGCTTCGGCTTGGATATGTTGTCGTACCGCCCGCTCTCGTCGAGCCGCTCCTTCGAGTGAAGGCGCTCAGTCAGACCCAGGCAATCGCCGACCAACTCGCCTTCTGTGAGTTCTTGCGAGAGGGTCACTTCGCGCGCCATCTCAGAAGAATGAGAAAGCTCTACGCAGAACGATACGAGATGCTGCGCGATAGCGTCACGCGTCTCTTGAGTGATTATGTCTCCCTGTCGCCTATACAGGCGGGGATGCAAACTGTCGCGTGGCTCAAGCAGGGACTCAACGCAGAAGTCGTGGCGCGTTCGGCGCTGCGACGCAATGTGGACGTCATTCCTTTGAGCCGGTACGTCCTAAAGGCGAAACTTCCGGAAGGGATTCAGTTGGGGTTCGCCGGCGTTGATGAACTCGCGATTGAGAGAGGGGTCAGAGTCCTGGCTTCTGTTATGAAGCGTCAGTTAAAAGAGAGCCCTCATGACAGCATCCTCTGATCTACACAAACTAAGTTTTGGACGTTTGGGGGATCATCGCCGGCACGTACATAGCGTGGCTTTGTGGGTTGGGAACTCGATGTTTCCGGAGGAGATGCTCTCCACCTGATCCTTCGGGAGGTTTCAGCGCCGACTGCACTCGATGGGGGTTTCGGGGTGGCGGATACGAAGCGCTGCCTTCCGGGTGTGGTGTGTCGTATACTGGCGACGCTTTGAAGGGCAGTCCGAAGGGACCGGGAGAAATTGAGGACCAGGGCTGGCAAGTTTCCATTTAAAGACAGAGAGAGTGGGGGCAAAATGAAACCGTTTTCACGGCGTACTTTGTTGAAGAATGGGCTTATGGTCCCGGCAGTAGCGATGGCAGCGCATGAGATGGGCCCACTCGCTATGGCCATGGAAACTGGAGATGAAAACCTGATCTCGCAGTCGGCAACCATGGGGCGCGAGGCATCGGTTCCGGGGGGCGGGCGGGAGCGGCTGCTTCTGGATTTCGGGTGGCGGTTTCATCTTGGAAACGCTGACGATCCGCAGAAGGACTTCGACTTCGGCACTGCGCGGGCGGGCAACTTTCAGAAGACGGGAAACTTTCTGCCCGCAGGCTCGCTGGCGTTTGATGATGCCGATTGGACAGCGGTGAACCTGCCGCACGATTGGGCTGTTGAGTTGCCGTTCAAAGACGATCCGGCTCTTGCCAGCAAAGGCTTTTATCCGCTGGGCCGCGACTATCCCTCGACAAGCATCGGCTGGTATCGTCGCGTCTTCGATCTTCCCGCCGCGGATGCAGGGAAACGAATCGTGCTGGAGTTCGATGGCGCTTACCGGGAGACGATGGTGGTGCTCAATGGGTTCTATATCGGTCAGCATAGCGGCGGATACGATCCGTTCAGCTTCGACGTGACCGACTTTACGAATCCGGGCGAGAGCAATGTGTTGCTGGTTCGTGTAGACGCGACGGAGAGCGACGGCTGGTTTTACGAGGGCGCGGGAATTTATCGGCATATCTGGCTGGTGAAGACGAATCCGGTGCATGTGAAGAAGTGGGGCACGTTCGTCACGTCCAAAGTTGAATCTGGACGCGCGGCGCTTTCCATCACGACGGAGGTGAGCAACGACGGCAAGACCGCGCAGGATGCGCAGGTGGTCTCAACGGTGGTTGATCCTTCGGGGAAGGCTGTAGGCAAGGCTGTGATGGCAGGCCGATCGATTCCAAAGCGCGGTGAGCGAACCTTCGCGCAGGAGATTGTGGTCAGGCGTCCGCTTCTATGGTCGCTTGAGGAGCGAAACCTTTATCGGCTGGTCACAGAGGTGAGCACGAACGGCGCGGTGGTCGATCGTTATGAGACGCCCTTTGGCATTCGCACGATAACGTTCGATGCAGAGAGAGGCCTTTTTCTGAACGGCAAGCCGGTGAAGGTAAAGGGAACCTGCAATCACCAGGACCACGCTGGGTTGGGCGTGGCGCTGCCGGATGCCGTGCAGTATTACCGCGTGCGGCGGCTACAGGATATGGGCTGCAACGCCCTGCGCACTTCGCACAATCCTCCCACGCCGGAGTTGCTCGACGCGTGCGATCAGTTGGGGATGCTGGTATTCGATGAGACGCGCATGATGTCGTCGAACCCTGAAGGCTTAAGCCAGTTTGGGGATTTGGTGCGGCGTGACCGCAATCATCCAAGCGTCTTTATGTGGTCGATGGGAAATGAAGAGAGGGTGGCGAACACGGAGAGAGGCGTGCTCATTCTGGGTGCGATGAAGACGTTGGCCTACGAGCTTGACGGGTCGCGTCCGGTTTCGATTGCGCCAACCGGGGCCATTGGAACCGGCGGACTGGCTGTGTGCGACGTCATCGGCTACAACTATATGGACCCGCAGGCAGCGGCGTATCACAAGGCGCATCCTGAGAAGCCCGTCATCGGCACAGAGACGGTGAGCGCAGTGGGCACGCGCGGAATTTACATTACCGATCCGAAAAAGGGGTATGTCGGGTCCTACGACCCGTATACGACGACGGGTCGCGCTTCGGCAGAGGGCTGGTGGAAGTTCTGCGATGCGCAGCCGTGGCTGACGGGCGGCTTTGTGTGGACGGGCTTCGACTATCGCGGTGAGCCGTCTCCCAACGGATGGCCGAACATCAGCTCACAGTATGGGGTGATCGATACCTGCGGCTTTCCGAAAGACACCTTTTATTATTACCAATCGTGGTGGACCGCCAAGCCTGTTCTGCATGTCTTTCCGCACTGGAACTGGCCGGGGATGGAGGGAAAAGAGATTGCTGTGTGGGTTGATTCCAACTTGGATAAGGTTGAGCTCCTGGTCAACCAAAGGAGTCTTGGCACGAAAGAAGTGGAGAAGAATTCTCATGTTGCCTGGGATGTGAAGTATGAGCCCGGCACCATCGAGGCACGCGGTTATAGAGACGGCAAGGTGGTGATGGCGGCGAAGCGCGAGACGACTGGCCCTGCGGCGAAGCTGGTGATGAAGACGGATCGCCACGAAGTCTCGTCAGACGGCGAAGACGTTGCGATGTTTGCCGTTGAAGTGCAGGACGCGCAGGGACGCGTGGTGCCCGTGACGGACAACGAGGTGGCTTTCCTGGTATCGGGCGAGGCGAAGCTGATTGGCGTAGGCAACGGCGACCCTACGAACCAGGAGTCGGATAAGGGTACGTCTCGGAAGGCGTTCTCCGGTCTCTGCATGGCGATTGTGCAATCGACGAAGTTGGCGGGGGACGTGACGGTAGAGGCGACTTCTGCGGGACTCGCGCCCGCACGCGTAACGATTCCGGCGAAAGAGGTATCACTTCGTCCGCAGGTTCCTGTTTGGAAGCGAGAGGTTCCGGTGGGTGAAGGCGTGACGGGGCTGTGGAGACCGGCTCCGGAAGGGGCGAACTCGAACGAACTCGTGGCGCTGCTGGTGGGAGGCGGGACGATGGTGTTTACGCTGCGTCAAAGCGGCAACACACTGACGGGCACGGTTGAGAGTGGCAGCGGCGGCTTCTTTGGTTCGAGCGATAAGCCGGTTCCGATTACTGACGGTAACGTGGAGGGAAATCAGATCCACTTCACCGCAGGGAACAGCAGCTACTCCGGAACGATGGACGGTGGGCGATTGGAGCTGCAGAGAAAGCTGAAGTTGCCGTGGCATTTCAATCAGGCGAAAGAACCGACGGGACCGCGCCCTGCGATTGGACCACCACCTGATGGCACGGATCCATCGTTCAATCGGTCATGGCATATGCCGGAGAGCCTTCCGGTGGTGCTGCAGCGGGTGAATCGGTAACGCCAAAAAAGAGGGAGCTCTTTTCCCTTGCGGGAGAATTGCCCCCTCTTTGGTGGAGAGTTGCTGCGATGCGCGTTAGTGGACGTCCACGGTTCGCGTGCCCTCGTAATGCTGAATGTGGTAGTAGGCTTCCCAGTTTCTCCAGTCGATGGGAGGGGGGACGGGCGAATCGGGGTCTTTGAGGTACGCGGCGAAGTGCTCTACAAGTTCATGCGTGCGGTCAACGCCGGTGAGCCAGTCGCCACGATACCAATTCTTCCACTTGCCGTATTCGGCTTTGGACTCGGAGATCTTGATGGCATCGATGGCCTGTAACGCCTCGTTCGTTTTGGCGACGGCCAGGGCGTGGTTGCCGTTATGCTGCGCGATGACGGCCTCTGAGAGCGAGAGCAGCATTTGATTGCTTTCGCGGTTGATTTGGATCATGGTGAGGACGCCGGCCTGGTAAAAGAGCTTGCGGTCCGGGGCTACGAGCGGCTCTGCAGCCAGCGCCTGTTTCCACACGGCGTCCCAGCGAGGCTGGGCTTCGCCGCAGTTCCTGGCCTCGCGCTCCGCTTGTTGGATCGCGCGATCAGGGTCATAAGGAATCGGGCGGACATTCGGCTGGGTCCAGAACGGGGCCTGGCCGGGGAGATGGTAGGTGGGGTACTGGATCATGACTCCGCGAAGGATATCGCTCGCGACGGTGTGGTAGTAGTTATCGCCGTACGGCCTCAGGGGGGTTCCGGGCAGATTGGCTGGGGCCTTGAAGTAGGCCTCGTAGACGGCTGCCACCTGGGCTTCGGCTTTGGGGCCGAATTCTTCGCTGGACCAGTTCTTGTAAAAGTCCTCGCTGGACCCGATGGATGCACCCTTCCAACCGAAGTCGAGAACGGCGCTGGCACCCATGGTTACGGGACGGATGTCGCTGGTGTTGACGAGGAGAAAGGATGTTGCGCCGGCTTTTTGGAAACGTCCCAGGGAGGCGAAGAGACGGTCGACGGGGGTCAACTCGGAGAGCTGATTGGCTGCGAAGTTGTACATCGCGACATGGACGTAGGCGCCCTGCCCGGGCGCGGCCTGGTTGTCATCGCGAATGTATCCGTAACCAGTGTCGGCCCACACCGTGATGACATCGGAGGGAATCTTGAGGTAGCCCTGCTGCATGAGTTTGTTGCCTTCCATCCATAGGTCGGTGATGAAGACGGCATGGGGATATTTTGCGCGGACAATTTTGATCTGTTCGGCGATAGCTTTGCTGATCAATTCGCCCTGCGCCTTATCGTTGCCGCGTACCGAAGGGTCGAGCGCCGAGTATGGCTGATCGGAGAGGCCGCGCAAGCCGAGCTCCCAGAGGATCTGCTGGTCTTTTGGATAAGAGTCGACAGCGTTCTTCCAGGCGTTTTCGATGTACTGCGGGTCGGCGGTGAAGTTGTAGGGAACGTCATGCGGCCAGCGGGAGAAGTTGACGCCGAGAGGCTCGGCATGGTGCTGGTTGAGGAGCAGGCCGCGCTCCTGGACGACATGGTCCTGGGGATCATTGGGGAAAGGCCAGGTGCCCGCGACAATCATGTTTCCTTTGAGTCGCAGGATGGTCTCGCAGATTTTGCCCCAGACGGCGAGCGAGATGCCAGTGTGGTCCTTTGCTTCTCCGGGAGCCCAGCCGGTGAGCAGGTCTTCATCGTTGATAAAAAAGCCGCGGTAACGAAAGACCGGCGGGGGAAAGTTATCGTCGAGCTTGGCGGGAATGTGAATCGAGGTATGCCTGGCGGGCTGATGATCGGTCCAGTAGTACATCGGATCGACGCCGAGGTACTGTTGCGAGAACTGATAGATAGCGTAGAGAGTGCCGCGCATATCAGACCCAGCCAGACGAATGACCTTGTCTGCGTGACCGCCGTTGCGGGTGGCGACACCCGATGTAATGGAAAATGATTCTGGAGCCGAAGAGTGATCGGCAGGGGCGCCAGACAAGCCATCGCCAATGACGATCGTTACAGGCCCGGTGTCTCCTTCGGTTTGGACGATCTTTGGCTCGACGCCGAAGACCTTCCGCATATCCGTTGCGAGGTTTTCCGCCGCCAGATGGACTGGCCCTTGCTCATCGGGGCTGACGAATATAGTGGCATGGCTGTTCAGGGCGATGCCACTCTCTGCAGCCGCGGTGGTGGACTGGCCTTGGGCCATCATGCTGCCTATGGTGAGGGGAAACAAGCATAGCCAGATCATCGTGCCCTGACGCAAAAAACCTCTCCGCTGCTCTGTAGTCCACTTCATCTGCATCTCCCTTGGTTGTTTGTGTTTCGGCAGGCGCTGAGTGTCTCCGCACCACCAGCGGCATGGCTGATGAGCCGGCGGTACGAGGGAGACTCAGACAGTGTGTGTGACCGGGAAGTGGCTCGCATGTTCCGAGCTCCTTGAGAACGAGTTGCACCGGCTGTGTTGTTGGAGGTGACTTGCTTGCGAACCACGCATCGAGGTGCTCATGCGTTCGCACGGGTAAAAGAAGTCGATCAGGTTGTTGGGGCTCCGGACTGAACCGGAGCCCCATAGGTGAGGAACCTGTGTGCCAGCGCGTTCTAGAAGGTAACCTTCACAGCGCCCTGGAACAGCCGGGAATAGAAGCTGGTGACCGGGTTGCCGACGCCTCCCGCCTCGGCCGTGATCAAGCCAAACTTGGTTGAGGTGTCCACTCCCGAGGGATTGCTGGCGCCGGGATTGGCGAAGTTTGGATGGTTGAGTACGTTGAAGGCTTCCAGGCGCGTGTCGAGCGAGAACCTGCCCGGCAGCTTCCAGATACGTGAAAGCTGTGCGTCGAACTGGAAGAACATGGGACCGCTAATGGTGTTTCTGCCGGCATCGCCGAAGGTGCCTGGGGCGACCGGATTGGTGCAGGCGTTGGCGCTCGAGGTGGTGCTGCAGAATGCCATGTAGTTGATGTATTCGCGGTTGGCCTGGTTGACTGTCGACGCGCCGCCCTGAATCTTCGCCTCGTGAATCACGGCGACTCCAGGAATCGTGTTGGGACGGTCTTCTCCCTCGTCGGTCAGTGAGAGGTCGGCGCCACTGGTGGCATTGATCGGAGAACCGCTGGTGATGTGGAACAGCGGCGCCAGTTCCCAGTCGTTTACAAAGTAGCCGGTGAAGCCATGGAGCGACTTGAAGGCGCTCTTAGCAACCACCGTGGTGTTGAAGATCTTGCGATAGTCCGATCCGCAACGACCGTAGTCCATGCCGACGTTGTAGGGATTCTCTTCCGAGGATGCGGCCACATCGCCACCCGCGTCCGCAACGTCCAGGCACTTGGACCAGGTGAAGTTGCTTAGCAGGCTGAAGGTGGACGAGAGGCGGTGCTGGAGGGTGAGAACCAGGCCGTCGTAGTTCGCCCAGGCGATGTCGTTGACGAGCTCAGAACCGGTGGGGCCGTAGCTGCCGTTATAGCCGCCGCCGCCCAACTGGTTGCCGTATCCCGGGTTGGCTTCTACAAGTGCGAAACGGGCCTGCGAGTTGCTGGTGGTGGAGCAGGGAGTGCCGACTGCGCCTCCGCCGGTTGTCTTGGCGGCAGCCGCGGCCGGACCCGTGGTTTGAACTCGTCCGCAGCCCGTTCCGTTCGCGCCCCAGACACCGGGGGTATAAACAGCCGGGTTCAACGGCGTTCCGATGGGCATATGCCCGGTGTGGTTCCCGATGTAGTCGGCCTGCGCCTGCCAGCCGCCCTTGAACTGGTGCTGGATGCTAAAGGTCCACTGGAAGGTATCGGAGACGTGGAACTGATCGGGCATCTCGATGTACTGAGCCTGAGCCGGGAAGTTTGCGTTTGCGGGCGTTGGATGCACCGGTTGCGGATAGGGGCTGGTGTCGGTGCCGCCGACCTGGTTGCATCCGTAGCCGGTTCCGCCCGTAAGCCAGGGCTCACTAAAGCAGATAGGGCCGCTGATGGCAGGGCTGGCCGCGGTGCCAAATGGCGCGTTGAAGTGCATTCGGTTGCTGGTGTAGAAGTTGGCTTCGTCGTAGATCAAAGCCCCACCCGCGCGGACGATTGTGTTTTCTCTTCCGAACGGAGCCCAGGTGGCACCGAAGTTGGGAGAGAACTGCAGGGGGGAGTTCTTGGTGAACGACTTCTGCACGCCGGGGTCGCCGTAGTACAGGACTCCTGGAGGCGCGTTGGGATAGACCTGGCTGAAGATGTCAGCGTCGAAGTCGGCCATATTGAATACGGTGCCGCGGTTGAAGTAGTCGTGCGGGAAGAACTCCGGCGCCCAACGAATGCCACCGACGATGGTCAGCGACTTGGTTGCATGGAAGGTGTCGACGACATACAGGGTGGGAAGGGGTGCGCGCATCGCGAGCTGCTGCTCCGGGCTCTGTTGGAAGCTGTTCATCGCTCCCCACAGGAAGTCGAGGTTACCGCTGCCATACGTGGTGCCGCCTGCCGGTCCGCTGCCGCTGAATTCGCCGTTGAAGTCGAACAGGCCGTCGGCCTCGTAGGCTGACGCTTCATTGAATTGAACGCGTGTGAACTCGCCGCCCACCACGAATTGGTGTTTGCCCTTCACCCAGGTTAGTTCGTCACTGAAGCCTTCGTTGGAGACGTTGAAATACCCCGGCGAGCAGGTGCCGCAGTAGGAGTCCCAAAGGGTGCTGGAGCCGTTGGTTGTGGCAATCTGCAGGTTGGACGGCACCTCGTTATACATGGTGATGCCGACATTATTTCCATTGATGCCGGGCGCGGAGGAGCGTATGTCGACGCGTTTGGTGCCCGAAATATGGAAGCTATTGATTAAGTCGGGCTTGAGCACCGTCGTTAGTGCCGCAGTGGCTGTCTGCACGCGCTCATAGTTTCCGGGAGCCTGGAAGGTAATCAGGACGTTGGTCGGCGAGAAGAAGGACGGAGCCTGGTAGCCATCGATAAAGTACCGCGCGTAGAAGCTGTTCTTCGCACTGATCGCCCAGTCAACACGGGTGTCGAACTGGTTGTCATAGAACCGCGTGGGGATGGAGAACTGCACCTGGCCGGTGTTGGCGTTGTAGAAAGCCACGTCCGCGGCGCTGGCGCTGCTCGGCAGATAGCCGTCGAGCTTCAACGCTGCCGCGTTGAACGTGGGCGGGGTAGCGTATTTGTTCATTGGCAGCGGCACGCCGGTCAGAGGATCGTAGAGCTGCGTGGATGCGGTGCAGCCGCCTGCCGTAACCACTCCGGTGGTGTTGCAGGGATTGGTGACAGAGAAGTCGCCGGTGAGGTTGGCCGCGGTGGGAACATACATGGTGTTCACCGAGCTGGCTGAACTTTCGACCCAGCGCTGATACGCCGCAAAGATGAAGAGCTGCTTGTGCGTCCACGGCAGCATGGGTCCGCCGAAGGTGCCGCCGAACTGGTTCTGGTGCAGTTGGTCTTTACTGGCGGCAAAGAAGTTGGTGGCGTCGAGGGCGTTATTGCGAATGAATTCAAACGCCTCGCCGTGATACTTGCTGGTTCCCGACTTAGTTACGACGTTGACGAGTCCGCCGGAGTGCAAGGTGGCCTCGGGGTCAAGCGCCGTCGATTCAACGCTGAATTCCTGCACGGCATCGGGGAAAGGGAAGGGCAGGTTGGCATTCGCCATGTAGTCGTTGTTGTCGCCGCCATCCAGCTTCCACTCGGTTGTGTTGCCCATGCCGCCGGCAACAGAGACGGAGATTGCCTGGTAGGAGTATTTGCTGCCTGTGAAATCGCCGTTGGGCGCGGGGCTCGATCCGCCGGAGAGTGTGATCAGGGCTGCCATCTCACGGCCGTTCAGAGGCATTTCTGTAACGTCCGACTGGTCGATGGTCTGCTTGAACGACGTGTCCTCGGTCTGCAGGGCCAACGCATTGGCGCGGACCTCGACCGTCTGACTCGTGGAGCCGGTTTTGAGGGCAGGGTTAATCGCAATATTGCTGCCGATCTCAAGAACGATGTTGGTCTGCGAATAGGTTGAAAACCCGGGCGCAACGACCTTCAGGTTATAGGTCGAGATCTCGATGTTGGGGAACGAATATACACCCGCGCCGTCGGTCTGAGTTACGTGATCGACGCCCGACGCCACATTGGTAAGCGTCACTTTGGCGTGTGCGACAACGGCACCCGTCGAATCCGTCACGGTGCCTTGAATGTTGCCCGATCCTGCAATTTGCGCGCGGACGGTGCATACCGCCAGCATCAGCAGCAGCAGAACACAAATCTGTTGGGCAATCACGGACCGCCAAGCATGAAAACTTCTCTTATTCATATGGTCTCCAAATCAGTGGAAATTCCTAAGTGTGTGTCCGTTGACGTCTGGCCGAATAGCGCCAGCATCACGTCGGATTCAAGCGCGAGAAGAAACCCGGAATGGGTTTGAGGAGTCTGCATCTGTCATGAGCAGTCTTCCCGTTAAGTAACTGTTTGCTGGCGGTTTCATTTCGGAGACCCGAGGGGTCCGTGGCAGGGAACACGACGTCCGCGATCTTGCGAATAGCGGGAGACTGATACTGCTCGGTTCGTGCCGCTTCCATGCCACTTCCAATCAAGGCCGAATAAAGGAAAAACTCCCGGACACCCCTCTATTGACCTCTGGGAATGTTCCGGACATTTGGGCCCAACGTTTGATGATGCTAAGAGCGGCTATCTTTATATGTCCGTCCCTGGGGAACTTGCAACGTGGGACACAGTTCCTAACGGTTAGCTTTTGGACAAGTCTCTTTAGAATCATGCGGATACAGGTTTCTGGAGGCCTGTTTTGAGCATTGCGGAGCGATCGGTATAGTATCAGCTACCAGATATGGCCAGCCCTAAACTACCGGATCTGCCTGAAATTGGATGCGACCAGAAACTGTTTCCAGGTGATGCAGAGGCAGTTCTCGAAGAGCTTGGGCGGACGTTACAAAGCCGTCATTTCCGAAGCTGCAAACAAGGGAAACGCTTCTTCCAGTACATCGTGGAACAAACGCTTCAGGGGAACACCAGCCTCCTGAAAGAACGTTTGCTTGGAACCGCGTTGTTCGGTCGTGAGCCGAATTATGCGACTGGAGAAGATTCTGTCGTCCGGGTGGAAGCCAGTGACGTGCGTCGACGGCTGGAGGCTTACCGGGCCGAGAACACGGGGCAATCTCCCATCGTGATCGAGCTTCCTGTTGGTTCGTATGTTCCGGTATTTCGGAAGGTGCCGCTGAAGGACGCAGAGGCCGTTGCTCAGCCCTCGATTGTTTCTGACGCTGAGGGCGTAGTGGTCCTCAGCGCAGCGAACGTTGTTGTTTTGGAACCCGACCCGTCTGAAGCTCCGCACTCTGTTCGCGCTGCCGACGGTCAGCCAATCAGGCAACGTGGGCCGTGGCTTCTGTTCTTTCTGTTCGCTTCGCTCGCCGTTGGCTCTGTTGTTCTTGCCATGGTGTATCCACGGCGAAGGCCAGATACCGCCATCAGCGCACCTGAAAAGCTCAGTGAAGCCTTTTGGGCACCGCTTGTTTCGTCGCCGGGCCCGGTTGTGGTGTGCCTCGGCCAATGGGTGGTCTATCGACCATCCGACAGCTATTACCGGCGATATACCAAGACACATCCAGGTGAGTTTGTTACTGATTACGAGAGGCTGACCCAGGCACTCCCGCTGAGCTCTACTGATTTGTTGCATGCGGGAGATATCGCTCAGGCGAGCTCCAATGGCTTCACCATCGGCACCTTGCGATCCGCAATCGATCTAGGAGGCTACCTTGCACAGCGGCACAAGCCGTATGTTGTGCGGGTTGGCACCGAATCTTCCTTTGCCGAGCTTCGCAACTCCCCGGCCGTGCTGGTCGGGGCATTTAATAATCGCTGGACATTGAACCTGACTTCTGGTCTTCACTTCAGGTTTACCGAGAATTCCGGCGAGCTAAGTGTCAGCGAAGAAGCGCCATCGAACCGGTCATGGGCGTGGAAGCTGGCTCCGTCTGGAAGCATTGTGCGCGACTACGCCATCATCACTCGTCAACCCATTTGGAAAGCAGGACAGTCGGTCATCAGCGTGGCGGGACTTGGAGATGGAGGCACGGAAGCTGCCTCTGAGATGGTGACGAATCCCAACGAGCTCGCTGACGTTTTAAAAACGCTGCCTGCGGGATGGGAGAAGAAAAATCTCCAGATTGTTATCTCCACCGACATGACCGATGGGGAAGCTGGACGTCCGAGGCTGGTCGCATATTATTTGTGGTGAAGCGCGCGGGCCGCGGAGGGGCGTGTCCGTTGACCGTCAGGACGTTGACGGGAGAGACGGAGTTGGACGTCGATCATGTTGGCTCCGAAGAATGCGAAATTCGTTATGCTATCCGCGCCCAATCTTATGCAGGAACAGGTGCGGACGATCGATAGAGCGCGCGAAGCGTGTTGGGGGGGAGCGGGCTACGGCTGCCGGCGGCGGGATAATGGAAAGCCATGCGAGCGTCGTCCCGGCAAGGCTACCCTTTCCTGCCGCAGATAGGGAACCATATCTTCGCGATCGCGCACGCCGTGGGCGACGGCGTTCTCGGCCCCGGCCCAGAATGCGTTCCATAGAGCGTCTTCGTTCAGCGCAGCAATTTTTTTGGCGATGTCCTTGGTTAGAGCAGGGAGGTCTCCCGCTGGAAATTTGATGGTCGCACCCGGCTGGAGGGATATGCCGAGATCCACCTCGTCGGCTTTCAGATCGACGGAGGCAGCGTTCACGCGGTCCTGTGCTGCCCTCTCGTTTACGGCTGCGTTGTCCAGGCGGTCGTAAATTGCGGCTTGATTCTCGGGGAGCAGAGCTACTTTTCCGTTGGTCTTTGCGATCGACCAGGTGGCGCGCGATGGGTAGATCTGGGGAAGGAATTGTTCGTGAGCTGGAAGGGTCACGAGGACGACGCCGTTGGCCGGATGGGCCGTATGCAGCGCCGTCACGACCGCGGAGTCCCATGCTGCCTCGTCCAAATCGCCATCGATGTTAATATGCAGCGTATCGAGGTCGCGCTCCGCCTCGGTGCGCATCTCTGCCACCAGCGTCCGTCGCTCGTTCGCTTGGTGAATTGCCTCGACGGATTGCTCGAGGGCGATGGCGATGAGCAGGCCGATGCAGATGGTGGCGATGTGGATGAAGAAGTCTTTCCAGGAGTGGGCGGCTTCGTGGGACGGGTGGACGTCTAGCATGGTTAGTTGGTCTCTCCGGACGAGGGGGATGGGACGGGTTGAGCTTCGGCGGGTAGAGGGTATGTGGCGAGGAGGGCGGCTTCGCCATGGTTTACGTAGATGGAGTAGGCGTCGTAGAGGATGCGAATGGTGTCCTGATCGGAGAGGTTGCCGCGGTCGGCGGCCCAGGCGCTGACGTAGAGGAAGTTGTTGTAGACGCAGAAGGAGTTCAGCCGCTGTATTCGCGCGGCGAGGGCGTTGCGCAGGGCGCGGAGGTCTTCGGAGTCGAGGGCTGCGGCGTCGAAGCGCCGGGGGCGCCGGGCGGCGATGCTGAGGGCAGAGGGATCGAGGATGGCGGGGGCGCGGGCGGCGCGAAGAACCTGGTCGGCGACATTGTTTTGATCGATAGCTACGGAGACGGTCTGCGCGACGCTGTAGACACGGGTGTACTTCTGGGCAACCTGATGGGGGAGTAGAGCGAGGGTTGCGTTCTGCTGGGCTGTGGTCCAGGCGGCGGTGGCGGGGCGGGCGGTGCCGCCGTCTTTGTCACCGGTCAGGTCGATGAGGACGGGGCCGTGGTTGCGGTCGAGATGGCGGAGTTGAGCGTACTGGGAGGTCTCGCTGCTGAGGAGGCGCTCGGCGACGGCGATGTTGTCGAGGGCGATGTGGAGGTTGCGAAGGCTCTCGGCGTGGAGGTCGGCTTCGAGTTGCTGACGCTGGTGGTGGTGGTGGATGAGCTCGACGGACTGTTCGAGGCCTACGGCGATGATGAGGCCGATGACGATGGTGATGATGTGGATGAAGAAGTCGCGCCAGGAGTGGGGGGCTTCGTGAGGCGGGTGGACGTCGAGCATGGTGGGAGACTCCAGCTTGCGGGGCCCTGGTGCAGAGTGAGTGCGGTTTCTGCTCATGCTACGCGAGGGAATGCTGGAGGGCTAGCGGAAGAAGGGATAGATCAAAACGATGGCGGCTACGATGCTGACCCAGATGGCGGTGCCGCGGGCGTTGGAGAAGTCGGGGTCGGAGGTTTTGATGTTGCGGTTCTTAATCCACCAGCGGATGCACATGAAGGGGATGGCGAAGCGGAGGAACTCGAAGCCAACGAGGCCGAGGAGGGTCAGGAGGGGGACGAACATGAGGCCGATGAAAGGGATGAGGAGGCCGGCCATCACTTTGAGGTAGCTGGCGTCGCTGCAGGCCGCGCTGACACGGGCGGTTTCTGCGGCGGCTTGTTCGGCGGCGGCGGGGTCGATGGGGGCGCCGCAGAAGGTGCAGGTTGTCATCGAGGTGTTGATGGTCTCGTGACAGTGGGGGCATGCGAAGACATGCACCTCAGGAGTGAGAGTGAAACTCGTTGCCATGCGCTGACCTCAGGGAGATGAGAGGAAGGCTAGCACAGTCAGGGTGGGAGGGTTGCGGCGAGGGTTAGTCGGCTTCGGGTTTTTGGGCGGCGTCTACGACGAGGATGTTGACGGGGCCTTTGGATGGGATGAGCTTGAGACCGAGTTGGGTTTGGACGGCGGAGAAGATGGAGGGAGCGTCGTTGGTGTCGCCCATGGCGGGACCGGTGTCGTCGGGGCGGTAGTGGAGGTTGATGTCGTAGTTGCCGGTGAGGCCGGTGGCGTCGTGGACGGGCCTGCCGACGGCGTTGGAGAGCTGGCTGGCGAGGGAGCGGAGGGGGACGCCGGTGGCTTCAAACATGCCGGGGCCCATGGTCATGGATCGCTTGCTGTACTTGTCGGGGTGGGCCTGGGCTTCTTCTTCGGAGGGTGGGTTGGGGAGGTTGTCGGGTTTGAGCTTGGAGGCGTCTTTGTCGAGGACGAGGTCGTAGGTGGGAAGGGTCCTGGTTTCGAGATGGACCTTGAGGTGGAAGCGGTCGGTGAGGAGCTGCTGGAGCATCTGGCGACGCTGGGCGGTGTTGAGTTTTTTGTAGGCGGCAACGTCCTGGCCGCTTACCTTGGCGGTGAGGTCGAAGGTGGTGCTCTTCATCCAGCCGTTGAGGCCTTCGATCTGGTAGGGCTTGAGGTCCCAGGCGCTGCAGAGCATCTGCTGGAGGGGAAGGTTGACGAGGCTGAGGCCGTCGTCGGTCATCTGCCAGGACATGTTGCGGTCGGCAGGGGGGTGGGGCTTGACGAGGGCTACGTCCCACTGGGGAAGCGGACCGGGGGCGGCGGTTGTGGTGCCGGGGTCGACGTCGGAGAGGGTGGGAAGCTGGGCGTGAAGCGCGGGGGCGAAGGCGGCGGCTAGGGCGAAGGTTGCGGCGAGGAGGATTGCAGGGAGCCTGGTCATGGTGCCTCCGGGGTCGATGGGTCGAAGGGTGTGAGTGCTTACCTCAGGGGGTTAAGAGAAGGCTAGCATCGTGGCAGTTGCGGCGGTCGGCCTGGTGGTTGGAAAGGTTCGAGGTGAGTGGGTGGGTTGGCGGTTTCGGGTCCTGCGGCTGCGCTCAGAATGACGGAGTTTGGGTGGAATGCGGGGGTCCTTCACTGCGTTCAGGATGACGGCGTGAAACAAGCAACAGCAACAGCAACAGCAACAGCAAAGGCAAGGGCAAGAGCAAGGGCAAGGGCAAGGGCAAGAGCAAGAGCAAGAGCAAGGGCAAGAGCAAAAGCAACTGCAGATCCCTGCGGGATGACAACCAAAAAAGCGAACGCCTCGGTGCCCACTCATGCAGCTACGTGTTGCGCATGAATGGGCGCCGGTTAGGTTTCCGGTTAGATGGGGTTGCGGTAGTGGCGGAGTTGGATGGCGGCGGCTAAGAAGACGGCTGCGAGTGCGAGGCCGGCCCAGAGGTAGGGGTTGGAGAAGAAGGCGCCGATGGTGACGTGGAGGGAGGAGATGGAGTGGGTGAGGCCGTCGGAGCCTTCGGGGCCGCTGAAGCGGTACTTCAGCATCTCGAAGAAGTGGTTGGTGTGGAAGGTGATGATCTCGAGGACGCCGATGGCGACGGGTGGGAGGATGGCCCACATGAGCGGGGCTTTGCGGGCCCAGGCGGAGACGAGAAGCAGCCAGGCGTAGATGGGAGCGTACCAGAGGGCGTGGATGGCGATGAGGTGGTAGAGCAGCATGACGGCGCCCTGGGTGAGGGACATGGTGTGGAGCGCGGTGGTGTCCATGCCGCGGGCGTGGAAGACGGAGAGGTTGATGAGCAGCATGATGGCCTGGGTGACGATGGCGACGACCCAGGTGAGGAGCGGCAGGACGACGATGGGGATGGCGGCCTTGGAGAGGACGGTGGTGGTGTCGGAGATGGGGAGGGATTTCCAGAAAAGGATGCTGCGCTCGCGGCGCTCGCCGTAGAGGGCGTCGAGGGAGTAGAAGAAGCCGACGAGGAAGGTGGTGCCCATGAGGAGCGCGGCGGCGAGGTCGTAGATCTGGAGAGGGTCGAAGCTGTGCTGCGTGTGCGTGACGACGCCGTTGATGTTGGTGGTGGAGGTGAAGAGGGCGCTGTCTGCGGGGATGCGGACGACGCTGTAGAAGAAGCCGAGGATGATGAGCGCGGCTACGGCGAGGGGCGCGATGTAGATGGAGCGGTTCTCCCAGATCTCGCGGCGGACGCACCAGACGAGGCGCTGGAGCTCGTTGATGCTGCGGGCGGGCGCGGCGGCTTCGGAGACTGCTTCGGGGAGAGCGTTGGTGAGGGTGTTGGTTTCGGGGGTCATGCTACCTCCTTTTGGGGGGTGCCTACGTAGGCTACGAAGACGTCGGCGATGCTGGGGGTGCGGACGTCGCCTAGCAGTTGGAGTTGCTCGCGGGGGACGCGGTCGTAGAGGAGGATGGTGCGACCGAAGACCTGGCGGGCCTGGATGGGCTTGAGGGCCTGCGCGGCTGCGAGGTTTGCGGGTTGGACCATGAGCTCGAGGTAGCGAGATTGGAAGTCTTCCATGCTGCAGCCGAAGACGAGCGAGCCCTTGTCGATGAAGAGGACGTCGGTGAGGACGTCCTGGATCTCATCGATCTGATGTGTGGTGACGAGGATGGTGCGGTGGTGATCGAAGTAGTCGTTGAGGAGAGAGTCGTAGAACTGCTTGCGGAAGAGGATGTCGAGGCCGAGGGTGGGCTCGTCGAGGACGAGGAGGCGGGCGTCGATGGCCATGACTAGCGCCAAGTGGAGTTGCGCGACCATGCCTTTGGAGAGCTCGCGGACTTTGCTGGTGCGCTTGATGGTGGTGCGGGCGAGGAAGGTTTCGGCCTTCGCGCGGTTGAACCGGGGGTGGACGCCGGCTACGAAGTCGAGGGCGTCGGAGACGCGCATCCAGCGGGGGAGAACGGCTACGTCGGCGATGAAGGCTACGTCGCACATGAGGTCGTTGCGCTGGGTCCAGGGATTGCGGCCAAGGACGTTGAGCGAGCCTTCGTAGGAGGTGAGGCCGAGGATGGCGTTGAGGACCGTGGTCTTGCCGGCGCCGTTGGGGCCGATGAGGCCGAGGATGCGGCCGGCGCCTACGTTGAGGTCGATGCTATTGAGCGCGATGGATTTGCCGTAGGACTTGTGGAGGCCGCGGGCTTCGATGCAGGGGGTCATGGCTAGCGCTCCTTTCCGTTGGAGGTGGGGTTGGGGGTGGTGAGGAGATCGGTGGCGTTGAGGCCGAGGCGCTGGATGGTGGCGTAGAGGCGCGGCCAGTCTTCGGCGAGGAACTTCTGGCGCTCGGCGGTGAGGAGGGTGTCGCGGGCGCCGGTGTTGATGAACATGCCGCGGCCACGTCGGGTTTCTACGAGGCCTTCGTCGACCAACTCCTGATAGCCCTTGAGGACGGTGAGGGGGTTGACGCGGTTTTCGGCGGCGACGTTGCGCACGGAGGGGAGGGGGTCGCCTTCTTTGAGGAGGCCGTCGAGGATCATGTCGACGACCCGGCCGCGAAGCTGGCGGTAGATCGGTTGGCTGTCATTCCATTCAAGGTCCATGGTTTTTCCGGAAGTGCAAGGAGTAAAGAGTAAGGAGTAGAGAGGACGCGATTTAGGCGAAGGCTACGAGGGCGATGGCGACCAGGAGGACGGCTGGGAGGTAGGGTAGGGACTTTTTGGCGAAAGTGCGGAGGGATTTCATGGTGGATCTCCTTGAAATCATGGGGTTACCGGGGTGGATGGGCTTTGGGGCGGTTGGTGCGATTATGGAAGCTGGGCCCATCACTGTTGTAGTTGACTATAACAGTGCAAATCTGTCAAGGGGAATTTTTCGGGGGGCGATTGCTTGTCCTGTGGGACGGGGCCGCGGGCCGCGGGGCGGGCGTTTACACGCCTTTTTGGGGCTTTGCGTGGCCCTCCCGTTGGTCGGGGTGGGGGTTGAGGATGTTTCGAGGGGAGGTTTTGGCGGTCTGGATGGACAGGGCGGAGATGGGTGCCGCTATGATGGAGGGCAATTATGGTCAGGGTCTTCTGGGTTGGGTTGGGGATTGCGTTTGGAGTTTGGGTCTCTGGGGGAATGCAGGCCAGTGCGACGCAGCCTGAGGGTGGGGCGCGGAGGGTGGCGACGATTCTTGCGCAGGTTCGCGAGGCTACGGGCGGTGAGGCTTGGGCGCGGGTGGCGGAGATTCGTACCGAGGGTACGCTGCAGGTTGGAGGCACGATGGGGACGATTGCGGCGGTAGTTGACCTGCGGACGGGGGCAAATGCGGACCGGGTGTATATGGATGGTAACCGTTTGGAAGCCCAGGCCGATATGCCGGTGGAGGATTGGGAGCAGGACGATAACGGCGATGTGGAGTTGACGCCGGGCGGGAAGAAGCCGGCGGAGATCGACGATTTGTATATCCACCGATATGGGTGGTGGGAGCCGAAGTTTGGGGGTGCGGCGATGACGTTGCTGGCACCGGCTACGGAGAGCGGGGTTACGTATGACGTGGTGCAGTGCAAGGTGCCGGGGGGAAGCGGGTTTGCATTGTGGATCGATCGCGGGGAGCATCACATCGACCGGATTGTTAGCGGCGGCGGTGTGAAGAGGTTCAGTGACTTTCGCAAGACGGAGGGCGGACTGACGCTGCCGTTTGAGGAGCGGAAGGGAACGGGAGCGGGCGCGGTGGTGTTGCATCTTGCGTCGGTGAGGGTTTTGGGGAGGGTGGATGCGGTAGATTTTCGGGCGCCGTTTCGGACGGATTATTCGATGCCTGCGTCGGGCGAGGTGACGGTTCCGGCGGAGGGCGGGTTGACGTTCAAGATGAAGATCAATGGGCGAGGGCCGTATCTCACGATCTTTGATACCGGCGGCCTCAACATTGTTAGTGCGACGTTTGCAAAGCAGTTAGGGCTTACGGTGAAGGCCCAGCCTGTGCACTTTGGGGCGATTGGCGGCGCGATCACGGTGCATACGGCGCATGTGGATAGCGTTGAGATTGGGGATTTGACGGTTCGCGATCAGACATTTTATGTGCTGGATATTCCTGTGGGTTCGAATGAGCCGGAGATGGTGGTGGGGTGGGAGATGATGCGGCGGTTTGCGGTGCGGGTGGATTTTAAGCGTGGCAGGCTTACGTTCTTCGATGGGCCGCGCTTTCACTATCGTGGTGGGGGCGAGGCTTTGCCGCTGATCATGCATAAGGACAATAATGGGATTGAGGTTCTGGCTTATGCAGACGGGGTTCCTGGGATGTTTACGATCGATACGGGGAACCAGATCGGGCTGTTTCTCAACTCGGGATTTGTGCATGCGCATGACCTGGTTCATGCGCTTGGTGCGACGTTTCATGGCTATAACGGCAAGGGATTTGGTGGGCCTTCGCCAGAGGCATGGTTTGCGCGACTGCCTACGTTGCGGATGGGTGAGATTACGGTAGATGATCCGGTGGTGCGGTTGCAGACTGCGTCGGATGGGATGGGCGCGAACGCGGGGAATATTGGGCAGAGTATTTTGAATCGGTTTGTGGTGACGGTGGATTGTATGCGCGGGGTGATGTACCTGGAGAAGACGCCGGGGTGGGATCGGCGAGAGGCGTTTAATCGGGCGGGGTTGGTGCTGGACTTCGAAGACGGTGGGGATAACGTGATGACGGTGCTGCCGGGTAGCTCGGGCGAGGCGGCGGGACTGAAGGTGGGGGACCGGATTACGGCGATCGATGGGAAGACGCCAGCGGATGATCCGAATGATCCGGCGTTTACGCAGCCGGTGGGGACAGTGCTGCATTTGACGGTGAGCCGTGGCGGGGTGGTGCGGGCGTTCGATGTGACGCTTAAGGATGTGTTGTAGGGGCGAAGGCGGACGTGGATGGGAACCTGCGCGGCAAAGCTGCGTATGGATTAGAAGGGCGGAGGAGATTTGTATGCGCAGACTGATTTGGTTGGTGGCGGTGTTGGTGGCGGGAGCGCCGATGATGGCGCGGGCGCAGAGTACCGGGCCGATGAGTTGCGGGACGAATGATCCGCTGCTGATGAAGCATGACTACGCGCGCGCGGCGGGGGATGTGTTCACGGCGAATCACATGGAGTTTGTTCGGCCGTTTGCGATGGATGGAGAGATGAAGGTGAATGTGTGCAACGGCGATCTGCGGGTGCGCACGCTGAAGGATGGGACGGAGGCGAGGCTGTCGGTGGATGTGGCGGATGGGGGTGGGCGGGCCATGCTGGAGTACATCGATACGATCCAGGTGACGCCGGAACATGGGGTGATCAACCTGAAGTTTCCGAAGGGCGTGCAGGGGACGGTGACGCTGTGGATGCCGATGGGTGCGGGTTCGCATGATGAGTTCAATCTGGGGAAGGGCGATATGGATTTCAATGCGGCGGGGGCAGCGGGGCATCGGGAGATGAATGTGGGGATGGGCAAGATGACGCTGCATGTGGATGGAGACAAGAGCTACTCGACGATGGAGGTGAATGTGGGGCTGGGGGCGATGCATGATGAGCGGCCGGGCGGGAGGAGCGGGCACTTCACGGTTACGAAGACGTTTAGTGGGACCGGCGAGGGTTCGATTGAGGCGAATGTGGGGATGGGGAGCATGGAGATAGAGAGCGACTGAGGGCGGGGTTAGGGATTAGGGATTGGTGAAGTTGGGTGGTGGTGCTTGGAGTGGCAGGTGCCGTATTCGGTATTTGCCTGGCGGGGCCGGACATGGGGTGATATGGAGGTCGCGGACCGAGAAGAGCCGTAGCTCGAGTCGGCCTGTGGACGAGTAGGTCAAGCGACCCCCAAAAATTCCGGGTACTTGATCGGACCGGGGCTGATTTGAACAGTTATCAGTGAGATTGGAGACCAGATTCGTGGCACTCGGTTGGGCGCTGGTGAGGTCGACGCCCAGGCGGATGCTTGCATTTGGACAGCTCTTGTCGAGCAGGACAGCGCCGTGCGGGAGGGCCAATAGGATGTCGGCGCGGATGTCCACGAGGCGACGCTCATAGGCCGCGGGTCTGCGCATGATCTGGCAGATGCTTACGGGCTGCTTCGTCAGAGTGATCGCGACAAGGAGGAGAGCTAACACGTCCGCCATGGTACGCCTCCGCCAGTGGTCGGGGCTGCAAGTTGTCGTGGGACGGTTGGCTGGAGGAAATGGGCGGGTGGGCTAAGGGCTTGTCCTGCCGGACGGGCCCGCTGCGCGCGGGGCGGGCGTTCGCACGCCTTTTTACTGCTTCGCTCGGCCCTCCCGTTGGTCGGGATGGGACGTTGTCACAGAAGCCTGGTGGGTGGAACGGTAGACTGGATAGATGTTTGCACGGCTTTATGCGAAGTGGATGTATGCGTGGGAGACGGCGCTGACTACTCGGGATGAGAACCGGGTGGAGCGGCCGTTGGAGTGGGGATTTGATCACCTGGCGGCCTTTGCCACAGAGGGCTGTTCCGGCGGATCAGATGCAGGTCTCTCCGCTTCGTCCGCAAAAAGCGCGGACTTCGGTCGAGATGACAATTCCGAGGTGGGTCCGGGATTAGAGGCGATGATTGAGTTGAATCGGCGGATTGTGGCGGAGCCGCAGAAGTTCTATGGGTACACAACGCCGAAGGATTTTCGGATTGAGATGCACTTTCCGGCGCTGTATCCGACGAATGTGCGGCCGGAGACGCTGGAGCAGGAACGCGAGTGGAAGAGACGCGCGGAGGTGGGGGAGCTGCGCAAGGAACCTTTCTTGCGGTTTACTTCGGGGGTGGGGTCGGGGTATCCGGAGAATGATGTGGTGAATGCGCGGTGGTATGAAAGTGCAGAGGATAGAGGAGAGAGGATAGAGGAGAAAGACAAGGGCAAAGGCAAAGGCAAAGGCGGGCGGCGGCGGCCGAAGCAGGCGATGATTGTGATGCCGCAGTGGAATGCGGATGCGTTTTCGCATAATGTGCTCTGCGAGATGTTCAATCGGTTTGGGATCTCTTGCTTGCGGTTGTCGAAGCCTTACCATGATGTGCGGCGGCCGGCGGAATTGGAGCGGTCGGACTACGCGGTGAGCGCGAATGTGGGGCGGACGATTGCGGCTTGCCGACAGGCGGTGGTGGATATTCGGAGCTGCGTGGATTGGCTGGAGTCGCAGGGGTATGAACAGTTTGGGGTGCTGGGGACTAGCCTTGGGAGTGCGTATGGATTTATTGCCGCGGCGATGGATCCGCGGCTGAGGGTTTGTGCGTTCAATCATGCCAGTACGCAGTTTGGGGATGTGGTGTGGACGGGGCAGAGCACTCGGCATGTGAAGGCGGCGTTTGAGCATGCGGGGCTGACGCAGGACCAGACGCGGGCGATGTTTGCGGGGGTTAGCCCGATGAGTTTTATGGAGGAGTATGCGGCTACGGGCGAGCCGCGGTGGGAGGGGGATAAGGCGCGTCGGACGCTGGTGGTGTATGCGCCGTATGATCTTACGTTTGTGGTGAGGTATTCGCGCGAGGTGCTCGCGAACTTTGCTAAGCATGGCGTGGACTATGTAGCGAAGGTGTTGCCTTGCGGGCACTATACGACCGGGGAGACGCCTTATAAATATCTGGACGGGTGGTATCTTGGTTCGTTTATTCGGGGGGCGTTTAAGCGTTTGGCTGAGTAAGGGCTGCGCGGGCGGATGGTGGGATCGCGGCGACGGTGGGGATGTGGCGGCTGTGGGGGC
>JBAULP010000083.1:0-3185 GCA_049578265.1 Acidobacteriaceae bacterium
GCGCAGCGCGGGCCGTCGGTGCCGGGATTGGGGCCTTGGCGTGGAGGTTGCTAGGGCGGCTGCGGCAGGTGGGGCTGCGGAACCTGGAGATGGCGTTTCCGGAGAAGACGGCGGCGGACCGGGAGACGATTTTGCGCGGGGTGTACCGGTCGCTGGGTTGGCAGATGGGCGAGTTCTGCAAGATGAGTGGGTATACGGCGGAGCAGGCTTCGGGATTTATTCGGTATCAGGGGTTGGAGCACTACCTGGCGGCGCGGGCCAAGGGCAAGGGAGTGCTGGTGCTGACGGGGCACCTCGGGGCGTGGGAGCTTTCCAGCTTTTATCACTCGCTGATGGGGTACCCGATGTCGCTGGTGATCCGGCGGCTGGATAATCCGCTGGTGGATGGGTTTGTAAATGGGGTGCGGTGTTTGCATGGGAACCGCGTGATCCATAAAGACGATTTTGCGCGGGGGCTGCTGACGGCGATGCAAAGGGGGGAGACGGTTGGGATTCTGATGGACACGAATATGACGCCGCCGCAGGGGGTGTTTGTGCCGTATTTTGGGGTGGAGGCTTGTACGGGGTCGGCGATGGCGCGGGTGGCGCTGCATACGGGCGCGGCGGTGCTGCCGGGGTTCCTGGTGTGGGAGGCGGCGGAGAAGAGGTATGTGCTGCGGTTTGGCGAGGAGCTGGAGTTGAGCCGTAGTGGTGATCGGGCGGCGGATATTGTGGCGAATACCGCGTTGTTTACGGCCACGATTGAGGCGTATGTGCGACGCTATCCGGAGCAGTGGTTGTGGGTGCATCGGAGATGGAAGACGCGGCCTGAGGGCGAAAGGAAGCTGTACCAGTGAGCAAGCCAGAGATCACGGTTAGTCAGATCCACCAGTTGTTGCGGCTGGAGCCTAGCGAGGATGAGCGGGTGTTCTCGCGGTTGTCCAGCTATGAGGATGCGGGGCTGGAGTCGATTGTGTTTGCGCAGGACGCGGCGGCGATGGAGAAGGCGCTGGCGAGCGAGGCGGGGTTGATTCTGGCGCCGCTGGGCGCGACCGGTGAGGGCCGGGATCGAGTGCTTGAGGTCAGGAATCCGAAGTATGCGTTTGCGGCTTGCGGGCGGTGGTTTGATTCGTTTGCTGTGGCGACGATTCACCCTTCGGCGGTGATCGATGCGCAGGCTTCGGTGGGGTATGGGACGAGCGTGGGGGCTGGCGCGGTGATTGAGGCAGGCGCTGTGGTGGGGGAACACTGCGTGATTGGGAGCAACGTTACGATCTATGGCAACGCGGTGATTGGCGACCATGTGCTGATCCAGGCGGGGGCGGTGATTGGGGCGATGGGATTTGGGTATGTGCGCGGAGAGGATGGGAGCTACCTGAGGTTTCCGCAGCAGGGGCGCGTGGTGATTGAGGACGAGGTGGAGATTGGGGCGAACTCGACGATTGACCGCGGGGCGCTGGGGGAGACGCGGGTTGGGCGCGGGACGAAGATTGATAACCAGGTGCATATTGGGCACAACTGCAGGATTGGGAAGAATGTGGTGATGGCGTCGCAGGTGGGGATCTCAGGGTCTTGCGTGGTGGAGGACGGAGCGGTGCTGGCGGGGCAGGTGGGGCTGGGGGATCATGTGCACATTGGGCCGGGGGTGATTCTCGGGGGGGCGTCGGGCGTGTTTCCGGGGAAGCATCTGGAGGGGCCGGGGCAGATGTTTATGGGCGTGCCGGCCGAGCCGCTGGAGGATTATCTGAGGACGGTGGCTCGGGTGCGAAGGCTGAAAGGCAGTGGTTAGTGGTTAGTGGTTAGGAGGGTGGCGTTGTGGCTATTGTGGTGGTTGGCGGGCATACGCGGAATATTGGGAAGACCAGCGTGGTGGCTGGGTTAATTGCTGCGCTGCCGGAGCGGCGGTGGACGGCGATCAAGATTACGCAGTTTGGGCATGGGGTGTGCTCGGCGAATGGGGAGCCTTGCGATTGCGAGACGGCGGACCATATGGTGGCGGTGAGCGAGGAGCGGGAGCGGGGGAGTGGGACGGATTCGTCGCGGTATTTGGCGGCGGGGGCGGAGCGGTCGTTCTGGGTGAGGACGCGGGTGGGGGAGTTGAGCGAGGCGATGCCGAGGGTGCGGCGGCTGATGGAGGAGGCTGCGGGGGACGTGATTGTGGAGTCGAATAGTGTGCTGCGGTTTTTGTTGCCGGATGTTTCGTTGAGTGTGCTGGATCCGAAGGTGAGGGATTTTAAGGCTTCGGCGCTGCGGTATCTTGATCGGGTGGATGCGTTGATTGTTCCGGTGGGGGCGGTGTTTGAGGAGGGGTGGGGTGGGGTTTCGCGGCGGGTGATCGAGAGGACGCGGCGGTTTGAGTTTGTTGCGCCGGCTTATTGCGGTGGGGATTTGGTGGAGTTCGTGGGAGAGCGGTTGGGTGCGGTGGTGGGGCGCCAAGAGCTTTCTGATGCCGAGCGGCGCGGCGGCAGAACTGCGGGTCTCTCCGCTGCGCAGGGCGAAAAGCTGCCCTGCTTCGGTCGAGATGGCAAGTTTAGTTGTGGCGAACGCGGTTGATGCTGGAGCAGCTTTCGCCGTCCGCGCAGGACCTAGATGCTTTGGACGGGGAGGGTCATTAGGTCAGTGACGCTGGCTACTTCGCGCTGGACGAAGGGTTCGGCGTAGCGGACGCCGGCGAGCAGGCCGTAGTGGCGGGCGGTGGCGAAGGTGCGCTCGCGGATGTCGTCTTCGGGGACGAAGAGGCCGGCGCCGGTGGGTTGGTTTCCGTACTGGGAGCGGTAGGCAAGGAGGGACTGAAGGCGGGTCTCGATGTGAGGGGTGATGTCGACGACGAAGGTGGGGCGAACGTCGGCGTAGAGGGAGGCGTAGAGGATCTTGTAGGGGCGGTAGGGCGCGCCGTGCTCGGGGGGAAGGTCGAGGCGGGCGAGGCCGGCGGCGAAGCAGGCTTCGTAGCCTAGTGTGGCGGTGGTGTAGTGGTCGGGATGGCGGCCCTGCCAGTAGGGGAGGATGACGACGCGGGGGCGCAGGCGGCGCAGGACGGCGGCGATCTTGAGGCGATTTTCGGTGGTGTTCTGGACGTTGCCGTCGGGGAGATCGAGGGCCTCGCGATGGGAGACGCGGAGGATGCGCGCAGCGGCTTCGGCTTCGGCGGCGCGCTCGGCTGCGGTGCCGCGGGTGCCGGACTCACCGCGAGTGAGGTCAAGGATGCC
>JBAULP010000084.1:0-20397 GCA_049578265.1 Acidobacteriaceae bacterium
GAAGACCTCGGCGCCCTCGCACTCCTCCCCGGCCTTGTTGACGCGCACACCCACATCAACGAGCCCGGTCGCACCGACTGGGAAGGCTTTGCCACTGCCACCCGCGCCGCAGCAGCCGGCGGCTTCACCACCCTCATCGACATGCCGCTCAACTGTCTCCCCGAGACCACCAACGTAGCCGCACTAGAAGTCAAGCGCGAAGCCGCATCGACCGGAGGCCCCAACAACACGCCACAGTGCATGGTCGACTACGCCTTCTGGGGTGGCTGCGTCGACGACAACCCCCACGACCTCGAACCCCTCGCGCTCGCCGGCGTAGCCGGGTTCAAGAGCTTCCTCATCTACCCCGGCTGCGACGGCTTCACCGCCATCGACCGCGCCCACCTCGAGCGCGCCCTCCCCCACATCGCGCGCACTGGCCTCCCACTCCTCGTCCACGCCGAGCTCGACCCCTCCATCAACGCCGCCGTCGCTCACCTCAACGCCACCAACGCTGACTGGACCCGCTACTCCACCTACCTCGCCTCACGTCCCGACGAAGCCGAGCTCGACGCCATCGAGCTACTCCTCGATCTCTGCCGCGAGGCCCGCGACCACGGCCACCCCTTCAAGCTCCACATCGTCCACCTGTCTACAGCCAAAGCGCTGCCTCTGCTGGCCGTCGCAAAGCACGAAGGCCTCCCCGTCACCATAGAGACCTGCCCCCACTACCTTCACCTATGCGCTGAAGAGATCCCCAACGGCGACACGCTCTGCAAGTGTGCTCCTCCCATCCGCAGCGCCGTCAACCGCGAGCAACTCTGGCAAGCCCTCATCGACGGCACCATCGACCTCATCGCCACCGACCACTCCCCCTGCCCACCGCACATGAAGCGTTTGAAAGATAACCAAAGCGGAGATCCGACAGCCAGCCAAAACGAACATCAAAGTTCTGGACGCTTCGATCTCGCCTGGGGCGGCATCCCCTCCCTCTCCACCGCCCTCTCCGTCCTCTGGACCGAGTGCCTCCGCCGCGAGCTCACCCTCGCCCAACTCGCCCACTGGACCTCCGCCGCGCCCGCACAACTCGCCGGCCTCGCCTCCCACATCGGATCCATCGAACCCGGCAAGCACGCCAACCTCGTAGCCTTCGACCCCGAGGCAACCTTCACCTTAACCCCCGACCGCCTGCACTACCGCCACAAGATCTCCCCCTACCTCAATGAAACCCTCCGCGGCGAAGTCCGTTCCACCTGGCTCCGCGGCCAACTCATCTATAAGCGAGCGGCTGTGGGCACGAACCGCAACATCGCCTACGAATTCCCCACCCCACCCCAAGGCCGCGAGTACGCGCTATCCTCTTCCTGACGCCACAACCGTCTCCTCTTTGCCTTTACCTTTGCTAGAAACTAGAAAAGCTAAACTCGCACTCACCCTATGCCCACCCCCAACCCCACCCTCGCCGCTTGGAACGCCCTGGACTCCCCCGCGGCCGCCGCAGCCATCCTTCCCTGCAACGGCTCGCAAGCTTGGGCCAACCACCTCGCCGCGCTCCGCCCCTTCTCCGCCCCCATCGATCTCACCTGCACCGCCGATGTAGTCTGGCGCGCCCTCCCCTCGTCCGACTGGCAGCAAGCCTTCGACTCCCATCCCCGCATCGGCGAGCAGCACGCTGAGTCCGCCACCGCCGCCAGCCTCGCCCTCTCCGCAACCGAGCAGTCCGCGGCGCAGCTCACCGCCCACACGCAAACCGCACTAGCCGCCGCCAACCGCGCCTACGAAGAAAAATTCCACCGCATCTTCATTGTCTGCGCCGCCGGCAAATCGGCCGACCAGATGCTGGCCATCCTCCACCAGCGTCTCTCCAACGACCCCGCCACCGAACTCCGCGAAGCCGCCGAGCAACAGCGCCAGATCACCCAGCTCCGCCTCCGCAAATGGCTCGCCTCCTGTTAGTCTTTCTCTACTCCCTCCGCTCCATCGTCTAACCAACAAGCTCTTACGTCTCACCCCACGGTCTACCGTCTGCCTATGAGCCTTTCCACACACATCCTCGACACCGCGCTAGGACGTCCCGCCGCCAACATCGCCATCACCCTCGCGCAGCTTCAACACGACACCTGGCGCGAACTCGTCACCGGCCACACCGACGCCGACGGCCGCTGCAAAACCCTTCTCGCCGATCACAACCTCGAAGCAACAACCTACCGCCTAACCTTTCACACGCAACCTTACTTCGCCGTACAAAACATCACCAGCCTCTACCCTTACATCGAAATCATCTTCACCATCACCGACCCCGCCCAGCACTACCACATCCCCCTACTCCTAACCGCCAACGGCTACACCACCTACCGCGGCACCTAAGCACCAGGCCCTAACTACTTACTACTTTCTACTTACTACTCCCCCTCTACTACTTCCCCCCCTTGCTCCGTACTCTCTACTCCTTACTCTCTACTCCTTACCCACTGCTCCTTACCCACTGCTTTTCCGGAGGCTCCGATGCCCGCCCATCTCCACTCCAACCGTTACGGCAAATCCCGCATCCGCCTCATGCGCCTCACCAAGCACTTCGACCACCACGACCTCGACGAGTGGACCGTCCAGATCCTGCTCACCGGCGACTTCACCACCGCCCACACCCTCGGCGACAACACCAACATCCTCCCCACCGACACGATGAAGAACACCGTCTACTTCGTCGCCCGCCAGTCCCACGCCACCAGCATGGAGGCCTACGCCCAGGAGCTCATCGACTACATCCTCACCCGCAACTCCCAGGTCTCCTCCGCTGAAGTCGTCATCTATTCCACCCTCTGGAAGCGCCTCACCGTCGACGGCAAGCCCTTCCCCACGGCCTTCATGCGCGGCTCCGACGAGCGACAAACTACCACCGTCTCCCGCGCGCAAAAACAACCCTTCACCATCACCTCCGGCCTCGACCACCTCACCCTCCTCAAGACCGCGCAGTCCGCCTTCACCGGCTACATCAAAGACCCCCTCACAACCCTCCCCGAAACCACCGACCGCCTCTTCGGCACCGCCCTCGAAGCCCAGTGGCCCTACACCCCCGCCGCCATCAACGCCGGCATCGACTTCAATAAGGTCCGCACCCACCTCCGCGAAGCCCTCCTCTCCACCTTCGCCAAGCACGACTCCCTCTCCGTCCAGCAAACCCTCTTCGCCATGGCCGAAGCCGCGCTCCACCACACTACCCTCATCGACGAGATCTACCTCCTCATGCCCAACAAGCACAACCTCCTCGTAGACCTAAGCCGCTTCAACCAGGAAAACCCCAACCACATCTTCGTCCCCACCGACGAACCCCACGGCACCATAGAAGCCACCGTCCGCCGCGGGTAGTCCGTCCCTTTGGTGTTGCCGTTGCTGTTGCCTTTGCGTTTGCCTTTCTGACTGTCATCCCGTAGGGATCTGCTTCTTCCTTTGCTGTCGTCCTTGCCTTTCTGGTTGTCATTCTGAGTGAAGCGAAGAACCTGTTACTCGCTCGCGCAGCGAGCGCCCGTTCTTCCCTCCACATTCTCATCTCCCAATCATGGCAAAATGATCACTGCCGCATGACAGACACCCTAGCCACCCGCGCCGCCACCATCATCGCCCGCTGCCGCGAGCTAGCCCTCATCACCGACACCCCCGGCGAGACCACGCGCCTCTTCCTCTCGCCAGCCACCCGCGACGCCCACACCCTCCTCTCCTGGTGGCTCCGCCAAGCCAATCTCGAAGCCCGCACCGACGACGTAGGCAACCTCCGCGCCACCCGCCCGTCCCCGCACCCCAACGCCCCCACCCTCCTCCTCTTCTCCCACATCGACACCGTCATCAACGCCGGTGCCTTCGACGGCCCCCTCGGCGTCCTCCTCTCCCTGGCTGCCATCGAGCAGCTAGGCTCCACGCCCCTTCCCTTCCACATCGAACTCATCGCCTTCTCCGAAGAAGAGGGCATCCGCTTCGGCTTCCCCTTCCTCTCCTCGCTAGCCGCCACCAACCAACTCACCCCCGAGCACCTATCCCGCACCGACGCCAACAACATCTCCGTCTCCGAAGCCATCACCTCCTTCGGTCTCGACCCCGCGCGCATCCCCACCACCTGCCCACTCCCACCCAACACCTTCGCGGCCGTAGAGGTCCACATCGAGCAGGGCCCCGTCCTCGAAAAAGGTGACGCCTCTCTGGCCGTAGTCGAAGCCATCGTCGGCCAGTCCCGCCTCGAACTCACCTTCACGGGCGTTGCCAACCACGCCGGCACCACCCCCATGTCTCACCGTCGAGACGCCCTCGCCGCCGCCGCCCACTGGATCACCGAAGTCGAGCGCTACGCCGCCAACTACACCCAACTCGTCGCCACCGTAGGCTCGCTCACCACCCTCCCCGGCGCCCCCAACATCGTCCCCGCCACCGTCCGCACCTCGCTCGACGTCCGCCATCCCAAGGACGAGTCCCGCCACGCGGCGATCGCCCACCTCCTCACCAAAGCCGAGTCCGCAGCCGCCCTCCGCGGCGTCCACGTCCACGCCGTCGTCCAATCCGAGCAGCGCGCCGTCCCCATGGACCGCAACCTCACCCACCACCTCCACCAGGCCGCCGCCCGCGCCGGCTACGACGCTGAACCCATCTTCTCCGGCGCCGGCCACGACGCCATGATCCTCGCCGCCGCCGTCCCCACCACCATGCTCTTCCTCCGCTCCCCCAACGGCATCTCCCACAACCCGGCAGAAGACGTCCGCCCCGAAGACGTAGAAGCAGCCCTATCCACCCTGGTCAACCTCCTCCTCCACCTCCACCCCCACAAGTAGCCGTTCGCGTTTGTCTTCTCTATCCTCTACCCTCTATCCTCTACACTCTGTTCTATGCACAACCTCGGCCACACGCGCAGCGCCAACCGTCGCGACCATCTCTTCCTCACCCCGGACACCTTCATCCGCACGCCCCTCCCCGGCCTCACCAAGGGCGAAGCCATCGTGCACATCGCGTCGCCCACCGGCGCAGCCTTCACCATGATGACCCTCGAGATCGCCCCCAAGGGCACCCTCATCCAGGGCCCAACCCAGCGCCTGCTCTACGTCCTCGAAGGCGAGCTGAAACTCGAAGAACCCGGCAAGCACATCCCCCACGACCTCGCGCCCGGCAGCTACGCCTACTTCCCCATGGGCTACCCCCACACCCTCACGGCCACCACGCCCTCCCGCGTAGTCGTCATCGACAAGCCCTTTCTCCCCCTCGACCCCCTCTACATCAACGACCGCGGCGCGGACCCCCTCCCCTGGTTCCTCCTCGGCACCGAACAAGACATCGCCCCCGAGCCCCTGAGCAACGGTCAGGGCTTGGACGACCCCGGCATACAAGTCCGCCACCTCCTCCCCGACTCCCACATCTTCGACTTCGCCTGCAACACCATGACCTACGACCCCGGCGCCGCCCTCTCGCAAGTAGAAGTCCACTACATGGAGCACGGCCTCCTCATGCTGCAAGGCGGAGGCATCTACCGCCTCGACGACGACTGGTACCCCACCCACTCCGGCGACGTAATCTGGATGTCCGCCTTCTGCCCCCAATGGTTCGCAGCCATAGGCAAGCAGCCAGCAAAATACCTAATCTACAAAGACTTCAACCGCCACCCGTTGGGCTAGATGAGTTTCGAGAACAGTTTCTTTGCTGGTTAGCCCGTTAGACAAGTAGTACATTCGTGAAAATGCAAAACCTCGATGGCATCGCAGAAAAGCTCAAAAGGGCTAAAGAGAATTTCCTTAATCTCCAGACCGAAATCGACCGTTTTTTTCAAGAAGGCGACTACTCCGTCCTCCCAGAACATGACCGAAAATTACTCTTTAAGGCAATTGAGTACCACAAGAATCGTGTCATTCCACCGCGATTCAGCGTGCTCACAGGGGAAGTCATCCACCATTTGCGCTCCTGCTTTGACCATATTGTTTGGCATTTTTCTGTCGGTCAGAAATACACCGCCCGGCAAATCGAGTTTCCTGTTTTCATAAAAAGACCGATCGATAAAGAGGACTGTGAAAGATTTAACAGGAAAATACAAGGGATCACAGACCCCAACGCTCGCGTCCTCATCGAAAAGCTTCAGCCCTATAACGCCGCCGATCCTGTTGACGATCCCCTTTGGATCATTCACGACTTCGACATTACCGACAAACACCGAGAGCTTCTTCTCTGCATGGGTACTGCTTCGATGATATTTCCCATCGAGATGAGTAGCGCCATCGAAAATTATCAAAAACAACACCCCGAGCTCGACGACGCCCATATCGCACATCACTTCAAGGACAACGGCCTCGCCATGCCGTGTATATCGTTCGGAAAGTTTGGTCAGAAGGGAATCAAGCCCGTCGTTTTAGGACTGCGTGAGTTGTTGAACCATACACTCAAGGCGATCAAGGAATTCGAGCAAATTTGATATATCCGTTCTGGAGCGCAATCTCGCCTCGCTTGCCTTGAGGGAAAACTACTATTCCTTCACACGGAGAGAAGAATATGGTCAAACAGCAAAAATTTAGACTTCTAACTGCTCTTGGTGTCTCACTAGTATCTGAAATTCGTCCCGTGCCTGGGCTTCTAGGAGCTGCACTCGTATTTCCGCAAGGCATAGAAGGCGATCACGGATATTCCTACTTGGCGCTCGCCATGGTGATGAACTTCGCAGTCTTCTTCGCAGCGACTTACTTCATCGTTGGACTATTCATCCGACGGGAGAGTTCAAATTGAATAACCTCACCATCAACACCGACCGCCTCCTCCACGAGCTCCACACGCTCGCCACCATCACCGACTGCCCACCCACCACCGACGCCACCCTCCCCTCCCCCACCACCGCGGTAACCCGCATCGTCTTCACCCCCCGCGACCTCGAAGCCCGCGCCTACATCGCCTCCCTCGCGAAAGCCGCCGGCTTCACCCTCCGCGTCGACGCCATCGGCAACACCTTCATCCGCCTCCAGGGCTCCGACCCAACCCTCCCCGCCGTAGGCACCGGCTCCCACACCGACGCCATCCCCCACGCCGGCATGTACGACGGCACCGTCGGCGTCCTCGGCGGCCTCGAAGCCATGCGCTCCCTAAAGGAATCCGGCTTCCAGCCAAAGCGCTCCATCGAAACCCTCATGTTCACCAGCGAAGAGCCCACCCGCTTCGGCATCGGCTGCATCGGCTCCCGCCTCCTCGGCAACTCCATCGCCCCCACCACCGCTGACGCGCTCCCCGACCGTCTTCCCGAGACAGACCCCAAGGCACCCACCGGTCTCACCCTCCACCAGGTCCGCACCGCCGCCGGCTTCACCGCCCCCCTCTCGACCGTCCCCCTCCCGCCCCACTACTACCACGCCTGGGTAGAGCTCCACATCGAGCAAGGCCCCCTCCTGGAACGCGCCATGCTCGAAGCTCAGACCTCCCACGCATCTGAAGGCTCCACCAACCATCAGGTACCCCAAGGCTTTAGCCTTGGGTCTCATAATCCAGAAAAAAGTGAAGGGGCTTTAGCCCCGGCGGAGACGACCATCCTCGGCATCGTCACCAACATCGCCGCCCCCGCCAGCTACCGCTACGAAATCACCGGCTTCGGCGGCCACGCCGGAGCCCTCCTCATGCCCGACCGCCGCGATGCCTTATGTGCAGCCTCAGAGCTGATCTTGTCTGTAGAGCGCCACACCCTCGCCGCCAACGCCCGTGCCAAATCCGCCGGCCACTCTGGCGTAGACTCCGTAGCCACCATCGGCACCGTCGCCGTCCATCCCGGCGCCGTCAACTCCGTCCCCTCCCGCGTCACCCTCATGCTCGACATCCGCGACACCGACGTCTCCCGCCGCGCCCAAACCATGTCCGCCCTCCACGCCGACATCCGCGACATAGAATCCCGCCGCCAAGTCACCATCACCGAGCAGAAAATCAACGCCGACGTCCCCGCCATCAGCGACCCTCACATCCTCTCCACGCTCGAAGCCATCTGCACCACCCACAACATCCCCTACAAAAAAATGGTAGCCCGCGCCTACCACGACACCAACTTCATCGCCCCCATCGCCCCCGTAGCCATGCTCTTCATCCCCTGCCGCAACGGCGTCTCCCACCGTCCCGACGAGTACTCCACTCCCGAATCCATCGCCCTCGGCACCCGCGTCCTCGCCCTGGCCCTCGCCAAACTAGCCAGCGAATAACGCACGCGCCCCTTCGATTTCGCATCTACACTGAACCTGTGCTCTACTGCACTCAGTCGACGGCAAGCCCGCCCTCCAACAAACAACCCCAGATCCCTGTTCGCTAATCCCTATCTTTATGATCCAGTCACTCAATCCGGCCAACGGAAAGCTCCTCCGCAGCTTTGATCCACTGACACCTGAAGCTCTCAACGCCAAGATCGCCATCGCCGCGAGCGCCACAAAAACCTACCCCAGCGAGCCCCTCGATCAGCGCATCTTCTGGATGCGCCGCCTCGCCGCCCTCCTCGAAGCCGACCTCGAAGAACTCGCCGCCACCATGACTGCCGAGATGGGCAAGACCATTGTCTCCGCCCGCGCCGAGGTCACCAAGTGCGCCGCCGTCTGCCGCTATTACGCCGACAACGCCCAGCGCATCCTCGCTCCCGAGCGCATCTCAACCGAGCACGCCGAGAGCTACGTCCGCTACGACCCCCTCGGCATCGTCCTCGCCATCATGCCCTGGAACTTCCCCCTCTGGCAGGTCTTCCGCTTCCTCGCGCCCGCGCTCATGGCCGGCAACGTTGGCCTGCTCAAGCACGCCTCCAACGTCCCGCAGTGCGCCATCGCCATCGAAGCCCTCGTTCGCCGCGCTGGCTTCCCTCGCGGAGCCTTCCAGACCCTCCTCATCGAGGCCCGTCAGGTAGAAGACCTCCTCTCTGATCCGCGCGTCGCCGCCGTTACCGTCACTGGCTCCGAAGCCGCCGGCCGCGCCATCGCCGCCCAGGCCGGCTGGCTCATCAAAAAAACTGTCCTCGAGCTCGGCGGCTCCGATCCCTTCATCGTGCTTCCCTCCGCCGACCTCGACGCCGCTGTCGACGCCGCCATCAAAGCCCGCTGCATCAATAACGGCCAGAGCTGCATCGCCGCCAAGCGCTTCATCATTCACGAGAGCATCTACCCCGAGTTTGAACAACGCTTCGTCGCCGGCATGGCCGCCCTCCACATCGGCGACCCCATGCTCGACACCACCGACATCGGTCCCATCGCCACACCCCAAGGCGTCGAAGACCTCCTCGATCAGGTCACCCGCGCACGCGAGTCCGGCGGCCGTGTTCTCACCGGCGGCGCCCGCGCCATCGTCGAAGGCGGCCGCTTTGGCAACTACTTCGAACCCACCGTCATCGCCGGCGTCATGCGCAACACGCCCATCGCACAGGAAGAGATCTTCGGCCCCGTCGCTCTGCTCTTCCGCGTCGCCTCCCTCGCCGAAGCCATCCAGCTAGCCAACGACACGCCCTTCGGCCTCGCTGCCAGCGCCTGGTCCACCGACGACGAAGAGAAGCAGCGCCTCGCCATCGAGCTCCAGTGCGGTGCCGTCTTCTTCAACGCCCCCGTCTCCAGCGACCCGCGCCTCCCCTTCGGCGGCATCAAGCACTCCGGCTACGGTCGCGAGCTAGCCTCCGTCGGCATGCGCGAGTTCCTCAACGCCAAGACCGTCGTCGTCGCAGCAACGGCCAACCCATCCCAACCCAACCTCCTCGATCAGCAAAAGTCCACCCCCAGATTCGACAAGACCGAGCGCTCCGAGAAGCCCACCGAGTTCCAACAGATCTTCGAACACATCCGCAAGTTCGAACCTCGCAAGACCGGTTGGGAGATCGTCGAACCGCAAGCTCCCGAACCCAAATCCATCGAGCCCGCGCCACCGGAACCCCAATCGATCGAGCCGGCAACACCGGAAGCCATGGAACCGCTGCCCACAGCTCCAGAGCAAATCGAGCCGCAAGCCGAAGCTCCGCAAACTCCATCCCCTCAGCCTCCATCTCCACAGGCCCCATCTCCGCACGACGACGACACTCAGCCGGAAGACGCCAATTCGGTCCGCGCCTCCATCCTCGGCCTGCGTTAGTCGAATCCCGCACATCACCCAAAACGAAGAGGCGCAACCCGCAGGTTGCGCCTCTTCGCCTTGAAACTCATCCCCTCAAAAGTAAAGCGACGTCTGCAGCGTGATCCGCCGAACCGCGTTGCTGGTCGTAAACGGCCCGCCCGTCAGCTGCGTCGACTGCCCGAAGTCTGAAGCGGACAGCACGCCCTGCGGAATTGCCAGGTCCTCATTGTTGAACAGGTTCCGAACCTCAAGGCCAAACGCCAGGTTATAGCGCCGCCCCGTATTCGCCGGCCCGAATCCATGGTGTCCGCCATGATGCCCATGATCGTCCCCGCCGACCGTTCCACCCGGCGCCGTCTTCGCTCCAAACCCAATCGACTTCGTCAGCCGGAAGTTGAACGTAAACTCCGCCGGCCCCGTGCAGTCGTTAATCGGCGCCACCGAAGCTCCCGGAACCACTCCCGGCTGCGCAAACGTTCCGCACCCTGCAATCGACTTGATCGTGCTTCCATTCGCAGCCACTCCCGTCACCAGGTCCGGCCGATCGTTGTAGAACGTGTCCCCATTGTTATCGCTGCCTGTAGTGATGTTGTACGGCTGTCCGCTCTGCGCAATCATGAACGGGCTGAACTGGATGAACCTCGGCAGCGTGATCGATCCACCCAGGAACAGTCTGTTCCTCACGTCATACGTCGTCCGCCCATAGTCGGCATGGATGTTTCCTGGAGTCGAAATATCCGCCCCCTCTCCCGACGTGTCCCCATGCGCCGCGTTCAGCGCATAGTACCCAAACAACGACACCGCCTTCGTCTGCACATGCCCATGCACCACCAGCTCATTCTGATGGAACGCTCCCTCCGAAAAAAACTGATACGCCGCTGTGCTCGCGCTCGGATCCTGAAAGTTGTACCCGATATTCTGCGTCGCCAGGTCATGCACTCCCTGCGTGTGCATATAGTTCACCGACATCGTCCCCGCCCGTCCCACCTGCTGGTCTGCCCCAATCGCCACCTCCGTAATGTACGGAGTCCGCAAGTTTCCCGTAGCCGTATACGTCGTCTGCGCCGTCGCCGTCGCTCCACACGCGGCAATAAAATCCGTTGCGCTCGGTGCGCAGCTCGCTCCGGGATTCGACACCGTGTACACCGTCTCATTCACGCCGTTCTCCTTCTCCAGCGTCATGATGTTGCTCTGTTGAAACCGCGAGTAGAACATCCCGAAGCCGCCCCGCACCACGGTCTTCGGAGCCCCCTTGCCGCTGAACAGCCCATAGCTGAACGCCACGCGTGGCGCAATATCATAAGGATCCGACAGATGATTCTGCGTCTCATACCGGAATCCATAGCTCACCGACACATTCTTAGCTGCTTTCCAGTCCGTCTCGGCATAAATCGCCAGGTCCGCCTCCGTGTCCCCGATCTTATGGTTGTTCACCTTCGTAAGCGTGAACTGGCTCGACGCCCCTGCCTGATAGCTTGCCAGGCTGTTATACACAAACGCCCCATTTGTATTGTTGTTCGTGTCCTGCGCCTCGCGATTGGTCCGCAGCCGCGCTCCGAACCGTATAAAATTCTTCTTCAACTGCAGCGAGTTATAGCTCTGCACCTCAATGTGGTCCTGGTGATCGGTCTCATTCTGACTCGTCGATCCGCCGCCCGTAAAATATCCCGCTACATTCAGCGTCGGCAGCGTACTCAGCGCCGTCGTCGCCGTGTGCTCGCGTTCATACTCAAACCGCGTCTCGCTGATCAAGTGTGCGTTGAAGTTCTCCGCATCACTCACCTGCACAATATTGCTCAACTGGCTGTTGTTATACGCAGCGATCGGCAGCGTCAAGTTCCCAATCCCGTCGTTGGTCGCCGACCTCTTCACCACGTGATACCGCACCGTCAGCACATTCTTATCGCCCAGCGAAAGATCCACCCGCGGACTCACATCGAATCGCAGTTGCGGAAAGTACGTCGACACCTGGTACGTCGACGCCTCGCACGTCGCATCCCCCGGAGCGCACAACGTCGTCGATCCCGCCGTCGGCGCCGCAATAATCGCATTCGTAAACTCGTCGCTCTGAATCTGCCGATACGATCCGCCCAGATTGTACGAGGCCTTCTTCGTCACCGGCCCGGTCAGATTCCCAAACGAAAAAATCGTGTGATACGGAGGCTGAGCCGTAGTCGTCAGCGGGTCTCCCGAGTTGAACTGCGACGGGTTCCCTTCAATCTGGAAGTTCCCATGCAGCTTGTCCGTTCCCGGCTTCGTGAAGATCTCGATACGCCCATATCCCAGCTCATCAAACTCCGCCGAAAAGGGATTCTGATTAATCCGTATCTCGCGAATCGACGACTTCGGAGGCAGCTGCCCTCCCGTAAATCCATCCACATAGATCTGTCCGCCATTCGGCCCCGCGCTCGGTCCCGCCAGCGCCGTCAACTCGTCCGACAACTCATCCGGATCATCCGACAGCGCATCCAGCGCCTTCCCCGTCAGCACCGTCGCACTCGCATTCGAGTCCGGGCTCACACTCAACTGCATCGAGTTCGCCTGCACCGTCACCACCTGCGACTGCACGCCAATCTGCAGCTTCGCATCAATCGTCGTGCTCGCCAGAATCTTCACGCTCGGCACCGAGTACGACGCAAACCCCGGCATCGTCACCTTCAACCCATAAGCTCCCGGCGTCACCAGCGCGCTATACGTTCCGTCCGATCCCGACTTCGCCGTCACCGTCGGCCCATTCGCAGGCGTCAGCGTCACCGTCGCTCCAGGAATCAGCGCACCATCCGGGTCAGTGATCAGCCCATGCACGCGCGCCTTGCCCGCCACGGCTGCCCCCGCGGGTGCCTGCGCCTCCGCCTGCGCCAACTGCGGCGCCATCACAGCGCCAACCATCAACAGCACCGCCACTCCCGCCACCAGCCACTGAGATCGTCTCTTGCGCAAGCCTTCAACCAGCATTCTCACTCCTGAACTCTGCAGTGATTCGCCCCTCGCAACGTCATGCAACCATCGCGAGCAGCAAATCTTCCCAAGGCGTAGGACGGCACACCTTCACCGTCCTCTGCAAACCAACGTTGGCCATCTCTGCGTGCCCGTCACGGCACAAGGTTCCTACTGCGGACTGGCAGCGTGCTGCGGACCGCCTTGCCCAGCGGCTCCGCCTCCATCTCCGCCCGCTTCGCCTCCTCCACCCAGGCTCCACGGTGACAACGTCATCGACTGCGCGTTCGGCGACGCTCGCAGAATAGGATCCACGCCCGTCAGTAGCGTCACCGCCATCGGCGTCTCCGCATCCGACGTCGGCGAAGTCGCCACAATCAACACTGCATCGCCAACCTTCAACCCGCTCAGCGTGTCCGTCGGCAGCCGCGACAACATCTGCGACAGATCCATTCCCGCGCGTCCTTCGCGTGAGGCTCCATCCTCTGCAGAACCTCCAGCGGGCATTCCACCTCCGTGCTCTCCCGCATGTCCACCCGCCGCACCGCGCATCCGCATCGCCACCCGCTCCGCCAGCATCGGCGGCAGCCGCCGCACATCGCTGCTCGAGTTCACCGCCACCGTCACCATCTTCTTCGTAACCAGGTCCTTCAGCGTCACCGTTCCCGCCGAAGCATCCACCGCCGTAATCAAGCCTGAATAATGATGGAACGTTCCCGTCACAATCGCGTCGGCCGTAATCGTGCTTCCATCCGCAGACTTCGTCCCTCGCACCCTGAGCTGGTCGCCCTTATGAATCTCGCCAATCGAGCTCATCTTCGCATCGGCAAACCGCACCGAGTCACCCGAATACTTCCGAATCACCGTCTGCGGCGTCACCACCACCGTCTCCATCTTCAGCCCGCTCGCAATCTCAATCTTCCCCGCCGCAGCATCTACAGACTTCACAATCCCGCCACCGCCCTGCTGCCACGCCTGCTCCTCCGCCGCATGCGTCGCTGCAATCGCTCCGGCCTTCATCAGGATCACGCGCGTCGCCATAACCGCTCCACCATCGCCCGCGCTTCCCATCACCAGCACGCGATCGCCCACGGCCACATCGCCCAGCGTTCCCTCCGTCGCGCTCGATAGATCCTTACTCCCCGGCGGCACCACCTGCACCTTCACCGTGTCCGGCACCGTCACCGCCACATCCTGCCCGGCCTTCGTCGTCAGCGTCAGCCCTGTAGCGCTCGTCGCTTTCACCGTTCCCGCATCGCGTACCGTCGCACTCTGCGCCAACACCACACTCCCGCCCAGGCTCATCGCCAGCGCGGCCGTCATCCACACCTTCGCTACGTTCATCGTTCGCATCTCTTTCGGCCTCGTCTCGTACCATCCGATGCGTCAACCAAGCACCGGGGTATCCTGCACCAGCCAGACAAAGTCACTGCTCCCACGGCTCGGTGAACCAATCACACAACCGGCGAACCGGTCTCTAGCTGGGAACGCAATGCTTCTCCTCTGAATACGAACGGGCAGCGCAAAAGTTTCTCTGGAAATATGTTTTCCCAGATTAAATCGCATCCAGACAAACCTTTGTCATCCGTTGTCTTATCAGAGACTTGTTCTCACCCCACAAGCTTTCACTGCGGCAAATCAGACCCCTCCGCCAACGGCAAATCCAGGTGCGACGGGTACTTCGCCGACCCATAAATCGAGATCGTCTCCGCCTTATACGCCGAAGCCGGCGCCGTCATGATGTTCTCCACATACGTCTGCGGATTGCGGTCATACAGCGGAAACCAGCTTGACTGCACCTCCACCATCATCCGGTGCCCCTTCAAAAACGTGTGGTCCACTCCGTGCAAACTCCACTTGTACTCCGCCACCTCACCTGGCTTCACCGGCTCCGGCTGCGTAAAACTATTCCGATACCGCCCCCGCAAAATCTCCTCCGCCACCATCAATTCATATCCACCCTTATTCCCTTCGCCCGACGTCGTCTCGCCCATCTCCGGCGACATCACACCCTTCGCACCCTCCGGATAGACGTCGATCAGCTTCACAATCCAATCCGAATCCGTCCCCGTAGTAGCCCCAAACAAATCCGCAACCACATCACCAGTAACAGTCACATCGCCCGTCAACACCGGCGTCTCAAAGTTCGCCAGATCCTTCCGCCCACTAACAAATCGCTGATCCTCCACCAGCCACGTCCTCCACGTCGACCCCTCCCCATACGTCGACTGAATCGGCCGATGCCGATAGGGAATAGGGTCCGCCGGGTCCGCCACATACGCAGCAGCCTTCACGTCATACAGCCCCTTCGGCGCCGTAAAACTCAGCGCATGCTCCGGCTCCAGGTAAGCCTTCACCTCGTGATACCCCGTCTTCGGCGGCCACACGGCATACTGATGCCATTGGTTCTCGCCCGTCCGAAAGCTCCCCGTATCCTTCAACTCAAATCCCGGCTTGCCCTTCAGATAAAGCTCAAAAAACGGAGCCTCAAAGTGCGCCCGATAATAAGCCCCGGTGTCCTGCCCGCCAAACGTAATCGTCCCAAACTTCCCACCCAGCTTATCCCCCGGCCCAAACGCCCACCCTCCGTGATTCCAAGGCCCCAGCACCATATACACCTTGTGCTCAGCCATCATCGCCGCCGCGTCCTTCGCGCTCTCATTCGCCCGTAGCGCCGCATACTCCGCCTGCGTCCCCCACATATCTTCCTGGTCCCAATACCCACCCACCTCCAGCGTAGGAACCTCCGGCCGCTTCAAGTGCGGCTCCACCGCCATGTCTTGCCAGAACTTCGTATACGTCGGCTGCGTCAAAAACTTTTCCGCCGTCGGCAGATCGCTCATCCCCGAAGCCTTCGCCGCTCCCGCAAAATCCACGTGGTCGAGAAAGAAGTTGTACTGGTCCTCCTTCGAGCTCACCACCCCGTCGGTCTTCTGCGCCTCCATCTCCTGCACATAATCAAATCCATACGACTCGCGAAACGCGCCGTTATGAAAGAAGTCATCGCCCATCCAGATATCGGTCATCGGAGCCTGCGGGCTCACCGCCTTCACCGCCTTATTCGCATCGATCCCCGCCATCATCGCCAGGAATCCCGGATAACTGATCCCCAGCACGCCCACGCGCCCGTCGTTGTTCGACTCGTGCTTCAGCAGCCAATCGATCGTGTCATTCGTGTCCGTCGTCTCATCGACATCGTTCTTCGTCGTATGCTCCACAATCGGCCGATTCATCACAAACTGCCCACCCGACTCATACCGCCCACGAATATCCTGATACACAAAGATGTATCCGCTCGCAGCCAGCTCCGGCTTGCTCACCTTCACCATCACGTCCGTATACCCGTCCACTCCATACGGCGTCCGTGTCATCAGAAATGGCAGCTTCGGCCCTTCTTTCTCACTCCCCACAGGCCGCAAAATCACCGTGTGCAGCTTCACCCCATCGCGCATCGGGATCATTACCACCGACCGCACATACCCCGGCCCGTGATACTCCTTCAGCAAAGCCTCAAACCGAGCCCTGCGCGCCGCCGCCTCATCCTGCGCCTTCGTCTGAGCCTGCGCCTGACTCGGCGCAGCCGCCGGCACCTGCGCCGTAACCGTAGGAATCGTAGTCCGAGCAGGAGCCGTCTGCGCCCACGCACCAGCAACCCCACCCAGCAACCCAACAACCCCCAGGCAAACCACCAGCTTCCTCAAGCGCATGCGTCCTCCCTCCACTCACAACTCCTTACTCACTGCTCTACGTGAGATTATCCGGCGGCGCCGTCTCACACACCCAGCTATTGCGCGAGTGCGCCCCATCGCAGAACGGCCGCTTGTCGCTCATCCCGCACCTGCAAAGACTGATCGCCGGCTTGCCCGTCAAATCCCACTGCCGCCCATCGGCATCCTTCAGCACAATGTGCCCTTCCACCCGCAGCGGCCCATTCGGCCGCACCGTAATATGCACCACATTCTCATGATTCTCAGACATAGCCCATCTCCATTCCGATTCGAACCTCAAGCATAGCAGCGCCGCCATCGCCCCGCAGGCCCTACGATATCTGCATGAGCGCCGACTCCGAAAAAATCATCGACATCTACCAGCGCCATGCCCAAACCTGGGCGCAAGCGCGCCGCCAGGAGAGCACCCTCTACGAGCGCAGTTGGCTCGATCGCTTCAGCGCCCTGATTCCACCCGGGCAATCCATACTCGACGTCGGCTGCGGTCCCGGCGAACCCATCGCAACCTACCTTGCCCAATGCGGCCACGCCGTCACCGGCGTCGATTCATCCCCTGCAATGATCGCCATGTTCCAACAGCGCCTACCCTCCCAGCACGCGCTCGTAGCGGATATGCGAACCCTCGCCCTCGCCGAAACCTTCCACGGCATCCTCGCCTGGGACAGCTTCTTCCACCTGGACCACAAAGCTCAGCGCAATATGTTCCCAATCTTCCGCGCCCACGCCGCTCCATGCGCTCCCCTTATGTTCACCAGCGGCCCCGCACACGGTGAAGTCATCGGGCAACTCGAAGGCGATCCCCTCTTCCACTCCAGCCTCGATCCAACCGACTACCACGACCTGCTCGACCGTCACGGTTTCACAGTGGTCGCTCACGTCGTTGCAGATCCAGCCTGCTTCGGCCGAACCATCTGGCTCGCCCAGCTTCGTCCCTAGGCCCACGCCAAATTCAAATTGCTGATCGCCTCGTCAATCTCCTGCGTATTCTTGAACCCCACCGTCACCGCGTCCACTCCAGCCGTCCGGAATGCAAACCGCATCGCCTTTTGCCGATCCTCGCGCCGCGTAAAGCTCCCCGCCCCCACCAGCTTCATACTCACCACACCCATGCCCTGATCGCGCACCTTCTTCACCTGCTCCACCACCTCGCCCACATCCTCCGGATTGTTATCATCCGCGCCCGTAGGCCCATCCATCCGCACACCCTTGTGGTTCATCCGAATCATCGCAATCTGCAGCCACTCATTCCCCGGCATCTGCCGCAGCGCCGGCAGCCCATGCACCGACGCACCCCTTGCCACAATCGTCTTCCGCTCCTGCGCCTCCAGTATCCCCTCCTGCCACTGCTTCGTCTTGATCACCCAGTCCGCCGTGTGCTGCCAGTGCAGTAGCATTATGTCGAAGTACTCCGTCTGCGACCTCCGCCGCATCGCATCAAAGCGTTCCCGCGGGTTTGCCCCAGGATCTGTCGTCACCTTTGTCATCAACTGGTAACTCTCGCGAGGAAACGGTTTCAACGCCTCGCCCAGCATCGCCGGCGTCTCATACGCCTCCGCCGTCTCAAAGAACCGAATCCCGCGCTCGTACGCATACGCAATCAGACGGCTGAACTCCTTCTGTCCCAGCCCCGCCTGCACCGCGCCATTATCTGTTCCTGTGCCGAACGCCAGCCGGCTCACCTTCACTCCACTCTTCCCCAGCATCACTGCATCGGTCGCTGTAGGCGGCGCCGCATGCAAGGCAGTGGTCCCCACGCTCGCTACCGCTCCGGCAGCAATAGAACGCTTCACAAACTCACGACGTGTAAACGGACTCATAGCAGCTCTCCCTCACGCAGAACGCACTTGCCGTTGCCAAAATCCTAGCACTCTCTTCAACACCGCAGCAGCAAAACTTCCCGCCCGTCGCGGTCCGCTTCACATCTTAAAAATCCACCATCACCTCATCGACATAACACCATCCCCAAGCCTCCCCCGGCTCCACCGACCGCATCACCGGATGCTTACTCGAATGAAAATGCTTCGTCGCATGTTTATTCTTCGACGAGTCACAGCACCCCACATTCCCGCACACCAAACACTCCCGCAGATGCACCCACGTATCGCCCATCTTGATGCACTCTTCGCAACCCTTCGCATAGCTAGCCTTCGCGCTAGCCACCGGCTTCAAATGTTCAAAATGATGACAATCCATCTCACTCTCCTCACCTTCCGTAACTCCTACTCTAGTGCTTCAACTCCCGCCGTCCGCGCAGGACCCAGACACTCCTGTTGCGCCACCAATAACTCCCGAATCCCCGCCTCCGCCACATTCAGCATCTCGTTCAACTGCGCCCGCGAGTACGTCCCCTTCTCCGCTGTAGCCTGCGTCTCCACCAGCCCGCCCCCCGACGTCATCACCACATTCATATCCACCTCAGCCCTCGAGTCCTCCTCATACGCCAAGTCCAGCAGCACCCGCCCATCCACAATCCCCACACTCGTCGCCGCCACCATCTCCCGCAACGGACTCTCCTTCAGCGTCCCGGCCTGCACCAGCTTCCCCAGCGCCAGCGCCAGCGCCGTGCAGGCCCCCGTGATCGCCGCCGTCCGAGTCCCACCATCGGCCTGCAGCACATCGCAGTCCAGGATCACCGTCCGCTCGCCCAGCAGCCGCATATCCACCACACTCCGCAAGCTCCTACCAATCAGACGCTGAATCTCATGCGTGCGTCCGCCAATCTTTCCCTTCTCCGCCTCGCGCGGCGAGCGCGTCAGCGTCGCCCGCGGCAGCATCCCATACTCCGCCGTCACCCATCCCCGCCCCGAGTTCCGCATCCACCCCGGCACCCCATTCTCCACCGTCGCATTGCACAACACCCTCGTATGCCCCACCTCAATGAGCACCGACCCCTCCGCCGTCGCCACAAACCCCGGCGTCAACTTCAGTACCCGCGCCTCATGCGCCCCTCGTCCACCAGCCCGATACAGCTCTACCTCATCCATCTTCGTCATCCGCTCATTATAGGAACCTCACCGCTCTTCCGCCCGCATCCTCCATAAATCCCCACAAAACATAACCAAAACCACCCCGCCCCCTCTCGCAGCACCGCCTCCCCGGACACTGCAAACCTCACCTCCATTGTGTTACTGTGCTCCCCAGAGCCCAAAGTTCCATCTCGGGAATTTATTTCGGGAATTCCTGATCTCCGGTTCCCAATTTGTCGATAGAGGTTATAGCAGCGTAATCCGTCGCAACCCCAACGGTTCCACATTGGTACGCGATCGGTTCTTCCAACACCCCACCACCGCACCTCTACAACCCGGAGATCACCATGCAGGCTCAACCGCAGAGCACTCCAGCCGCACGGATTCCCTTAGCAACGTCCCCATCCCCGCTCGCCTCACCGGCCCCCGCGTCCACGTCTCTCGCAGACACCAACGGCCTCGCCCACGACGCCGGCAATCTACTCGCCGCGCTCACTCTCTACTGCGACCTCCTTAGCGTTCCCGGCGTCCTCCGCCCCGAGCACCAGCACTACGCCACTGAGCTCCGCACCATCTCCGAGAGCAGCTCTCGCCTCATCCGCCGCCTCATCGCCCTGCCCTTCCTCGCCGCCTCCAATCCCGCCGCACCCAGCGTCTCCGAGCCCACCCTTCCCGCCGCTCTCCTCCGCCGCCGCAATACCCGCGCCACCGACGTCCTCTCCCCC
>JBAULP010000085.1:0-35123 GCA_049578265.1 Acidobacteriaceae bacterium
GACCTGCCAGCGCCTTCCGTCGAGCTTCAGTTGACCGGTCTTTTCCAGGCGAAGCACCTCAGAGCCTTCCGGATAGGGCCAGTCTGCTGGATCCTTTTCATAGAGTTTTTCGCTTTTCCGCCACACGCTGGCCGGAGTCTTCATGCCTAGCGCCTCGTGTGGACGCAGGTAGTTGTACTCCTGGCGGAAGTTATCCAGCCAGCTCTGATGCAGGGCAGGTTCAGGCAGGCCGAGTCTGCGGGCTACTTCCAAGGCGCCGTGGAACCGCTCTACTTTACCCTGGGTCTGAGGATGGCGGATACCGGAGAACAGCAGCTGGATACCCTGCTTCATCAGCCACACCGTAAACCGTGTCCAACCGCCTGCCGAGTTCTTGTTCCACCATGGAACACCATGGTCCATCAACATCGCGTCGGGCACACCACACTCGATAAAGGCCGCCTGCAGCCGTTGCTGTACGGCCTCGCCGCAGGTGGTCCAGGTGCCTTCCAGCGCGATCACATATCGGCTCGCATCGTCGAGCACCGAGAGCGGACCAACAGGCCGGTTCCATCCCTTCTGGCTCTTGAAGTCCATCTGCCAGAGCTGGTTGGGCTGTTCGCGCTCGAACCGCTTCAGAGCCGGTCGATGCCGGTCCTCTGCGCGCACCAGATGTTGCCGCAGCAACACGCGATGCACCGTCGTAGCAGGCACACGGCACCCTTCGCGCTCGAGCAATACGGCCAGCTTCCGTGCCCCCCAGTCCGGGTGCATCTGGCGCAGCGTTACGATCCGCTGCTCGATCGTCGCAGCGATGCGATCGGGGCTGACATGCGGCCGACGGCTGAGGACCTGAACCCCCGCTATACCGTCGGACCGATACCGTTCCAGCCATAAATAGCCAGTCGGACGAGAGATGCCGAACTCCGCACATAACGCCGACATCGTTCGTTCACCACGGCTGGCCGCCACCACAAAACGCACTCGCTCTTCCTCAACCTCCACACGCCTCCACGCCATCCGCTGCTCTCCTTCAAGAGAGCAGATCATCCCTCATCAAAACCAAAAAGTGTAAAGGATGTCCCGGAACGCTTTGTAAAGGATGTCGTGAGACTGAACAGTTAGAGGACGGCTCCGCGACGACGGCTATAAAGCAGACCGGCGCAGCCAAAGAGACCGCTGGCCATGAGAAGCAGCGAGCTGGGCTCGGGGACGGGTGAGTCGCCGACGAAGGACTGCGGCGTGCCATCGCAGGCGGGTTGGGAGCCGGCGACTGGAGTGTAGAGGGTGAACTGACCGTCGTCGAAGCTGCTGGCTACGCCGGGGTCTGCGTCGGCCAGGCTAACGGCGTCGGTGGCAGCGAGCAAAAGAGCGGTGTCGGCGGAGGTGGTGGGAACCGCGCCGGGGGTGGTGTCGGAGAGATACCAGGCTGCTTCCTGAATATCGGTGTTGGTGTAGGTGCTATCTCCGATCAAGCTGAAGAGGTAGGCGTCTTCCTGCGCGGTGGCGGAGGAGGACGTGGTGATGGAAGCGGTGGTGGCGTTCCAGGATTCGCCTTGATAGATCTCGTCCTGGAAGCTGACGCACATCAATGAGGTCGAGGTGGAGGAGCCGTTGAGGCTGAAGTAGTAGGGATAGATGTAGTCGGCACCGTAGCTGGCGCCGCTGGTACCGGTGAAGGTCATGGAGACCGTGTCTGCGAAACTGGCGGTTGAAGCGAGTGCCAAACCAAGAGTTAAGAGTGCAACCTTTGAGAAGAGTTTCATACTGGTCCTTTATCTTTATGTTGCAAAATCACACAATTTTCCCGGAGCCTGTTTACTGCTCAATACCAAGCCTGGGGTGGGAGAGATCCCTGGAGTAATGGTGTTGCTTTAGTAGGAAGCAATCGACGGGCCATTCTGAAATGACGATGGATGGGGAGTTTGGCAGAGGGTTTTGCGGGAGGCTGGCAGCTCTCTGCAAACTTTTGCATAGCTTTGCCCCAGTTTAGGAAGGGGGGTTCTGCGAGGAGGGGAAAGTGTGTAGAAAGTTTATCCCCAGGCGTCGACGGTAACGGTACGAACTCCTTCGGTTGCGAAGCGATCGAGGAGCGCGATTGTGGCCTGTACTGTTGCGTTTCGATCCACTCCGATTCCCCGCTGATGGCCGTCGTGGAGAAGGATGTTGGCGCCGGTGTGGCGACGGCGAGCGCGGTCGAGGCCGCGGGTGACGTTGGCTGCGATGCGCTCGGAGGTGAGGGGCTGCCAGTCGTAGCCCATGGCGTTCCATTGCACGAGCTTGAGGCCAAGCTCTGCGGCGACGCGGAAGACCGCGGGGCTACGTGCGCCATGGGGTGGGCGGAAGTGATGAACGGGCGTGCCGATGATGTCTTCGAGGGCGCGGTTGCAGTCGCTGAGTTGATTGCGGATGACGCGGGAGGATTGGAAGCTGAGCCAGGGGTGTGTCTGGGTGTGATTGCCGATGAGATGTCCGGCAGCGTGTACGCGGCGCACGATCTCGGGGCGCTGCGAGACGAAGCTGCCGATCATGAAGAAGGTGGCGCGGGCGTTGTGGCGGGCGAGCGCGTCGAGGAGCGCGTCAGTCGCAACGTCGTTGGGGCCGTCGTCGTAGGTGAGCGCGGCTTCGGCGGGGTTATTGCCGGCGAGGATGGTGGGGCCGAAGAGTTGCGAGCCGGGACTTAGAGCGGCGTAGGTGAGGGTGAGACCGGCGGCAACGAGGGCTGCTCCTGCAAGCGAGAGTTCGGCAGGGAGCATTGTGCTGGGCGGGTGGGTCATGCTTACTTCTTGAGGAGAGCGAGGACTTCTTCGGCGTGGCCTTCGGGCTTGACCTTGTTGAACTCGTGGAGGAGGCGCTGGTCGGGGCCGATGACGTAGGTGGTGCGCTCGATGCCGCTGACCAGCTTGCCGTACATGGTCTTGGGCTTGATGACGCCGAAGCGATTGCAGATAGTCTGGTCGGCGTCGGCGAGGAGAGGATATTGGAGGTCGTATTTTTCGGCGAACTTCTTTTGCGCCTTGACGGTGTCGCGCGAGATGCCGAGGACGACGACACCGGCTTTCTGGAGTTTCTTGAAATGGTCGCGGAAACCGCAGGCTTCGACGGTGCAACCGGGGGTGTCGGCCTTGGGATAGAAGAAGAGGACGATGGGCTTTCCGGCGAAGTCGGTGAGGTTGACGGTATTGCCGTCCTGATCAGGGAGGGTGAAGTTTTCTACGAGGTCGCCGGGCTGCATGGGGTCTCCTGCGATGATTCAGTTGACGCGCGATAAGGCCGCGCGCCAACCCGATGTGTGAGTGAAGCTAGGCGAGTACGGGCTGACGCGCTTCGTCGTCGACGATGACCTGATTGGAGGCAGCGATCGAGGCGGACGGAGGATAGTAGGCGTTGGAGACATACTGGCCGAGCATGCGATGGGTGTTGAAGAAGGTACCGTTGATCGCGATGCAGTGCCGACGCAGGCGGGCCCAGCGTGCTTTGTCTGCGAAGAGGGGCGCGACCGAGTTCTCCAGCTTGTCGTAGACGCGCTCGGCTTCGATGCCTTCGTCTTCGGAGTTCTCGATGGCCCAGCCGGTGATGTTTTCGGCACAGCCTTCAACCCACCAGCCGTCGAGGACGCTGAGCGAGGGAACGCCGTTGAGCGCGGCCTTCATGCCGCTGGTACCGGAAGCTTCGTAAGGACGCAGGGGCGTGTTAAGCCAGACGTCTACTCCATTTGTGAGCTGCTCCCCGAGGTCCCAGTCGTAATTTTCGAGGTAGATCACACGGAGCTTGCTGTTGTCGAGCTTGGCGGCGACGGAGAAGATATCGCGGATGAGACCTTTGCCGGCGTTGTCGGCGGGGTGGGCTTTGCCGGCCATGAGGATCTGGAGGCCGCCGATGCGATTGGCAATCTCGATGAGGCGCTCGGGCGAGTGCAGGATGAGGCTGGCGCGCTTGTAGGTGGCCACGCGGCGCGCAAAGCCGAGGGTGAGGATGTGCGGATCGAGATCCACGCCGGTGCGCTGCTTTACGGTGGCGAAGAGGCGCTGCTTGGCGGGCAGGTGCGTGGCTTCAATCACCTCAGGCTCGATGCCGTAGACCGAGCGGAAGTACTGATTGTCGTGACGCCACTCGGGAATTTCCTTATCCAGAAGCTGCTGGAAGGGATGCGAGAGCCAGGTGGCCGCGTGTACTCCGTTGGTGATTGCGTGGACGGTGTACTCCGGGAACATCTGCTGCGAGACCTTGCCGTGCAGCATGGCGACGCCGTTGACGTAGCGCGAGAAGCGCAGGGCGAGGTAGGTCATGTTGAGAAGGTCGTTGTGCAGACAGCCGAAACGCTCGATGGTGGCGGAGCGATCGGCGCCGAGGACCTGCATCATCTGGTCGAGACCGAATTTGTCATGGCCTGCAGGCACGGGAGTGTGGGTGGTGAAGACGCACTGTTGCTTGACGGCCTCGGCGTCGGCCTCGGTGGTGGTGCTAAGGGGAGCCGGGGCCACGCGAGCTTCAAGAAGGCCGATCGACAGCAGGGCGGCGTGGCCTTCGTTCATGTGGCAGACTTCAGGCTGGCAGCCGAGCGCGTGCAGAAGATGAATGCCACCGAGGCCGAGGATGGCCTCCTGGCAGAGACGATAGTAGGTGTCGCCGCCATAGAGATGGTCGGTGAGGCGGCGGTCCCAGGGGTCGTTGCCGTCGACATCGGCGTCGAGCAGGAAGACCGGAATGATGTGGCCGGAGACGCCGACCACATCGAAGCGCCAGGCGCGGAGAGTGATCTCGCGACCTTGCAAGGTCATGGTGACGGACTGCTCCGCTGACGGGAGGGTGGTCTCGGGCGACCAGACGACGTCGCTCTCGGTCTGCTGGCCGGAGGCGTCAAGATGCTGCTCAAAGTAGCCGCGGCGGTGCACGAGCGAGATGGCGACGAGGGGGACGCCAGTATCCGCTGCAGAGCGCAGGGTATCGCCCGCAAGCATGCCCAGGCCGCCGGAGTAGGTGGGCAGGGTCTTGGCGAGCGCGATCTCCATGGAGAAGTACGCTATTTTGCGGCTGGAGATGTCAAAGGGTACCCGGGAGGGCTGGGCGGCGGAGTGGTTAGGGGCGTTGGGACTCATGGTTTAAGGAAGATCCTCGGTCAGAACACGAACAGGAAATTCATCGGCAACGTAGCCAATCCAATCACTTGTTTACCGGATTGGATGCAACTTTGCCGACAGAATTTCCTGCAACGTTAGTTTACCAAGGTTCAAATAGGGAAAGTGGGCGAATGAACCGATTTCGGCACGGTACTTCGAGGTATCGGGTGAGACTTTGGTCTAATGAACCTTTGTAAGGCTAAGTGCTTTCGAATCGGAAGTTGTTCCCGCGCGAAGCGTCCCTTTGGTTGCATCCGCCTCAAGATGAAGGGGGTAAGCCCACTTTGACAGCGAGGGATAATGCCACGGCGACCAAATAGAGGATGACCGTGGTCGCCATCGTGGAACGTGAAGCCCTGCGGATTACCTCGATGATGAGAAGGATAAGGCAGAACACGCCCGCGAAGATGATGCCGTCCGCGATGAGCAGGTGCGTAGAACTGACCTGAAACTTGATGAGCGGCAGAAGGTTGAGGAGGCCGCTGAGTTTGGGGGCGTATCCACCGATGAGGAGCCGCACGACGTCCCAGTATCCTCCGATGCCGAGGAGGAGAAGGTAAGCGACGAACTCAAAGACTCCAAGCAAGATGCGTTTGATCACGGCGAAGCTCCGGTGGGTTGGGTTGACGGTGTTGAGTGTAGCAGCGTGGGGGATGTGGCGCGATGGATTAATGCTGCGTGGCTTCGAAGATCGCTAGGCGCTGTTCGAGCTCCCACTGCGCGGCGGCCTTTTCATTGGCGCTAAGGAATGCGGTGCAGGATGTGGAGGGTTTGCTGGCTTCGGTGATGGCGGCGACGCAGGCTGAGTTGCGGTGGATGAAGTCGTCGGGTGAAGACCAGAGACTTTGGCCGTGGAGGAAGGCGTGTTCGAGGGAGGTGCGGGCGGAGCGCTTGAGGTCGAGGTAGGTGAGGCCCTGCTCTTGGACGCCGCGAACGTACTCGTGGGTGAGGTCGATGCGGGAGACGCCTTCGTCGTCGGTGGAGAGCGCCCAGGGAACGTGCGCGGCCATGTAGGCATGGAGCGGGTGCGCCTTGCCTTCGATGCCGAGTATGCCGGCGTTGGAGGTGAGGTTGATCTCGACCATGATGTGCTCGGCAGCCATCTGCTTAAGGAGAGCGGCGGGATGGTCTTCGTAGAGGACGTCGACGCCGTGGCCGATGCGCTGGGCGTGGCCGAGGTCGATGGCCTGGCGGATGTGGAAGCTGAGGCCGGCGGGGGGAACCATGCCGGGGGCTAGTTCGCCGGCGTGGAGCGAGATGTGGACCCTGGGATAGACGCTGTGGAGGTAGTCGAGCATCTGCATCTGGAGATGGTAGTCGCGCATGGAGAGGTAGCCGTCTTCGGGCATGACGAAGTTGATGCCGACTACGTCGGGGTCGGTGGAGGCTACTTCGAAGCCGAGGACGGTTTGGGCGAAGACTTGTTGGGGTGGGAAGCCACGGAGGATTTGGTAGAGCCAGTGGATGCGGACCCGGCAGGCTGAGGTTTCTGCCGCGGTGGAGTCGCAGCGCTCGATGGCGTTGCGCTGCGCTTGCGCGTTGGCGAACTCTTTCATGTCGGTGGAGACTTCGTCGCGCAGGCCGGCGGTGAGGAGTTGGTCGCGGAGTTGGGATAGTTGGGCGCGGGAGATTTCTTTTGCGGCGCCTTCGGGCCAGCCGAGCTTATAGCCCAGGGCGGCGGCGTGCGAGAAGGTTGGGGTCTGCATGATCTCGAGGTACTGCTCGTTCTGCGCGGCGGCGCGGGTGGCAACTTCGTCGAGCCACTCGCCGGCGTCGGAGCTGAGGCCGCTGAAGCGCTCGAAGGTGGAGAAGAACTGGTCGTGGCCGTCGATGCCTTCGGTGGGGACGAAGGCGCGCATGGAGAAGCTGTCGACGAGGTCGTCGTAGAGGGGTTGGTTGCTGAGTGCAGAGGCAGCGGTGACTTCGCCCGCGGCGCAGTGGTTGGGCTGATCGTGCTCGGGCTCGACGAAGCGGACGGCGTCCTGGCCCCTGGGTGTGGCGGGCGTGCCGTGATCGACGGAGGCGACGCAGAGACCTTTGCGCGCCGCTTCGGCGATGAAGGTTTCGGCGTAGACGGCGCCGGAGAGATGCATGTGGAGATCGGCGCCTTTGGGGAAGGGTTTGAGGAAGGCGTAGAGCTCGCCGGGACCCATCTTCGCGGCGGCGTCGAGCGCGCGGGAGGCACGGGCTTCGGCGGGGGTGGTGGGTGCGGGCCTGGTTTGAGCGGACGCGGAACAGAGTGAAGTGATGAGGAGGAGACTGAGAGCGAAACGAGCGCGCATGATGCTCGGCTGCCTTTCCGGTGCTTTAAGTTCTCCAAGGATACCGCAGGCTGATGAGCGGTTTGGCGCGGGGGCGGGGTGGTTGCTATACTGAGTTGGACGTTCTCGAAGGCCCCGTCGACCGATGGGACCGCAATTCCCTCCCCCACAGGCAGGCGAAGTTGAGACGCACGAGCCCGGCGGGCGATCTTGGCTGCCCGATGGGCGCGCTCGCGCGGAAGAATGCCAAGGCCAGATAGCTCAGTGGTAGAGCGCGGCCCTGAAAAGGCCGGCGTCGGCGGTTCGATCCCGTCTCTGGCCACCACCTCCTTGATTCAGACCATCCCACGAATTGCCTAAGTCGCTGATTTCATTGGAAACGAAGTCCCACAGTGGACCGCACCGTTCCTTGACAGCCCCGCCGTTTCTGGCGGCAACGTTGGGGGCAAGTCCGCTTCCAGATAAAGAGTAGTTGGACCAATCAATGAGGACCGCTCAGCAATCCGCATATGCGTTTGCGTTATAACTTGTCGATAGCACGATCGAGATGAACATAGCCACCGTCTACGAACAAGTGCTGACCCGTTGTGTGGCTAGACTTGTCCGAGAGTAAAAAGACCGCTGCGGCGGCAATCTCCGCCGGCTCGGTCATGCGCTGGCCAAGCGGAATCTTCGCGATGATAGAGCGAAGCATTCCTTCGGGATCCGGGAAGGTCGCCAGCCAGCGTTTGTAAAGCGGCGTCATTACCTCAGAGGGCACAATGGCGTTCACGCGAATCCCATAGGGAAGCAGCTCGACCGCCCACTCCCGCGTAAGCGCTAGCTGACCGCCCTTCGCGGCTGCGTAGCCAGAGGTCCCCCCTTGGCCAGTCAGCGCAGTCTTCGAGGCAATATTAAGGATCGCTCCACGGGAAGCTTTCAGTGACGGCAGCGCATAGTGAGCCATCGAATAATAGTGCCAGAGGTTGCGCTCGATGGACGTCAGAAAGTCTCGTGGAGTGCCGGCTTCGAGCCCCACTCGATCATTCACGCCGGCGTTATTCACGAGCGCGTCGATGCGTCCGCAGCGGCGCAGCGCCTCCTCTACTGCCCGACGGCAGCTTTCGGGATCAAGGACCTCCATCGCGAGCAGTTCGAAACGCGTCCCACGCGCGCGCAACCGTTCGACGAACTGCTGCACCATCTCGGAATCCCGATTCACGATTACGGGGATGGCGCCTTCCTGCGCACAAGCTTCGGAGATAGCCGCGCCGATGCCCTCGGCGCCACCCGTAATGAGCACGTACTTGCCGGTCAGTCCCAGATCCAAAACCATCACCCCCGCAGGTTGAAGAAGCCGCCATCGAGTGGAATATCCGCTCCTGTGATAAACGACGCCGCATCGGAACAAAGATAGAGCGCCAGTGCAGCCACCTCTTCGGGTGATCCCATGCGGCCGATCGGCTGTGCCTGCGAGAGTTTGGCAAACATGACCTCCTCCTGGCCCGGATAGCGGTCACGCAGAAAGGCATCCACAAACGGAGTATGGACGCGCGCCGGCGAGATAGCGTTGCAGCGAATGTTGTCCGCCAGATAGTCTCGGGCAACAGAAAGCGTCATCGCCAACACTGCTCCCTTCGTCATGGAATAGGCGAAGCGGTCGCTGAGGCCCGCGGTCGCGGCGATCGATGCCAGATTCACGATGACTCCGCCGCCGCCCTGCTGCATCGGACCGATGGCCGCCTGCATGCACAGGTATACGCCTTTGACATTCACACGGAAGAGCCGATCGAACTCCTCTTCGGTGGTGGAATCAAGCTTGCCGATGTGCGAAACGCCGGCGCTGTTAACCAGGATGTCGATGCGGCGCTCCGCAGCTATCTCACCGAATCTCTGGTGAGTCATCGCGCGATCAGTGACGTCGCACGGAACAGGAACAGCGGGGAGGCCGCCGGCCTGGGCAATCAAGTCGGCAGTCTCTTCCGAGCGCTCACGCTGAATGTCTACCAGATATACGTTCGCGCCGCGCTCGGCAAAGGTCCGCGCAATCGCACGCCCGATACCGCTGCCCGCTCCGGTTACCACTGCCGTTTTGCCGTCGAGGCGAAAGAGATCCTTCACAGGGAGACTCCTCTCTTCCATGGAATGAAGTCGTTCTGACCGAGCTGTTCGGCTTTAGCTTGCACATTGCCGCTAGCGATCTCAATCACGCGGGCGAGAATCTGCTCGCCCATCTGCTCGACGGTCGCGGAGCCCGCGACGATTGCCCCAGTATCGATATCAATAATGTCGTGCATACGCTTCGCCAGCGCTGTATTGGTCGCGATCTTCACCACCGGTGCAATGGGATTGCCGGTAGGTGTGCCGAGCCCCGTGGTGAACAGCACCATATTTGCGCCCGCCGCAACTTGCCCGGTCACGCACTCTACGTCGTTACCAGGCGTGCAAAGCAGATTCAGCCCCGGCGTCACCGCGTACTCGGGATAATCCAGCACATCCTCCACGGGAGATGTGCCGCTCTTGCGCGCCGCACCCGCCGACTTCATCGCATCCGTGATGAGGCCGTCCTGAATATTGCCCGGCGAAGGATTCATCTCCAAGCCGGAGCGCACTGCCTTTGCCCTCGCAGCGTAATCCTGCATAAGGGCAACGAACTTGTCTGCTGATGCTTGCGTCGCGCAGCGGTCGACAAGACTCTGCTCGACGCCGCAAAGCTCCGGAAACTCCGAGAGGATCGTCTTTCCGCCGAGGGCCGCCAGCAGGTCAGCGACACGGCCGATGGCAGGATTCGCGGAGATGCCCGAGAACCCATCCGAGCCGCCGCACTTGAGTCCAATCGTCAACTTGCTCAGCGGTGCCGGGGTACGTCGACAGGCATTCACCTGCACCAGTCCGGCAAAGGTCTCACGAATCGCGCGGTCCATCAGGGCCGATTCCGTGCCCGAACTCTGCTGATCGAGCATGACAAGCGGCTTGCTGAAATGTGAATCGCGCTTGCGCAACTCTTGCATCAAGATGTCAGCCTGCGCATGCTGACAGCCCAGGCTGAGCACCGTGCATCCCGCGACGTTAGGGTGGTGTATGTAGCCCGCAATGAGCGCACATAAGTTCTGGGAGTCTTCGCGCGTGCCACCGCACCCGCCTTCGTGCATCAGAAAGCGCAAGCCATCGACATGTTCGAAGAGCGGCGTTGGAGCATCGTCGGAAGCAGCAAGTGACAGATCGGAAGCGTTCTGCTGAATAGATCCCTCTTCGCGGTACAAGCGCGCCCAATGCGCAACCTGCCTGCGATACTTCGAGGGCATCGCATAGCCAAGCTCTTCTTCAAACGCTTGCCGCAGCGTCGCAACGTTACGGTTTTCGCAGAAGACCAGCGGAACCACAAGCCAGTAGTTGCGCGTGCCCACCTGGCCGTCAGCGCGCGCATAGCCGAGGAATCGCTTTTCGCTCCACGCGCTGACATCTGGAGGCAACCAGGGTTTCGGATGCCGCGTCGCAGTGAAGGCGCTGCTGTCGTGCTGCATATTCCGTACGGTGAGAACGCCGCCCCTCGGAATGGGCTCGCGGGCTCGCCCAACCAAAACTCCATACATCCAGACAGGGTCGCCGCTCTGTCGAGCTTCGGTCACGAACTTGTGTTTACAGCGGACAGCATCCGGCAGCTCATACGTCTCGCCGCCAAACGCCACCGTCTCTCCCTGCCGCAAATCCTCCAGGGCAATGAGTACATTATCCCGTACATCGAGTTGTAGCAGACGCGGCATCTTCCTCTAACCCATTCCCCTCAACCTGCGCAGTTAGCCCAGCCCCGCAGCGATCTTGTCCTTCCTTCAGGAGAGAGACACCCTGAGTGAGAACGCGAAATCGGTCTTCGGCTGGTACGTCGAAGGGAGTTGCACGCTAAGCCCGGTCGCGGTCTGCTGCCACACCACCTGCTGATCACTCCCCACCAACTGGACATTCACAATCTTGCCCGGATTCGTCGGCGCAGCCGTTCCCAGCGCCTGGATTATCACCGGCGTCGTGGGCAGTCCCATCGCAATGGCATAGATCACCGTATTCGCCTTATTGCGCGTGAAGCGAATATCCTTTGCCCCGAGCGCCTCGATGCTGGTTCCCTGGAACGATCCGCTCTTGATCGTGTGCGGACCTTCGCCGAAGATCTTCCACGGCCGCGTCGCGTAGATGGCTTCGCCGTTGACCTGCATCCAGTCGGTGATCTTATCGAGCACCGCGATCTCCTTGCTGTCGATGGTGCCGTCAGGCATGCCAGGGATGTTCAGGATGAAGGTGCCATTCTTGCTCACGGTGTCAATCATCCAGTGAATCACCTCGCGCGGATGCATATAACCGCCATATTCGCCGGGCTGATCATACAAGCTGCGCCGATAGTGCCACTCGCCGATACAAGTCTCGGACTGCCACGCGTTCGGTCGGATTTCGCTCGCCAACCCGCGCTCAATGTCCTCCACCAGCGCCTTGGCCAGACGAGCAGGCATCTCCTTGCCTGTCAGTACGGCCTCCAGCTTGCCGCCATGTGTCTGAATGTTGTGGTTATAGAAATAGGCAGCGACGTTCATACCAGCCCACCCCAGCGGCACGCGCGGATTATCGAAGTAAAGCAGGTCAGGATTATGCTGATCGATCAGATCGCGGGTGCGATCGTAGAAGTTCTTCACATAGGAGATATCCGGCAGCGCGTCGAACGGATGCTTCGCGTTATAGAGCTGCTGCGGATTAAGTCCCTCCCACCACTGATCCTTACCCTCCGCCGTATAGAGAGCGCCATCATACGGCACACCCGCGAGTGCGCCGGTTGCGTCTGCGCCATGCGAGGTCTGGAACCACCACCAGTTGCGAGCCTGATGCACTGTCACCCCCAAGCGCATATCCTGCTTGCGCGCGGCAGCAGCCCATGTGCCCACCACATCTTTGTGCGGGCCGATCACCGAGGCATTCCATGGCTGATGCTTCGATGCCCACGTATCGAAACCGTCATGATGGTTGGCCAACGCAATGAAAAACCGCGCGCCGGCTTTCTTATAACGCGCAATCAACTCATCCGGCTCCCAGTTCAGCAGCGTCCACTGCGCCGTCAGGTCCTTATATCCGAAGCGCGACTGCGGCCCGTAATGTTCCACCTCGTACGCGTACTGCGGCGAGCTCTGCATGTACATATTGCGCGCGTACCAGTCGCCGTCTTCAGGAACGCACTGCGGACTCCAATGCGCCCAAATACCGAACTTGGCGTCCCGATACCATTCGGGCGCCTCATACTGCAGCAACGAATTCCATGTGGGCTCATAGGGGCCGCTCCCATTCAGCCCCGGGATCGGAGAATTCATCGGAACGCCGTCCCACGATCCGCCCGCGATCGGCAGATCTGGTGGCTCGCCCCAATCGGTCGGCTTCCATGTCGCTTCGTCGAGACGCTGCTTCACAATCTTGCCATTCACCAAAGCATAGAAGACGCGTTCGTGCGCGGCCCTTGCGCAGAACTGCGCAAAGTCTTCGCTGAGGGTGTTGAAGCCCTCCGGAAGTCCCGTCAATCCCATGCCTCGATTCTGCCCCACGGCGGGCAATGCGGAGGCTGCGGCCGCGGCCGCCATAAGGCTGCAGAATTCCCTTCGGTGCATGGTCTTTTCTCCCAAGGCTGCTGTATTTTCACTCCACACGTACCGGACGTGATGCCATCCTATTCCCGGAAACGCAGCATCAACCCGTTCAAGAAAGCAACTATAGAGTCCTTTGCTCTGACTTGTCAACGATACAGTAAACGTTATTATCAGTGATAATCTTCGCTAACGACTACGTGCCTTGGCCGCACGAGACTGTTTTCCAGTGGATGCCCGGACAACCAGCGACGGCTCCAAAATTACGCTGACCGGGTTTGGCGCGATCTTCGATTCGATGAGCCGCAGCGCAATCTCCGCTGCACGTTCACCGATGAGCGAACTGCGCTGGTCGATGCTGGAGAGTGGCACCCGCAGGAAGCTGTCGTAGTGCAGATTGCCGCACCCAATCATTGCAATATCTTCCGGAACGCGCAGCCCCGCTTCGAGAATGACATTCATCGCACCGATAGCCAGTGGGTCGTTGTACGCAAACACCGCATCCGGCCTCGGCCGCCGTCGCAGCAACAGGCTCATGGCTTCGGCTCCCATGCGCTCGCTATCGATGTCGACGGTCGACCGCGCGACGACCAGATCCGCCGCATATTCCAATCCGCCTTTCTCCAACGCCCGCCTATAGCCCCCGAAACGGCGTATACCGGTGCTGTTCATCCGCCCACGAATGTGGGCGATGCGTCGGCGGCCAAGCTCGATGAGATGGCTGGTGGCCAACCGGCCCGCTGCCTCGTCGTCAACGCCGACAAAGTTCGCAGAGAGATCCGTAATCTCCCGGTCGATAAGAACATAAGGCATGCGGTTGTTGTTGAGCCTCTCAAACACAGAGCGTTCTGCTCCCGCCGTGGCAATAATCAGTGCGTCCAGACGCCGCGCCGTAAGCTGCTGAATGTCTCGAGCTTCGAAATCAGGATTCTCTTCCGAAGAAGAAAGAATGAGAGAGTAGCCCTTCTTCCCGACCACCGTCGAAAGAGACTTCGCGATCTCTGCGAAAAAGGGATGCAGCAGTCCCGGCACCACCAGTCCGATCAGATAGCTGCGCCCAGTGACCAGGCTGCGCGCCATCAGGTTGGGCTGGTAGTCGAGCTCGCGGACCCGCTTCATCACCCGCTCGCGTGTGTCCTCCGCGATGTCTGGATGGTTCCGAAGCACCTTGGAAATCGTGACAACAGAGAGCCCGAGATCCATTGCTATGTCTTTCAAGCGGACAGCCATGTCACGAACTATACAGCCGCATCTTTCCGAATGAAAACCGCTAAAGTTAAGGATTGCGCCGGCGTGCCGACCCGGCCCAGATGCTCACAGCCGGGACTGCGCCCGCGCCACGTGCCTCAAGCCGATTCCAGCACAATATTCGCGTACGGCACCGTGTCGGCAGTGCGAATGAGGCCAATAGCATGGGGAATCCGCTTCTTGAAATCCACGTGGGGCTCAAAGGCGATCTCCGCGCCGAACATACCCAACTCCCACCGTTTTACGACAGCCTCAGGATTAACCTGGCGAAACTCCTCGGCCATGAAAAATTTTCCGACGCTGAAGTTTGCGCGAATCGCCGCAAGCACCTCCAGCACGCGCGGAATATCGTCAACCAGCGAAAGATCCACCGTCTCAATCTGCGGCCAGAACGGAAATCCCCGGTCCGCAATCACCAGCGTATTGGTGTGCCGGACGCGACTGAGGAGCGAGTTCAATTGTGGATTCAGAATTCCAGAGACGAGCATCGATCGATTCTCCTGTGCCGATGCGGCTTCATGCGTGCGACTGCATGTTTAGGCGGTAGACCCGCGCTGCATTCTCTTCCAGAATGTCCTGCTGCTCCGCGAGAGTCAACGGGGACACGAACTCGCGAAGTATCTGCCACCACCGACCATAGCCGCACGCCAGTGTACAGACGGGCCAGTCGGAACCGGCCATCAGCCGCTGTGGTCCAAAGCACTCCAATGCGACTTCTACATAAGGCTGCAGGTCGTCCATCGTCCAGCGCTCCCAATTCGCCTCCGTAACCATGCCGCTGAGCTTGCACCACACATTCTGGCGTCGCGCCAACTCACGGAGCTGCTCTCGCCAGCGCGAAATCTCGCCGCTGCGAATCTTCGGTTTAGCCAGGTGATCGATAACAAACACCTGCTGCGGATGGCGGTCGACGAACTGGATCGCAAACGGAAGCTGCCGTTCAAGGATCAGGATGTCATAGACAAGTCCCGTGCCGTGGAGAGCCTCGATTCCGCGGTTAAAGTCTTCACGCAACATGTAGGCGTCACCCGCATCATCCTGCAGAACATGGCGCAGACCCTTCAGCGTGGGGTCCACTGTGAGCGCCTCCAGTTGACGCGGGAAATCATCGCTCGCGATGGGCGCCCAACCGACGACGCCTGCGATAAACGAATGCTGGCGCGCCAGCCGCAGAAGCCAACGCGTCTCCTCCAGGCTTTGACGAGCTTGCACGGCGATCGCGGCACGCACGCCGGCATCGTCCATCTCGCGCCTCAGATCATCCGGCATAAAATTTCGACGCAAAGGCAGCATGTCGTCGCCGATCCAACCATATTCCTCGGCCGAGTAGGACCAGAGATGAAAGTGTGCATCGACACCGCGCATCATCCTTCTCCAACAGCGGCAGCAACAGCCGCGCTCGTTCCCGAATCTCTTCCGTGATCAGCCCGCAGGTCCGCCAGCGAGTAGCCGGCAACCACGATATAGGCGAGCGCCGGAACGAGATAAGCCAGCGCCATGCTGCCGAAGTGAACGGAGATCAGGCCCATGATCGGCGTGAGCACAGCCCCTCCGACGATGGCCATGACAATCAGCGATCCGCCAACTTTCGCATAGTCGCCCAGCCCACGAATTCCTTGCGCGAAGATCGTCGGATACATCAGTGACATGAAAAAGCTAGTGAACAGCAGCGCGACCATCCCAGTCCATCCCGGTAAGAACACGCCAACGCAGGCAAGCACGGTATTGACCACAGCATAGATGGCCATGAGCCGGCTCGGCCGCACATAGCGCATCAGCCACGCGGAGACGAAACGTCCCACACCGAAGAGCACCAGGCTGCCCGTGAGGAAGTAGCCCGCAGCCTTTTCATTCTCGCCGGTGTACGCCAGGATATACGGGATGAGATAGCTCCAGGTCCCAACCTGCGCGCCCACATAAGCAAACTGCGCCACCACAGCCAACAGAAAGTGCGGGCGCCGCAGCAGCGCTGTCAGACGATGTGGCTCAGTAGCTTCGTCCTCCGCCGCATGCAGCGATGCGGGGAACCGCGTCGCCGCGATGAGAACCAGCATCGTGAAGGTAACAGCTCCGAGGATGAGATACGGTGCCACCACCCGCATTGTTTCGGTGTGAAGGTAAGCGCCATAGCGGTGTTGCGCCTCAAGCGCCGCGACCTGCCGTGGAGCGAGATCCACCCCCGAGAAGATAAAGACAGTCCCTATAAGCGCGCCGGTGATGGATCCCAGAGGATTAAACGCTTGCGCCAGATTCAGCCGCCGTGCAGCTGTACTAGCGTCGCCAAGCTGCGTAATGAACGGGTTCGACGCAGTCTCAAGAAAGGACAGCCCACTGGCAATCACAAACAACGCGAGGAGAAAAAAACTGTAGCGATTGACAATGGCCGCTGGCCAGAACAGAACGGCTCCCAGGCTGAACAGAAGCAGGCCAATCACAAATCCTGATTTATAACCGAAGCGGCGCATGAGCAGCGCAGCAGGCATCGCCAGCAGGAAATATCCCAGGTAGAAGGCCGACTGAACGAGCCCCGCCTCGAATCGCGTCATCGCGAACGACTTCATGAACTGCCTAATCAGAATGTCGTTCAGGTTATTCGGAATGGCCCACAGAAAAAACAGTGTGGTGACCAGAACAAAGATGAATCGAAACTTGCGTGGCACCAGCGGAGCGTCGGTGTGCACCGGTTGCTTCGTCGAGCTATGGAGTGGAGCGGACGCGTGTGTCATAAGAGAAGATAGGCCGGTCAGGCCTGATCAAGCGTGATCATAATCTTGGTGAACCGCTCCGGGGTCTCGTTCCATTCGCGAAGCAGGTCCGGGGCGTGCTCCAGTGGGGCAATCGTGCTGATGACGGCTCCAACTGGAAATTCGTGCTGCTCCAGCATGGCAATCACCTGCCGGAAATCCTCCGATTGCGCGTTACGGGCTCCCAGAATCGTCAGCTCCTTCTGCACAAAGAGGCGAGTCTCATACGCCACCGGCTCCTTCGCATAGCCGATGTAAACAACGCGCCCCGTAAATGAAACCAGATCGATCGCCGCCCGAAAGGTACTCGGCAGCCCGATGGCCTCGATCACCACATCAGGTCCATGTCCGCCGGTGATCTCGTTCAGCGTCTCCGCGACGTTCTGCTTCCCGGTATGGATAACCTGCGTAGCTCCTGCCTGTCGCGCAATCTCCAGCTTCTCGTCGTCGATGTCCATGGCGATCGTCCTCGCACCGCGGAACGCAGAAGCCGCCACCGCTCCAAGCCCAACGCCACCGCATCCGAAGATCGCAACCGTATCGCTCGCGGTCACCTGCGCGCGCGCAACCGCGTGGCAGCCGACAGTAAGCGGCTCCACCAGGCAAAGCTCCTCGAGGCTCAAATGCGCCGGATAGAGTTTTTCGATTGGCAGAGAAATATACTCCGTCAGCGCACCGTCCCGCTGCACGCCGAGCGTCTGATTCCATCTGCAAGCATTGCTCCTGCCATTCTGGCACGCGCTGCACAGCCCGCAGCTGGTATATGGAGAGAGCGTGACGTCCATTCCAACAGCAAGGCCGCGATCATTCTCCTCGACCTCAACAATCGTCGCGGCAATCTCATGCCCGGGAATCCGTGGAAACGAGACCAGAGGATTTCTCCCCCGGTAGGAATTCAGATCACTTCCGCAAAGTCCAACGCGGCGAACGCGCAGCAGCGCCTCTCCCGGCGCCCGGCTCGGCTCGGGGATTGACCCGATCCGGACGTCGTTTGGGCCGCGCATGACGAGCGATCTCACGAATCGCCTTCTCCCGTCGTTTGTGTCAAACCAATCTTCGTCAAAACATACAAAACGCGAATACTCCCGAGCCCAAGGGCGGCAAAGCGCAAAGTTTACGTTGTCTTTAACGTTAACGTCAACACCTGACCGGCGCTCTAGCATTCGGAGCGGAATGCCTGGAAGGATAGCTAATGTATGCTTTCTGGAAATTCAATCGATAGACTCATCGTCAATTTCGCATGCTAGTAAAGCTCCCCCAAAGGGTTACATCAGGGTAGGCGGTTATCCGACCGGAAACACATTGGACTGTACGATCATCGGACGTTTGGCGATATACTTTCCGATCCGCTGTAACGTTTCTAGAAAAGAAGGATTGTATTAGGTAGTAAGCAATTCTTGATCGCCGGCCACCGCTGAGCGAACGAGCGAGATCGAGCGTTGCGTCGGGAGGGGTTGTGGAGAGTTGCTTCGTGCAACAGTCGTGTCTCGCGGTTGGCGATGAACCTCTGAGCCAAGATACGCAGATCGCGCTCTATGGTGTCACGCGAGTGCTCACGTCGGTTGGAAGAGCGTTTGTGTGCCTGGACGCGTCGTTCCGGATTGTTCATGCGTCGTACCTTCTGGATGATCTGCTGGGAGAGGGCGCTGCCCGCACGATGGCGGGGCGTAGTGTCGAGGACCTGTTGGGCGCAGCTCTTATTGGTCCTGGAACTCCTCTGCGGCAGGCGTTGCTGGACAATCAGAAGCGGGAGGGGTGGCGCGCAACGCTCCAGTTCAATGGAGGAGTGCAGAGGCTGGTCTCGATTACGGCGGCGCCGATTCTGCATGGTGATCTGGCGGTGTGTGATCCGCGGATGACCTATGTGATTTTGCTGCGTCCTGCGGAGGCCGAAGGAATTTATTCCGATGCAGCCACGTTCATCTCGAACGCGATTGTTTGTTCGCCGGCGATGCAGCGCATCTTTCGGATGGTCGAAGCGTTGCAGCATAGTGAAGCTCCCGTGCTCATCACGGGAGAGAGTGGCGTGGGCAAAGAAGTGGTGGCTCGGGCTATCCATGAAAGCTCTCCGCGGAGTAACGGGCCGTTTGTCGCGATCAACTGCAGCGCTGTGCCGGCGGACCTGCTTGAGTCAGAGTTATTCGGGCATATCTGTGGAGCGTTTACAGGGGCCGTGCGCGACCGCGTGGGTCGCTTTGAGTTGGCCGCCGGTGGAACGCTGTTTCTGGATGAGATTGGGGATATGCCACCGCAGCAGCAGGTGAAACTGTTGCGCGTGCTGCAGGGCGGCCAGTATGAGCGCGTGGGGGAGAGTGTGGCGCGCGTCGCAAATGTTCGCGTGATTGCGGCGACGAACGTGGATCTGCGGCTGGCCTTGTCCCAGGGAAAACTGAGAGAAGATCTGTACTACAGGCTGTGCGTGGTGCCGATTGAGGTTCCTCCGTTGCGCCAGCGCAGGGAGGATATTCCGCCGCTCGCGGAGCATCTGCTGAACCGGGTGACGACGATGCACGGATTGATACGACGGATCTCACCGCAGGCCATGCGGATGCTGCTGGACTATCACTGGCCGGGTAATGTGCGGGAGTTGGCCAACGTGATGGAGTACGCCGTTGCGGTGGCGAAGATCGAAACCATACTACCCGAAGACCTTCCGTTGGAGGTACGTTCGGCGCATCCTATGAGTTGGCAACTGGCGGTAGAACGGGAGAGTCGTTCGGAGCAGGAGAGCCTCTCGCAGACTCCTGTTTCCCAGGAGATTGAGCGCCTTGTGGCGGCGTTGCAGGCTCATCACTGGTGTCGAACGGAAACCGCGCTAGCTCTTGGCCTGAGCCGTTCGACGCTTTGGCGGCGCATGCGGGAGCTGCACCTGGCGGATCATCCCAAGGTTTGAGACGGCACGTTTCAACGCTGCGACGATTTGTTGCGACGTACTGTTTCACTGAGAACTGCCGCCTTCGCTAACGTACTCATTCCATTCATCTGACGGTTTGGCACAGAACTTGCTTTCTACCGTTTCGGATTGCAAATCAAGCAGCAGCGCAAACCGCGTTGCAGCGAGCGATTCACGCTTGTTACGCGTGCGCAATCCGAGACGAAAGGGACTCTGTGTCTAATGTGAGCAAGGCAGTTGGAATCGTATCCACTCGTGGCAAGGCAGTCTTGCTGGCAGTCGTTTTGGTTTCTGTGTCGGCATATGTATCGGCGCAAGAACAGCAACGTCCCTTCGAATTGGGCTACACGACGAGCGGAAACGTCTCGCAGGTCGTAGCGCAGGTGGAACAAAAGCTTGCCGCCGGTGGCTTTGAGGTGGTGGGCACGTATGCTCCTTATGCGAATCTGAAGTTCTCCAAAGGCGAGAGCGTTAGTGCGGAGGTGATCGGAGTTACGAATGCCGCGCTGAAGCAGGCCGCGGCCCAGACTGATTTTGGTGGATATGCGGTGGTGCAGCGGATCAGCGTCACCAGAGTGAACGACCAGATCCAGGTGACCTATACCAATCCCGTGTACATGGCGAACGCATATCGTCTGAAGAGCAATCTTGCGAACGTAAAGGCAGAACTTGCGAAGGCACTTGGGGCGCAGCAGGGATATGGGTCGAAGAGTGGGCTGAGTCCCGCGGCTTTGCAGAGCTATCACTACAAGGTGATGATGCCTTACTTCACCGACCAGGATATGCTTGCCGAGCACGGAAGCTACCAGCAGGCGCTGGATGCTGTGAATGCTGGCCTGGCTGCGCATAAGGGTGGCACGAGCAAGGTCTATCAGGTGGCGATTCCAGGCAAGGAAGAGACGCTGTTTGGCGTCGCACTGGCTGGGCCTTCGGATAATGCTTGCGGAGGCGACGGCCACGTGATGGGCATCATCGACGACGATACAGTGAAATCCACCGGCCATCTACCCTACGGGATTCTGGTTTCGGGTGGCAAGGCGTATGCGTTGCCTGCGAAGTTCCGCATCGCGGTTAACTTCCCGGACTTGAGCATGATGGGTTCCAACGGATTTCTGACGATTCGCTGCGCTCCGGGTTCCATTGAGAAATCGCTCAAGGATGCTTCTCAATAAGACATCTGGATTGGTGTCCGGATCATCCGGCGCTTTTAGTGGAGAGCCGCGACTTCAACAAACAACCTGATGGAACGCAACGAACAAGCAATGGGAAAGTGTAAGCGCAATGCAGATCGACGAGAAGCAAACAAGATATACGAACGAAAGGAATCCGGTTGAAGCTTCAGGAGGTTCGACAGTACGAGGAGCTTTCATAGCGTTTGCGATGCTGGCATGCAGTGCAGCTGCGTGGGCTACGAATGGATATCAACTCATAGGGGTTGGGCAGTGTTCGATGGGCATGGCGGGCGCGGTTGTGGCCGCACCGTGCGATCCAATGACTGCAATCAGTAATCCTGCGGGTATGGCGTGGCTGCCCTCGCAGACAGCCTTTTCCGGGGAGATTTTCAATCCAGAGCGGAGCACGAACTTTGGTTTTGGCAATACGGGAAGCCACACCAACGTGTATGCCATACCGGCGCTGGGTTGGTCGGCACCTGCGTTTCGACCGGACTTGTACTTTGGCGGAGGAATCTATGGAACCTCCGGTCTGGGCGTGAACTACCTGCAACCAAATACGCCGATGGGAACGATCCAGGCCTTCAGCAGCATCGATTTCATGCAGATGGCGCCTGCGGTTGCATTCAAGATGACTGACAAGATCAGCGTGGGTCTCGCGCTGGATGTCGCGGCCGAACAGGTTTCCTTCGACGAGACCTTTGGGGGGCAGGGGTTCAATCTCACCAGCCCATCGTGGGCGTTTGGCGTCGGAGCCACTATCGGTGGCATGTACAAGTACAACGATAGGGTCACGTTCGGCGCGTCCTATAAGTCGGTGATGAAGTTCACTCACTTGTTCTGGCAGGAGAACGAAGAGTTTGTTCCGACGGGCGTCGGAGCAACCGGTCCGGTCGGAATCGCCGGCGGTGAGGGATCGTATTGCGCGCGCCTGAATTACCCGCAGCAGTTTGCGTTCGGCGCGGCCTTCCGCCCCGTCTCGAAGTGGTTGGTGAGTGTAGAGGGCCAGTGGATTAACTGGCACAGCACCATGAATCAGTTCAAAGTCTTCGGCCCCTGGGTGGGTACCAATTCGGTTGCGCTGCCGTTGAACTGGCAGAACGAATGGGTTGCCAACCTCGGAACGCAGTATGACGTAAGCAAGAGCTGGCAGGTGAGAGCTGGATTCACCTACGGCACCGATCCGATTCATAGCACCGACCTCCAAGCCAACCTGATCATGCCGGCCATCGTAACGACCGCCGTAACAGCGGGCGCAACCCAGAAATTGCCGATGCGCTGGAGCTTGACTGAGGCTGTCATGCACACCTTCAAGAGCGATGTGAGTGATGGAACGCTGTTTGGAATGCCCATTCAGCCGCTGCATGCGTCGATGTCAGAGAACTCGGTCGGTTTCCAGATTGGGTACTACTTCTGAGCCATGAAGATTGGAGCAGCTGCTACGAAGAGAACAACGTGGTGGTTGAACCGCAGGAATGAGGATGCGAACGATCGGGTGCACTCGATCTTCGCTCGGTCCAATAGTTGAAGGACTTAGCAAATACAGAAGTGCGCAGAAGGTTTCAAGCCAAAGGAGGAAGGATGCTCAAAGAGACACACAACCGAGACCTTCACCTGGACTGCGCACGCATGGGCGACTTCTTCATGATCTTCGCTCACGCAACGCGCATGCGTATCTTCTGCGCGCTTCAGAACGGATCGAAGACGGTGACAAGAATCGCCGAGGAGGCCGACATTTCGGTATCGAATGCATCGCAGCATCTGCGTCTGATGCGCGATCGAGGTGCGGTTGTCTCCGTGCGGCATGGTCAGACCGTTCTGTATGGAGTGGCGGATCCTCGCTTCTTTATGGCCGCCAACTTAATTCGCGAAGCTCTACTCGATCGCAATGGTTTAGCCGTTTGCCCGGCGGATGGTGGCGACAGCCGTCCAGGGGGCAACAAGACTTCCACGCAGAAAGCAACATCAGTTCATCCCTAATTCAAAAGGAGTTTCATCATGACTACCGAAGAGCTTGTAACCCTCACCGCTGACAAAGTAATTGATGCCCGTGGCACGGCCTGCCCCGGTCCACTGCTCGAAGCCAAAAAGGGCATTGGCGCCGTCAAGGTAGGTCAGATCATTGAGGTCAAATCCAACGACAAGGGCTCGCGCAAGGATCTGGCCACGTGGTCCACCAAGATTGGTCACGAGTATCTGGGTCTGATCGAAGCCGATGGGCATGACCGGCTCTTTGTCCTTCGCAAGAAGTAATCCTCCGATGTCTCCTGCCCGTGGTTGGGGCGAATTAGGAACCAAAGATCAAGACCACGGCTGTGAACGCCATGGTCGTACGAGGTGCGGTATGGCTGACGGATTCACACCGAAGATACTTGTGCTCGCCACGGAGAAGTGCGCGTATCCGGGTGCAGACGCGGTGGGCAAAGCCCACCTGGAGTATTCCTCCGAGGTCTACATCCTTAGGGTTCTCTCTCCCGTCTTGTTCCCCGAAGACTTCTATTTGCGCTCTTACGCCAAGGGCATCGACGGCATCATTATTGCGTCCTGCGGTTCGGATTGCCCTTATCACGGAGCCTACGAGCGGCTCGCCAAGCGCATCGACGATCTCACGATTCACATGAAAGAGGGCGGCCTCGAGATTGAACGGATCCGCCTGACGGCGATCTGCACGGTATGTATCAAGGCATTTCTTAAAGAGATCGCGCAGATGGAAGAGAACCTCAGGCGCTTCGGTCCAGTGGATCGTGGTCTGGCCGAACAACTCCGCCAGGAATCGGTTGGGCGGCTGCAGTTTACCGGACAGTTCGGGCTCGCAGCCAACGCCGCAGCTGCAGAAAGGGTCGCGTTATGACAACGAGTGCGCAGCAAGACAATACCTACCGCCCCGACGCTCTGATCGTTGGAGGAGGCATCGCAGGGATGCAGTCCGCACTGGATCTTGCGGACCAGGGACTGCAGGTCCTAATTGTGGAGCGGGAGTCTAGTATCGGCGGCCACATGATTGCGCTCGCCAAGGTGTTTCCCACGTTGGACTGCGCGAGCTGCATCACGGCGCCGAAGATGTCGGCGTCTGCGCATCACGAGAACATTCGCATCATGGTCAACACCGAGGTGCAGGCGATCCGCACACTCGACGGCGTGCATCACGTGCAACTGTTACAGAAGGCAACGTACGTGAACTTCGACAAGTGTATCGGCTGCCGGCTCTGTGAGTACGCATGCGACAGCGAGTACCCCGACCCCTTCGAGATGGGGCTCGGCGCCAAGCGCGCCATCTCCGTTCCGTTCACCAACGCGATCCCGCAGAAGGCCGTGCTTGATGCTGAGCTCTGCACCACCTGCGGAAGCTGCGCGCGCGTCTGCCCTACCGATGCGATAGAGTTTGACCAACAGTCGCAACAGGTCGAAATACTGACCGACGCAGTGGTGGTCGCCTCCGGGTTTGCGCTTAACTCTCTTGCGGTCAAGCCGCAGTACAACGCTCTGCGCAGCAAGAACATCATCTCCGCGCTCACCATGGAACGCCTGCTGGCGCCGCACGGGCCTTATGGTCGCGTGCTTCGTCCGTCTGACGGCAAGGTTCCGTCGTCGGTTGCCTTCGTGCAGTGCGCGGGATCGAGAGATGCTTCCATCGGAGTGTCCTACTGCTCCCGCGTCTGCTGCATGTATGCCATCAAGCAGGCGATGCTGCTGTCGGGCGCCCTGCCGATCGCAGACATCACGGTCTACTACATGGATATTCGCGCCTTCGGCAAAGGCTACGAGCAGTTCTACCAAAATGCGAAAGCTATGGGCGTGAACTTCGTGCGCGGCAAGGTTGCGCGTATCAATCCCATTGAGGATGGCGATCTCTCACTGCATGTGGAGACGACCGAGGAAGCGGAGAACTTTCTGCAGGAGCGGCGTCATGACCTCGTCGTCCTGGCGCAAGGCATGCTCCCGGAGTGGGACCCGTCCGGAAAGACGCCGGTCTCGCTCTCATCAGATGGATTTGTTGCCACACCGTCGCTGACTTCGCCCACGCGTACTACGGCTCCGGGCATCTTCGTCGCCGGTGTAGCGTCGGGCCCCAAGGACATCGTGGACACGATCGCGGAAGCAGGCGCCGCCGCAATGCAGGTCAGCCAGTATCTCTACCAGAAGCGAACAGCGGCTGCTGAAGAGCTCGGACCCGTGTTGGTTGGATAGATGGATCAAGCGAGAACGACGTACAGAAACACTTCAAGGGGAAGCGTATGAGCGACAACAAAGGTTCTACGAATCAGCCCGGCGTTGAAGGGCACGAAGACATCGAGCTGAAGGACGACGCCGAGTACAAGAAGCAGCATGAAGCCCTTAAGCGCCAGGCTGAAGAGGCACTTCTCAAATCCGGCCAGCCGGCGGAACCCAGGGTTGGAGTTTATATCTGCCGCTGCGGCGGCAACATCTCCGACGTCGTCGATATGGAACGCGTGGCGCAGGTTATGGCTATGGTCCCGGGAGTTACACTCGCGAAGGTCCATACGTTCATGTGCTCCGATCCGGGCCAGCACACCATCAGCAACGACATCCTGCAGGATAATCTTGACCGCGTCGTCGTCGCCTCCTGTTCGCCGTTCCTGCATGAGCAGACCTTCCGCGGCGCAGTTTCACGCGGCAATCTGAACCCCTACCTTTACGAGCACGTCAACATCCGCGAGCAGGGCTCCTGGGCGCACAAGCATGATCCTGAGGGCGCAACCCAGCTCGCCATCCGCCTCATCACCGCTGCCGTAGGCAAACTGCGGCATGCGGTTCCGCTCGATCAAATCAAGCTGCCCAACCATCGCAAGGCCCTGGTGATCGGTGGGGGCATCGCAGGCATGAAGGCGGCCGCCGACCTTGCAGCAAGGGGCATTCTCACACTGCTGGTCGAAAGCTCGGACCGCCTGGGCGGGCGATTGAATGAGCGCGGCCGCGTCTACCCCTCCGAGGCTATGGCCGGTGACATCGTCGCAGACCTGGTCCAGCAGGTTCGCAGCAACGACAAGATCGACGTTCTGCTCAACAGCAAGGTCATCTCAGTGGATGGCTTCATCGGGAACTTCCGCACCGTGATCGAAGGCCCCTTCGGACCTGGCGGAACAACCGTAACGCTTGACGCGCTTGTGGGGGCAATTGTGATGGCCACCGGCTATCGTCCCTATGTTCCCCGCGACGGGGAATTCCTCTATCACCAGGATCCGTCCGTGGTGACGACGCCGGAGTTTATCCAACTCATGCAGAGCGTCGATCCTAAGGCGCTAAGCCTGCAGTACAAGGGACGCACCATTCGCAGCGCCGCATTCCTGCACTGCGTGGGCAGCCGGCAACTGGACGAGATCCACGAACCCCAACCCGACGGCACGCTGAACAAGTATTGCTCACGCACCTGTTGCAGCACAATTCTTCAGCAGGCCCTCGCGCTTCGTAGTCGCTTTCCCCAGATCCAGGTCTACGACTTCCATCGCGACATCCGCACCTATGGCCGCGGAGAAGAGGAGTACTACACAGAGGCCAGCAAGGCCGGTGTCGTCTTCTTCCGCTACAACGGCGAAGACCCACTCAAGGTTGAACAGAGCACGTTGCCGGGAAACCGCCCGCCTCGTAACAGAAACGAAGCGCCCATGACGGTCACCGTAAAAGACATGCTGACATGGGGTGAAGAACTGACGGTCCCTGTCGACATGATCGTGCTGGGCGTAGGCATGATGCCATCTCCCATCCAGTACCTGATTGAGAGCATCAAGCTTTCCACCGGAGAAGACCACTTCCTGCAGGAAGTTCACCCCAAGCTCCGGCCTGTTGAAGTTGCGGTCAACGGCGTGCTGCTCGCAGGCACCGCGCAGGGCCCGATGAATATTCAGGAGACGCTGAACGCCGCCGGCGCCGCTGCCGTAAAGGCAGCCGCCATGTTTGCTCGCGAGATGGTCGAGCTTAATCCCTACGTTGCTTCGGTCAACGCCACTCTGTGCAACGGCGAAGGTCTTTGCGTCTCGCAGTGCGACTACGAAGGAGCATTGCAGTTGGTGGAGCGCGAGGTAGATGGACGCAAGGTGCAACGCGCCGAGGTAAACGCGGGACTCTGCGTTGGCTGCGGAGCGTGTGTTCCAGTCTGTCCGCATCGCGCGATGGAGCTCAACGGATGGCGGCTGGATCAATTTGAAGCGATGGTGGACGGCCTGATGGCAGATACTCCCCACGCATCATGTGAGCCTGAACTGGTGACTCTGGGCTGAACCGGACTCGATAGGAGAAATCAACCATGGCAAGGAAATCACTAACGGCCGAACAGAAGCAGGCGCTGGTAACCATGCGCGAGCGTATGGGCGGTATCAGCGAAGCAAAGAAAGAACACCAGAAAGAGCTGGTCGCCGCGCGCAAGGCAATCCGCAAGATTCTTGCCGAAGGGCCCGCGAGCGTACCGCAGATCGCGTCAACACTCAATCTGCCAGGTGACCAGGCTCTGTGGCACCTGACCGGCATGCGCAAGTATGGACACGTAACCGAAGCAGGCGAAGACGGCGACTACCTTCTCTATGCCCTGGTCCAGGGTGAAGAGGCCGCCGCTGCTGCTCACTAACACCAACTCAGAGGGATGGTCATGGCACACGCGATCGATGTCGCATTGATGGAGAAGATCAAGAAGCACGGGGCTGACGGCACGCTCGATGTGAGCGCGTGCTTCAACTGCGGGAGCTGCACGGCGGTGTGTCCGCTGGCGGAGGACTCCGCAGGCTTTCCCCGCCGCGTCATTCGGATGGCGCAGGTTGGCATGGAGAAAGAGTTGCTCGCCGAGGAAGACCTGTGGCGCTGCTACGCCTGCGGCGAATGTACCAAGACCTGCCCGCGCCAGGCAGATCCCATGCAGTTCATGGCGGCTGCGCGCAGCTATGCGATCTCGCGCTACGATATCACCGGCCTGTCTGGACTGATGTATCGTTCTCCAACGATTAACCTCATTCTCTTCATTCTGCTGTCCTGCTTCTTCGCGTTGCTCCTCCTGTCCCATGAGGGCGGCCTGCTAATGGGCACCAACGGGGCATTGTTCAGCGGGATCGGATCCACACAGTTGTTCCGCTTCGTTCCCGGGGAATGGGTCCACGGAATCGGCATTGTCCTGTTCATTGTTATCGGCCTCGGCCTCGCGTATGGCTTCGTCTCGATGCTCATCCGGGTAATGAAGAAGCATGACCACGCAGGTGAACGCCCCCCCTTTCCTCTATCCGCGCTGCTGCCTTCCATCTGGTCTGCAGCCATGGACGCGCTGAATCACCGCCGCTTCCGGCAGTGCGACGAGGAAGAACAGCAAGTCCTCGAGCCGCTTTATCTGCGCGCATGGTTTGTTCACGCGACGATCATGTGGGGCTTCCTGGCCATGATGATCGCGACCACGCTCGACTATCTGCTCAAGCCAATTGGCTCGCCGGTTCCACCGTGGTATCCGATGCGCATCCTCGGCTTGCTTGGCGGAGTCGTCTGCCTTTACGGCCTCAGCATCGCCATCGGCCGCAGGCTGAGCGCTAAAGAGAGTCCCTACGACAAGAGCTCCTTCGGCGACTGGTTCTTTCTCCTTTTGCTCACTGCAACCGTCACCACCGGGCTGGTCACCTTGATCGTCGTCTACCTTCCACACCCCACGATGTTCGGCTACATGACCTTCCTCGCTCACATTGTGCTGGCGATGGACCTCATCGTTCTATTGCCTCTTACCAAGTTCGCACACGTTGTCTATCGGACGCTGGCGCTTGTTCTGCATGAATGGGCCAAGGCGCCTGCACCTCAGACCGCGTCCGCAGTAGCCAGTCACCAATAACCCACCTCTGACGTTGTATTGGAAAGGAAGACCCATCATGCCCGCTACCGCTTCCGTACTTGACCTGCAACAGGAGATCGAGCAACTCACGGCGCGCGTCGACGCCATCGAACGCAACGCCGGCGACAATCACCTTGCACTCGGTGTCCTGTCTGGAAACCTGGACACCACCATCGCTGCGTTCATCATTGCCCTCGGGGCAACGGCCTACGACATCGAGGTCGATATGTTCTTCACCTTCTGGGCCGTCGCCGCGTTGCGCGATCCCCAGAAGGCAGCGAAGAAAAAATTCATGGAGAAGATGTTTGGATGGATGCTGCCAGGCAGCTCCAGGGCGCTCCCTCTCTCCAAGATGCAGATGGCGGGGATGGGGCCGAAGATGATCCGCGCGGTCATGAAGCAGCATGGTGTGAAGTCCCTGGAGCAGCTGATGAAAGATGCCGCAGAGAGTGGTGTTCGCATCCATGTCTGCGAGATGTCCATGGGCGTGATGGGCTTCAAGGAGCATGAGATGATCGACTATCCGAACCTCGACTTCGTTGGGGTGGGAACCTTCATTCAACTCATCAGCGAAGCAAAGCAGTCCTTTTTTCTTTGATCTAGTAGGCGACGCAAGTGTGTTGTTGAGATAACGAATAGAGCTCACAGTAGGGCCTCATGGATAGCGCATGAATTGTTTGGATAAGAAGCGTGTAGTGATTGTGGGCGGCGTTGCTGGCGGTGCAAGCGCGGCAGCTCGGCTGCGCCGCCTTTGCGAAGAGTGCGAGATTATTGTTCTGGAGCGCGGTCCGTATGTCTCGTTTGCGAATTGTGGGCTACCGTATTACGTTGGTGGGGAGATCTCAGAGCGAGATTCTCTGTTGCTTCAGACACCGGCGTCGCTGCGTGCTCAATTTAATTTGGATGTGAGAGTCCACGCCGAAGTGCGGTCGATTCGGGGTGCGGAACAGAGGATCACCGTCTGCGACTTGAGCACTGAGCGGGAATACGACCTGACGTGTGACGCACTCGTGCTGGCAACGGGCGCGATGCCATTGCGACCGCCAATCCCAGGCATCGACCGCCCGGGGCACCTGAGTGTGCGGAGCATACCGGACATCGAGCAGTTGGAATCCTGGATGAAAGACTGCTGGCATTGCCGCGTGGTCGTCGTGGGGGGCGGGTACGTTGGGCTCGAGATGGCTGAGCAACTGAAGCATCGAGGTTGTGAGGTCACAATCGTCGAGGGTATGCCCCAGGTCATGGCGCCGCTGGATCCAGAGATGGCACAGCGACTGCACGAGGAGTTGAAGGAGAACGAGGTCGAGCTCTGTCTCAACGATCCAGTTGCGGCGTTTGAAGAACCGATGCCAGGCGAAACCGCGCGCGCTTCCGTAGTGGTAACGAAGAGTGGCAGGCGGATCGGAGCCGATGTTGTTGTGCTTGGCCTCGGCGTTCGACCGGAGATCAAACTGGCGAGAGATGCGGGCCTGCAAATTGGGGCGCTGGGAGGAATTCGCGTCAACAATCATTTGCAGACGAGCGACGCGAATATCTGGGCGGTTGGCGATGCGACTGAAGTGCGCGATCTCGTGACCGGAGCATGGAGCTTGCTGCCTCTGGCCGGGCCGGCAAACCGGCAAGGTCGCGTCGCGGCCGATGTGATTGCAGGTCGCGCCTCCACGTATGAAGGCACTTGGGGAACGGCGATCCTGCGGCTGTTCCGACTCTCTGCAGGATGCACGGGAGCCAATGAGAAGTCGCTGCGGCGAGCTGGAATTCCGTACAGAGCGGTGCATCTTCATCCGGGATCGCACGCGGGTTATTATCCCGGCGCCGAGCCGATTGCGATAAAAATCCTGTTTGCTCCGGACAGCGGCAAGTTGCTTGGTGCGCAGGCCGTGGGTCGGGACGGTGTAGATAAACGCATGGATGTATTTGCTACCGCGCTAAAGGGCGGACTTACGATGAAGGACCTGGCCGAAGTGGAGCTGGCGTACGCGCCGCCCTTCGGCTCTGCAAAAGACCCTGTGAACATAGCAGGAATGGTAGCGCAGGATGTGTTGGACAACGAGGTCCAACTTGCGCAATGGAGCGAGGTCGCTGGACTCGATCCGGATGCAACGCTCCTCCTGGATGTACGCCGCGCTGATGAACGAGCGAACGGTTTCATTCCGGGATCGGTTCATATTCCGCTGAATGAACTTCGCTATCGAATCTCGGAGCTGCCACGCAATCGCGAGATCGTTCTCTCCTGCCAATCCGGTCAGCGTTCTTACTTCGCGTCCCGGATTCTGATGCAACACGGATTTCGTGTGCGCAATTTGACCGGTGGCTATAAGACGTGGAAGGCAGCCACAAATGGAACCCAGGACTCGATGCCGTGAGGAGTATCACGGAAGTTCAGCGTCAAGTGGGAATAGGGTTGGGTTTGTTAGTTGACTGATATTGCAACGTTGCAGATGGCGGGAAGGCAGAGTTACGGAAGCGCGCCAGAGGTTGATCGGACAACGATCCACGAATGAGAGGAAAGTATGTCGAATGTATTGGAAGTGAGAGCGCAAGAACCAGGAAACAATTCAGCGGTGCAAACTCCTGCGTCTTTGCCTCGGCTGGGCATGGCCGCTCCGCTGTTTGAGGCGGTCACCACAGTGGGAAAGATTCGGCTGGAGGATTTTCGTGGCGGGTGGGTCATTCTGTTTTCGCATCCTGCGGATTTTACCCCGGTGTGCACAACGGAGTTTCTTGCCTTTGCTGCGATTGCCCCTGAGCTTCGGCAACGGAATGTCGAGCTGCTTGGGTTGAGTATTGATAGCCCGACGTCCCATATTGCCTGGATACTCAACATCAAGGACAAGTTCGGAATCGACATCCCGTTTCCGATCATTGCCGATTCCAACAAAGAAGTGGCTTCGCTGTATGGCATGGTTATGCCAGGAGAAAGTAGAACGGAGACGAGCCGCTGCGTCTTTGTGATCGATCCACTGGGGATCGTGCGCGCGATGATCTATTACCCGCTGACTACGGGACGTAATACAGACGAGATTCTTCGCTTGATTGATGCGCTGCAGACCACAGATCAACACTCCATAGCCACACCCGCAAACTGGAAGCCCGGAGACAAAGTCATTGTCCCTCCACCAACCACGATGGAAGAGGTGGATGCGCGTCGCAAGGCTGGGTTTGACTATACGGACTGGTATTTTTGTAAGAAGAGCATTTGATCGAGATCCGCTATGGCATGTATTGGAACTCGCGGAGAGCTGACGGAATCCGCGCTTAAGATGTTGAGTGCGCTGCATGAAGCAGCCACAGCGGAGATTGTGGCAGAGCGCGCGGCGTTGCCCTTGTTTCGAGTTCGCGCTGGTTTGCGCGAGATGTCCGAGGCCGGATTGGTCGAAGAGGACAATGGGCTTTACACCTTATCTCAGCTTGGCAGTTCACGGTTGCCCTCAACCTGATTGCGCTATCACCGAAGATTTTAGCCGTAGTCGTTCGCTCGTAACCCGCTACTAGCGATCTGATCGATTGCGAGCGAGTGGTCGCCCATCCATCCCTTACCCCGACTCAAGTTTCTTCTGGTTGGGCGGTAATCCTCCCGGAACCACTCGATGAGTAATTTGGCGATTTTGGGTAAGTCCAGATGCGCCACTTCCGGAAAGCGCGTTAGTTATCAGCCTGAAGACGCTCAGCGCCCGGGGTTTTCTTACGAAGGTCAAGCCCAAAGATTTTGCCCATACTTGCGAAATACTGTTCACCATCCATACTCGCCAACCTCGCCGCGTGCGATTTGGCATCGTCTCCAACGAGGTATCGCAACCGGTCGGTGCCATCGGTCGCCGCCTCGTAGATCGCCTCTGCAACCTCGCCGACCGCCGTGCCCTGCTTGGTGATTTGCTCCATGGCTGCGGCAAACTTCTGCATCAGTGGTTGGTACTCCAGCAGCGACTCGTCATTTTTGAACTCCGTCGCGTTGAAGAAGTTTGTATAGACGATTCCGGGCTCAATCAGCTTCACCCGAACGCCAATCTCGTGCAGCTCAAACCGTAGTGCCTCGGAGATTCCCTCGACCGCGAATTTTGTGCCGTTGTACATGGTGCCCAGCGGATAGGTCATCTTCCCGGCAATCGAGCCCACATTCACCACCACACCCGAGCACCTCTTTCTCATCCCGGGCACGACGGCACGTGTCGCTGCCAACAGCCCTACAACATTCGTCTCGAACTGCTTGCGAATAAATTCCAACGAGGTCGCTTCCAGGAGCCCGTACAGCCCATAGCCTGCATTGTTCACTAGCACGTCGATGGCTCCAAAGCGCTTCTCAGCTTGCTTTACTGCGGCGACGATCGAGCTCTCGTCCGTGACATCGAGGGCTGTCACCAGCACATTCTCTTTTTCCGCCAGCTTTCCTGCAGCCTCCGGCGCCCGCATGGTCGCCACTACATTCCAGCGGTTGGCTGCAAACATCTCGGCGGTGGCTCGCCCAATCCCCGCTGAGCAACCTGTGATCAAAACCGTCTTCGCCATGATCAACTCCTCCCCGTCCTTCCGTGTCTCTCCCAAAATACAGGACGATTTGTCGTTAGCCGCGCTTGCGGTGCGTTGTGTATGATCCGAGTTGCCCCCGAAAGCAGTTGAGAAGTACAAACGCCTCGCAGCAGGGGTGGAGGCTGTCACCATGGCAGATAGTGCGCAGTCGAGAGATGCAAAGATTCTGGATATCAAGAACGTGGAGCGCCTGTGGAATGACGCCATTCTGAGAAGGAATATCGACTCTGCTGCGAGTTTTCTGGCGCCAGAATACAGATTGGTCATTGGGGTGGCAGGTCAATCTCTGCAGGTGATACCACGGGAGCTTTGGCTTTCGGCACTTCCCCGTTATACGATCCGTCACCACGAAATTTCGGATACGCATGTGTCTATCTGGAACGACGTTGCAGTCGTGACGCTCGCAATCACTCAAGCTGCAGAGCCCCTGAATGGACGCGACATTACTGGAGACTTCTTGATTACAGACGTTTGGGTGTTTCGAGATGAGAAGTGGCTGGTTGCCGAACGGCATTCGTCTCGTCAGGAAAAAGCCTCAGTTGCGGTCCGAGGGGCGTTTCAAGCAGTCGACGAAAACCACTGAATGTTCCAAGGTGATTTCCAAACGTACTATCGAGTACCACTGTGGAGGACTGCCCGGGCCTGATCTCTGAACTAGAAGATAAGAACGATGAACAGAGGTGGCACGATGGCAAAGTTCCTCTTTACGATGATGCTCGCGAACGACTTAGGCTTACCCACTCGTCTCGTTCCCATTGCGCGAGAACTCGCGGACCGGGGTCATCAGGTGGCGATGTTCAACCCCGCTCCGGCTCCTTCGAAACTGATTGCGGAAGCGGGCCTTCACAACCTTCCGATGCCCTCGCGGCCAATGCCATCACCAGTAATGGATCTGGCGCAGGCTGGAGCCGCGTGGGACGTGGAAGAGTTCTTCGCCGCCTTGTATTTCGACGAGCGAGCGACGAGCGACGAATTCGCCGTCTACCTCGACGTCATCCGGGATTACAGTCCGGATGTGGTCATAGACTCCTTCGGACTGCTGACGTGCCTTGCGGCGCACGCTCTGTCTATACCACTGGTGACGGTGTTGCAAGGCAACATACATCCGGCAAGCGGCGGCTTTTTATGGTGGAGAACGGACCGTCCAGCTGACCTTCCCAGCGCGGCGGCTGTGGTGAACCGGATTGCAGCAAAGCATGGGCTTGCACCCATCAACCGCTGTGCTGATCTCATGAGTGGCGACCTTTCTCTCATTCTCGGTACGCCAGAGACGGATCCTCTCCCGGCCAGCGCGAACGCGCAATATGTTGGCCCCATCGTGTGGCAACGGAGCAACGCTGAATTGCCAGAGTGGGTATCCGAACTAAGTTCCGACAGACCGATTGTGTGGGTGTACTCCGGCAATCCCAGATATGCTCCCGTCCCGACTCCCATTGATTCGATCGTTGTCATTCGGGCAGCCATTGCTGCTTTGAAAGACGAACCCGTGCATGTGGTGCTCACGACGGGCTTTCAGGACTTGCCTGGAGAGCTTGGGACTTTGCCGCCAAACTTCTCCCATGCTTCCTATTTGCCAGGTCACGCTATGGCCGCTCATTGCGATTTGATGGTGCATCATGGGGGTCACGGCTCCGTGATGACGGGACTCCAGCTGTTCAGTCTCACGACATCCTTTACAAAGCGTTCCGGGACATCCTTTACACTTTTTGGTTTTGATGAGGGATGATCTGCTCTCTTGAAGGAGAGCAGCGGATGGCGTGGAGGCGTGTGGAGGT
>JBAULP010000086.1:0-87354 GCA_049578265.1 Acidobacteriaceae bacterium
GCGCTCAGGATGACGGCGTAAAACGAGCAACAGCAAAGGCAACGGCAACGGCAACGGCAAAGGCAAAGGCAAAGGCAAAGGCAAAGGCAAAGGCAACAGCAACAGCAACAGCAACAGCAACAGCAACAGCAACTGCAACGGCAAAGGCAACTGCAGATCCCTACGGGATGACAAACCAAAAAAGCGAAGGCAAAGACAAGGACAAGATAGAGGGCTCTCTCCACTCCCCCTCGGCGAGCTCAGGGCCCGGTCGAGGGGACGGAGTTGAGTTCGGTCGAGGGGATGGCTGTATTCACCGGGAAGGGAGATGCTCTGGCTAGCGGCGCTGGGAGCGGGCTATGGCGGACTTGGCTTCTTTGTCGGCTTCGCGCTTGCGCTCGGTTTCTCGCTTGTCCCAGTCCTGCTTGCCTTTGGCTAAGGCCAGCTCGCATTTGACGCGGCCGTTTTTGAAGTAAAGCTTGACCGGGATTAAGGTGAAGCCCTTTTGCTTGGTGAGGCCCTCTAGCTTGTCGATCTCGCGCTTGTGGAGGAGGAGCTTGCGGGTGCGGAGCGACTCGTGGTTCATGGCGTTGCCGTGCGAGAAGGGGCCGATGTGGGCGTTGAGGAGATAGACTTCGCCGTCCTTGAGGAGGCCGTAGGCGTCTTTGAGGTTGGCCTTGCCTTCGCGGATGGATTTGACCTCGGTGCCGCGCAGGGCTACGCCGCACTCGAAGCGGTCGGAGAGGAAGTAGTTGAAGCTGGCGGAGCGGTTGAAGGCCGCGTCGCGGGCGCCGGCGGCTACGGGGTCGCGGGGTTTGGCCTTGGCAGTGGGCTTGGCGGGCGCGTTGGGGACGGTCGGGTTGGAGAGGGAACGCATGAAGGCAGTGGTTAGTGATTAGTGGTGAGTGGTTCGTGACAGTGATCAGGGTTCGGGGGTAGGGGGGGTGGGTGTTAAGGTTTGGGTTCTGGCGACGACGAAATGGGGGTTGGGACGTCCAAAGCTCAGGCCGTCCAAAATCTTGATGCTAGCAGATCGTTAAATGGGCCGTTGCAGTTGAAGTTTGAACGAGCTGCTGTGATTAGAACTTCAAGGATAGATGCGGCTGAGGATTGGATTGATGCAGAGGGAGACGCCGGATCCGGCAAGGTGCGGGTGCGGGTGCGGTTTTGGGCCGGGATGTGGACAGGACGAGAACGTGATGGGGAAGTATTGCTGCGAGAGGGGTTAGAGGCTCTCCGCGGATGGGCTGAGGGCTTGGGATTGAGGCGGAGAGACTAGTGAGGCGAAGGATAATGGCTGTATCATCGAACAAGCCCGACCAACCGCTCGAGACCGCTGCCAAGGATGCTCCTACAAGCCTGAACGAGGGGATTGGAGTGGGCGTTCGAGGGAGGTTTGAGGCCAGTGTGCGAGGGGCCTTGAACCGGAGAATGTGGAATCGAACTGCAGGGAAATGGATTGCAGGAGAGCGGGTTGCAGGTATGCAGGAGCGGCTGCCGGATGGAAGCATGAAGCAACGCGGGATGGTCGGACGGCGGCGGCGGCACGAGGCCGTTCCGTTTGCGATGGCGCTGGGATTTCTGATGGGGCTGCTGCTGTTTGCGGGGCTGGCGACGGGAAGCGCGAAGGCGCAGTCGGCCAGCAAGTGGGACAAGCGCGGGCAGCAGGCGGAGGCGCGGCAGGATTACGACGCGGCGTTTGAGGATTACCGGCAGGCGCACCTGAAGAAGCCGGCAGATCTGCGCTATCGGACGCACTTCGAGAACATGCGGTTTCGCGCGGCGAATATGCATGTGGACCGGGGCCGGGTGTTGCGGCAGTCGGGCGATGTGGATGGAGCGATCAACGAGTTTGCGCGGGCGCTGCAGATTGATCCGGGCGACCAGGCTGCGGCGCAGGAGCTGCAGGTGATGGAGAAGCGGGTGCCGGGCGGAAGCGGGCCGGCGGCTGCGGGTGGAAGCGAGGCAGGCGTAGCTGGGGGATCGCCGGGCGGAGTGATTGTGCCAGGGATGGGCGAGGAGACGCCGTACCAGCGACAGATGCAGAGCGAGATTGCGACGCTGGATGGGCCGATTACGCTGCAGCCGGTGTCCGACGACCCGATTACGCTGCACATGACACAGGATACGAAGGTGGTGTACCAGGCGATCTGCAAGGCTGCGGGGCTGAATGTGATCTTCGACCCGGAGTACATCTCGAAGCAGATACCAGTGGAGTTGAATAACGTTACGCTGCCGGACGCGCTGCATATTGTGGGGATGCTGAGCGGGACGTTCTGGAAGCCGGTGACGAGTAACACGATTTTTGTAGCGCAGAATACGCGGCAGAAGCACACCGAGGATGATGACCTGGCGGTGCAGACGTTTTATCTGACGAACGTGTCGCAGCAGAATGACGCGAACGAGATCATGGTGGCGATCCGTAATTTAATGGATCAGTCGATGAAGATCTATCTGGTGGCGAGCCAGAATGCGCTGGTGATTCGTGGGACACCGGATGAGCTCATCCTGGCAGAGAAGATTATTAACGACCTGGACCGCACCAAGCCTGAGGTGGTGGTGGATATCGCGGAGCTGGAGGTGAGCCGGCAACTGGAGCGGAACCTGGGAATCACGCTGCCGACGAGTTTTGGGTTGACGCCGCAGTACAGCAACGCGAATGAATCGACGAGCACGGGAACGTCGACGTCGACGAGTACGAGCACGTCGACGACAGGTTCGGGGATCACGCTGAACACGCTGGGAAATTTGAACGCGACGAACTTTGCGGTGTCGATTACGGGCGGGACGGTGAATGCGCTGCTGTCGGATGCGGACACGCGGATTCTGCAGAACCCGAGGATTCGCGCGACGGATGGACAGCACTCGACGCTGAAGATTGGATCGAAGATTCCAATTGCGACGGGGTCTTACTCGGCGGGCACGGCGATTACGACGGCTTCGCTGGGCGTGCAGACGCAGTTTACGTATTTGGATGTGGGCGTGAATATCGACATGACGCCGACGGTGCACTATGACGGCGAGGTGTCGCTGAAGTTGAAGGTGGAGGTGTCGGCGCAGACATCGTCGGTGACGATTGACGGCGTGACAGAGCCGATTATCTCGCAGCGTGTGGCGGACCAGGTGATTCAGTTGAAGGATGGCGAGCCGGCGCTGCTGGCTGGGCTGATGCAGGTGCAGGACACGAAGAATGTGAGCGGAACGCCGGGGCTGGGAGAGATTCCGATCCTGAAGTATTTCTTTGCGAGCACGGATAAGACGCAAACGACCGATGACGTGGTGTTCCTGGTGATTCCGCATATTGTGCGCGAGTCGATTTTGACGGACGAGAACACGCGGGCGATTTATACGGGCACGAGCCAGTCGGTTGAGTTGCTGCGCAAGACGCCGAGCGCGGCGCCGACGGTGGAGAGTGCGGAGACGGCGCCGGCGGCGAACTCGTTACCGGTGACGTCGGCTGCGAACGCGGCGCAGGCGATGATTGGGAAGATGGCGGCGGACAGCAAGCCGGTGACGCAGGCGTCGATGGCAGGGATGCAGATGCAGCCGAATGGGACGATGTCGGCGACGCCGATGACGCTGTCGGTGATGCCACCGACACAGAGCCAGGCGGTGGGATCGACGTTCCAGGTGGCGATTGTGGCTTCGGGAGCGCATGACGTGTTTGCCGTGCCGCTGCAGTTGCAGTTTGATCCGAAGGTGCTGGCGCTGGTGAATGTGGATTCGGGCGACCTGCTGGGCAAGGATGGGCAGACGGTGGCGCTGGTGCATCGCGATGAAGGCAATGGAGCGGTGACGATCTCCGCAACGAGGCCGCCGGGAGCGAAGGGTGTCGACGGACGTGGGACGGTGTGCACGCTGACGTTCAAGGCGATTGCGCCGGGAAGCACGCCGCTGGCGCTGACCAGGATCGGCGTTCGGGATAGCCAGCAGGGCCGGATTGCGGCGGTTGGCGTTCAGGGCGTGGTGCAGGTCAAATGATAGTGGTTAGTGGTTAGTGGTTAGCGGCAGTATGTACTTCAGAGAAAGCTGAGGGCTGGGGCGGAAGGAGCGCGATGGCAGAGGAGTTGAGGTTGAGAAGGGCTGACGCGCGCAGAGGTAGCCGTCCTGGTGAGTTTGGGGTCACGCTGACGGAGTTGATCATCGTGATTGCGATCCTCTCGATACTGGCGACGGCCGCGGTTCCGGTGGTGAAGTTCGAGGTGAAGCGGCGCAAGGAGCAGGAGTTGCGCGCGGACCTTTGGGAGATGCGCCGGGCGATCGATATGTATAAGGACGTGGCTGACCTGGGAGGGATCCAGACGAAGGCCGACTCGAACAACTATCCGCCGGACTTGCAGACGCTGGTGGATGGAGTTCAGGTGAAGGACAAGAAGATGCGGTTTTTGCGATCGATTCCGGTGGATCCGATGACGGGAAATACGGATTGGGGATTGCGGTCGAACCAGGACGCGCCAGACTCGGACAGTTTTGGCGGGCAGGATGTGTTCGACGTATACAGCAAGAGCACGGGAACGGCGCTGGACGGGACGAAGTACAACACGTGGTAGGCGAGTGAAGAGATGATGCTGGAGCAGGCAGTTCGACGGCTGAAGGCGCGCAGAGATTGCGGCGAGCGCGGCTTTACGCTGATCGAGTTGATTATTGTGATGGCGATCATCGCGATTTTGATCTCGATTGCGGTGCCTATCTACGCGAACATGGTGCGTCGCGCGAAGGAAGCGGTGCTGAAGGAAGACCTGCACACGATGCGAACGGCGATTGACAGCTACACGGTGGACAAGCAGAAGGCGCCGCAGTCGCTGGACGATCTGGTGCAGGCAGGGTATCTGAAGTCGATCCCGGTGGACCCGATGACGGGACGCAACGATGAGTGGGTCACGAGCGAGTCCGATACGATGACGGACATCGACGAGACGGAGGGTGGGCTGGATGATGTGCACTCGGCATCGCAGGGGATTGCGAGCGATGGGACCAGCTACAACACCTGGTGAGTGTTTGTTGAGGTGGCTACAATGACGGTGTGGATTGCGTGATGGGTGGGCGCGGTCTGGCTGGAGATTCCATGCGGATTGTGATGGTAGTTGCGGTTGCGGCGCTCGGCGGAGGAATGGCGCTGGGGCAGGCGACTGCGCCGGTGACTGGTGGAGCGGCTACAGCACCGGCTGCGCAGGCTCCTGTGGCTACGCAAAGTCCTGTGGCTACGAAGGTTCCTATGGCTACGCCGGGACAGGATCTTGATCCGCATATCAAGAAGGGGTCGGAGCAGGATGTGGATGCGGTGGGGGATCGGAAGATTGGGGGGCGGGGGGTGAGCAACTGGTACTCGCCGAGTTGGGAGCTGAGCGTGGGGCGACAGTACTCGATGGAGATTGAGAAGACGTCGCATTTGGTGACGGACCCGGTGGTGGAAGAGTACGTGAACCGGATTGGGCAGAATTTGGTGCGGAACTCGGATGCGAAGGTGCCATTCACGATCAAGGTGCTGGACAGCGACGAGATTAATGCGATGGCGCTGCCGGGTGGATTTTTCTATGTGGACTCGGGGCTGATATTGGCTTGCGATAACGAGGATGAGCTGGCGGGGGTGATGGCGCATGAGATTGCGCATGTGGCGGCGCACCATGCGGCGCGCGAGATGACGCGGATGGGATATATGCAGATTGGGTCGATCCCGATGGTGATTGTTTCGGCGGGGTCGTGGACGGGGTATGGGGTGTATGAGGCTTCGCAGATGGCGATGCCGCTGACGTTTCTTGAGTTCTCGCGCGGGTATGAATCGCAGGCGGACTACCTGGGGATTCAGTATATGTACCGCGCGGGATATGATCCGCAGGGGATGGTGATGATCTTCCAGAAGCTGGAGGCGATGGAGAAGCGCAAGCCCGGAGCGCTGGCCAAGGCCTTCAGCGACCATCCAGCGACGCCGGAGAGGATTGCGGCGATCGAGCATGAGATTGCTACGATTCTGCCGGCGCGGCCTGAGTATCTGGTGACGACTTCGGAGTTTGATCGGGTGAAGGCTCGGTTGGCGCGGATTCAGGATAAGCGTGGGGTGCCAGGGAAGAAGGGGAAGAAGGGGCCGGAGTTGCGGCGCGTGGGGGCTTCGAACAATGGGGCGGTGGTGGTGCCGGGGAGTACGAACTAGCGGTGTGGCTGCGTAGATTGAGACTCTGACGCGATAAACTAGAGGTATGGCTGAACACACTACAGGGTATACAGACGACCACGCGGCGGCGGGGTTGAAGACGAAGTTTCCGGCGATTGAGACTTGGGCGAATCAGTTTCGCGCGTATGAGATTTTGATTGATGATCCGGAGTTTACGAGCGTTTGTCCGAAGACCGGGTTGCCGGATTTTGGCGTGCTGACGATTCGGTATATGCCGCGGGAGAAGTGTTTGGAGTTGAAGAGTCTGAAGGAGTATCTGTTCACGTATCGGAACCTGGGGATCTTTCAGGAGAACATTGTGAACCAGGTGCTGGATGATGTGGTGAAGGCGACCGATCCGGTGTGGGCCGAGATCAAAGGAGATTTTCGGCCGCGGGGTGGGATTTCGACGGTGGTGACGGCGCGGTATCCGCGGACGGAGGAGATGCGGTAATTCGGCTGAGCTTCGGTTTAGCCAGGTGCTCTTGGGTATCACGCGGGATGGATGCTAGACTCGCGGCATCATGATGAAGACGATATTTGCTGCTTGCTTGGTGGTGGGTGCGCCGGTGTTTGCCTGCGCGCAGGGTGGTGCTCCGCGGCCGGAGACGAAGCAAGAGGCGGAGATGGTGAAGACCATTGATGCGGCTACGCCGAGAGCGGTGGCGCTGCTCGAGCGGCTGGTGGACATCAACAGCGGGACGATGAACTTTGCGGGCGTGGAGCGGGTGAAGGATGTGATCGCGCCGCAGCTCGAGGCGCTGGGGTTTGCGGTGCATTGGGACCCGATGGTGGAGAAGGATGATAGGGCGGGGGACTTGGTGGCGGTGCATCCTTGCGCGAAGGGTGAGGGCAAGTGCGGCAAGCGGCTGCTGCTGATCGGGCACATGGATACGGTGTTTGCGAAGGAGTCGCCGTTTCAGAAGTTTGAGATGGTGCCGGGGACGGATGGGCGCGTGGCTACGGGGCCGGGGACGTGCGACATGAAGGGAGGGCTGGTAGTGATGCTGGATTCGCTGCGCGCGATGAAGGCTGCGGGCGTGCTGAAGGATGCGGAGATTCGCATTGTGCTGAGCGGCGATGAGGAGGATGCGGGGCGGCCGATTGCGATCAGCCGCAAGGACATGATTGATGCGGCCAAGCAGAGCGATGTGGCGCTGGAGTTTGAGAATGCGTTTCGCGATGGCGGGCTGGATGGGCATGATGCGGTGCGGATCGGGCGGCGGAGTTCGATTACGTGGCACCTGGAGACGAGCGGGAAGAGCGGGCACTCGTCGCTGGTGTTTGGCGACAAGCTGGGGTATGGGGCGATCTATGAGCTGGCGCGGATTGTGGATGCCTTTCGGACGCAACTGCGCGAGCCGGGGCTGACCTACAGCGTGGGACTGGTGCTGGGTGGCGGGACGGCGGCTCTCGATAAAGACAGGACAGGCGGGACGGCGACGGGGAAGGCGAATGTGATTGCGCAGACGGCGCTGGCGGTGGGGGATATTCGGACGGTGAACGAGGCGCAGACGGCGCGGGTAAAGGCGAAGATGGAGGCGATTGTGGGGGAGCATCTGCCGCTGACGGACGCGAAGATTTCATTTGATGAGGCGTATCCGTCGATGGCGGTGACGCCGGGGTCGGAGGCGCTGCTGGCGCAGTTGCAGGAGGTGAATCGGACGCTGGGGTATGCGCCGGAGGAGGTGACGGATCCGACGCTGGGTGGGGCTGGTGATATTGCGTTTGTGGCGCCGTATGTGTCGGGGCTGGTGGGCGTGGGAGCGATGGGGACGGGGGCGCATGCGGTGGGCGAGGTGGTGTACCTGGACTCGATTTCGAAGCAGGCGAAGCGGATGGCGGTGCTGATGGTTCGGCTGTCGGAGGAGAAGTAGGGCAGCTTGCCGGTTGGCGAGATGCATCTCAACTGCAGGGTTGCGTTTACGGAGGTCGTGATGGAGAAGCAGACGGTTGCGGTGAATCAGAAGTTTGCGACGGATGAGGGGAATGTGTACGACGCGTTTCTGGATCCGAAGATTGCGAGCAAGTTTCTGTTTGCTACGCCGACGGGAACGATGGTGCAAGCGGAGATTGATCCGCGGGTTGGTGGGCGGTACACGTTTGTGGAGCGGCGCGACGAGGTGGACGTGGAGCATACGGGCGAGTACCTGGAGCTGGTGAGGCCGCTGAAGATCGTGTTCACGTTTGCGGTGCCGATGTACTCGAGCGAGATTTCGACGGTGACGATGGACATTCATGCGATCGGCGAAGGATGCGAGGTGACGTTGCAGAACAGCGACGTGCTGCCGGAGTGGGCGGAGCGGACGCGCGAGGGGTGGGGGAAGATCCTGGAGAAGGCGCGAGACGTGCTGGCTCCGCAGTAGGCGGGTGGGGTGGTTGCGGGTGAGGGCAACTGGTATTCTCGGCACAGGATGAGAGTGCCTTGACGACGGTGGTGAAACCTGAAGATCGTGCGGGCAGTCCCGTCAAGGGCGCGGTGGTGGCGCTTTGCCTGCTGACGGCGATGAACTTTGTGAACTACCTGGACCGCTATATTTTGCCGGCGGTGCAGGAGCAGATCAAGCATGAGTTTCATCTTTCGGATAATCAGATTGGGTCGCTGACGCTGTGGTTTTTTGTGGCGTACGTATTGTCCTCGCCGGTGACGGGGTGGCTGGGGGACCGGTTTCCGCGCAAGCCGATGATTGTGGTGGCGGCGTTGCTGATTGCTGCAATGAATTTTTTTACGGCGAGCGTGCACAGCTATATGTCGCTGAATTTGCGGCATGCGGCGCTGGGGATTGGCGAGGCTAGTTTTGGGATCTTTGCGCCGGCGCTACTGGCGGATTATTTTGCCGACGACCAGCGCAACGCGGTGTTGACGGTGTTCAACGTGGCGATTCCGGTGGGCGCGGCGATGGGATATCTGTCGGGCGGGATGGTGGCGGCGCATTACGGATGGAGAATGGCGTTTGTTGTTTCGGCGGTGCCGGGCGCGTTGATTGCGGTGCTGATTTGGATCTTCATGAAAGAGCCGCAGAGGGTGGAGGGCGCGCATGCGAAGGCGAAGGTGGATAGGTCTTCGGTGATGTCGCTGCTGAGGAACAAGGCGTATCTGAGTTCGATTATGGGATACGCGATGGTGACGTTTTCGCTGGGCGGGATATCGTGGTGGATGCCGTCGTTTTTGCATCGCGTGGATGGGCGGTCGATCGAGGCGGCGGGAACGATTATGGGTGGGATCACGGTGGTGTGTGGACTGGGTGGGACGTTGGTGGGCGGCGCAGTGGCGCATTGGTGGTCGAAGAAGGATGCGAGGGCGCTGTACCTGGTGCCCGCGTTGAGTGCGATTCTGGCGCTGCCGCCGGCGGTGGTGTGCTTCTTTGGGCCCAAGAGCGTGACGCTGCCGGCGCTGGGCGTGGCGGTGTTTCTAGTGTTCCTGGGGACGGGGCCGGTGAATGCGGCGACGCTGAATGCGGTGCCGGCGCATCTGCGGGCGACGGCGATGGCGGGGCAATTGTTTGCGCTGCATGTTTTCGGTGATGCGTTTTCGCCGAAGATTATCGGGATCGTGAGTGACCACTCGAACCTGCGGATGGGGTTGGGTGTGACGCTGGTGACGTTTGTGGCGGCGGCGATGATCTTCTTTGCGGGGGCGAAGTTTGCGCCGAGGCTGACGCATTCGCTGGAGGGCGCGGCGGCTTGAACTGGCACGGACTGAGTTGGCATGTATCGGAGTTGTGGCAGGGAATTATCAGGACGGTGGCCTGGCTGCTGGCGTTGGTGTGGGTGCTGCGAACATATGACGTTGTGAAGTATCTGCCAACGCTGCCGGACTTGACGATGGTGGATTGGGACGCGCTGCCAGCGGGGTCGCCAACGCTGACGGTGGTGGTGCCGGCGCGCGATGAGGCGGAGAAGATTGGGGCGACGATTGAGGCGCTGATGATGGCGGATTACGCGGCGCTGCAGGTGGTGGTGGTGGATGATCGGTCGACGGATGGGACGGGGGCGATCATGGACAAGTATGTGGAGGAGTATGCCGCGCGACGGCCGGGAGCGCTGCAGGCGATTCATATTACGGAGTTGCCGGAGGGGTGGTTGGGGAAGACGTTTGCGCTGATGGTGGCGACGGAGAATAGTACGTCGGACTACTTGTTATTTACGGATGCGGATGTGTTGTTTTCGCCTTCGGTACTGCGAAGGGCTGTGGTGTGCGCGCAGGATGAGGAGGCAGACCACCTGGTGGTGCTGCCGACGATGCAGGTGGAGTCGCGGGGTGAGGGGATTGTGCTGGGATTCTTCCAGGTGTTGGGGATCTGGGCGTCGCGACCATGGAAGGTGGCGGACGAGAAGGCTCGGCGCGATGTGGCGGGGATTGGGGCGTTCAACCTGGTGCGGCGGGATGCGCTGAATGAACTGGGAGGATGGCTGCCGCAGCGGCTGGCGGTGTTGGAAGACATTACGCTGGGGCGCCGGATGAAGGCGGCGGGGTTGCGGCAGCGGATCGCGTTCGCGCCGGGGATGGTGCTGGTGCATTGGGCGAAGGGCGGGCATGGGGTGCTGCTCAACATGACGAAGAACTTGTTTTCGGCGGTGAACTTTCGGCTGTTGTTGATGGTGGCGGTGGGATTGTGGATTGGGGTGTTTTGCCTGCTGCCGCTGGCGGGTTTGGCATGGCTGCCAACGGTTTTGCCGGTGCTGATTATTCTGAGCTGCATTGGCGCGACGTATCGCGTAATGGGAGCGGTGAGCCGGATTGATGCTCGCTATGCGTGGCTGTATCCGCTGGGCGCGGTGGGGATGATGTTTGCGATGCTCCGGTCGATGGTGGTGGTCATCGTGCAGCGCGGGGTGGTGTGGCGGGGGACGCACTATCGGCTGCGAGATTTGCGCGAGCATAACAGCCCGTTTGTTTGGGAGCGCGAGGCTCGGAAGAAACGGGATGAGGAGATTCGGGCTACGCGCGTGGCGAAGAAGCTGGCTAAGCGTGCGGAGAAGAAGAACAAGTCTAAGAGCTGATCGGGTAGCGGCCGTAACTGAGACGGTTCCCGCGCCCTAACGCCGCACGTAGGTTTGCGGACAGAAGGGCCCAGGCACAAGGTAGTAACGGGGAGCTGCTAGGAGTGACCAGAGCAGAAGGGCAAACCAGCCAACCACGGTCCATCCCAGGAACAGGTTCAGCAACAGGATGCCAGCGACGCCGTGGCCGCGGTGTGCGGCGATGATGGTTGGGAGGAAGTACATCAGGAAGAGGATTGAGAGCGTGATCATGCGGCGGCCTCCAAGTGGGCATTGTGTGCTACGCAAGGAGGGTGGGGAAGGTTCCCGAAGGCCTGCGGAGGGTATGGTTGTCCCGCCGGACGGGCCCGCTGCGCGCGGGGCGGGCGTTCGCACGCCTTTTTGAGGCTTCGCGTGGGGCGTTCGCACGCCTTTTTGAGGCTTTGCGTGGCCCTCCCGTTGGTCGGGAGGAGGACTGGTTGGAGGATTGCTTGCTAGGCTTCTATTAGTTGCTTGCCGTAACGCTTTTGGACGTAGTCGTCCAGGATTACCTGGAACTCTTCTACGATGTGATCGCCTTTTAGCGTGGTGAAGAGATGGCCGTCGACGTAGACGGGCGCCTTGGGTTCTTCGAACGTGCCGGGCAACGAGATGCCGATGTTCGCGTGCTTGCTCTCGCCGGGGCCGTTCACGATGCAGCCCATCACTGCCAGCTTGAGCTCCTCTACGCCGGGGTACTGCTTCTTCCACTCGGGCATGGATTCTACGAGGTACTTCTGGATGCGCTCGGCTAGCTCCTGGAAGTAGGTACTGGTGGTGCGGCCGCAGCCGGGGCAGCTTGTGACCTGCGGCATGAAGCTGCGGATGGAGAGCGATTGCAGGATCTGCTGGCCGCAACGAACTTCTTCGCTGCGATCGCCGCCGGGGGTGGGGGTTAGCGAGACGCGGATGGTGTCGCCGATTCCGGCCAGGAGGAGCGGAGCTAGACCGGCGGTGGAAGCTACTACGCCTTTCATGCCCATGCCGGCTTCGGTGAGGCCGAGGTGCAGGGCGTAGTCGCAGCGAGAGGCTAGCTCGGTGTAGACGTCGATCAGGTCGCGCACGCCGGAGACCTTGGCGGAGAGGATGATCTGGTCGCGGCGGAGGCCGTAGCGTTCGGCGGCGGCAGCGTTATCCAGCGCGGAGACTACCATGGCTTCCATCATGACGTCGCGAGCGTCGAGGGGGTTGGGGAGCTTGGAGTTCTCGTCCATCATTTTGGTGAGGAGAGCCTGATCGAGCGAGCCCCAGTTGACGCCGATGCGGACGGGCTTCTGGTGCTTGACGGCTACTTCGACCATGGTGCGGAAGTTGTCATCATCTTTTCGGCCTATAGAACAGTTGCCGGGGTTGATCCTGTACTTGGCGAGAGCCTCGGCGGTGTCGGGGTACTTGGAGAGGAGGAGATGGCCGTTGTAATGGAAGTCGCCGATGATGGGAGTGTTCCAGCCCTTGGCGCGGATGCCTTCGAGGATGTACGGAACGGCCTTGGCGGCGGCATCGTTGTTGACGGTGATGCGGACTATCTCGGAGCCGGCGCGCGCGAGGGCGGCGATCTGCTGGACGGTGGATTCAACATCGGCCGTGTCGGTGTTGGTCATCGACTGGACGACGACGGGAGCGTCAGAGCCGACGCGGATGTTGCCGATGGTGACCGGAACGGATTTTCTGCGGTGAATGGCTGGCATACACCTTAGATTTTACCAGTCTGGTCAATTTTCTTTGTCAAATTGGTTGGCAGCTACTATTCGGGCGGGTTGACTACGCCGAAGCCAGGCGTGGCGGCCGGGGCTACAGCGGGTGCGGTGTTGGTGACGGGGTGGGCTTGCGCTTCCTCGCGCTCATCTTCGACTTCTAACAGGCCGCGAACTTCGGTGAGGCTGAGTAGATTGCCGTCCACTTCGAACTCGTACTCGCCGCCGTTGTCCGGAGTGGGGATGACGTGGCCGACGGTGTGCCCGTGGCTGCGAAGAAGTTCGCTGATAAGGCCAATGTCGATCTCGTGCTTCATGCAGTTACCTCCGTGGAATAGGATGCCGAATCGCTGGAACGAGTGAGCAGGTGCAGAGACGAACGAATTATAGTCCGGGGGAAGTGAAGAGATATAGATGGGTTTTCTTAGAGGGTTGATTGGCGTACGTCTGTGTTAATATCCTCGTCAGAAAAGGATGGAGTGGGCTTCGTTTTCAAAGCCGTAGAGAGTTGGTTGTAGATGAGAGCGATGCGGTCGGTTGCGCTGGCTGTCCTGAGCCTCTTCGCCGCAGTCATGTTGCCTGCTCAACAAGCTACTCCGCGAGCTGACAGACCCATTGGTTTGATTCTGACGAAGACTGCCGCGGAGTCGAACGCAGTGCTGGCTGAGTTGAAGCGGGGGATGAACTTCGCGGTTCTGGCGAAAGAGCATTCGATGGATCCGTCGGCGCAGGATGGGGGCTACTTGAAGGGCGCGGAGATGAATCGCCTGGGCGCGTCTTTGCTTGATGTCGAAAAAGGACTGCAGCCGGGTCAGTATTCGGGCGCGATGGCGACGGCTTCGGGTTTCGCGATTGTGACGGTTTTCAGGAAGGCTCCCGCTACGAAGGATCTGGGCGCGCCGAGGGTTCCGGCGGGCAAGGTCGCTCGGCAGAGCATTAATGTGGCGGGGTTGTCGGAAGCAGATGCCCTCTTCGATCAGTATCCGAAGAAGGACCGCTGGAACTACGATCTGCAGGAGCCATGCGAGATTCGCAAGGAGTCTCATGCGGCGGCCGTGACGAGGATCCAGAGCGCTCTGACGGCGGCTGAAGAGAATCTGGAGAATGCGCCGGCTCCGATTGAGATGTTGCGCGAGTATGTTACGTTGGCGCAATTGCATGCGTTCTCGGGCGACATGGACCACTCGATTCAGGAGTGGAGTGAAGCGTATCGGATAGCGCAGGCGAGCGTTCCTGGAGCTGTACCGTATTTGGAAGAGGCTCTTGGGGTGAGCTATTTTCATCGCGCAGGGATTGAGAACGGCGTGATGCGCGACTCGGGAACAATGGATATTTTTCCGCCGCTGAATCCTACGGCTCACTACGCGAAAACGGAGGATTCGCAAAAAGCCATTCAATATTTTCTGGGGTTTCTAAAGGTCGCTCCGGGCGATTTGCAGGTGCGTTGGCTCTTGAGCCTTGCTTATATGACGTTGGGGGAATATCCAGCGGGGGTGCCGGCGATATATGTGATTCCGCTGAGTGCGTTTGAATCGAAGGAAAATATTGGGCGTTTCACGGATGTGGGGCGACAGATTGGACTGAATGCCTATGCCGCGGCGGGCGGGATGGTGGTGGATGACTTTGAGAATAACGGCCTGCTGGATGTGGTGATTTCGAGCAAAGACTTCTGCGACTCCATGCATTATTTTCACAATAACGGCGATGGAACGTTCACGGATCGAACGGCTGCGGCAGGATTGTCCAACCAGCTCGGCGCGCTCAACCTGATTCAAGCCGATTACAACAACGATGGGTGCATGGATCTCCTTGTGCTGCGCGGAGGCTGGGAGTTTCCGATGCGGAAATCGCTTCTGCGCAACAACTGCAATGGAACGTTCACTGATGTTACCCAGCAGGCGGGATTGGCCGATGGTCCGCTCGCAGCGACGCAGACAGCGGCCTGGGCTGATATTGATAATGATGGTCTCCTCGATCTGTTTGTCGGGAATGAGAATGCTCCGAGCCAACTCTTTCGCAACAAGGGTGACGGAACGTTCGAGGACATTTCGCACGCGGCGGGCATTGATAAAGTGGCTTACACAAAGGGCGTGGTCGCTGCTGATTTTGATAAGGATGGTTATCCTGATTTCTATCTATCGAACTACGCGGGCCCCAATTTTCTTTATCACAACAACCACGATGGAACATTCACGGACGTTGCTCGACAGGCGGGCGTTCAAGGGCCGTTCCTGAGCTTTGCCACCTGGTTTTTCGATTACGACAACGACGGATGGCCTGATCTGTTTGTTACCAGCTATTACAGCTATACGGTGGACCAGGTGATGCGCAGTTATCTGGGAATGCCGGTGTCGGTGGAGACGATGAAGCTCTACCGTAACCTCCACGACGGGACGTTTGCGGACGTGACGTCCCAGGTTGGACTCGACAGGGTTTTTATGCCGATGGGTGCGAACTTTGGGGACGTGGATAACGATGGGTTTCTCGATATCTATCTGGGTATGGGGCAGCCGGCGTTTGCTGATGTGATGCCTCACGTTCTGCTGCGAAATGATGGTGGCAAATCCTTCGTGGACATCACGGCTTCGTCGGGGACGGGAGAGATTCATAAGGGGCACGGCATTGCCTTCGCCGACTTGAACCGCAGTGGACACGAGGATATTCTTGCCGAGATTGGTGGGGCGGTACCCGGAGACAAGCATGCGATGCGCGTCTTTCGGAACTGGAGCGGAGATAACGATTGGATCAACCTGCGGCTTGTGGGAGTGAAGACGAATCGGGAAGCGATGGGCGCGGAGATCACATTGACCGTGACGGATGATGGAGGAGCGCCTCGCACGATCTTTCGCACCGTTGGCGACAGTAGTTCGTTTGGCGCGAACCCGATGGAACAGCATATTGGGCTTGGCCATCACGCGGAGATTCGAAGCGTGGATGTTTTCTGGCCGACCAGTAAGACGCATCAGCACTTTGCAAACGTAGCGGTCGATCAGTACCTGGAGATCAAGGAGTTTGCCGAGAGCTGCACCAAACTCGATCGTCCTTTCATACGGCTCTCGCCGCATGAGGGTGTCGCAGGCAGGTAGAGACTTTCGCGAAGTTGAATGCGACGGTAGACGACCTAATGACGTTGGTGGCGATCCTTGCGCGCCGGGCTGTGTCACGTCGGGAACGCATGTGTCCTAGCCTGATGGGTGGCAACGCTGGCTGTGACGCCTCTGGCCGCTCATCTTGTGGCATCGATAAAGAGCCGGCGAGCAAGCCTTGAGGACGAGCTACCAGCGTTTGTGGAATTTGTTTGACATGAGTACTTGTACATTGTATATGTACAACTAACAAATGTCTCAAGCGCCAAAACTCGTTATAGATACAAAGTCGACCATCCCGGTTTATCGGCAGGTGGTGGACAATTTACGCTCTCTGCTCGTGGAGGGGGCGTTAAAGCCAGGCATGACGTTACCCACGGTGCGCGATCTTGGCCTTGAGCTGGGCGTGCACTTTAACACGATTGCCGAGGCGTATCGGCTGCTCGCTTCCGAGGGTTGGCTTGACCTTCGGAGGGGCCGGGGGGCGGTTGTTACGGAGCGTATCGCACCGAAGCCTTCTCACGACGCGCTCGCGAACTTTAGTCGTAGTCTGCGTCAACTTATCGCCCAGGTCCGTTCCGATGGAGTTGCTGTTCACTCTATCGCGAAGGAGTTGGATCGCATCCATCGGGAGCTCTCTCTATGAATCCTTCCTCGCCCGTTTTCATTGCCTATTGTGTAGTTGCTTTTGTAGCGTTGGGTCTAATCAGTCAGTGGACCTCGCGCATTAACCAGTTTTTCTTTTTCTCGCGCAGCGCGGCGGCAGGCTTTGATGCGACTGAGGCTGCGCGCCGGATTACGGCTGCCTATCGCGTCCAGATATGGCTGTCGATGGCGATTGCGTTGGCGCTGTTCACTCTACTTATGCTGCTCACGCGGTTGTCCATCCCTATGTGTTTCTTCGCCGCGGTATTCGTGCAGTGGTTGGGGAATACTATCGCGTTCGCCAAAGCTCACCGCCACGCGGGAGAGGCGATTACTGCGTGTGCGGACCCGTTGAATGCGAGTGTTCCGGAATCGCAGCCCGTTACGATTGCCCTTACGGACCGCAGCGCGTTCACGCCAACTCTCATGCGGCTTCTTTTTACTGCGCCACTCTTTGCCGCTGCTGCGTGGATCGGTCCGATGGTTGTGCTTAAGTTGACGCCGGGGCAGTTCTTTGCAGAGATCGTAGCGAATAAGGCGGACTTCATCTCCGGAGTTGGAAGCGGAATGCTTAGTGTGAGCATTTTGCTTTTCGTTCAACTACGGTACTTCTCACGTCACGGCTCTCCGATGGCCCGCTTTACGGCGAAGGGTTGCGTGGAGATGAGCTGGATTGGTGCGCTGGCGATTGCCCTGAGTACCCTCTCCGTTCCGCTGCATCTGGTTATGACGACTCCGGTGCGTCGCTCGATTTTGGGTGTGGTGTTTTTATACCTGGTGCTCCGCCTTGTGTATGGCTGGACGAACTCGAAGCTCTTTCCGCCGCCGCAGGTGGAGCGTAACGGTGACCAGTTCTGGCGGTGGGGGCTGTTTTACTACAACTCCGCCGACCCCACGCTGTTTATCCAACACCGCTCGGGCCCTGGATATACGCTAAACTTCGCCAACTTCTTCTCATGGCCCCTGGCGCTGCTGTTTGTTGGGGACCTTGTGTTCCTGGCGGTCAATCATTTGCACCGTTGAGTTGGTGCGAGCGCGGGAAAGGTCCGCGCCCTGCGCGATGTATATGGAGAGAGTTCGTGTGACTACTCGAAGACGGGATTCAGAAGCTTTGCCAGTTGCTCGGGCTCTACCAGGAACGCATCGTGGCCGTGTACCGAGGCCATCTCGCGGTAGTCGCAACGCGCACCGGCAGCTTTGATGATTGCAGCCAAGGAACGCACGTCTTCAGGAGGGAAGAGCCAGTCTGTTGAGATCCCGACGAGGGTCAAATGCGCGGAGATTCTGCTGTATGCCTGGTAAGGCGATTGGTGTGCGCGCACCGGGTCAAAGATATCCATGGTGCGTGTGAGCGAGATATAAGAGTTGGGATCGAAGCGGGTGATGAACTTTTCTCCCTGGTAGTCGAGATATCCGGCTACATCGAACCTTCCGTTCTGCCCGGCTGAGGTTGAGATCCAAGGGTTTTCTTCACCGTTTCGGTTGGGTTTGCGATTGAATCGTTGCTCGAATAATGGGACTGATTTGTAGCTGATAATGCCGAGGGCGCGCGCGAGCGCAAGGCCGCCGGTGGGAGGGTTTGCGGTGTCGTAGTAGCCGCCGTTCCACGCGGGGTCGAGCATGATTGCCTGGCGTTGCAGATGATTCAGGCCGAGGCCCATGGCGCCTAGCGGCGCCACGCCAATGCTGATTGCACGGGCGACGCGCTCGGGAAACTGGATGGCCCACTCGAGCACCTGCATGCCGCCGATCGACGCGCCGATTGCAAGTTTTAGCTTTTCAATGCCCAGTGATTCGATGAGTTTGACTTGTACACGGACGATGTCTCGAATGTTGATCAGTGGGAAGGTGGGGCCGTAGAGTTTTCCGGTTGCGGGATCGATGGAGCCAGGGCCGGTGGATCCATAGCAGGAGCCGAAGATGTTGATGCCGATGACGCAGTCGCGCTGGAGGTTGAGCAAACCGCCGGGGAGGAAGAGCTGTGGCCACCAGGTGGCGACCTGCGCAGAGCCAGAGAGCGCATGGCATACGAGCACTGCGTTGTCGCGGGCGGCGTTCAGGCGTCCGTAGACAGCGTAGTGCAGGGTTGGACGGACCAGGACTTCGCCGCTTTCGAGGGCGAGGACTTCGTCCAAGACGAAGTCGCCCTCGAATGCCGGCTCAGGTACTGCTGAGGATTGGTCGTTGTTCATTTCGATGAGCGTCCGCTTCCTAGCGCAATCCGTTAGCCGCAAAGATTGCCTGATCCAGATCAGCAAGGATATCGCGGATGTCCTCTGTGCCTATGGAAAGCCTTACGAGTTCGGGCGTCACGCCGGTTGCAGCCTGCTCCTCGACGTTCAACTGCGCATGCGTCGTCGAGGCCGGGTGAATGACGAGCGACTTTGAGTCGCCGATGTTCGCGACATGGGAGAAGAGCTTCAGAGAGTTGATGAGCGTCTTTCCGGCCTCGTAGGGGCTGTCTTTGCCGGCTCCGGCGTTACCCTTGATGCCGAAGGTCAGCAGCGCTCCTTTGCCATCGGGAAGATACTTCTGCGCGCGCTTGAAAAACTTACTCGACTCGAGGCCGGGATAGTTGACCCACTCGACGCCCGGATGGGACTCAAGATGGTGGGCGACGGCGAGCGCGTTTTCGGAGTGACGCTGCATGCGAAGGTGCAGCGTCTCGGCGCCTTGAAGGAGAAGGAAGGCGCTGAAGGGAGAGAGCGCGGCGCCGGTGTCGCGAAGACCCTGAACGCGCGCTTTGAGGATGAAGGCGACTGGACCGAAGGCGTCGACGTAGGAGAGGCCGTGATAGGAGGGGTCAGGCTCGACGAAGTCGTTGAATCGGCCGGAGGCCTTCCAGTCGAACTTGCCGGCATCCACGATGATGCCGCCGATGGTTGTTCCATGGCCGCCGATGAATTTGGTTGCGGAGTTGATGACGATGTCCGCGCCCCACTCGATGGGCCGCGCGAGGATGGGTGAAGCGGAGGTGTTATCGACGATCAGTGGCAGGCCGTTTTCATGCGCAATCGTGGCCAGCTTCTCGAGATCCACCACGTCGAGTTTGGGGTTACCGAGGGTTTCGGTATAGATCGCGCGGGTCTTTGGGTTGATGGCTGCGCGGAGGCCATCAAAGTCGTCCGCGTCGACGAACCGGACGGTGATGCCCTGCCGGGGCAGTGTGTAGTGGAAGAGGTTGTAGGTGCCGCCGTAGAGGGATGTGGTGGAGACAATCTCTTCGCCGGCGCTGGCGAGGGTTTGGATCACAAGGGTCTCGGCGGCCTGGCCTGACGCGGTTGCAAGTGCGGCAGCTCCACCTTCGAGTGCAGCAATTCGCTTTTCAAAGACGTCGGTTGTGGGGTTCATCAGACGTGTGTAGATGTTTCCGAACTCCTGCAAGCCGAAGAGCCGCGCGGCGTGGTCGGAGTCGTTGAAGAGATACGAGGTCGTCTGGTAGATGGGTACAGCGCGAGAGTTGGTTGTGCTATCAACGGTGTGACCGGCGTGAATGGCAAGCGTAGCAAGCTGCTGCTTCGGCGTAGTGGCTTCCTGTGACATGTTGGCTCCTTGTGAATCGTTTCAATGACTTGAAAATCAATGTCGGCCCGCAAAAACGGAACGGCCCACTCTCCTCTAGGGGATCGTGAGCCGTCTGGAATCTGATCTCATTTGCGCTTAGCGCATCAGACTGTTTCCACACGCACCCACGGGCAGCTACACATGAGCATGCGCATGGCCATGACCTCGGCGGGGGTGGAGTGGGAAATCATTCTAGCCAGTATGCTCCGGTCGGCCCATCGATTGCAAATAACCCATGCGCTTACATTGTTAACCGCTGTTACGCCCGGCAAGTTTGTAGAAGTTCTGCCGCCTGATGAGGGAGAAGCAGGAACTGGTGTTTTCTGTTGAGGGATGAACTATCCTGGAGTCATCATCCCTAGGTTTTTACCGCGGCGTAACGCGGGAGGGTCTCCCACTGTGTAGGATCAACATTCCTCATGTTCAAGCGAACTTCACTGAACCTTCTTGTTTTCGCCATTTTGCTTTTGAGCGCTGCATACAGTTCCGCACAAGTCAGTCGGAGCGGGTTGAGCGGTACAGTTACGGACGTTGCCGGCCGGCTGGTGCCCCATGCGCATGTCGCGGCGGTGGAGAACTCCACTCAACTGCGGCGTGACACGGATACGTCGTCCGACGGCGGTTATGTCCTTCCCGAACTGCCTGTGGGGGTTTACACCGTGACAATCACGCGGCGTGGCTTCGAACCACTGACGTTCCTGAATGTGAAGCAGGTGATTGGGAGAACGCGCACGCTTAACGCGACGCTTAAGGTAACAGGCGGCAAGGAGCGCGTTACCGTCTCGGCAAGCTCCGCGCTGATGGACCACAGCAGTAGCGCGGTGACGGGTCTGATTGAGAGAAAGCAGGCGGACGAGTTGCCGCTGAATGGCCGCAACTGGGCCGAGCTGACGGCTTTCATTCCGGGAGCCATCGATACGGGCGGCGACAACCAGCGAACGGTTCGCTTCGCGGGACGGGGTCTCGACGACAGCAATTTTACCTACGACGGAATTGATGCAACGAACATTGTGAACCAGACTCAGCGCCAATGGGTGCGGCTGGCCATCCCGCTGGATGCGATTGCGGAGTTTCGTGTCGATACGCTGACGGCAACCGCCGCGCAAGGAGGGACGGGGGGCGCGCAATTGGCCGTTGGCTCACCCTCAGGCACGAACGACCTTCACGGACGCCTCTTCGAGTACCTGCGCAACGATATTTTCGATGCGCCGCTTCCGGCATGGGCCTCTAACGGCGAAACTGAGCAGCCACTTCGTTTGAACCAATTCGGCGGATCGCTGGGCGGCCCCATCGTGCGGGATAAGACGTTCTTTTTTCTTGCTTCAGAAGCCTATCGGCAGAACTGGGGCTATCCGGTGAGCGGCGATGTACCGAGCGCCGCGCTTGTTGCGACGGTCCCGAGTTCTTCGCCGGTATACGCCATCCTGCACGCCTTCCCAGGGGCGGAGGCGCGTACGTTTCTGACACCCTGGACACCAGCCAACGATCCCGGCGACCCCAACTATGCGGACTACGACCTGTTGACCTGCGAGTGCAAGCAGACGGTGGACGAGGGTTCCGCGATGCTGCGGTTGGATCAGCATTTCTCGAACAGGACAACGGCCTTCCTGCGGTTTAATTACGATCGGTCGGTCGACACGCAGCCGCTCTCTGCTACTGCGACCGACTTGCAACAGAAGGTATCCGCGCCGATCAATGGAGAGCTGGAGCTGCTGCATGTTTTCAATCCGCGCCTTGTCAACGAAGTGATGATGGGCTTCAATCGCTCGACGGACAACCAGTACAACTACAGTGACGCCGGCACCATTTATCAGATTGCGGTATCAGGGGGCCCCGGGCCGGGATTTGTCACGGAGAACTACAACTACAACAGCATTTACGTGGGCAACTCGTTTTCTGGAGTCGATCACGTTACGTGGGTCCACGGACGGCAAACGTTGAAGGCGGGTGTGGAGATTCGCCACATTCAGTTGAACCAGTCTTACGGGGAACACGGGAAGCTTACCTTCTCCTCGATTCAACATCTAGCGGATAACGTAGTGGCAAAGGCCAGTCTCACTGGCGCACTGCCGGTCAATCACCTGCGCAAGAACGACTACTTCCTGTATGCAGAGGATGAATTCAAGGTTTGGCCTGGCCTGACGCTGAACCTTGGCCTGCGCTATAGCATCTTTGATCTTTTCCACGAGGCGGAGGGTCTCGCCAATCCATTTGATTTCGCGACTTGCGGGCCGCAGGGATTCTGCGGAGTGGGCGCCAGCTTTGGCCAGCAAAACTATGGCGACGTGGATCCGCGCGTGGCTGTGGCCTGGACGCCGGACAAGAGTGGAAAGACGGTGGTCCGCGCGGGGTTTGGAATGTATCACGAAGATGGGCAACTGGACGATCAGAACCTGCCGGCCAAGAATGAGGTGCCGTCGTATCTGGCATCGAATATTTCGCTTCCGAGCGGGTTTCCGTCCACCGCCATCCTCTACGGCGCTGGAACGCTCTCGCCGAATGCCGAACAGCGGAATCGAAAGGATACGTATGTTGAGCAGTGGAGCTTATCGGTGCAACGGGAGCTCCCGGCAAGCTTTGTAGGCACGGCCTCCTACCTGGGAAGTCATGGGGTACATCTGCTTGAGGAGAGCTACGTAAATTTGATCACTCCGCCTGCAACGAGTCCGGAGTATCCAGCTTTCGCACCCGCCATCGGGTGGCGCGGCTCAACCGGCATGAGCACGTACCACGGGCTTTCTCTTTCGGTGAGGCGGCCGATTACGCATGGCCTGCTGGTCGCAATCAACTATATGTATTCGCATGAGATCGACAACGGATCCGATGGAAGCGGCGATGGTGATGAGATTCAGCCGCAGAATCCTTTGTGCCAAGCGTGTGAGACTGCCAGTGGCGTCTGGGATGCGCGACATGTCGTCAACGGCAACGCGGTCTATCAACTCCCCTTCGGCGTCGGCGAACCGATGTTGAACAGACATGGTGTCACAAACTCGATCGTTGGGGGATGGGAGCTCACGGCGACTACCCTGGCTCGCACGGGATTTCCGGTGAATGTATTGATGCCTAGCAGCTATACAGCGGCGGATGGTACATCTGGCGAGCAGCGTCCTGATCGGGTTCCCGGAGTTTCTCTCACCCCGCCGCGAGGCAGGAGCGTTACAGCGTGGATCAATCCTGCAGCGTTCGCAAATCCGTTAGGAGATTTTGGTACGGCGCCGCGAGATCTGCTGCGCGGACCGGGCACCTGGCAGATCGATGTTGGCGCGGACAAGACGTTTTTGCGGGGGCAGCGCGCGCGGATACAGTTCCGATCCGAGTTCTACAACATCTTCAACCACCCGCAACTGGGTCCTCCGCAGGCTATCTTTAACTCCTCAAACCTTACGGGGTTCAGTAGCATTACGACCACGGTCAACACGGCAGTCTCGCCGGTAACCCCGGTGGGATCGGGGACGCCACGGGAGATGCAGTTCGCACTGCGTCTTGACTTCTGACGCCAGATGCCTGCGTGCCGGTTTGTAAACCGTGGGCCGGCTTCGAGGTTTGTTGAGCGGACGTTGCGGACTGATTGGAAACCCAGCACTCGTTGCGGTCTGACTTTTAAGCTCGCGGTGCATCGATGATCGCGTCCGCGATACCGTTGTTGGGGGCTGCTCTTTATTTGACGCCGCAGATGCGTTAGCTGAGCGCGCGCTGCAAGTTCAACCTGGAGGTTCGCAGAGAGGTTACAGGCTCCTCGGTTGGGTAATACTCCATCGCTATCCAGTGACTGTACTTGAGCTCGGCGAGTTTGCGATAGATCGAGTTGTAATCGATCTCGCCGGTGCCTGGCTCGTGCCGGCCCGGTACGTCCGCGATGTGCACGAGGCCAACCCAGTCAATGTTCTTTTCGAGCTTCTCGATCAGATTCCCGAAGCTGCGCTGCTCGTGATAGAAGTCATACAAAACCTTCACGTTCGGGCGATTGACGGCTCGGACAATCTCGAATCCGTTCGTAACGCTTGCCAGATAGATGGAAGGATTTTCAAGAAGGTCGATGGGCTCAATGACGATGTCGATCCGTGCATCGGCCGCCTTGTCAGATGCCCACTTGAGATTCTCAATCGAGGTCTGGAGCTGCACGGCTTCGGACAGCCCAGCGACGCGATTGCCCGAGAGCAGGATGACCTTCGGGCATTGCAGCAACTTTGCCGCCTGCAGATGCGCGGTGAACTGATCGTGAAATGCATCGGTCTGCTGAGGCACCGCGAAACCTGCCTTGACCCCACTCATTGCATCAACGATCAGATTCAGTGAGTGCATGCGCGCCATCGTTTGGGATCGTTGCGCGGGTGACCAGTGTTGGAATTCACCGACCAGCTCCACGCCCTGATAGCCCGCTTCGGAGACCCACTCGAGGCAGCGGTCGAACGGGACCTGCTTTTCAAGTGCCCACAGCATGAACGAAAGCGGTATCTGATGCGCGGGGTGTTGCGCTTTCGAATGCAGCCATGATGAGCTCAACGCCGCTGCTGCCGACATCTTTCCGAAGTCTCTTCGATTCATGGGTGCTCCGCGTGTGATCGTTTCAATGTTGGACTGACTGGTCGTTGTAGATATAGGTAGAGGCTATGGCGGTAAAGGAGGCGAGCTGCGATTGTTGCCATTCGGCATCGCGGCCAAGTTCCGAAGCGAGGCAAGCGGCGACAGTGGAAGCGGCTTCGAGGGCTGCACGGGCGTCGAGAAACAGGCAGCGCATGCGGCGCGAGAGAACATCTTCCACGGTGCGAGCCATCTCGTGACGGGCTGCCCAGGCGACCTCGGCGAGACGGTAGGGGAGACGCGGATGGATAGGGGCGGCGAGCGCGGAGGAAGAGGCGGCGACAGCATCGATTGCAGGCATGTCGCTGCCGTAGGGAGCGAGGGGGTGACGATCGTCGTTGGGCTCCTCAAGCCAACCGTGGAGATGAAGGCTGGACGTGCGGCACACGACGGGCGGCAGCGCGGCGCGCTTGGCGACGATGTCGATGGCATCTTCGGCCATGCGGCGATAGGTGGTCCACTTGCCACCCGTAATGGAGACAAGACCCGACGGGGCGACAAGGACAGTGTGCTCGCGCGATAGGGCGGCGGTATTGCTGGCGCCTTGCTTGCGGACCAGAGGTCGCTGTCCGGACCAAACGCTCAGGATGTCGGAATCGTTGAGCTTGCGATCGAAATAGAATTCGATGTGCTCGCGGAGAAAGTCGCGCTCGATCTGCATCGCGCGTGGTTCAAGCGACGGTGCGGGTACGGCGTCATCGGTGGTGCCGACCACGACGTGGTTGTGCCAGGGAATGGCGAAGAGGACGCGGCCGTCCTTGGTTTTAGGGACCATGAGAGCATTTGCGCCGGGCAGGAATTCTTTCGCTAACACGAAGTGTGATCCCTGGCTGACGCTGAGGATCGCAGTGGCGGAGGGGTCGTCCACGCGGCGAACGTCGTCAGTAAAGATACCGGTGGCGTTCAGGATGGCTCTGGCGCGCACCTCAAACTCGTCGCCTGTCTCCTCGTCGCGAAGGACTGCGCCGGAGAGCTTGCCGTTGGTTTTGATGAGGCGCACCATCCGGGTGTAGTTGATGGCGGTGCCGCCGAGGGATTCGAGGGTTTGTGCGAGGGCGAGAGCGTAGCGGGCGTCGTCGAACTGGCCGTCGAAGTACTCAACGCCGCCGGCGAGATTGCGATCGACGATGGTGGGAAGCATGCTGCGGACGGCGGACTTGCTCAACATGCTTGATCGGCCGAAGCTCGAGGAGCCGGAGAGGGCGTCGTACATTTTGAGGCCGATGCCGTAGAACGGGACTTGCCAGAGTGCATATGCAGGGATGATGAAGGACTGGCGGCGGACGAGGTGTGGAGCATTGCGCAACATGCGGCCGCGCTCCTTCAGGGCCTCCAGTACAAGCGAGAGATTGCCCTGCTGGAGGTAACGAACTCCGCCGTGGACGAGCTTCGTGCTGCGGCTGGAGGTAGCCTTGGCGAAGTCGGCCTGCTCGACGAGCAAGGTGCGATAGCCGCGGGAGGCAGAGTCGACTGCGGAACCGAGGCCAGTGGCTCCGCCGCCGATGACGAGAACATCCCACGGTGTGGTTTCCGTCATCGCGACGTGCAGCGAGTGATCACGATTCATTCGAGCCTTCCGTGCTCCAGTGACGGGAGCGTTGGATGGCTTCTTTCCAGCGCGCCAATTGGATGTCGCGTTGCGCGGATGGGAGAAGGGGCTTGAAAGAGTCGCCTCGTGTCCACAGAGATTCGAGCTGCTGCGCGCTGCTCCAGTAGCCGGAGCCAAGGCCTGCGAGAAAAGCTGCGCCCAGCACGGTGGATTCGGGCGTACCCGCGCGGACGACGGTTACACCGAGGAGGTCAGCCTGCATCTGTAAGAGAAGCTGGTTGGCGGAGGCTCCGCCGTCGACCCGAAGCTCCGGGATGGCGATGCCGGAGTCAGCCTGCATGGCGGTGAGGATGCCTGTGACCTGGAGGGCGATGCCCTGGAGAGTGGCGTAAGCGATGTGCGCGCGAGAGCTGCCACGGGTGAGACCGATGATGAGCCCGCGGGCGTCGGCGTCCCAATAGGGCGCGCCAAGGCCTGAGAGCGCAGGGACGAAGTAGACGCCGCCGCTGTCGGGAACAGAAGCGGCGAGCGATTCGATCTCGGCCGAGGAGCTGATGATGCCGAGGCCGTCGCGGAGCCACTGAACGGCCGCACCGCCAATGAAGACGGAGCCCTCGAGAGCGTACTCCGTCTTGTCGCCGATTTGCCATGCGATGGTCGTGAGCAGACGGTTGGTGGAGATGACGGGCTTTTCGCCGGTCTGCATCAGCATGAAGCAACCCGTGCCGTAGGTATTTTTCACCATGCCGGGATGCAGACACATCTGCCCGAAGAGCGCGGCCTGCTGGTCTCCCGCGATGCCGCAGATACGGACACCAGGGAGCAGATCTCCGATGGTGGCGGAGGCGCCGCTGGACGGTACGACGGTGGGCATGAGGCTGCGCGGGATGTCGAAGATACGCAGGAGCTCGTTGTCCCAGTCGAGGGTATGGATGTTGAACAGCAGGGTGCGAGAGGCGTTGGTGACGTCGGTGCAATGGGTCTTGCCGTCGGTGAGCTTCCAGATGAGCCAGGAGTCGACGGTGCCGAACGCGAGGTCACCGGCATCGGCCTTGGCACGCGCACCTTCGACGTTGTCGAGTAGCCAGCGAATTTTGCTTGCGGAAAAGTACGCGTCGAATATGAGGCCGGTCTTCTGCTGGAAGAGGGGCTCGTGGCCGGCGGCTCGGAGTTGGTCGCAGAGCGGCGCGCTGCGGCGGTCCTGCCACACGAGCGCGTTGTAGACAGGCATACCCGTCGTGCGGTCCCAGAGGATGGTGGTCTCGCGCTGGTTGGTGATGCCCACGGCGGCGATGTCGGCGGTGGTGAGCTGCAGCCGGGTCATGATGGCGCGGATGGCGGCCAGTTGCGAGGACCAGATGGCTTCGGGGTCTTGCTCAACCCATCCAGGCTGGGGGTAGATCTGAGGAAGGTCGCGCTGCTCGACGGCGAGAAGGTTTCCGTGGTTGTCCACGACGACGGCGCGAGAGCTGCTGGTGCCCTGATCGAGTGCAAGAAGAACGCTCATAGATGGAAGTCTTTCAGTTTACGAGGCGAGCGACAAATCAATCATTTAGGGAGCGTGGATGGGGACAGGGACAAGATATGTAAGCCTTTACATGCAGGTGATTTTGGCGTTTAGTATGGAGTGCTGTCAAGCGGACGGTTCGGCCGCAAGCAGATCGTTCGGGCGTAAAGCCTATGTGGAGATGGATGAATGCAACGTCGTGAATTTATCAAGATGACAGGGGCGGCCGTGGCAGCAACGACACTGCCGGTCGGTTCGAGTTTTGGTCAGGCGATTAGCGGGAGCGGGCGCACGGTGCTCGCCATGAACCGGGGATGGCGTTACAAGGCCGAGAAGGTTGAAGGCGCGCATGAGGCAGCATTCAACGATGCGGGCTTTGAGACTGTGGTGATTCCGCATAGCAACATCCGGATGCCGTGGCACAGCTTTGATGACAAAGAGTATGAGTTTATCTCGACGTACCGGAGGCGCTTTCGGACGCCGGCGGGCTCGAAGGGCAAGCGAGTGTTTGTCGACTTCGAGGGTGCAATGACGGCCTCGACCGTGTGGATCAACGGGGTGCCGATGGGCGAGTATAAAGGCGGCTTTACGCCCTTCTCGTTCGAACTGACCGACCATCTGCACCACGATGCTGAGAACGTTCTGGTGGTGCAGTTGGACTCCACCGAGCGGCCGGATATCCCGCCATTTGGATATGAGATCGACTACATGACGTTCGGCGGAATCTACCGCGAGGTCGCGCTGCGTGTCGTATCGCCGACGTACATCGACAATATTCACGCGCAGCCGATGGATGTTCTGTCGGGCAAGCCGACGATGAATGTCGATGTGTTTCTGGCAGGAGAGTTGTCCGACGATCTGGAGCTCGCGTTCGAGCTGCGCGCCGGTGAGAGGGTCGTCTCCAAGGGAACGACGCGCGCGAAGCTCAGCGGAGCGGCTGATCCGAATGCCGCGATGGACCCCGACAACGGAGCGCCAGTCTATGCCAGCACAGAGACAACGAGCGATCCGGCGAAGGTGACGGTGGCGCTGACGGAGCTAGGCGAGATCAAGCTTTGGGAGCTGGAACATCCGCAACTTTACACCGTGCATGTGACGTTACTCAAAGGCGGAAAGAGGATCGATGAAGACTCGCGGCGAATTGGATTTCGCGAGGCTACGTTCACCGACCATGGCTTCGAGCTGAACGGAAAGATTGTGAAGCTGCGCGGGCTTGATCGCCATCAGACCTTTCCATTTGTAGGGCAGGCGATGCCGGCCCGCGTGCAGCGTAAGGATGCAGACATCCTTCGCAATGGGCTGCACTGCAACATTGTGAGGACATCGCACTACCCCCAGTCGCGGCACTTTCTGGATCGCTGCGATGAGATTGGTCTCCTGGTGTTGGAGGAGATTCCAGGTTGGCAGCACATTGGGCCGGAGCCGTGGAAGCAGATTGCGATTGACAACGTAGGGCGGATGGTGCGGCGCGACTGGAATCATCCGTCGATCGTGCTGTGGGGCGTGCGCATCAACGAGAGTCAGGACGACCACAGCTTCTACACGCGGACCAACGCGTTGGCACATGCACTGGATACGACGCGACAGACGGGCGGGATTCGGTATCTGTACAACACGGAGCTTCTGGAAGACGTAATGACTATGAATGACTTCGGATTTCCGCTGCGCAAGCCGAACCATCCTCGGTATTTGAACACGGAGTTTGTCGGGCATACCTTCCCGACGAAGACAACAGATGACGACGAACGGCAGCGAGAGCATACGCTGCGGCATGCCCGGATCCACAACCAGCTTGCGAGCGACCCTCAGTATGCGGGCGGTATCGGGTGGTGCGCGTTCGATTACAACACTCACGCAAACTTTGGAGCCGGAGACCGGATCTGCTATCACGGCGTAACTGACATCTTCCGCGAGAACAAACCGGCCGCGGGTTTTTACAAGAGCCAGTGCGATCCAAGCGAGGAGATTGTGATTGAGCCGGCGTTTCACTGGGCTAACAGCGACGAGTCGGTTGGTTTTTCGAAGATGGTCGTCTGCTCCAACTGCGAACAGCTAAAGTTTTACATGCGCGAGCACAGTCTGCCGAGTAATCCGTGGGTTGAGGTAGCGACCGTGGATCCGGACCACGAAGAGTTCGAGCACCTGAAGTATCCGCCGTTTGTGATTGAGAAGAACAAGCTGGATATGAAGGCGATGTCATTCCACTGGGGCGACCTGCGGATCGATGGATTGATCGGGGGCAAGGTAGTGGCTTCGAAGTCGTTGTCGGGAAGTGGTGTGGATCGCCAATTCCTGCTGCTTCCAGATGACACAGAGCTGGTCGCCGACGGCGCGGACACGACGCGCGTGGTTCTGCGTGCGACCGACGAATTCGGAGCCACTCGCACGTATGCGAACGACCCGATCGTATTTACGCTGGAAGGGCCAGCCGAACTGATTGGCGACAATCCGTTTGCGCTGATCGGCGGCACGGGCGCAGTTTGGATTCGTGCGAAGCAGAGTGTGGGCGTGGTGAGACTGACGGCAAAGCATCCACGATTGGGAACCAAGAGCGTGGAGATCAAGCTAAAGGGTGCTGCCCCGGAGCTTGTTTAGGCGCGCACGCCAGGCGCTTTTGCATTACGCGAAATCGAACTGATTTGCGAAGACCCGGCAGCGATGGCCGGGTCTTCACTTTTGTGTTTTGCGCTGGCTAGTTGGTGTCGAAGCGGAAGGCTGCGGCCTGGAAATCGCCCCTTAGTTTGACGTCGATGCCATGGCTCATCCAATAGGCGCCAGAGGCTGCATCCGGGGTGTCTGCCGCGACCTTGCCGGAGATGGCAGTGAGCGTGTAGTTCTTCGTCGGGTTAAGGCCGCGCAGGGAGACGCGCGGGTAGGGGTAATTCATGGTGCTGGAGTGCAGGAAGGTGAAGAGGACTGCCTGCTTTTGGTCGAGCGAGACAGATTCGGTGACCGAGTTCTCGCTGCCGTCGCGAGGTGAGATGAGGCGGTAGAGTGAGCCATGCTGCACGGTTTCGCGGATGACCTTGTAGGCGGCGATGAGGTCCTTGGCGGTTGCGAAGTCCTCGGGCGTCCACTTGTTGAGATTTGCACCGACGCCGAGCGAGCCCTGCATGGAAGAGAGGAAGCGGTAGGTGACCGAGGTGATGCGGTTGTTGACCCAGTTGGGAGAGTCGGTGACCCAGGCCATCATCACGCCGGGCGTGTAGGCGTAGGTGAAACCGTCCTGGATGCGGAGGCGGTCGAAGGGATCGGTGTTATCCGAGGGCCAGACTTCGTCGGTGTAGTGGAGGATGCCAAGGTCAACGCGGCCGCCGCCACCGGAGCAGGATTCGATCTCGAGCCTGGGGTACTTGGCGCGGAGTTCGCGAAGGATGCTGTACAGGTTGCGCGTGTATGCGACGTAGACCTTTTTCTGCTCATCGGGGGCGACGGCGGGCCAGCCGGGCTCGGCCCAGTTACGGTTGTAATCCCACTTGAGGAAGGCGATGTCGTTGTGTGCGATGAGGTCATCAAGGAAGTGGAAGACGTAGTCGCGGACGTCTGGGCGTGCGAGGTTGAGCACCAGTTGATTACGCCCTTCCGTGCGCGGGCGGCCGGTGAAGTTGAGCACCCAATCGGGATGTTTTCGGTAGAGGTCGCTATCAGGATTGACCATCTCCGGCTCGACCCATAGGCCGAAGTCCATACCGAGCGAATGGACTTTGTCGATGAGCGGCTTGAGGCCGTGGGGAAATTTCTGCGAGTTCACGTACCAGTCGCCGAGGCCGGCATGGTCGTCCTTGCGCTGGCCAAACCAGCCATCGTCCATGATGAAGCGCTCGACACCGATGGAGGCGGCCTTTTCGGCGAGAGCTTCCTGACCGGCTTCGTTGACGTTGAAGCCCGTGGCCTCCCATGAGTTGTAGATGATGGGACGCGGCCTGGGGGTCGGGGCCTGCGGAAGGATCTTTGTGAGCTCGAAGCGATGCAGCAGACGCGAAGCGCCACCGAGGCCGTGGTGCGAGTAGCCGCCATAGAAGACAGGTGTTTCGAGCGATTCTCCTACGGCAAGTTTGTAGCCAAAGTCGAATGGGTTGAAGCCGCCGGTCACGCGAATCTGCTGGAGTTGATCCTGTTCAACGGTGATGCGCCAGGAGCCGCTCCATGCAAGTGCGCCGAACCAGACGTCTCCGGTCTCTTCGTCGGCGGTGGGACCGCGCTCAATGGCAAACCACGGATTATTCTGGTGACCCGTGGAACCGCGTTTGCTCTCGAGGACGGTCTCTCCGGGGCGAATGAGTTGCTGCTGCAAATTCCATTCGCCAGCCCAACGGCCAGTGAGGTAGCTGAGCGTGTAGTCGGTGCCACGCGGCAAGTTCCATGTGGCGGCCGCCGCCTGTTCGATCATGACGGGAGCGTCGGTGCCGTTGTGAATATTGGCTGAGCGGCCGAGGATGCCCGTGGCGGGATCGACGATGTATCGGAGCTCGACGGTGAGATTGCGTTGGATGTCTTTGGTGAGGATTGTGAGTGTATCGCCTTCGATGCGATGCGATACGTAATGCAGCACCAGGTCGCGATTGCCGTCGGGGAAGGTGACTTTTAGATCGGGTTCGAGATAGAACTGGCCGCCCCAGCCCTTGTACTCATCTTGAGTCACGGTGCCGGGACCATCGAAGGAGGAGGCCTCGAGAAGGGTATGGGCCGCGGGCAGGTTGTCGGTTGCAGGGATGTCGCGTCCCCAGAAGAGCGGCTGGAGCTCGTCGACGTTGTTGACACCGAACGCGTAGGTCATCCCAGCGGCGTCGATGCGGAAGACTTTGGTGACGGAGTTGAAGTGGATCGCAGTGCTGTCCTGTGCCGTGAGGCTAAGCGGAAGCGCGAGCAGTGCCGCGAGGGTGAGGCACCGAAAACTTTGTAGGAGTGGAGATGTCAAGGGAGTTCCTTTGGGGTGGAAGGCGATGCGATCAATGGCAAGCTTCAGTTGGACATCTCATCGCTTCTTGCGGACGGGACCGGTCGATTTGCGACCGACAAAGACGGGCACAATGAGATGCTCTTTGCCGATGACGGGCCCGGAGACGGTGGCTTGCTTCGCGCTCAAGAGGGCATTGAAGGCACTCTTGGCGATCTCGTAACGCGGCAGGCGCACGGTGGATAGGGGTGGCATCGTAAAGGCGCTGAGCTGAATGTCGTCGAAGCCCACGACAGAGATGTCGTCAGGAACCCGAAGGCCGGCCTCCGTGATGGCGCCCATGGCCCCGATGGCGGTGAGGTCGTTGGAGGAGAGCACCGCGGTTGGATTCGCTCCGGACTTGAGGATTCGCCGCATCGCGTCGTGGCCACCGTCGACCTGATGGTTGCCCTCCTCGATGAGGTGGGGGTTGCGGTCGAGATGGTCGCGAGCGGTGCTCTCCATGAAAGCCTTGTATCGGACGCGCGCGGAGGCGAGACGCATGGGGCCGCTGATGAAGGCGATGCGACGATGGCCGAGTTCGAACAGGTGATCCACTGCGGTGTTAATACCGGCTGTGTAGTCGATGCGAACGCAACTTACGCCCGGACCCGGTTTGGCGGAGTCGAGAAAGACGAGCGGGATGCTGCGGCGGCTCAGGTCGGTGACGACGCCTTCCCCCATCTCCGAGGTCATCACTGCGACGCCGTCTACCTTGCGTTGCAACATGCGGCGCACGCACAGCTTCATGCGCTCGGGATCGTAGTTGGTATTGGCGATGAGGACTTCCTGTCCATTGGCCACGGCGAAGTCTTCAAAGGACTTCACCAGCTCAGGGAAGAAGGGGTTGGTGATGTCGGAGATGATGAGCCCGAAGAGGTTGCTGCGGCCTGAGCCAAGCGCTCGCGCATTTGTGTCGGGGTAGAAGTTGAGCTCTTCGATGGCCTTGAGGACGCGCGCGGCGGTGAGCGGACTGACTCTAGCCGACCCGTTGATGGTGCGAGATACGGTGGCCGTCGATACGTTCGCGCGCTTCGCTACAGCCTTGATATTCATAGGAGTATCGGAAACATCCTGAAGTATAGCGAAGGATCGGCCGTTCATGTAAAGGCTTACACGAATATTGCGCATTCGGTATGATTCTGCGATGGACGGTGTCGTCTGATGGATCGAACCGGAAAAATCGCATTGTTGCTCCTGCTGGCAGTGGCAGGCAGCGCTTCAGCACAGACTGACGCGGGTTCACCCTCGACCAAGACCTTGTCCCCCGCAGTGCAGTTTGTTGATGCTACGGCCAGAGATGGGGTCCACTTCACCGGGGTTGCTTCGCATACCAGCCACAAGTACCTGATGGAGACGATGGGCTCCGGTGTCGCCGCGTTCGACTTCGACAACGATGGAAGGCTCGACCTCTTCTTTGTTAATGGCGCGCAGTTGAGTGATCCGACTCCGAAGGGGACGATACCGAAGAAGTCTGGGCCACGCGACTGGAACCGTCTCTACCACCAGAAGAAAGATGGGACGTTTGAGGATGTGACCGAAAAGGCTGGACTGGAGGGCGTCGGGTATGGCATGGGCGTTGCCGTGGGCGACTATGACAACGATGGATATGAAGACCTCTATGTAACGGCTTATGGTGGCAACCGGCTCTACCACAACAACGGTGATGGCACCTTCACGGACGTGACGGCGAGCTCTGGTACGGGTGGCGACACGACACAGGGAGAGTCATGGTACACCTCTGCCGCGTGGGTTGATCTCGACAACGACGGCAAGCTTGACCTGATTGTGCTGCGCTACGTGCGATGGGATTTCGAAGATGTCTGGTGCGGAGAGAATCGTCCGGGATATCGTACGTACTGCCACCCAGACCTGTTTCCCGTCATCTCGGCGCTGGTGTTTCACAACGATGGCAACGGCCACTTTACAGAAGTGTCGAAGAAGCTGGGATTAAATGTGCCGGGAAAAGGACTTGGCATCGCGATCAACGACTATGACCATGATGGAAGAGTTGATATCGCGGTGGCGAATGACTCGATGTTCGAATTTCTGTATCACCATAAGAGTGATGGGACGTTCGAAGAGGTTGGGCTGCCGGCAGAGGTCGCGGTGAACGAGGACGGTAAGACCTACGCCGGCATGGGGATCGCTTTTCAGGACTATGACAACGATGGTTGGCCCGATCTGGTGATGACGGATCTCGCGCATGAGCGCTATGCCCTCTATCACAACAACGGCGATGGTACGTTTTCGAACGCGACGTACAGCTCCGGCCTTTCGGAGATCACGTCGCAGCATTCGGGCTGGGGTGTGCAGTTCGTGGACGTCGACAACGATGGACTGAAGGACCTCCTGGTCTCGCAGGGGCACGATATTGACAATGTACAGTTGACCTATCCGGACATTCATTACCGCGAGCCGATGCTGCTGATACGCAACCTTGGCAAAGGCAAATTTGAAGACATCAGCGATCAGGCCGGGGCGGTGTTTCAACAGCAATGGGTCTCACGGGGTCTGGCCATCGGAGACCTTGATAACGATGGCCGGCTCGACGCGGTTGTGACGACGAACGGAGGGGAAGCTCATATTTTGCACAACGAGACGGTTAGTTCGAACCACTGGATCTCGTTGTTTCTGGTCGGGCACACTTCGAACCGGGACGGCATAGGCGCGGAGGTCAAAGTAGAGACCTCGCGCGGCGTGCAGACCGAGATGGTGAGCACCTGCGGCAGCTATCTTTCATCAAGCGACAAACGAGCGCACTTCGGCCTCGGTCCTGACGCGGTGGTGAAACGGATCGAGATCGACTGGCCTTCGGGCATCAAGCAGGTGCTGACCGACGTACGAGCCGACCAGATTCTGCGCGTGGAGGAACCGCCGCCTGCCACTGCGAAGATGGAGTTTAGTGATACCCCGAACTTTACGGTGGCGGGTGTGACCGACTGGACAGCGGTGGGTGGACATGGATCCGATGCGACGCTGAGGACCAGCGAATCGCTGGCGAGCGCAGCTGCGACGCTTCCAGGCGGTCACGCAAGCGCAACCACGCCTGCGGAGTTGCGTGTAGAGGGTGAGGTCCGCGCGGACGAACGCCGAGGCAAGGTGGCGGCGGCCCAGGCGCAGGTGCATGCAGCCTTGCAGTCTCATGCAACGGCGACACTGTATCGGTTGGCGGCCGAGGTGGATGAGAAGGGTGGCGATCCGCTGTCTGCCGTGCGTGAGTTTGAGCAGGCAGCGAAGCTGGATCCGAGCGAAGTGAATGAGTTCGACTGGGGGTCGGACCTATTAGTGCATCGCGCGATTTGGCCGGCCCAGGCGGTGTTTGAACGCGGCGTAAAGGCTTATCCGAGGTCGGTGCGGATGCAGACAGCGCTAGGAGCGGCGCTGTTCGCCGGAGCGCGCTACGAGCAGGCGGCGGCGCAACTCTGTAAGGCGTCCGATCTTGCCCCCGGAGATGCGGAGCCGTACAAATTTATGGGCGAAGCTGAGCTCGCGGCGCCCGACTCGCTTGCATGCGTTGAGCCGCATCTCGCGAGATACTTGGAAATGGAGCCGCAGAGTTCAGAGGCTCACTATCTCTATGCGATGGCGATTCTAAAGCAACAGAACCCTCCGGATGCGGCAGCGACTGCGAAGGCTGAGGCGCTGCTTCAACAGGCTGTTGCGCTGGATGCAACGTGCGGCGACGCCTACTTGGAAATGGGCGTGCTCGCGGCGCAGCGAAATGATCTGCCGGCGGCAATTGGCTACTACTCGAAGGCGATCGAGGCAGATCCTATGATGCCGGACGCCTATTATCGGCTGGCGAAGGCCTACGAGCGCACCGGGCAGCAAGACAAGGCGAAGAGCGCCTTTGCCATGCATGATCAGGTGACGCGGGAACAGGCGACGGCTACAGAACGACAACGCAAGCTGGTGAAGCAGTTTCTGTTTGCGAAGCCAGGAGATGCGCCCACGGTCGCTACGCCTTAGCGTTCGGCTTGTTTTGCGTGACGATGCCTTCGCCTTCACGGATGATGAGGATCTGGTTGGCCTTGATGTGAGGGAAGCGTTCGATCTTCTGCGTTGTGGGCCACTTCACTTCAAGCATCTCGACTGTCTCTGCTTTGCCTAAACCGAAGTGCAGGCGCAGATCACTCTGTGACATGACGCTGCCTCCGCTGGCTACCTCGTCCATCTGAATGTGCTTGCCGTTGATCACGCGAACGCGCGCGCCGATGGCTGTTCGGTTGCAGTGCGTGCCGATCAATTTGATCTTTATCCAGTTATGTTTGTTGCCACCTTCGTTGCGAAGAAGCGAGGGCGGATCGTTTAGATTGAGAACGAGCGCGTCCATGCAACCGTTGTTGTTGTAATCGCCAAAGGCCGCGCCACGGCTGGAGAATCGCTCGCTGATCCCGGGGCCGAGCTCCGCCGATACGTCCTTGAAGTGACCGTTGCCCAGGTTGTGGTACGCAATGCGCGGGTTCTTGTAGGTCTCTCCAAAGTCATAGCGATCGACCTCGGGGTAGACGTGGCCGTTGACCTGCAGAATGTCTGCCCAGCCATCGTTATCGAAGTCGATGAAACCGCAACCCCACGCGACGTAACGGTTGTTCACGCCGATGCCGGACGGCGCGGAGACATCGGTAAAAGTGCCATCGCCGTTGTTGTGATAGAGGTTGCAGGTGTCGTCGACAAAGTTTGTCTTGAAGATGTCGAAGAAACCGTCGCAGTCATAATCGGCAACCGCAACGCCCATGCCAGCCTGCTCGTGGCCATCCTCGTTGTAGGCGCAGCCTGCCACTCCAGCAACATCCGTGAAGGTGCCGTCGTGGTTATTTTTGAAGAGGATGCTGGGCATCGAGTCGACGGCAATATAGATATCGGGCCAACCATCATTATCGAAGTCGTAGGAGACCGAGGTGATGGAATAGCGCGGGCCGGGCTTGAGAATGCCGGACTTCAGTGAGACATCGGTGAACGTGCCGTCACCGTTGTTGTGGTACAGCAGATTGGTGTCGGCTGGAAGTCCGCGCGGACCGCAGAGGATGGGGACACCCTTCCACTGGCAATACTGCGTCTCATTGGCGGGCGGAATCTTGTCGGGGTCGAGCTTGATGTAGTTGCAGACGAAGAGATCGAGATGTCCATCGCGATCATAGTCCAGGAAGGAGCAGCCAGCGCCCCAGCGGCCCTGGTCTTGATAGAGGCCAGCTTTGCGTGTGACGTCGGTAAACGTGCCATTGCCGTTGTTGTGGAACAGACGGTTGTGGCCAAGGAAGCAGCAGAAGAGATCATCCATGCCGTCGTTGTTGTAATCGCCCACGCAGACACCTGTCTGCCATCCGGTGATACCAAGACCGGAGCCCTCGGTGACGTCCGTGAACGTGCCGTCACGGTTGTTCTTAAAGAGGTGCGAGGTGGGTGCTTTGCCAGCCGGCCATGTTGTGTCGAGCCGGTTTCCGTTGGTCAGATAGATGTCCAACCAACCGTCGTTGTCAAAGTCGAAGAAGGCGAGGCCGCTTCCTTTGGTTTCGATGATGGAGCGCTTGTGGTCAATGCCTCCCCAGACGTTGGTGACATTCAGGCCAGCACTTTGGGCAACGTCTACGAAGCGAATACCGAGATCGCCGGGTTGAGCCTCGGCGGCTTCAACGGCGAGCGGATATTTCCAACGCCAGAGAGGTGTGGCAAGGGCGTCAGTGAGCGCTCCGCCGAAGAGGACGAGAGAGGAACCAAGGAAGCGCCGGCGAGGAGTGATCATCTTGGGCAGATTATAGAGAGGCCGCATCGCGTGAGGGAAGCGCAGATCGAATGCGCTTGCAGATCAAAGGGTTTTGTCGACGAGGTAGAGCGCGAGCTGGAAGATTTGGGTACGTTGAGCGGGCTCCAGCGAGTTCGCCGTTGGCGACGGTTGGGCCTGTGCAAGCGTCTGAGAGATGCGCGCGATATCGAGACCCCGCACCCCGCTATCCTTGAAGCGATCGAGAACTTCGCGAGCTTTATCAATCTGTCCTGTTTGAAAATAGAAGAAGCCGAGGGTAGCGTAGCTTCCGGGCCACTCGGGAAGGAGTTCAACGGCGCGTTCGAGGTCTGTTGAGGCTGTCGTTGTGTCGCCATTGAGGACGGCAAGAAGACCTTGGCCCCAAATGATTTTGCCTGACGCAGGGATACGCTGCTGGCCGCGAGTGAGTGTCTGGCTGGCGTCTAGCAGCGAGCCTTCGCGCATCTGCAGCAGAGCCAGCGAGAGGTAGTCCTGATCGTTGTCAGGATTGCGCACGAGTGCACTGCGGTAAAGTTCCTCTGCCTCGGTCATATCTCCAAGATGAGCGTCGATGTCGGCGAGCAGTGAGAGGTACGCCTCATCACGCTGTGCAGGCGCGGAGATACGTTTTGCTGTAGTGAGCGCGTCAGCAAAACGACCCTTGTGAAATTGAGCGTTGGCGAGGTCGAAGAGCGCGTCGTCGGAGTCCGGCTGCGCCGCTAGAGCCGTCGTAAATTGTATGATGGCATCGTCATAAAGGCCGTACTGAGCGAGCAACACGCCAAGGCCAGTAAGGGTGCGGGCGTCGTCTGGGCGCTGTGTATCAAGCTGCTCGACCGTCTTGCGCGCTTCTGCCAGGTCGCCGGCTTTCAGATAGGCCTCGGTGAGCGAGTAGAGAAGCTCAGGCTGGTCGGGATGCAGCTGTACCTGCTGCACAAGTGACGCGAGGTCCTCCTGCAGTCGCGCGCCAGTTGAAAGCTTCGAGCGGTCATTGAGATAGTCGAGCAGGTGATCGTATGGATGCGTCGTGGGTGTGGCATCGCGCGAGAGGCGCTGGAACTCACTTAGATCACGCTGCGCCGCGTCGTCCTGATGCAGAGCCCTTTCGGCCATCGCCAATTTGTAGTAGCCCGCAGCGTCATTGTTCGCGCGGTTATAACGATGGAGCAGGTCGATCGCGTCCGCGAAACGTTTCTGCTCCATCCGGAGGGTGGCTAACTCAAGCAGCGCTGCGGGGTAACGGGGGTCAGCCTTCAGGACACGTGTGTCGATTGATTCGGCGCTGGCTGTATCTCCCTGCAGGTGAGCGATGCGAGCAAGCTGGAAAAGACAGAAGTTGTTGTGTGGTTCGAGGCGAAGGCAATGATTGAAGTCCCCTTTGGCCTCGTCGAAGCGTCCCAGCCGGATGCGCGCCAAACCCAGGTACGAGAAGGTGAGAGCAGACTGTTGCGCCGATGGGAGCGCGAGAAATACGGCGATGGAATCATCGGTCTTCTCTGCATTGAAGTCGCTCTCGCCGAGTGCGATCTGGATGTCCGCCCGCGTGGGGGCGAGCTTCTCAGCCTGTTGCAGCAGAGGAACCGCATCCGCGTAATAGCCTTGCGACATGGAGATGCGGGCCAGGTGGTAAAGGACATCTGGGTTGGAAGGCGCGAGAGAGCGAGCGCGCACGAGAAGGTCGAGAGCATCGAGCCCGCGCGATTGATTCGCATCCGCCTGGGCGAGCAACAGCAGTGTCTCGACGGATTGCGGCTGTAGCTTTAGAGCCTGGGTGAGGGCGAGCTCTGCGTGCGAGTTTTCGTCGAGGGCGAGATCCACCTGGCCGAGATTGAACTGGATGGCGAAGTCGTTGGGGCGGAGTGCATCGGCCTTTTCGAACTCAAGTTGCGCGGCTTTGTAGTGCTTTTGCGAAGCGAGATGGATGCCCTGCGTGAGGTGGCGCTGAGCGGGTTCCTGCTGCGAGAGTGCGTGCGATGTCAGGATGGCGCAGGAGATTGCGAGAAGGAATTTGCGCCGGAGGGATTGTGAATTCATTGCAGGACCTCCATGGCCTTGAGCGCAACGGCGTTTTGCGGCTGCCGCTGGAGCAGGCGCTGCAGCACCTGGCGCGCGCTGGCGTTGTCGCCCTGCATCACATAAAGCCGCGCGAGGTTCAGATATGCCTGATCATTGTCGGGTGAGCGCTCGATGCCGGTCTCGAACTGTTGCTTGGCGAGGTCGAGCTTCTGCAGACGCACATACACAATGCCGAGATTGTTGAGCGCTTCGGGATAGACGGGGCGTAGTGCGATGGCCTGCTCGAGATAACCTGCCGCGACCTCAAGCTCATTTTGCTGCGCATAGAGCATGCCAAGACTATAGTGCACTTCGGCGTCATCAGCCTCGAGCGCGAGCGCGAGCTTGAGAGCGGCGTCGGCCTCGGGATACGCGCGTTCGCGCCGGTAGATATTCCCTAAATTGAGCAGAGCGGTCGCGTAGTCGGGACGCAGTTGGAGTGCCTGCTGAAAGTCCTGTATCGCTTCATTGGCTTCACCCTGTTGTGCTGCCATCATTCCAAGGTTGTTCCATGCTTCCGGATAGTCGGAACGTAGTTTGATGGCCTGCTTGAGATACTCCCGCGCCTGGTCATAGTTGTTGCGCCGAAGGTTCAGCGTGCCAAGGTTGTAGTAGGCCTCCGGGTCGTTGGGGCGAGCAGCGACGACCTGCTGAAAGGAGGCTTCGGCCTGTTCGAAATAGCCGTGTTGAAAGAGTGCGACACCATACGTGAAGTCATTACGCTGCATCGTGCTTTGATAAAGGCTTCCCTTGAACGGAAGAGCCCGCTCAATGCGTTGCTCCGGCGTGGAAGGTGCGGTAGCGATGTCATGGACGACACCATCCGCAGAGATTGTGCCTTGGTAGACTTTGACGATCTCGCCTTCTTTATCTATCAGGAAAGCTGTGGGGAAAACGAGGTCGCGGCGGCGATCGTAGAGATAACGATAGATAATGTTGTAGATTCCACCGACTTCCGGTGTGCCGAGCAAGACAGTGAACGCGAGACCCGACTGCTGTGCGAAGGCGCGCACGTCGGCGGCCTGATCGGGTTCGTCGAGGCTGAGTGCGACCACGTGAAGAGGCGCGCTGCGGAGCCGCTGAAGATTACGCTGTAAATCGATGAGCTGCGCTTTCGACTCAGCCGAGGTGGTTGCCCATAAGGTGAGAAGAGTGAAGTTGCCGAGCCAATCCTCGAGCCGATGTGTCGTTCCGTTCGTGTCCGGGAGAGAGAAGGCCGGTGCCTTCAGTGGCTTGGTGAGCCAGGTGTCCACATTGGTTTGAAGGGGCTGTGGCGACGAAGGTGGAATGAGCTGGTCGTAGAGTTGCGGACGCTCCGCGAAAGCTTTTGCGGCGAACGTGGTTACACCTTCTTCGACCTCGATGCGGTGGCCGACGGGAATGTCAGTGAACGTCTGCAGAACTCCGCAAGGCCAGCGGACGTTCACTTTGAGCGGCCCCGCAAATTTGTCGACTCCGAAGAAGAGTTCCTTGGAGTGCTGTCCGAGGAAACCGGAGCCAGCTTGCAGATACTTTGTCTGGCGCAAAGAGCCTGCTTCGAGTGTCACGGCTGCACCGATGGCGTCGCGATTGCTCTTATGTCCGCGCAAACGGAAGCAGACGGAGTTGCCGATCTCGCCCAGGTTGTTATGCAGGATGCGGAACTGCGGTCCGTTGCGGTTCTTCAGCAGAAGCTCCTGGCGGCCATCCTGGTCGATGTCGGCGAGAGCGAACGATCGACTGTCTTCAACACAGTCAAGGCCAATGATGGAGGAGACTTCAGCAAAGGTGCCGTCGCCATTGTTCGCAAACATCGCATTGCGCTGATAGGAGTTCCACGAGTTGTCCGCGCGCACCAATTCGTTGATCGCGCTCCAACCATGTTCGTAGGCAAGGCGCGCGGATGCATCGTCCGGTGAGTTGGCGACTACCTGCCTCCAGAAGAAGCTTCCTATATCCGTTGGGTCGGCAGCGGAGATGTAGCCATTGGTGACATACAGGTCGGAGAAACCGTCGTGATCGAAGTCCCACGCATCGGCGGCCCAGGACCAGTGACCGACTGTGGTATTACTTTGCGCGCCGACATTTCGAAAGCTGCCGTCGCCAAGGTTGCGATAGAGTGCATTGCCGAGGCCCTGACGTTGATACTCACTGCGAATCTCGGCGGTAGCCTCCGGATGAAACTGCTTTTGATGCGAGACGCGTTGACCGGCTGCCTCCCACATGCTCGAGATGTAGATGTCTTGATGGCCGTCATTGTCGAAATCGGCCCAGCAGGCACTCATCCCGGCCGCTGCGTCTTCCACACGAGACTGCTGCGAGACATGACGAAAGGTGCCGTCGCCATTGTTGCGATAGAGTTGCGACTTGCCGAAGTCGTTGGCTATGCAGAGGTCTGGTCCACCCTTGCCGGTGGCGTCTCCCCATGCACACGCAAAACTGTACCGATTGTTCTCGATATTCAGCCCCGCTGCCTGCGTTGTTTCGACAAAGTAGCCGTTGCCTTCATTGTGGAGCAGGCAGTTTTGCGGGCCGTTGCGCGCGTCGTAGTAGGGAACCGGATAGTGGTACTGATCAAGCCCCAAATAATACTGATAGGTACAGAAGTAGATGTCGAGTCGACCATCATTGTCGTAGTCAGCCAGCGCGGCGTGAGTGAACGTGCCGTTGGGCGGGGCAGCGAAATGAAAAGCATCCGGTTTGAGCGCGAAGGTGCCGTCGCCACGGTTGCGAAAGAGCAGTGGCCCGCTGCCACCGACGACGAGCAGGTCCTGCACACCGCGATTGTCGAAGTCGGCGAAGAGCGCGCAGGCAGTGTTATCGAGCACATCGACGCCAGCGTGGGCCGAGACGTCCTCGAAGGTACCGTCGCCGCGATTGCGGTAGAGGCGGTTGGGCAGGCCAGATGGCTGGCAGACGTAGATGTCGTCCAGACCATCGCCATCGTAATCACCCGCGGCAACGCCATTGTTGGCGTAGATGTCGATGCCGCATGCGCCGTCGAGTACGGTGCGCCAGTGATCCACCCCACATTGCAACTGGGCGGCGAAGGAGTCGTTACGCGATAGGGCGTGGGCCGTCACGTCGATGAATGGGGAGGGTTCGCCGACGCTCAACTGTTCGCCGGTGGCTTGCCAGCGATGGATCTTCCATGCGGGCGACTCTGATTGGACGCAGAGAAGTTGCCACGCGCCGACGCGCTCTTCACGGCGTTTGTCGTGGCGCGTGCCGGCAATGTTGTAGCGCATCTCGATCTGCACCGAGAGCGGCGACGCGGAGATCATTTCAATCGCAAAGATCTCGAACTCTGCGACGGTCACGGCGGAGAGCGGGCGAAGCCAGCGCGACAGGTCCGCGAGAACGACCTCGCGTGCACTGCTGGACGCCGGAGGAAAGGTGCGTTGAGAGACATGAATGCCGGCGCGATCACGGAGGACGGCCTCGTGGGAGGGGGTTAGCGAAGACGCCTCGATGCGGTCTGACAGCAGCGTGGAGAGTTGGGCGTGGAGCGATGGCGTCGAGCGCAGTTCGCGGCCCCAGTTGGCAAACTGGGCAGCGATCTGTGAGGCGTAAAGCTCGGTGATGTAAGAGTCAGAACCGAGAGGAACGAGGCGGAGGATGTCCGCGAGCGGGGACGGCGACGGGTACTGGGGCCGGTATCGCGGGCCCTCGCTGAAGATGGCTGATTCGAAGGGGTGGTTTGGCTGCGAGGATGCGTGGAAGCGAGGACTTCCCAGGAACGGTGCGGCACGAAGGGTCAAAGCCGTGGCGCCGAGACCGCGGAGCAATTGTCGTCTGGAGAGATGCGTTTTGTGCACGGGGCGAAGAGACATGCAGATCCAGACGGCAGGGTTGTCGAGCGTCCGCAGAATACCACCCGCAGCGCTCGGGAGATTCGAAAACGATTTTGGGAAAGGGGGGTTTTGGCGTCGAATCGGGAGCTTTTAGGCGTTGAAAAGTTTGGTATTGACAATGCCGGTTGAGTTGAGTAGTGTTCCGCCGAATCACATGCAAGCGGTTACATGGTTTTGAAGACGACCCTGACCGGGTTCTGTAAAAGGGCGACTGACCGGGCCAGTTTCGCTGTTGGTGCACGCAATTGAGGTTGAAAACGAGAGATTTCGTCGTAGCAAACTGAAGAGGCAAATGTAGAATGCGCTACCCTTCGGCGTGATATTCGGACAGACGGTCAGGCCGTACGCACTGACCGCGCGAACGCTGAAGGAGCGAAAAAAACCTGATGCAGTTACTTGGAGGTAACGCATGAACCCCAATTGCAGTTTGATCAAGCGTGTTTTACGATTTGGGCGCCTTGGGCTGGCGTTCCTATTTTTTGCTGTGGCAACGGTTGGGTATGCGGGTGCACAGGTCGATGAAGGGTCGATCACCGGCACGGTAACAGACACCACGGGTGCGGTGATCCCCAACGCGAGCGTGACAATCACGAATACGGACGTTGGTCTGGTGTTGAAAGGTACTACCGACAAATTAGGCGGATTCACGTTTTCACCGGTTCGGATCGGGCACTACTCCCTCACTGTGACGGCAAACGGTTTTGCGAAGACCACACAGGAGAATCTCACACTCAACATCTCGCAGAATTTGCAGGTGCCGGTCCAGTTGAAGACTGGATCCACGTCGGAGACCGTCGAGGTGACGATAGCGCCTCCGGTGCTGCAGACGGATGACTCCTCGGTTGGCCAGGTGATGACGGGGAAGACGGTCAACGATTTGCCACTGAACGGGCGCAACTTCACGTTCCTGGCGCAACTCGGCGCCGGCGTGAATACGCCCCAGGCTGATACGCGCGGCAACGCGGCGTCCGGCGCGTTCGCCGCCAACGGACTTCGCCCAGCGCAGAACAACTATTTGCTCGACGGCATCGACAACAACTCGAACGCAGTTGACTTCCTCAATGGAACCAACTACGCCGTGCTTCCTCCACTGGATGCGATCAGCGAATTCAAGGTGCAAACGGCTGATTTTACAGCGCAATACGGTCGCTCGGCCGGCGCTGTTTTGAACGCCACCACGAAGTCCGGCACCAACCAACTGCATGGCGCTGTATGGGAGTTCTTCCGCAACGACAAGCTGGACGCGGCCGACTTCTTCGACACCTCCAAGAGCGAGTTGCGTCAGAATCAGTTCGGTGCAGCTATCGGCGGTCGCATTATCCGGGACAAGCTTTTCTACTTCGGCGACTACGAAGGGTTACGGCGTGTACAGGGTACGACCCAGGCCGGAACCGTCCCCACGTTGAACGAGGTAAACAGCGACTTCACGAATCTCGGAGACTTGCTGCAATCTGGTACGCAAACTGACTTCCTCGGCCGCGTGGTTCCGCTCGGGACCGTGCAGGATCCAGCAACGACGCGCCCGGTAACGGCGGGCGTGGCCGATCCTGTCTCGGGTCTTATCGCCACGACCTCAGGTTATGTGCGCGATCCTTTCGGAACATGCTCACCCAGCACGACGACCTTTACGGCGAGCGGATGCGGTCTCAATATCCTTCCCGCTAACAGAATCGATCCAGTGGCTCTGAAACTCCTGTCGCTGTATCCGAAACCGAATACAACCGGAGCATCCAATTACAAGGTCAGCCCCGGTCTTTACGAGCACCGCAACGCGTTTGACGTACGCGTGGACGCAAATGCGTCCGCCAAGGATCAGGCCTTTGCTCGCTTCAGCTATGTGGACGATCCGGAGTTCATTCCGGGTATCTTCGGCGGCATCGCCGACGGCGGCGGTTTCCAGCAGGGCTTGCAGACGCTGAAGTCGAGCCAGTCGGTGGTTGGTTACACGCACTTGTTCACCCAGACAGCGATCAACGTGCTCCACGTCGGACTGAATCATCTGCATACCACCCGCTACGGCCCGGATGGTGGCACCAACGGCATTCCGGCGCAGTATGGCATCCAGGGGATTCCGCAGTTCGCTGAGAATGGCGGTTTGCCATCGATTACGATTGGCGGCCTGCAGACGTTGGGTAGCAACTCCTTCCTGCCGTCGGACGAAGTCAGCCAGACCTTGCAGATCACGGACGACTTTACCAAGATCTACAAGAACCACAGCTTCAAAGCCGGTATCGAGTCGCAGCAAGTCAAATTCTCCACGCTGCAGCCCGGCTACTCGCGCGGCAACTTCGATTTCAACGGCACCTATACCGATATCCCGACCAAGAACAACGGCGGCACCGGTCTAGCGCAATTCCTTCTGCTTCCAGAAGCTGCGACGGTTGGCAATGGTTTGAGCTACTCCGGCGGCTCGGACTCTATCAACGCCTCGAACGTCAACAAGACGGATGACTATCGCACCTATCTGGCGGGTTATCTTCAGGACGACTACAAGGTCAACCACAAGCTAACCCTCAACCTTGGTATCCGCTGGGATTACTTCTCGCCCATCCGCGAGACCAATGGTGGGCAGGCCAACTTTGTTCCGTCAGGCCCTCCCAACAATGCGCCAACCTTCCTCATCCCGGCCAGCGGTAAGGATGATCGTGCTTTGTCGACCAGCTTCACGACGCTTCTCGCAAAGGATGGCATCGCGCTTGACCAGACGGACAAGTATGGTCAAGGCCTTGTGCAAACGCAAAAGACCAACTTTGCGCCGCGCGTAGGCTTCGCCTATGAAGTCAATGAGAAGACGGTTGTTCGCGGTGGTTTCGGTATCTCGTACAACTCTTTCGAAAACCAGGGATATGGCCCGAACATTGGGGAGAACTATCCTTTCGTCTTCAACTTCAGTTACTCCGGCCAAACCGCAGGGAGCAACGTTGGCGAGCAGGGCGTTTCGCCTATCAGCTACAACACTCCATGGGCCGGATGCAGCACGGCAGGTCCGGGAGATACGGCTACCATTGGCTCAGGTCTATCCTGCGTTCAGTTCACGCCAACGGCTGTCAACGCGCAGGGGCTGGGACTTGAAGGACTGCAGTTCAACTACCTGACGCCTCGAACGTACAGCTCGAACCTTACGACGCAATATTCTGTCACGAGGACGCTCTCGGCTCAGATTGCGTATGTCTACACAGGTGGTCGCGATTTGCAGGCCGGTATCGGCAGCAACAACGTCACCGCGCTTCTGCCCCAAGGAGCGAACACCACAAGCGGAGCTCCCGGCACGGTGCCTTTCCCGGACTTCTCCTCTAACGCCAGTTACCAGGCGACCATCGGTGACAGCAACTACAACTCGTTGCAGACCAAGCTGGAGATGGCGCCAAGCCATGGCCTGTCCTTCCTGCTCACCTATACCTGGTCCAAGGCAATGTCCGACGCGCTCGATCTGCTCAATGGTGGCAGCCTGGGTGGCTTCCGAGCACCCGATGTTCCAGGACTCGGACCCATGTTCGACTATGGCCTTGCGGACTTCGACATCCGCAATGTCGTCCACTTCAGTGGAAGCTACGAACTGCCTTTCGGAAACAGCAAGGAGTTCCTGAACAAGTCCAGCAAAGCTGTGAACTACCTGGTCGGTGGCTGGTCTGCTAACTGGATCGTCACGCTGCAAGGAGGTCAGCCTATTACGATTGGCTGTCCAACGGGCACAACCGCAGGCACAAGTTGCAACGCCTTCCGTGTGGTTGGTCAGGATCCGAAGTTGAAGATTACCGGAAACCAGTCAGCCCTGCGGTGGTTCAACAACCCGGCCGCCTTCAATCAACCTTGCGCTTTGGGAGCCAACGGACCCATTCCTAACTCTCCCACCGGCTGCGTGCCTCTGACTGGCAGTGGCGTTCTGGGCGGAAAGCAGGGAACGACGACGGGACCTGGCTTCCACCGATTCGACTTTTCGCTCTTCAAGCAGATTCACATCAACGACCGGTTCCGCATGGAATTCCGATCGGAGTTCTTCAACATCCTCAACCATCCCAACTTCAATGCTCCTAATTTTGGTGGCAACGGGGTTGTGGCCGTCAGCAACTCCGGCAACTTCACCAATCCAAACTTTGGCCTGATCGGCTCGACTCGTGACAACCCCTACGATCAGCGTCAAATTCAGTTCGCATTGAAGTTGTACTTCTAACCGCTGGGGAAGTGCCCCGGAAAGAGTCTCCGCAAGGAGCCTTTCCGGGGTTTATCTTTTGGTAGAGCAGTATGCTCACTTGTTGTTGGGGAGGTTGATTGTGAGCAGGGTGTGCTGGTTGCGATGGACGTGTTGCTGTTGCCTGGCGACATGTGCCGTGATGGCTCCAGCCCAACAGACCACAAAGAGAGCGCTCGACCGCGAGTATCAAGATGCGGTGGCGGCGTATGGGGCTGGACAATATCCCGTTGCTGCCGAAGAACTGGAGGCCATTGCCCCGGAGATCCACAATAACTTCGACCTGGACGAGTTGATGGGGCTGGTGTACGCAGCTATGTCGCAAGATGAAAAGGCGATGCCTCATCTTGAAGCGGCGGTCAAGCTGCGACCGAACGAGGTCGCGGCGCGGACTAACCTCGCCGCCAGCTTGATGCGTCTGGGACGCATGAATGCCGCAGACGAGCAGTTTCGTGAGGCGGTGGCGCTGGCTCCGCAGGACTACACCGTCAACCACAACCTGGGGGAGTTTTACATCCAAGCGGGCAAGATCGCAGACGGAAAACCCTACCTTGCTGCGGCGTACGCCATCGATCCAACGGCCTATGACAACGGCTACGACCTGGCAATGGCGGATATGCTGACCGGCCAGTATGCAGATGCGCGCGGTGTGATTCACCGCCTGCTTCAGTTCAAGGACACAGGCGAACTTCACAACCTGGAGGGGCAGGTTGCAGAGAAGGATGGGAATTTCGTGGAGGCCGCTAACGACTACGAGGCTGCCGTGCGGCTGGATCCGAGCGAAGAGAATCTCTTTGACTGGGGGAGTGAGCTTCTGTTGCATCGCACCTATGATCCTGCGATCGAGGTATTTAAGACTGCTGTCCAGCGGTATCCGCAGTCATCGCGTTTGCAGATCGGTCTCGGAATGTGTTTTTACGCGCGGGGGTTGTATGAAGACGCGGTCAAGGCGCTGGTGACTGCGGCAGACCTTGCACCGAACGATCCCAGGGTCTATCTATTTCTGTCCCGGGCGTATAACAGTTCACCGAATCAGGTGGATGTAGTGATCGAACACTTCAAAGGCTATGCTGAGCGACAGCCACAGAACGGTCTCGCGCAATACTATTACGCGATGAGCATTTGGAAGGGAAAGCGTTCGGAAGGCGTGACCGTCAATTTGCAAGAAGTGGAGGCGCTGCTGAAGAAAGCAATTGCTCTGGACGATCAGATTGCGGATGCGCACATGCAACTGGGTAATCTGCTTGCGGATCAGCATGATTACGCGGGGTCGTTGCCGGAGTACGAGAAGACGATCCAGCTTGATCCGACCCTTGCAGATGCGCACTATCGGATGGGAATCGATTACACGCGTATGGGAAACAAGGCGGAGGCGCAGGTCGAGTTCGACATGTACAAGAAGCTGCGAGCGGACCATCTGGCCGCGATGGACAAAGAACGCGCCGAGGTGAAAGAGTTCGTATACTCGTCGAAAACAACCGCGGGGAGTTCGCAGGATCAGCCCGGAGCGATGAAGGCGCACTGAGGGCGCAGGATGGCTCGGACAAGAGGATCAATACGCTAGGCCTATGGGTAATCCATTGCATCATCGTGAGGGGACCGGGATGAATCCGTGGGAGATCGCCGCGCGCCTCGGACGGACCCGCCGCGAGTTTCTACGCGATGCTGCGGGCATGACCGTCGGAAGCGCCCTCCTGGGTGGGAGCCCTTTTGTTCGCGCGCAGGTTGCAAGGAAGAAGCGCAAGGTAATCGTAGTTACGTTTGGCGGCGGGGCGCGAGACCAGGAGACATTTGCTCCGGACGGCCAGCTCAACATTCCGCATATGCTGGGTGAGCTTGCCCCGCAGTCCAGCTTCTTCACGCGTGTGACAAACCGCGGAATCCTTGGCCACTACGTAGCGACGGCAAGCCTGGCGACGGGCGTGTACGAGACCCTGAATAACTTTTCGGCGGTGCCTCCGGACCATCCGACGATCTTCGAATACTTTCGCAAAGATCTCAGACGGCCGCTTTCGGATGCATGGGTCGTGGCGCCAAGCAATGGATTTAACCGGATTGGAGAGAGCGACTGCAGAGGGTACGGGGATGGACTTGGCGCACAAGTTGTGTTGCCCAAGCATCTACTAAGCGCCGCGACCCGCGGGACGACGACGGACTATGGCCATCTGCTTCGCGATAACTACGAGACGCCGCTCTATGCGCCGAAGATCGAGGGCGGGGAGTTCGAGCTGCAGCAGTTGGAGAAGGTACTGAAGCTCTCCGTCGACGACTTTATGGCGCACGCGAAGAGCCTTTCGAGCCCGGATGAGCTATCGGTTTACATTGCACGGCAGCTTATGCGGCAGGAGTCGCCCAGTTTGCTTTGGATCACCATGCACGACATCGACGTGGCGCACTCGGGCGCATTCTCTCTTTACATCGATGCGATTCGCCGCACCGACAGGCTTTGCGCTGCGCTGTGGAAAGCAGTGCAGGAGGAGCCCGAGTATGCGGGCAATACGACGATGCTGATCCTGCCGGATTTTGGGCGCGACGCGGACGAGGACGCGGGGGGCAATGGATTTCAGCATCACCGCACGGGCGACCCGGAGTCGCGCACCACCTGGATGATGGCGCTGGGCGCGGGCGTGCGGCACGGTGTGGTGTATGACACTCCTGTGCAGTCGATCGATCTGGTGCCGAGCATCGGCGCGATGATGGGATTCTCGGCCGAGCAGTCGCAGGGCAAGCCGATTGAGGAGTTGCTATAGGGCCATGCTGCCAAGTGAACTTCAGCCCGCGAACTTCAATAAGTACTCGCCTGCGGCGAAGAAGCTGGCGTTGGAGCATCTGCCCGTGTTCCGACAGTTGCCACTGAGCTTTCTGCCAGGGCTGCTTCATGAGTTGATCGAGTACGACGACAGATTTCCCGTTGAGCAATTGCGTATCGAGGAGGAACTCTCGATTCTGTCTGCTCTCTCCGCATCGCAGCTCGAGGCGCGCTTTCAGGGCTTCGCCGCTCTGCGGCTTTCGAGCAAGCTGGAGCATACGGACTGGGTGGAGAAGCCCGGGCAGTTTCTTGAGCAGGAGTCAGCGTACCTTTGGACGACGCATCAGTTGGACGCGTTCCGTGAGGCTGCGGTCGCATACGGCAACACCCTCCAGTCAGCGCGCGCCCCTCACCCGTTGCCGACGCCGCGGCTGGGCATCGCCGTGATCGGCAAAGGGGCGTCGACCACCCCGGAGCCGCTCTTCCGCATGTTGCGGAAGCATGGCACGTACTTCAGTGCGGTGAATCCTGAAGGGGGACTGGAGGAACTGATCGCAACCGCGGAGGCACGCGCGAAAGCGCATCCTGCGGCGTATGGGCACTGGTATGTGGATGGCGGGGTCGCCGCGCGGCCAACCGTTGGACTGACGACAGTGAGTTACGACGAGCTGAGCCCGGTGCGAGATCGATTGCTGAACTTCATGCAAGGCGAAATCGCCAAGCCGGGAATGGGGCCGGAGGAGCTGCGCACAGACCTCGCTCAGCTAACGCCCGCGGAACTGGGGATGAAGCATGGAGACGGAGGAGTCCTCGATCGCTTCCAGGTAAAGTTGTTCACCGAAGGCTCGGGCACACAGATCTTCAGCACCACATTTGCTCAGTGGACTTCGCGAGAGGCACTGCGGCGGGCTGAACCACTGACCCTGCTGGTGCGGTACGCTCCTCGGCAGCGTCAAAGGCCTATGAACGAGCTGCTTTCAAACACCGGCAGCAGGAATGAACTTGACCCCGCAGGCTCGTTGGTGGATGCCGACATGGGTGCTTTCTATCAATGGGTGAATCAACAACGTTTGACAGGTTCGGAGCAGTCGTCGTTCCTAGTGTGGTGGGAGGAGCAGAGGGAGGCGCTTGTCGTTGCGCCCACCCTGCCTCACGGCGTGACCTCCGACTCTCCGATGGATTTAGGTGCGTTGGTGAAGCTGGCGACGGGGTAATCCTGTGTTCGGTCGAAGGCCGCAGTATTTACTGCTGGCGCAGATAACTCCGTCCTAAACCCATCGATCGGCCCGCCCTCACGCCTATGGCCTCTCCGCCAAAACCACGAATAGCCCATTGGCCTGCGCCAGCACGCGCTCTTCGGCATCCCGCAGTTCTGCCACATGGAAGAGCTTGCGGCCCTCACGCCGCATGTGCCGCCCCACCAACATAAGCGGCTGATTCACCGGGGTCGGCCGAAGATACTCGACCTCCAGCTTCCGGGTCACCGCAATCACCCCCAGCGGTTTGTTCAGCGTGCTCATCGCCTCGTCCATGAGCGTCGCGACGATGCCGCCATGCATCCGCCCGCGTCCTCCCTCATAGCAACTCGCCAGTTCCAGCTTCGTCGTCGCGCTCACTCCGCCCTCATCCGAGCGCTCTATCACAAACTCCAGCCGCAACCCAACCGTATTTCCCGGCCCACACCCGAAACAGTTGTTCGACGCCCCCTCTCCAGCCTCGACGTCAGACTCTGACCCACCAACCGCTAACGTCTGTTCACTGTCGAATCGTTCGGACACTCTATCAAGATACGCGCAACGCCTCACTGCTGGGGTTGGAGCTCCCGCGACACGTTCTTCCGCCCATTCACCAGCGCCGAATATTCGCTCCGCAGCTACAAGTTATGGCGAGCGATCTCGTCGAGAGTTCCGGCACATTCAGCATTTGACCACCGTTGTCGACCGCCGCGGACGCCTTTGCGGACGAAGGTTGAGACGCCCGTAATGAACTTCAGTCGAAGAGGTCAATAAATCAGCTTGAGCGAAAACTGAATCTGGCGCGATGTGCCCGCTGTCTTGCTGATCACTCCGAAGCCGGAACCCTTGATCGTATTCGCGGGCAGTCCCATGTTCACCACGTTGAAGACGTTGAAGAATTCACCTCGGAACTGCACATCAAAACGCTCTTGCCCCGTCCTCCGGTGACCTATCGGAGTTGTTTTGATCAACGCAAAATCGAAGTCGTAGTATGCCGGACCACGAAACGTATTCCGACCGAGAGTGCCGAAGGTACCGCTGTTTGGGCCTGTCCCGCCAGCGACGCCAACCGGAATACTGAAGTAGCTTGCGTTGTTGGCGCCTCGGCCGAAGTAGTCGTCGCGAGGCCGTGTGGCGCTATGCGCTGTCGAAAGGTCCGGGGCCCCGACCTGGTCGGGCCGATCGGCGCCGTTCGTCCCCGCTCCCGTCTGCTGCAGCCCTGAGTACACGGTGAACGGAGATCCGCTGGTGATTGTAGAGATGCTGAGTAACTGCCACCCCCGGCTAACGGTCTTCAGGTGCGGCCCCTGCGTTCCGAGGCGCTGCAATTGAAGATCCTGCGCTGCACTTACCGTGAGCGCGTGGGTGACATCGAAGTTGGAAGGTCCGCGCTCCGCACGCGTATCAGCGGGATTCTGCGGACTAAAGATTGCCACGGCTCCCGTGGAGCCGGTTCCACCCATTACGCCACTAACATCGTCAAGAGCTTTGCCCCAGGTATAACTGCTCTGCACCTCCGGTCCCCAGCGCGTCACCCTCCCGGAGAGAGACGTTTGCAGAGCGTTGTAGTTTGAATGGGCTGTCGCCGTGATCACTTGTTCGTAGCCAAACCCGCCCGTGACCGCACCACTGGCATCAAAGTTGGTAAACGGCGCGAAGCCAGGTTCTGCACCCGGATACGCATTCGGATACGAGATTCGGGGAAGGTGGTATGCAGACGTGCCTACGTAGGCGATATCGACGGTGAGGGCGCGGAAGGCTCGCTCCATGCCGAGAGTCCACGTCCCGAGTTCTCCGTTGCCGAAACGCCTGTCGATCGCACTCAGATTGAGCAGCGAGAGTTGATGACCGGGCGCGAGGGCCGCGAGATCCTGCTGATAGCGATTCACGTCCATAACAGTGTTGGGTGCAACCGCCTTGGTATTGCCGTTCACCAGAATCTGCTGGCCGGATGGCGAATAAACGCTTGGCAACTCTTGCGGCGTGATCTGAAATCCGTAAGCGATTTCACCGCTTTGGACCGCGTTGACGCGGGGGTAAATGACAAACGGAGTCGAGCCCGTCAAGAAGTTGTCCTGCCAGATGTTGGGAGGGATGATGGTGAGCCCTCCACCCGCATGAACGTGAAAACCGAGGGGCCCACTCCAACTGACTTGCACGCGGGGACCCCAGCCATTGCTGCCGTTGCGGTAGCCCGGCTGAGGGTTGATGACGAACTGTTGGTCGGTGCCAGCCGCGGGAAATGCATCGAGAAAGCCAGAGGTGCGGTGCGCCCGCTCCGTGATGGGTGTGTAGAACTCGTAGCGCAGGCCGTAGTCAAGAAGCCAGCGCGCGTTGATCTTCCAGGTGTCTTTGATGTAGCCGTTAATGTCGTTGCGGTTAATGGCCGCGGGGCCAATATGTGCACCATCGGAGATATAGGACGGTGCAACTGCAATGGTGTATCCGTAGGGATAACCAAGGAGAAAGCTGCTCAGCGTGTCTGGGAGAGGATCCCCCGGCTGCACGTTATGTTGGCCGGACGCGGACGGAATGAACGCGGGTGAATAGACCGTTCCGCCCCCAAAGTCATACTCTCCATTCGGGCTGGTCCCAAAATAGGTGGTGTCGCGATTCAAGCGTGCTTCCACACCCCAGTTCCATTGATGATCTCCACGTGACCAATTGAAGTCTGTATGTCCAAAGAATAAGTTTCCGAAGGCAGACATCACCGAGCCGCCGGCTCCATTGAAGGGCTCGAAGAGTCCGTCATTAAACTTCACTGCCGGATCGGTGCGGTTTGCGGTGGGAAAGGACGGCGTGGTGCGAGTAATGCCGAAGGACGAGGACCATACCAGCCGGGGTGAGAGCGTGTTGGTATAAGCAACGATGAGGTTACGCTGCCGATCGACGTACTCCACTCCGAAGCTTGGATCGAGCAGCGTCTGGTCGGGGTTGGTCGTCGGGCCCGTCAGATTGTCGTAGGTGACGCGCGCTAAAAGTTGACCTTTGGATCCGATCCGTTGATCCACGCGAATGGAAAATTGATCGGCATCTGTATTCACCTTCGAAGGCGCGGCATAGGTGCGTGCTCCGTAGGCTCCAGTTGGATTGTTCGGCAACGGATAGCGTGCAAATATCTGAGCGATTGCTGGATTCACGTTGACCTGCAGCGTGTCCGTGCTGCCGTCGAGATACGTGACTACATCCTGGCCCGCTCGTTCCGCAGCGGTCGGAACAGCCAGCACCTGCGTGGTGCCCAGGACTTGTCTAAAGCCCTGATACTCGCCAAAATAAAACGTTGCATGTCGTCCATCGTAGAGCCTGGGAATTTTGACCGGCCCGCCGTTGGTAAACCCAAACTCATTGCGTCGGAACGGTGGAATCCGTCCGGGCTCCGCGATGGAGGGGTGGTCGAAGTAGTTTCTCGCGTCAAACGATGAGTTCCGTACGAACTCGAAAAACGAACCGTGGAAGCCGCTCTTTCCAGAACGCGTGACGATGTTCGTAAACCCGGCCGCGCCTCGGCCGATGTCCGCCGGCATCCAGCCCGAGCTTGATTGGAGTTCCTGGATCGCGTCGACGTTGAAGTTTGTAAACGTGCTTCCACCCATCTCAGGGTCACTGATGTCTGCTCCATCCATCGCAAACACGGCTTCAACCCCGCGTTGTCCGTTGATGGCAAACTGCTGAGTGAAGTTTGTTGCTCCATTCACATCCGTCATGGTGCCTGCTGCGAGCAACAGCAGCGTGCTGAAGTCGCGGCCATTCAATGGCAAGTCACTGACATCTGCGCTGGCCAGCTTCTCGTCTTTTGAGGTCGTTGGTGTCGCCCGTGTTCGTGCACTGGCGTAGGAGGGAAGAGGGAAGCGAAGGGCGCTCATCGATCTCTCTGACAACTTGTTCGTGAGAGAAAGCATGAGCACTGCCGGACTGGCGCTGAGATCTATCTCGATTGCGGAGGTTTGGTGTCGCCCCGGCAACCGCAGTGTTACGCGGTGCGGCCCGCTGCCAGCGCCCAACACGATGAAATGTCCGTCCGAGGTGGTCACTCCAGAGTGCGGTGCTGTACCCTTCGCCAAACCACGGACTGTAACGACAGCTCCTGCGAGAGGGTGCATCGAAGCATCGAGCGCAACGCCTCTCCATCCATCATTGGATCGAGTAACATCCTGAGCCGCAATGCTTTTAGCTGCCAGCAGGGCTATGAGCAACCCAAAACCGCAGGCGCAGCGCAACGCGGAGAACTTCGCACTCAACAGATATTTTGTCCTGCCGCGTATCCAGCACAGCGCGCCCCGTGAAACCTGCATTCTCAGTAGCCAATCTTGGAAATAACGCCAACTATAGCATTGAACTGAAACGTTTGACTTCGACTGAATTCTTGAAGAGCGAACATTACGGGCAACCCAATTTGAAGGCTCGGACCGATCCTACGGAGACGCAAGCTGACTCGAGGCATCGGCCCAATCTCATTGAGGTTTGTGGTGGCCCGGGCAGGAGTCCAACCTGCGACCTTCGCGTTAGGAGTGCGCTGCTCTATGCAACTGAGCTACCGGGCCACTTTTGGGGGTGGGAGGCTGCCGGTGGATCGGGAGGATCGACGCAGAAACCCTGAGCTAGTGTATCGCGGCGGAACGTAAACAACAGATAAACGCGGAAATACACAAGGTTCGGCGTAAAATCGTGGACGTGCCAAAGTATTCCATCGTCGTGCCGTTTCACAACGAGGAAGAGAACGTCACCAAACTCTATGACCGGGTGAAGGGCGTCATGGAGCAGGTGGGTTCCAGCTTTGAGTTGGTGTTTGTGGATGATGGGTCGCGGGACCGGACGTATCGGCTGCTGGAGGAGATTGCGGCGGTGGACTCGCGGGTGCTGCTGGTGAAGCTGCGGCGGAACTTTGGGCAGACGTCGGCGTTGGCTGCGGGGTTTGATCACTCGTCAGGGGAGTACATCCTGGCGATGGATGGGGACCTGCAGCACGATCCGGCAGAGATTCCGATGTTCCTGGCAAAGCTGGAAGAGGGTTACGACGTGGTGAGCGGATGGCGCGCTCAGCGGGTCGACAGCATGGTGTTGCGGCGTGCGCCTTCGCGTGTAGCCAACTGGATGATGGCGCGGCTTTCGGGCGTGGATATCCACGATTTCGGAACGACGTTCAAGGCCTATCGGCGAGATGTGATCCACAATATTCCGCTGTACGGTGAGATGCATCGGTTTATTCCCGCGCTGGCAAGTTGGTATGGCGCGAGCATCTGCGAGGTTGCAATTACAAATCCGGTACGCGAGTCCGGCAAGAGCCACTACGGGATCTCACGGACGTTCCGTGTATTCTTCGATCTGCTTACGATTCGGTTTCTGCTGCGCTATATGACACGGCCGCTGCATTTTTTTGGCACGTTGGGCGCCCTGGGTGTGCTGGGTGGTGGTGGCATTGCCGGTTGGCTGCTGCTGCATAAGCTTTTCTCCGGCAACAATGTGATGGATGAGCACGCTCCGCTGTTTACCATCGCGGCGGTGATGATCCTGGCGGGGATCCAGTTGATTGGCGTGGGGCTGCTGGCGGAGCTGCAGGTGCGGCACTTCTTTACGCAGTCGCAGAATACGCCGTACGCGGTGGACCGTATTGTGCGGATACGGCCGTCGGAAGAGAGCATGAGCCGGTAGGTTGTTGGACGATCTGCGATAGGAAAAACAATGCGAGCGATACAGATTAAGCAGACGGGCGGCCCCGAAGTGATGGAGCTCGTAGAGCTGCCCGTGCCGAGACCGGGTGCGGGACAGGTGCTGGTGAAGATTGAGGCCGCCGGCGTCAACTTTATCGATACGTACCTGCGCGAGGGTCGCTATCCGGCAGCGCTGCCGTTTACGCCGGGACAGGAGGCTGCGGGAACCGTAGCGGAGCTGGGCGCGGGCGTGAGTGGGTTCGTGGTGGGCGATCGCGTGGCGTGGAACGGGACGCGCGGAACGTATGCGGAGTTTGCGTGTGCGCCGGCTGCGGACCTGCTGCCGATTCCCAAGGGCATGAGCTTTCAGCAGGCTGCGGCGGTGCTGCTGCAGGGTTTGACGGCGCACTATCTTTCCCATGACACGCATCCGATTCGTGCGGGAGAGACGGTGTTGATCCACGCGGGTGCGGGCGGCGTGGGGCTGCTGCTGACGCAGATGGCCAAGCGGCTGGGGGCGACGGTGTTGACGACGACCTCGACCGAAGAGAAGGCGGAGTTGTCGCGCGGCGCGGGTGCGGACAAGGTGATTCTGTACACGCAGGAGAGCTTTGTAGACGAGGTGAAGCGGCAGACGGATGGGGATGGTCTGCCGGTGGTGTATGACTCGGTGGGGAAGACTACGTTTGAGGACTCGCTGAAGTGTTTGCGGCCGAGGGGGCTGCTGGCGCTGTATGGGGCGTCGAGCGGCGCGGTGCCGCCGATGGATCCGATTCGGCTGATGGCGGGATCGCTGTATCTGACGCGGCCTACGCTGAAGGATTATGTGAGGACGCGGGCGGAGCTCGAGCATCGCGCGGCCGATGTGTTTGGATGGGTGGCGCGTGGGGAGCTGCATGCGCGCGTTGGCCAGACGTACTCGTTGGAAGACGCGGCGCAGGCGCATCGTGACCTGGCGGGGCGCAAGACTACGGGCAAGGTGCTGTTGACGCTGTAGTCCTGCGCGGACGGCGAGACGCGGCTCGGCCGCAGAAGCAAATGCAGAGCGGAGGGTGATGGGACTGGTTGACGGTGTGGCGATTCGGTGTGCGACGGAGGCGGATGTGCCGGCGCTGGATGCGTTGATTGAGGCGTCGGTGCGCGGGTTGCAAGCCAATGACTATACGCAGGCGGAGATTGAGGGGGCGCTCGGACATGCGCTGGGGTTGGATTCGCAGTTGATTAAGGACAGGACGTACTTTATCGCGGAGGTGGGGGGCGAGATGGTGGCGTCGGGCGGATGGAGCTATCGGGCGACGTTGTTTGGGAGTGATGGGCTTCCCATGCGGGAGCCTGGGTGCCTCGATCCGAAGAAGGATGCGGCGAAGATTCGTGCGATCTTTGTGCATCCAGGATGGGCGCGGCGAGGGTTGGGGAGTTTGATGCTGGAGTACTGCGAGCGGCAGGCGCAGGCGGCAGGGTTTACGCGGCTGGAGATGGGGTCGACGCTGACGGGAGCGCCGCTGTATCGGCTCCGAGGGTACAAAGATGATGAGCGGATTGCGATTCCGCTGCCCAATGGCGAGGCGCTGCCGGTGATTCGGATGAGCAAGAATATTTGAGAGTTTGGATGCGGCGGGTGGAACCTGCTTGTTATCAGTCCCCGCGAAAGATGTGAACGAAACTTCATTGGGGACGAGCCTGTGCGGTGCGACAGGCCTTGATGCTGATATGTATGATCGTCACCATAGCCCGGCGGGCAGAACCGCGATCTACGAACCTTGTCTGACGATCCGGCATGCTTCGCAACATTGTGAAGACACTCACTGAAGCCATAGACCTCGTACGAGGAAAGGTTCCATTTGTTGAGTGTTCATCTTATAAATCCGAGTGACAACTCTTTTGGTACAGCTGTAATTACTCCCCGGTGGCTGTTCGTTCTGGCTGCGGCTACACCTGCGATCGTTGGCGATCCGATTCTGGTGGATGAATCGTTGGAGCAGATTGTTCCGGAAACGATTGCAGCGGGTGACATTGTGGGGATCAGTGTGCACACGGGCAATGCACTGCGTGGGTACGAGGTGGGCAGGATGGCTCGCTCGCGTGGGGCGTGGGTGATCTATGGGGGGATTCACGCGACGCTGTTTCCTGACGAACCGTTTGAGCAAGGGCAGGCCCACGCGGTGGTGAAGGGCGATGGCGATGTTGCGTGGGGCGAGGCCGTGATGGATTGTCGTGGCGGCGCTCCGAAGCGGGTGTATGAGGGCGGCCGCATTGAGGGGAGCCAATTTCTGGCGGGCCGCTGGGACCTGATGGCTCGCGACAAATATATGTGGGCTTCGGTGCAGACGATTCGCGGATGCCCGAAGCATTGCTCTTTCTGCAGCGTGTGGAGGACGGATGGGCAGGCTCCGCGGCAGCGGCGCTTCCAGAGTGTGATTGACGAGATCGTGAGCCTGCGTCGGATTGGCTTTCGGTTTATCGCGTTAGCGGACGACAACTTTTATCCGGTCACGCTGACCGACCTGCGGCTGGCTCGGGAGCAGGGGAATGTGGTCAAGCTGGAAGAGCTTATGGCCATCCGCACGGAGCGCTTCCAGTTGATGGAAGAGCTGGCAAAGCTGCCCAGGGATATGGTGTTCTTTACGCAGATCACGATGGAGGCAGGCGAGGATGGCGAGTACCTGGACGCGATGCGGAAGGCAAATATCAAGGGCGCTCTGGTGGGAGTTGAGGCCGTTACGCCTGAAGGTCTGAAGGCGGTTTTCAAGGACTGGAACTACTCTGGCGAGGCGCTGGCGAAGCAATTGCAGACATTCAAGGAGCACGGCGTGCATGTGCTGGGGTCGTTTATCTTTGGCCTGCCAACGGACAAGCCTGCGACGTTCGATGCAACGGTGGAGATGGCGCTGAAGGCAGGTGTGACGTTTGCGCAGTTTGTGATGATGACGCCGTTTCCTGGTACCGTCGATTTTGGGAAATGGGAGAAGGAGCAGGCGCAGGATCCGACGATGGTGGGAGATGTGCCGATCACGCGCTACTGGCTGATTCCGACGGCGGTGCGACCGAAGATGTTCACGCCGCATCCGTCGATGAGCTCGGCGGAGATCAGCGACCGAACGCAGGCGGTGTGGGACAGATTTTACAACTGGGGCGCGGTGTGGAAGCGATCCAGATGCGTTCCTACGGTGAAGGCGAGGGTTGCGTTTGTGATGCTTTCGAAGCTGTACCGGCAGATGTATGCAGGGACGGGGATCTCGACGGACAGCGCGCGGCGGAAGAAGGCGAAGCGCTCGGCACGGTGGCTGGTGAAGCAGACCAGCAGGATTTTTAAGTCGAAGCCGATGCCGGAGCTGCAATCGCCGGTGTGGGCGCTGCCTTCGACGGTGGGCCTGCTGCGAGAGGCGATGAATGCTGGGATGCCGGCGGAGGTTTCGCCGCTTGTCGTGTTTCCGAAGAAATAACTTGAGGCGCTGAGACGGTGTGGGAAGAGTTGCGTGAATTTTCCGCAGGGCAGGCCGTACACTGGAGGCTCGCAAGAAGTTTCTGCGTTGCCGCGTTTTGTTGTTTGGACCAAGGGCAATGTGCTTTTTTATTTCGCTACCGCAAAGGAATGTTCGGGAAGCGCGGTGAGATTCCGCCACTGCCCCGCAACTGTGATGCGCGCACCTTGATGTCGCCGAAGAGGCGAAGTGCAAGGTGAGGCTGACCCGGAGACGCCCACTGATCGTCCAAAGGACATCGGGAAGGGACGTTCTCTGAAAGACAAGGGTTGGACTTGAAATCGCGCCAGTCAGGAGACCGGTTCTGCTGCTGTTGTGCCTGCCACGCCTCCGAAGGGGAGGTGGAGGAGATCATGATGCCATTGTTTTGGGGCCGCACTGCGGCTGGTCAACGTGCAAACGCGAGGTTAGGCCTGCGCGTTGCTTTCGTGTTGTTTGGATTCTTGCTTTCGACGACTGCGCATGCGGTGGTGGTGCGCGGACATTTGACGGATGCGCTGGGAAAGCCCGTGCCTCGTGGAACGGTGCGGCTGGTGCAGGACGGCAAGGTCGTCGCCATGGCCTATGCCGATGACAAGGGCGCGTTTGAGCTGAGGTCTTCGGACGCGGGGCGGTTTACGCTGCTGGGTGCGGCGGGTGGATATCTGCCGGCGATCGGCGTGGACTTTTACGCGGGCGCGACCGATGTGCTGCAGCAGGATGTGGTGCTGGCGGCAAATACGGTGCGCCAGGATATTACGGTGAGCGCGACGGGGATTCCGACGCCGCTGCCGCAGTTGACGTCGCCGGTGACGGTGATTCCGGGCGACGCGATGGAGTGGCAGCCGGGGATCGTGGATGGAGTGCGGCAGACGCCGGGAGCGTTCCTGGTGCAGTCGGGCCAGATGGGCAGCGTTACGAGCCTGTTTCTGCGCGGCGGGAACTCTACGGCGAACCTGGTGACGGTCGACGGCATGCCCGCGGATGATGTGGGCGGGACGTTTGACTTTGGCACGGTGAGTTCGACGGCGGTGGGGAAGATCGATGTAGTGCGGGGGCCGGACTCTGCGATGTATGGGACGGATGCGGGCGCGGGCGTGATCAACATTGAGACGCCGCGCGGGTCGACGCTGCATCCGCTGCTGACCTACCAGGGCGATGCGGGAAATTTGTACACGTATCAGAACCAGGTGTCACTGGGTGGGACGCTGCAGCGGCTGGATTACTTTGGCGCGTTTGCGCGGCTCGATACTTCGAACGACATTCCGCTGGATACATATCACACGAGCACGTCGGCGATGAATGTTGGGTACGACTTCAACGGCAATACGCAGATGCGGTTTACGCTGCGCAATGCGGATTCGGTGGAGGGCGTGCCGGGCGCATTTGATTTTCAGGGCGTGTCGCAGAACAACCGGCAGGCGGATCAGGATCTTTACTCCGGCGTGACGCTGGAGAATCGGTACAAGGGTAAATGGCACAACCTGATGCGCTACGGGATTGCGCGCAAGCGGGAGCAGGAGCAGGAGTTCGCCGCGGGGGGAACGTTCCTGGAGAACGATCCCGGCGCGTATGGGCCGGGGAACGTCGGAAACGTGGTGACGATTCAAGGCGCGAACGGCTACGCGGCGACGGGGCAGGTGCAGCTCTACACGGGCAACAACTACGACCAGGCCAGCAATCGCGATCAGTTGTATTACCAGAGCGACTACAGCTTTTCGCCGCACTTCATTGGATTGTTTGGGTTCCGGTACGACAACGAGCGCGGGTCGTACAACGATTACGATCCGAGTTTTGGCTACACGGAGCACGAATCCACGCAGCGAACGAACTTTGAGTACAACCTGCAGTTCCAGGGCGAGTTCTGGAATCGGCTGTTTTATTCCGCGGGCGGTGCGGTGGAGAAGAACCACCTGTACGGCATCGCGGGAACGCCGCGGCTGGGTTTGAGTTATGTTCCGGTACGGCCGTCGCGCAAGGCGTTTCATGGGACTCGTCTGAGGGCCAACGCGGCAACCGGGGTGCAGGAGCCGACGCTGGCGATCGAGTTCGAGAGCCTGTACACCCAACTGCTGCAGGCTGGCGACACGGCCGATATTGCGACGTATCACATCACGCCGCAGGGGGCGGAGCGGTCGCGCACCTATGACGTTGGGGTGGACCAGAACATTCTCGGCGAGAAACTGACGCTGAAGGCGGGGTACTTCCACAACATGTTCAACCACCAACTGGAGGGTGTGGATGCGCAGGCGCTGAATCAGTACTTCGGACTTAATCTGAATCCGAGTGTGAGTTTGTATGAGGCGTATGTGAACTCGCTGGCGTACAGCGCGCAGGGAGCGGAGGCTGAGGTGGCGTGGCAGCCGCGGCCGCACTTCCTGGTGCGCGGCGGATACACCTACCTTGATGCTCGGGTGCTGCAGTCGTTTGCGTCGGATGCAGTGGCGGCTGCGCAGGGCTACCCGACGGAGAACTCGAATCTGCCGGGGATTGCGATCGGCGCGCTGGGTCCGCTGGTGGGCGCGCGGCCGTTCCGGCGAGCTCCGAACACAGGCTACGTAAGCGCAGAGTACACGCGGCGGCGGATGACATTCTCTCTAAATGGGGCGATGGCCAGCCGCAGCGACGACTCGACCTACCTGGAGTATGAAGACCTGAATGGCCTCAACACGCTGCTGCTGCCAAACCGCAACCTGGATTTTGGCTACGTGAAGCTGGACATGAACATGACGTACGCACTGAAGCACGGTTTTACGTACTTTGCGCAGCTTAATAACCTGCTGAATGACCAGCATATTGGGCCGATTGGGTATCCAGGGCTGCCATTGACGTTTCAGACGGGGCTGAGACTTCGGCTGGGCGGAGACTAGGGGCTGGGCTGCTCCCGCGAGGGGTCGAAGACGGACCCCCCGGGGAGTGGCGTAGGATTACGCGTGGATGAGGTGTCACCTACGCCTCGATTTCGCCGTCTAAGTGGTTGGAGGAAGAGTATGTCCACGAGATGTAGTTGGAAGACTTTACCCGTATTGTTTGCCGGGCTTGCGGTCGCAACGCTGCCCATGTGCGCCCAGGGCGTTCCGCAGGAAGGTCCCGTTCCGACGACCGCGCTGGTGATGGTCCAGTCCAAGAGCGGAGCCCCACTCGATCCTGCAATGCTGAAGCTGCAGGTGAATCACCAGATGGTGCCGATCACCTCTGTGACGCCGGTAGCACCGCGCGCTGCGCAGGTGGCGATCCTGCTCGACGACGGGTTGCGATTTAATTTCAGCAGCCAGTTGAACGACTTCGCTGATTTCATCAACAGCTTGCCGTCGGGAACGCAGGTACTGCTTGGATACATGCAGAACGGCATCGTGCGCGGCATGCATGGCTTTTCGGCGAACCATCAGGCAGTCGCTGCACAACTGCGGATTCCGATGTCGGTTGCCGGAGTGGATGGAAGCCCCTACTTCACGCTGTCTGAGTTTGTGAAGCATTGGCCATCCAACGAACCAGCCGCGCGTTTTGTGTTGATGATTACCAACGGCATCGACCCCTATAACGGCCGGCCGTCGATTATGAACCAGGACAGCCCGTACGTGCAGGAGGCGCAAGAGGATGCGCAGCGCGCGGGCGTGGCGGTTTACTCGGTCTACTATGGTCAGTCATGGCCTCGCGGAGCGCGCGGAAGCTTCAGCGGGCAGAGCTACCTGGCGCAGGTTGGAGGGGCTACTGGCGCTGAGTCGTACAACATTGGCACGATTACGCCGCCTTCCCTGACGCCTTACCTGAATGACTTTACCCGGGCTGTGGCGAGCAGCTATATGGTTCGGTTCGAGTTGAATTCGGCGCGGGTTAAGCGCGACACGTTGATCCACATCAAGCTGACGACGAGCCAGCCCGGAGTAAAGATTCACGCTCCGGACAATGTTCATCCGGGAGTTGATCTGCAGTAGCCGGAAGGGACGCGGAATGTGGTGATTTCAGGAGGGCACGGTCTCTGGCCGTGTCCTTTTTCCTGCTGGATCGGAAGGTTGATGATTCCTTGATCCAGAACTTGTACGATGGAAGAGGAACGAGAGGTGTATGAACGAAGGTCGCTGGGTATTGCTGATTGCAAGTGAAGTGGGTGGGACGGACTCGGTCTCGGACCGCGCGATGGAGCGTTTGGTTGAGGCGATTGGGGAAGAAGGCTACGAGGTGGTCCGCACCTCGACGCCGGATGATGGACTGTCGCTGGTGACGTCGGACCCGTCGTACAGCGCGATTCTGCTGGACTGGGACTTGGAAGGCGAAGGCGAGTTTACGGAGCAGGCCGCGCTGAAGATTCTGCGTGCGGTGCGGCGGCGCAATAAGAAGATCCCGATCTTTTTGATTGCGGACAGAACGCTGGTGAGCGATCTGCCGTTGGAAGTGGTGAAGCAGGTGCACGAGTATATCCACCTGTTCGGAGACACGCCGGCATTTATTGCCAACCGCGTGGACTTCGCCGTCGAGCGATACCATGAGCAGTTACTGCCACCTTACTTTCGCGAGCTTAAGAAATATACGGAGCAGGGAGCGTACTCGTGGGACGCGCCGGGACATATGGGCGGCGTGGCGTATCTGAAGCACCCGGTCGGCATGGAGTTTCACAAGTTTTTCGGCGAGAACATCATGCGGTCGGACCTGGGGATTTCGACCTCGCCGCTGGGTTCGTGGCTGGACCATCTAGGGCCCCCGGGAGAGAGCGAGCGGAATGCCGCGCGCATCTTTGGTTCGGACTGGACGTTCTATGTGCTGGGTGGATCGTCGGCTTCGAATCAGATTGTTGGGCACGGCGTGATTGCGCAGGATGACATTGTTCTGGCGGATGCGAACTGCCACAAATCGATTTGTCATTCGCTGACGGTGACTGGGGCAAGGCCGGTCTACTTTAAGCCGACGCGCAATGGGTACGGGATGATTGGGCTGGTGCCGCTGAAGCGCTTCAGTCCGGAGAGCGTGCAGGCGCTGATTGAGCGGAGTCCCTTCACGGCCGGCGCGCGATCGAAGGTGCCGACGTATGCGGTGGTGACGAACTCCACCTATGACGGGCTTTGCTACAACGTGGACCGCGTGGTGGAGGAGCTTTCGAAGAGTGTGCCGCGCGTGCACTTCGACGAGGCCTGGTATGCGTATGCGAAGTTCCACGAGATCTATCGCGGGCGCTACGCGATGGGCGTTCCGGATGAGATGCCGGATCGGCCGGTGATTTTTTCGACGCAGTCGACGCACAAGATGCTAGCCGCATTTTCGATGGCGTCGATGGTGCATGTGAAGCTGAGTCCGCGCGCGCAGTTGGACTATGACCAGTTCAACGAGGCGTTCATGATGCATGGCAGCACGTCGCCGTTCTATCCGCTGATTGCGTCGATCGACGTGGCCGCGGCGATGATGGATGACCCGGCAGGGCCGACGCTGATGAGCGAGACGCTGCAGGATGCGATCAGCTTCCGCAAGGCGATGTCGTCGATTGCCCACAGGCTGCGCAAGGCGGAGCAGGGATGGTTCTTCCGGCTGTATCAGCCGGAGCATGTGTTTGATCCGCTGGATGGAAAGACGTATCTGCTGGAAGAGGCCGCGGATGGGCTGCTGACGAACCGCTCGAGCGCGTGGACGCTGAAGCCGGGCGAGGAGTGGCACGGCTACCAGGACGAAGATATCGCCGATGATTACTGCATGCTGGATCCGGCGAAGGTGACGATTTTGTCGCCGGGTGTGAATGCGCAGGGTGTGTTTGGCGACTGGGGGATTCCGGCGGCAATTCTTACGGAGTTCCTCGACGGCAGGCGCGTGGAGATTGCGCGGACTGGCGATTACACCGTGCTGGTGCTGTTCAGCGTGGGTACGTCAAAGGGCAAGTGGGGCGCGCTGCTGGAGAATTTGTTTGAGTTCAAGCGGCTCTATGACAGCGAGGCACCGCTCGAAGAGGCGTTGCCGGAGTTGGTGCTGAAGTATCCGGCGCGCTACCGCAACGTGACGCTGAAAGAGCTGAGCGATGAGATGCATGCCGTGATGCAGCAGCTCAATCTCTCGGGGCTGGTGAATGCAGCGGCAGATGAGGACTTCGATCCGGTGTTGACGCCGGCGCAGACCTACCAGAAGCTATTGCGCGGTGAGACGGAGAAGGTGCGCTTCGCAGAGATGGCCGGGCGCATCGCGGCGGTGATGCTGGTGCCGTATCCGCCGGGGATTCCGATGTCGATGCCGGGTGAGCGGCTGGGCGGGTCGGAGAGCCCGGTGATCAAGCTCATTCTTGCGATGGAGGAGTTTGGCAAGCGGTTCCCGGGCTTTGAGCGCGAGACGCATGGCGTTGAGGTCGACGAGAATGGCGACTACTGGATGCGTGCGGTCGTTGAGACGCCTAACGGCAAGAAGAACGGACACGGGCGAAAGCAGAAGGGGCCGAGCTCGGCGCCTCCTGTGAAGCGGCGGAAGAAGAGCCTGCCCGGCGATGATGGGCCGCCGGAGCCGGGTACGCCGGTGAGAATCTCACCCGAGCGTTAGAGGGCGATCGAGACGATGGAAGAACAGTTTTGGCAGGAGCTGTGGAAGAAGAATGAGATTGCGTTCCATCAGCCGAAGGCGAATCCGCTGCTGGTGAGGCATCTTCCGTCGCTCGGTCTCGCGGCGGGAGCACGGGTGTTCGTGCCACTGTGCGGGAAGAGCCTCGACCTGCATTGGCTGCTGGCGCAGGGGTTTCGCGTGGCGGGCGCAGAGCTGTCGCAGATGGCCGTAGAGCAGCTGTTCGACGAGCTTGGAATGAGGCCGCAGGTGACTGTGGCGGGAGCGCTCACGCGGTACGCGGCTCCCGGCATCACGATCTTCCAGGGCAACATCTTTGAGCTGTCGGCGGAGCTGGTGGGGGCGGTGGATGCTGTGTATGATCGCGCTGCGCTGGTGGCACTGCCCGATCCAATGCGTACGCAGTATGCAGAACATTTGATGGTGGTGACTAAGAGTGCGCCGCAGTTGCTGATCTGCTTTGAATATGACCAGACGCTTCTGACGCCGCCTCCATTTTCTATCGGAGAGGCGGAAGTGCGGCAGAGGTACAAAGAGGTTTACTCGGTGGAGTTGTTGGAGCGCGTGGAGGTGAAGGGTGGGTTGAAGGGGATATGCCCGGCGACTGAAGCAGCGTGGGCTCTACGTTAGAAGAGGTCAGTGTCCAGGGTGCTGATGAATGGCATGCCGGGCTGGGTGATCTTGTGGAGGCGCTTGTCGTTGGTGACGAATAGATCCACTCCCGCATCCGCGGCGGTCGCAAGATTCATGGCGTCGGGAGCCTTGATGCCGGAGGCGCGAAGAGAGGCGAAGGTGAATGCTGCGTCCGTCGTAAAGGGCAACATGGAGATCTCGGCTGAGGTGAAGAAACTCTTGATTGCGTCCGTTGCATCGATGTCGCCTGTGACTGTTGGCCCGACGAGGACCTCTGCATACACCAAGGGGCTGGAGCAGAGAAGATCCCCCCGGAGACGCATCGCGTTGTAAATGTGCTCGACCCTTGCCGCATATTTGGGATTGTTTTCAAACCAGTAGACGAAGAGCATCGTGTCCCAATAGATCCGCCTCATTCTTCCCATGTCTCACGTTGAGATTTTTGAAACTTCTCCCCACCGCCTAGCTTCTTGTAGGTTGATTTGAGGATTCCTCTTAGCTGAAGAAAGGTGTCCGGGGGTTGCGGAGTATTGGAAGGTTTATCAGAGCCACGCAGAGGATTCAGGGAAAATGTGTACACGACCGTGGAGCTGACGCCGGAGGGTGGGCCGTCTACCTTCTCGAGTTGCAGGTTGTTGTCCTCCAGAAATTTTCGCGATTTGAGCGCGTTGCAGACCAAGGGAAGCCGATTGGGTGGGAGCACGCGATTCTGGACGAGATGCTTGTTGAAGTTGCCCGAGTGGATGTGAACACGCGTTGCGCCGGACCTGCGGGCTGGTTCGATGTATTCGATCGCTGCTCTCTGTCGCACTTTGTCGGTGGTTCCGTAGATCGCCATGGGCTCCTCCTGACTGACAAGATAGCCGAGAAAAATGTTGGTGTAAAGTATATGTCTAAAATGTCTATTAAAAATATGTCTATATAACGGAGAAAGTAAAGGCCCCGGATTTCTCCGGGGCCTTTACTTTCCTTGCTTTTGCGGCGCAGCCGCGTTTCGCCGTCCGCGCAGGACCCTAGTACATGCCGTCCATGCCGCCGCCGTGGCCGCCGCCTGCCGGAGCTTCCTTCTTCTCCGGGATCTCGGCGATGATGGCTTCGGTGGTGAGGAGCAGACCGGAAATCGACGCCGCATTCTGCAGGGCAGTGCGGGTGACCTTGGTCGGATCGATGACGCCAGCCTTCACCAGGTCCTCGTAGACGTCGGTTCCGGCGTTGTAGCCGTAGTTCGCGTCCTTGGAGTCGTGGATCTTGCCGATGACGACCGAACCCTCTTCGCCGGCGTTGCCAACGATGGTGCGGAGCGGCTCTTCGATGGCGCGGCGGATGATCGTTGCACCGATCTTCTCGTCACCCTCGAGCGTCTTGATGAGCGCGTCAACAGCCGGGACGCAGCGGATCAACGCTACGCCGCCGCCCGGGACGATGCCCTCTTCGACAGCCGCGCGGGTTGCGTGCATGGCGTCTTCGACGCGGGCCTTCTTCTCCTTCATCTCGGTCTCAGTAGCAGCACCGACCTTGATGACGGCGACGCCGCCGACGAGCTTCGCAAGGCGCTCCTGGAGCTTCTCGCGATCGTAGTCAGAGGTGGTCTTGTCGACCTGCGCACGAATCTCCTTCACGCGGCCTTCGATCTTGGCATCCTCACCGCCGCCGTCGACGATGGTGGTGTTGTCCTTGTCGATGGTGATGCGCTTGGCGGTGCCGAGGTCTTCGATCTTGACGCCCTCGAGCTTGATGCCGAGATCCTCGGTGATGGCCTTGCCGCCGGTGAGAACAGCGATGTCCTCGAGCATGGCCTTGCGGCGATCGCCGAAGCCAGGCGCCTTGACGGCAGCGACGTTCAGCGTGCCGCGCAGCTTGTTCACGACGAGCGTCGCGAGCGCCTCACCGTCGACGTCCTCTGCGATGATGAGCAGGGGCTTGGCGGTGCGGGCGATCTGCTCGAGCAGCGGGAGGAGGTCCTTCATCGTGGAGATCTTCTTCTCGTAGATGAGGATGTAGGGGTTCTCGAGAGCCGCTTCCATGCGCTCTGCGTCGGTGACGAAGTAGGGCGAGAGGTAGCCGCGATCGAACTGCATGCCCTCGACGACGTCGAGCTGGGTCTCCATGGTGCGGGACTCTTCAACGGTGATGACGCCGTCTTTGCCAACCTTCTTCATCGCCGCAGCGATGATGGAGCCGATCTGCTCGTCGGAGTTGGCGGAGATGGTGCCGACCTGCGCGATCATGTCGCCGGTGACGGGCTTCGAGAACTCGGAGAGCGCACCGCCGGTGACGACGCCGTGCTCATCGCGCTTGCCGATGATGGCCTCGACAGCCTTGTCGATACCGCGCTTGAGAGCCGCGGGGTTCGCGCCGGCAGCAACCGTCTTCACGCCCTCGCGGAAGATGGCCTGGGCGAGAACGGTGGCGGTGGTGGTGCCGTCGCCGGCGATGTCGGAGGTCTTGGAAGCGACTTCCTTGACGAGCTGAGCGCCGACGTTCTCGATCGAGTCCGCGAGCTCAACTTCCTTGGCGACGGTGACGCCGTCCTTGGTGATGGTCGGGGAACCGAACTTCTTCTCGATGACGACGTTGCGGCCCTTGGGACCGAGCGTCACCTTCACCGCGTTGGCCAGCGTGTTGACGCCACGCAGGATGGCCTGACGCGAATCTTCTCCGTGCAGAATTTGTTTTGCCATTGTTGTATCTCTCCTCGCAGCAGTGTGGCTGCGTTGAATTTGCTCTCAGGGGCTAAAGCCCGGTTCGAAGAATCTGTTCGACGGCACGACTGAAGCCATGCCCTTAAGCGGAAATGCTGGATGCGGATGCGTTCTTGCGGCGAAGCCGCCTCTCGCTGTCCGCGCAGGACCGCAGGACCTACTTCTTGAGGATGCCGAGGACTTCTTCCTCGCGCATGATGAGGAACTCTTCGCCATCGAGCTTGATCTCGGTGCCGGAGTACTTGCCGAAGAGGATGGTGTCGCCGGCCTTGACGTCGAGCGGGAAGACCTTGCCTTCGTCGTTGGACTTGCCCTTGCCCACCGAGATGACCTCGCCCTGCTGGGGCTTTTCCTTGGCCGAGTCGGGGATGATGATACCGCCGCGGATGCTTTCGCCCTCTTCGAGGCGGCGAACCAGAATGCGATCGTGCAACGGCGTAAATGAAGTGGCTGCCATGTGGATGCTTCTCCTTGAAATTCGTTTGAAAAGATGATCGTTTTGGTGCTGTCGTGAGCGGCCAAGAGGGGATCCCGGGAGAGCCGGTGAGGCTTGGGAATCGCTTGGCACTCTCTACTGCCGACTGCTAATGTAAGCTTTCGGACGCCGCGAGTCAATGGGCAGGATGTAAAATCTTAGTGAAAGACGCTAAGGTTATCGGATAGCACCTCGTTTAGTGCATTTTGCTGCCAACTGATAACCCGGCGCGGTAGAATCAGGCCATGAAGCAGGTGTTTCGACGTGTAACAACGGGCTGGGCTACGGGCCTGGCCTTGGCAGTGGTGATGGGTTCGGTTGCTGGAGCGCAGCAGGCAGAGCATGGCCGCAAATGGAAGCCGCTGCCGCCCCTTGCGCACATTGTGGTGAAGGTGCTGAAGGGTTTTGATGGCAAGCCAATGCCGAATGTGGCCGTGGTGTTTCATTCCACGCTGGAGGGCCGCGACAATGGCAACCTGGAGGTCAAGACGGATCCAGAGGGTAAGGCGACGATCGACGCTATCGAAGTAGGCAGTGACGTGGATGTGCAGGTGATTGCGCACGGCTTTGCGACCTATGCCCGCCAGATTGGTGCGGTGGGCGCGAATAACATCGTCACTATCAAGATGCTTCGTCCCCGCGAACAGGTCTCGCAGTACGAGAACACGGTGGGCAAGGCTGCGGTGGTACGACCCGGCATTCAGGAACCGCCTCATCCAGTGGTCGTTGCTCCCAAGCCGAATCAGGACGGATACGCGATGCCGGCGCCAACGCCTCCACCTGCACAGACCGCGCCCCAAACGAGTTCGCCCCAGTGAGCGAAGGGGGCGGCTTAGCTTCGCGCCTGAACGCTCGTCCACTGGCCGGCAGGCGCGCGCTGGTGACGGGGGGTGCCAAGCGGATAGGACGTGCGTTGGCGATGGCCCTGGCTGAGGCGGGCGCCGACGTTGCGATTACCTATCGCGGGTCGCAGTTGCAGGCGCAGGATACGGTGCTGGCGCTGCAGGCGTTCGGAGGGAAGGCGCTCGCGCTGCAGTGTGACATTCGCGACGAGGGAAGCGTGCGCGACGCTGTCGAAGCTGCCGCGGCGCAGATGGGTGGGCTGGACCTGCTGGTGAACAATGCGGGCGCGTTCGAGACCGTGGCGCTGGAGAAGATCAGCGTGGCGGAGTGGGACGCGATGTTCGAAGTGAACACGCGGGGGCCGTTCCTGGTGGCAAAGGCGGCGCACCCGCACTTGAAGGCGGCGCGCGGTCGGGTCGTGAACATCGGTTCTCTTGGCGGGCTTCATCCGTGGGCGACGCATGGCCACTATTGCACTTCCAAAGCGGCGCTGCATATGCTCTCGTACACGATGGCGAAGGCGTGGGCTCCGGAGATCAGCGTGAACTGCGTGGCGCCGGGAATGATTGTGATGGGCGAGGTGAATCCGGCTTACGATGAGTTTGCGCGGAAGACACCGATGCAGCGGAATGGTCGAGCGGAAGACGTGGCTGCGGCGGTGATGTTCTTCGCTACGGGGCCGCACTTCATTACCGGGCAGCTCATGGCTGTCGACGGTGGTCTAGGGTTATAGCGGGTCAGCGGGGGTTGACGGCCTCGGGTGGCTAATCGTCGCGGTCTTTCTTGCGCTGCTTCCAGAAGATCTGCCACCAGCGGCGGTTGAGCTGAGGATCGTCCTTGTAGAGCCGTAGAGGCTCATCCTGCTGAGGCAGAGGGCGGCCTTCGTAAGCGGCCATGGGGTTGGCGGTGCAGAGGCGGTCGGCGTACTCCGTGCCATATTTCTTTGCGACCAGGTTGCGCGCAGCGCGCATGCGCGGAGGGCGCGACTCGGTATTGTGAGCGTCGGTGGCAAGGAAGTGGACCCAGCGATCGGCGAGCATGCGATGCGCCATGCGCTCAGCCTCGCGGCCCATCTGTCCGACCACGGAGCTGGTGGTGATCTGGGTGAGGAGGCCAATGCGCATCCAGTCGGCGAGGCGCTTCGGGTCGCGCTGTAGCGTGGGATTGCGTTCCGGATGGGTCAAAATGGGCCTCATACCTGCCAGCCCAAGCTCATAAAAGGCTTCGTCCAGGTGGGGGGAAAGGCCGTAGTCGGGCAGCTCGACGAGCAGGTAATCGCCGCCATTCAGGGTGTATTTCTTAGGGTTGGCGACGGCATCCTGCATGTTGTCGTAGCTGAGGTGAAAGTCGCAACCTGAGGCGATAGTGAGAGAGATGCCTTCGCTAGAAAGGGCGGCGCGCAGGGCGTCGACGCGGCGCGCAATCCGTTCTGGATCGAAGTTGTAGACGTTGTTCGCGTGGGGCGTGGCGACCACATGGGTGATGCCGTCATCGGCGGCGATGCGGGCCATTGCCACCGAGGTCTCGAGGTTGGGGGAGCCGTCGTCGAGGCCAGGGAGCAGATGATGGTGGAGGTCGACCATGCTAGCTATCGCCAGAGTATCACCGCGCCCATGGTCGCACGGAATAGATTGCAACCCGAGGCAGCGCCTGAGGGGTGAGGCAGCATCGAAGTAGCAGGCTTGGCAAAGTCAGGTGTTGGCGTGGAAGTATGATGGTACGGGTCTGGTTGCGTCTAACTCTTCAGGTGACGTGGTAACGATGCAGTAGGAAATGAAGCAAAGGAAAGTAGTTTAGAAGGATCTCTATTCATGGCAGAAAAGATAACGAATCAATCGAAGCCCCGGGTTTTAGTCGCAGACGATGAACAGGTGATTGCAAATACATTGGCGATCATTCTGAACCAGGCGGGCTTTGAAGCTCGCGCCGTATATAGCGGCGAGAAGGCGATCGACGCGCTCGACACGTTCCACCCGGATATGCTGATCTCCGACGTGATCATGACCGGCATGACCGGGATTGAAGCTGCGATCCAGACGCGGGCGCGGCTTCCGCAATGCAAGATTCTGCTCTTTTCCGGCCAGGCAGCTACGGCTGATCTGCTGGAGCGGGCGCGGACTCAAGGGCATGAGTTCGAGATTCTGGCCAAGCCGGTCCATCCCACGGACCTGTTGGCTAAACTCCGCGGGTAATGTAGCGGCCGCTGCTCAGAGGGGCTTGCCTTCGCTGCGGCGGAGGAGCTCCTTATGTTTAACCTCGATGAGGAACTCATAGAAGCTCTGCAGGGTTGCGTACATTACGCCGGCAGGGCCGTCGAGCAGTGCGCCGCGCACGAACATCATGTAAAACCACTTGATCAGGGGTCGGGCGGGAAGCTCGTAAAAGAGGGCCTTCTGAGCCACCCGCCGTTCATGGAAGTTACGCGCGAAGAAGGCGCGGTAGAGCGACGCGTCGTGGGTGGCGCTGCCGTTGGCTAGTAACTCCGCCTCTTTGGAGGAGTACGCATTGTGCTTGGCCATCCAGTGCGTGATGCCTTTGGAGAAGGCAAGGTGATCAAAGGGCGCATGAAGCGCAAGAATCTCGCCATCGACTTCGACGATCTCGTTGACGTCGCGGGTATAGCGTACATGGCCGACGCGTAACAGGCGTACGTAGTAGGGAGTCATTTGCGCGTGCTTGAGCCAGGTGCCCCAAAGAAAGTCACGGCGGCGGATGCGAAACCCGGAGACAGTCTCGGGTGCGGTGGCGACCGCAGCCGGCATCTCGGCGCACAGTTCCGGGGTGGGGCGCTCGTCGGCGTCCAGCACCAGGACCCAGGGGTGCCGGAAAGGAAGCTGCATGCCGGCGTTGCGCTGCGCAGCATAAGTATCGAATAGCCGCGTGGCTACGATGGCGTTACGTTCGCGTGCAATGTCTACCGTGCGGTCCGCGCTACCCGAGTCGAGCACATGAATGTCATCGCACCATGCGATCGAATCCAGGCAGCCCGGCAGGTCTTGCTCTTCGTTGTGCGTCAGGACGAGGACCGAGATCACGCGGGACCTCCAAGGCCCTGCAGATCGGAGGGGGGCATTGGATCGGTCCGCACCCTCTCACGAATCGCTACCGCCGGGTTGCCGGTGTAGACCGTCCACGGTTTCAGGTCGCGGGTTGCGACGGCGCCGAGGCCCAGCACAGCGCCTTCGCCGACGCGGATTCCTGGAGCGACCGAGGCGCGTGCGCAGATCCACGCATAGCGTTCGATGTGCATGCGAAAGGCGATCAGCGGGAAGTCAGGGTGGTTGTAGTCGTGGGTCGCTCCACAGAGGTAGGAATCCTGCGAAAGGATGACGTGGGTGTCGATTTGAATCGGAGAAGGGTTATAGATTTCTACACCGTCAGCGGCTGCAACGTGGTCTGCGCAGACGAGGTTCCACGGCGCCCACACCTTTGAGGCGGGATAAAAGTGGCAGTCGGGACCGAGCGTTGCTCCGAATAGCCGCAAGACTGCCGCGCGCCACCTATGCAGGGGGCGCGGTGAAGGGCGATAAAGTAGGAGCCAGCAGATATTCCATACCAGCCTACGAAGGCGGTTGCTGGTGGTGAAAGCCGGACGTGTATAGGCGTCGCTGTTGGTTTCCGGTGAGATGTGGTCGGTGGCGCGGTAGTCAGCCTGGCGGCCCATGGTTCACTTAGCCTCGCGGACGATCGAATTTGCCGCCTGCGCCTGGAGGTGCTCAAAGGTGCGCAGGATGAGGGCGCTGTTCCTGCGCATATCGTAGCGGCGAGCAAAGGTAACCTTTGCCTGTGCTCCCATAGCCTCACGTTGCTCGGGGTCGAGGGCAAGCCAACGTTCCAGAAGGTTCATTGTGCCCTGCAGGGTATCGGGCTCAACCAGACCGCAACCATCCGCTGCGATCTCGGGAGCGATGTTGACTTGATCCGAGATTAACACGGGGCGTCCGCAGGCAAGCGCTTCGGCCACCGCGATGCCGAAATTCTCCTGGTGGGAGGGAAGCACGAAGGCGTCGCTGACGGCAAACGCGCCCCACTTCGCCTCGCCCTTCAACATGCCGGGCCAATGCACACGACCGCTGAGCCCGGCGGCATTCGTGACTTTTTCAAGATCCTTGCGCAGATCACCTGGGTCGGGTCCCGCCATGATGAGGTGCAAGTCGGGGTGTGACGGCGCGATGCTGGCAAAGGCTTGCAACAGAAGATCGCAACCCTTCTTGGGATGGATGCGCGAAAGATACAACAGGTAGTGACGATTGCCGGCTGCCACGTCGAGTTCTGGACACCGAGCGTAGAAAGCCGGTACCAGCTCCTCGATGTCGGGAAGCTGGGGATCCGCGCCATAGGAGACGACCATGGGATTCCAGTGCCACAGCCAAAAGCTCTTCGTAGCGAGATCGCGCTCCAGTTCCGTAGTGAACATCACGCGGGAGGCAGCACGCAGAATCCAATATTGCGCTAGAAGCCAATAAATCCACTTCTTCACGTGCTTCAAGGGATAGCGGCGCTTGAAATAAGGGTCGAGCATTCCATGCGTAAAGACGATGAACGGCTTGTGTCCCGCGACGGCGAGGAGGGCCGCCAGTCCGGTGTATTCCCAAAGGCCATGTACGACGACGCCGTCGAAACGATCGCGATTTGCTCTAAGCCAGGGAACCAGCTTCGGGGAGTACCAGTATTTCCTGCGTTTACCCAGGGCATGAACGTGGAACGGGAACTCCTTCAAAAAAGGCGCATCGGGGCTATCCAGAGTTGCGACCTCCGCCTCGTAGCCCGGTGGGCGATAGCGGATGATCATTCGAATGGCTTCTGTGGGGCCACCTGCCGCTGGATTGATAGAACCGACGATGTGCAGAATTCTCATGGAAAGATTAGAAGCTCAACGGCCCACCTCAGGGCGAATACGCCTAAGGGTATCAGGCCTTTAGTAATCGTGTTGTGGCCGCAAGAGCCTTTCGAAGTCCCTGGATGTCTTCCTCGTAGGTCCAGGTACGGATGCGCTCACTCGCGCGTTCGCCCATGCGAGAGGCGGAGGAAGGAGAGGCGAAAACACGGCGCAGACAATCGGTAAGCGCAGGGATGTTGCCAACCGGGAAGACACAACCGTCGACCCCGTCCTCGATCAGGTCGCGATGGCATCCCACATCGCTGGAGACGATGACGGCGCAGCCTGCGGCCATCACTTCGTTGACGATGAGCCCCCATGGTTCGTGGCGAGAGGGAAGGACAAAGACGTCGGCGAGCTGAAAGAAGCGAGGCAGCTCCGACTGGTTACGAAAACCGGCAAAGCGAATGTCCTGAAGGTCCAGATCGCGAGTGCGTGCCTCCAGCGCAGCCCGCTGCTCGCCGTCTCCGACGATGACCAGATACGGTGTCTCTTCCGGCGGGCGATCTTCGATGAAGCTGCGATAGGCTTCGAGGAGATGGTCGGCGTGTTTGCGAACCTGCAGCTTGGAGGCAAAGAGGATGACCGGCCGGTCAGGGGAAAGATCTAGCTCGGCGCGCAGCTCTGACTCGCGCGGCTCTGCGGCTTCGGCCAGCCTGGCGAAATAGTCGTTGTTTACGGCATATGGCATCAGGAACTGCGGGACGCTGTTCCCGAAGTAGTGGGTCCAGTATTCGGCATTCACGGTTCCGATGGGGAGAACGGCAGCGATGCCCTCGCGTAGAACCCGAAAGAACGATCGCTTGACGAGAAGCTTTAACGGGCTTCGCGCACGATCCGCCAACCAGGACTCGGCGCGCAGCAACACGGGGATACCCAGGGCGTTAGCGGCGAGAATTGCTAGCAGGGCATTGATGCTGGCGTAACCGTGGATCCAAAGCGCGTCGAACGCAGGGCTGCCGTCTGCTTGCTGCAGGCGGCGATAGATGCCGCGACTGACGGGGGCAGTAGGCGTCACCTGTCCTGTGTCGCGCAGAGGCCGCAGAAACTCGGAGCGGTAGCCATCGAGCAACGGGGTGTCCCAGGCAACTTCGACGCCAAAGCCACGATCTTTGTAGCCGCGAATCGAGAAGTCCGAGCCGAAAAGGACCGTAAGGTCCATGTCGGCTTCACGCGCGATGCGTCGCAACAACGGCGCCTGGTACTGAATAGGATGGCTCACCAGGTAAGCGAGCCGAATCTTTGGCTGAAACCTCAGGCGGTAGGATAAGAGGGCCGTCATGATCTACGTGGCTCCAGATCAGCGATAGTCGGTAACCAAGAGCGCGAGATCTGCGATCGAGAGTATCGTTCCAAGTCCTCCCGACGAAATGAGCTGCTTAAATTCCTGGGGTGGCAAATAGACGATGTCGTTCGGTTCCAGGATTGGGTCAGGCACCTTACCGTCGAGCACCTTCTTGATGTTGTAAACGGCCACAGTGCGACGGTCCCCAACTGTCCGGATGATTCGAAGATCATCAAATTTTCCTTCGAATTTGACTCCGCCGCTTAATGCGGTCGCTTCAGTGAGCGTCAGCGGGGTGTAGGCGTTCAACTGAATGGTCCCGCTTGCGCTTTTAAACGATCCCAGCATGTAAACCAAGCCGATGCGTGAGACGACAATCGTATCGCCCGGGAAGACAGGGATATTTCCGAGCGCGCTACGCAGGGGATCGGTGCCGAGGTCAACTACGATCGGCTTTGGAACTCCAGGCCGATTGATCGTAATGACGTGGCTAGCAGTGGGGGGCAACCCGCCGGCGCTGGAGAGGACATCCAGCAGGTGCCGCGAGCCTACCACGGGCACAACGGCGTGGACCTCGCCGATGATCGTTACGACCGCATTCGGTCCTTCCGTGATCTGGAGGGTCACCTGTGGGTCACGATACATGCCATCTGCAACGAGCTTCTCAGCTATGAGTTGTTCCGCCTGGGTCACGGATAAACCTTCGAGATGGACGATGCCGATCAGAGGCAAAAGTACGGTGCCATCATTGTTGACCCTGACAGCGGGATTATATTTCGGATCCGAGAACAACCGGATCGATATCATGTCGCCCACGGTCAAAACCACATCCCGTTCGCCCGGGTAGAGAATCGCGGTATCAGTGGTGGGCATCAGAGCCTGGTTATATGCCGAGGTGCTAGACGTGGCAGGGCCACTAAACTGCGCGACCGCAGCACCCTCGCCCATCCACAGGAACGACAGAACGAGGCAGCAGATACACAGCAGACGATTGACCAAAGAGCATCGAGGGGAAACGTGCAGAAGACATATCCGTATCATTCGATATCTCCTTTGCCTGAGCCGCTCTTACCGGGATCTCTGGGTGCGTGATTCTTGGAGTCATTCTTGGACTCCCAACCCGCACTATCGACACCGGCTGCAGCATAGCCGGTGTAGCCGTAATAGCCGTAGTAAGCGTAGTACTCGGGGCTATTCAAGTCGACGGCGTTCAGCACGATGCCGGTGACCGGGGCTCCTGAACGGATGAGGAGATCGCGGGCGCGCCGCATAGCATGTTTGCTTGACTTTCCGTGGCGCACAATCATCACAACCGCATCCGCATCGCGTGCCAGTACGACGCTGTCCGTTACAGACAACAGAGGCGGTGAGTCCATGATGATGTGGGTGTAGATGCCTTTACAGCGTTCCAGCAATTGATGCATGGTCTCAGAGCTGAGCATCTCGGTGGGGAACGGTGGAACCGGACCGCTGACAAGAACGTCCAGTTGTGGAATCTCCGGGACCGTCTGGATGGCATCCTCGAGGTTCACGCTTCCCGTGAGCACGGACGTAAGACCCACCTTGCCGTTCAGGCCAAAGCGATGATGCACGGTCGGACGCCGCAAGTCGGCGTCGATGATCAGAACGCGCACGTTGCGCTGCGCAAGGACACACGCGAGATTAATCGAAACGGTCGTCTTGCCTTCAGAAGGCGTAGCGCTGGTAAGCAAAATAACCTTCGGTTCGCCACCAGCAACAGAGAGCAACAATGAAGTGCGCAAGGCGCGGAACGCCTCAGAGAACTGCGATTTGGGACTGGAAAGTGTTCCGAGGTTGCGCATCGCGGTCGACAGATTCGTCTCGTCGGATACGCTCCTCCGTGCTCTCGGGATGAGCGCCAGCGAAGGTAGACCTGAGACGCTTTCGATCTCTGCGACGCTGCGCAAGCCGGTATCGAGACTCTCCAATACGAAGGCCAGAATGACGCCAAAGATAAGCATCACGAAGGTGTCGACCACCAAAATGTTGGTCTTAGGTTTAAGCGTTGGGCCGAGCGGTGGGTATGCCGTATCGACCGGCTCAATCTCGGTCGACTCCAAACCGGCCTCCACGCCTGCTGTGCGCAGCCGTTGCTCCAGACCGTCGTATAGAGTGCGGTTCGCCTCGAACTCCCGCTCGCGAAGCGTGTACTGCAGCAGATCGTTGCGCAGCTTGTACGCCGTGGCTTTCTCGTTGTTCAGCGCGGCGTTGGTTTGGTTCTCCTGCGCCTCGGCGGCCAGGTAAGCTTGCTTCGATTCGCTGAGGATACGATCTTCTTCCACCGTGATTTGCTTATTCAGCACCGCCATCTGGTCGCGAATTGCAAGCTCGTCCGGATTATTGGGCCCCTCAGTCACATTAATCTTCGCGAGGTCCGCACGATCAGCGTTCAGTTGACTGCGAAGAGAGGATACGAGGCTGGGGGCGTATGCGCTTCCGGCTTGATCCAGAATGCTTGGGTCCATGCTCGAGAGCACCTGGTATCGCGTTTCGGCCGCGATTCGGGTAAGCTCCGCGGTATCGGCCGCTTTGTTCAATTCGTCGAGCGTGGAGGTGATCTGATTGTCCTTTGGATCAAAGCCCAGCACGCCGAGCGTCTTTTGTAGCTCAAGCATTTGAGCTTGAGAGGTCTCGACCTGTTGTTTCAAATCATCGAGCTGGGTGGAGAAGAAGCTTTCCACACGCTTGGTGGCATCGGCGCGTGATTGGAAGCTGTGTGCGATGTAATCCTGCACAAGCTGATTCACGATGTCGGCAGAGAGCTGCGCGTTGCCGGTATTGCAACTGATGCGAACGATGTCGGTCTTGGGAACGACGGCGACGCTTACGTCGCGTTGTAAAGCGCCAATGACACGATTTCGCACTACAGGATCGTCAACGTTTTGATAGCGGCCGCTCGCTCCTATGAAGGCTGGATTATTGGCCAGGTTGCGGTCCCTGGCCACCGAGAGCAACAGCGAGTTGCTCTTGAGGATCGCGACTTCGGTGGGAAGACGAGACCCATCGTCCAGGCGGGAGGTGTTACCGATGCGGTACTCGTTGGATGAGCCACTGCGGATTTCAATGGTTCCGGAGGCATCGTAGAGCCGAGGCTGCGTGGCTCCTTCATAGAAGCCGTAGATAGCACCAAGAGCGGCGACCGCAATAATCAACTTCTTGCGGGAACGGATCGTGACCCAGGCCTCCGATAACGTGGCATCGGTGGCATTCTGGGGGCTACCTGTGGATGCGGCGGGAACCTCAGCGTCCGCCGGCGGATTCTCAAATGGAACAGGACTCATTAAGCTCCTAGTCTACGCGAACATTGCCCTTCGGCAAACCGGCGATTTGAGGCGCTGGCAGGGCTTGTTTCCGGTGCCGAAGATGGTATAGGAGTGCACCCACGGTCTCTGCGATAATAGGAGGTCAGACGCATCCAAATCCCATCCGAATCAGGTGAATCTTGTCGATGGCTGAACCGATTGAAATCGCAGTAGTGGGCTCCGGATACGTCGGCCTCGTGGCCGCGGTGTGCTTTGCGGAGATGGGCCATTCCGTCATTTGCGTGGATAATGACGAGCGGAAGGTCGCGGCGCTGCAGTCCGGCGATACCTTAATCCATGAAAACCACCTGCCCGAGCTGCTGGAACGCTATCGGAATAGCCGAGTCCGTTTCATGACAGACCTTGGAGAGGCAACTCGCTCCTGCGAGGCGATCTTTGTGGCCGTCGGGACGCCGCAGTCTGAGACGGGAGACGCCGACCTGTCCTATGTCGAGGCCGTTGCCAGTGAGATCGCACGCTCCATCAACGGCTACAAGGTGATTATTGAAAAAAGCACTGTGCCGGTATACACAAACGAGTGGATCCGGAGGGTAATTGAGCGCAACGGGGTTTCGCGGGATGCGTTTGATGTAGTCTCCAACCCCGAGTTTTTGCGCGAGGGCACTGCGGTTGAGGACTTTCTACACCCCGACCGGATCGTCGTTGGAGCCGATAGCGAGAGGGCTTCCAGTCTGCTGAGTGCAATCTATGCGCCGCTCACCGAAGGCTCGTACTACGAGCGGTCGGCAGCTATTCCCGGGTGTTGTTCGCAACGGAAGCCGCCCCCCTTACTTCTGACGACCACTAAGAGCGCGGAGATCATCAAGCATGCGTCGAACGCCTTTCTTGCGCTGAAGATCTCGTTCATCAACGCAGTCTCGAACTTGTGCGAAGCAGCGGACGCCAACGTTGAGCAGGTTGCCCGCGGGATCGGACTGGACTCGCGTATTGGTCCGAAGTTTTTGCGCCCGGGGATTGGCTATGGCGGGTCGTGCTTTCCCAAAGATATTGCGGCATTCCGCTCGGTGGCCGAGCAGATGGGTGTCGATTTCGGTTTACTCAGCGAAGTAGAGAAGATCAACGTCAATCAGAAGAAGAGGTTCTTGAGCAAAGTCCGGTCGGCGCTTTGGACTCTGCGCGGCAAACGGCTGGCTGTGCTGGGACTGGCTTTTAAAGGCGACACGGATGACATCCGGGAATCGCCTGCGATCGATCTCGTGGAGATGCTGCTTGCCGAGGGTTGCATGGTAGTGGCGTACGATCCAGCGGCCATGGCGCGCGCAGAGGCGGAGTTACCCGCTTCGCGCCAGATGTGCTACGCCAACAGTATTCAAGAGGCCGCCGCCGATGCGGATGCGCTGTTGATCCTAACGGACTGGCGAGAGTTCGCATCGATGGACCTCGACCAATTGCGCGCCACGATGCGGTACCCCATCATCATCGACGGTCGAAATCTATATGATCCTCAGCACATGATCGATAGCGGATTTACCTATTTGAGCATTGGGAGACCTTCGGCAGCTCCGGCGCGAGAGACCGTACGACAATAAGTCTGATCTTTTTGGAATGGCTCGACAATCTGCCCTGGGCGGCAGAGGGAAAGGCGGATAGTAGATGGCGGAAGGACTGGTTCTTGTAACCGGAGCTGCGGGATTTCTTGGGTCGCATCTTTGCGATGCTCTTCTCGCGGAGGGACACCATGTGGTGGGCGTCGATAACCTCTCAACAGGTAATCTCGACAACCTCTCCCATTTGAAGAATGAGCCCAGGTTTGTTTTCGAAGAGACGGACATTACACAGCCCTTTGATCCCGGCAAGGTCGATTATGTCTTCAACTTTGCGTCTCCCGCCAGCCCAGTGGACTACATGCGCCTTGGGATTGAAACGCTGCGGGTCGGCTCTGCTGGAACGCTGCATACGCTCGAGATTGCGAAGAAGTACGACGCTGGGTTCCTGCAGGCTTCGACTTCTGAGTGCTACGGCGATCCGCTGGTGCACCCGCAGGTCGAGTCCTACTGGGGCAACGTGAATCCCATTGGGCCGCGTTCGGTATATGACGAGGCCAAGCGCTTTTCCGAAGCTGCAGTCGCAGCGTATCAGCGTTACCACGGCGTGAACACCCATCTGGTACGAATCTTTAACACCTACGGACCCCGTCTTCAACCGCGCGACGGGCGGCTGATCTCCAATCTCGTCATGCAGGCCCTTCGCGGCGAACCTTTGACGATCTACGGGGACGGCTCGCAGACGCGCAGCTTCTGTTACTGTTCGGACCTGATTCGGGGCATCCTGCTTCTGTCGAAGAGCGAGGTCCATGATCCCGTCAACATCGGCAATCCGGAGGAGTGGACGATCCTTGAGTGCGCCACGGAGGTGCAGGCACTGGTGGGATCCAAGAGCGAGATTGTATTCCAACCCCTACCGCAAGACGATCCCACGCGCCGTCGGCCCGACATTACACGCGCGCATACCTTGCTTGGTTGGTCGCCGAAGATCTCTCTGCGGGAAGGGCTCAACCGTTCGCTGGAGTACTTTACTTCGTGTGTGGGAGCTGAAAACGCCCGCGTGTAGCGGGCATTCTCATCGCTCCTTACTGCTGGTTCGGTGGTGGATTTTCCGCATCCGTATGCAGATGCGGGTACCACGTCAGCTTGAACGCGATGACGTTATCAAAGTTCGCGCCGTCGTTCGCCTTCTGGATGTAGATCGGCGCCTTCCAGCGTTCAACCTGCATCCATGCGTCGAGCTCCAGTTGCTTGGTCAGGCGCTTCACGACATCAACTTTGTACTGGTTCTGTGAAGTTCCGCCGGGAATGAAATCCGATGGCGTTCTCTTCTTCAGGTACTCAAACTGCACCCACTCATTGCCGGAGAGATGATAGGTGAGCCAAGCCTGGCCGCCCATGGCCTCGCGTCCAATCCAGTCGCCCATGATCATGCCTTTGTTGGTGTAGCCCTGGCGCTGAACGACCTCCCAGTATTCGCCGGTGCCGTGCTGGCAGATGAGCGTGGAACAGTCCGTGCTCACGCCCTCCGCGCGGAAATCAAGCTTGGGAATTCCCGGCACCTGGGAGAGATAGATTCCCGGCCGATAGTCCGCTCGGCGCGGTGCACTGACCGGCGAGACGTCATCGTGAGAGATCGAGTCGGTGTAAAGCGTGAGGCGGTGACTGACGAAGGGAAGGCGCCACGAAAAGCTGAAGTCGCTGTAGCGTGCACCCGGATCATCGACTGAATACTTCTCGGATCCATTCGTGTCGCTGACAGAGAAGAAGCTCTTCAGGAACGTGTGCATCGTAATCGGTTCATCACAGGGAGTTACAGTTCCATCCGGTTGCAGGCAGCCGTGTCCGTGCCCGCCCCAGATGACCGTGCGTGAAAAGGCGAACTGGAAGTTCGAGGTCGGCGCGAAGCTGAACATCTCAGAGTGGACCCAGGGCTCGTTCGGAGCAGAGTGGCCTTTGAGCGAGCCAACGAAGAAGTCGTAGCGCACAGGGCCAAGCACACGCGAGACCCACGGAATCGTGAGCGGCTCCACGCGGTTGATGCGGAAGGAGTAGATGTCTTCCGCGTTGTTGCTCCAGTTCATCGCGCCGCCGTATCCCGGCCCTTCCCACGCGTCCGACTTGCCTCCGGAGATCTCATGGCCGAGCACATGGAACGAGAGCGTTGCCTCATCCAGACGGAATGGATTCTGCGCCGCAATCACCGCTGCGGGAATCGTCGTTTGGTTCAGGTTGTAGCCCGAGTACGGGATCTCATCGATGGTCGAAAGTGTCTCCGCCAGGCCGTTCGGCGCGAGCGGATTGCCGGTGTCGGTCGTGGAGTAGCCGGTTCCTGCAGGAGCATGCTGATACTCGCCGCGGACGTAAAGCGAGAACCGGCCGCGCTCAGCCAGAGTCGCGAAGCCGGCGATATTGTTGAAGCCGGGCTCGTAGGGACGCCCGTAATCGTTGACGATGGTTTGACCAAGATGATAGCTGTCGCGCAGTGTCTGTCCGCTGATGCCCGTCACGCGATCGAAGAGCGACTGCACACCGTAAACATTGCCGCGGTTGAGATGCACATCGGTCGACGTATCCTCAGCGCCCTCGGAGGCGATGTACTCGTCCAGCTTGGCGAGGATGTCGATGGCCTGATTGTCGCCGCTGGCGATGATGGCCGGGGTGGACTGCTCCAGCATGTGCAGCAGGCTGCGCCGCGTCCATGGACGCATGTTGATGAACGCTGTGTCCAGGTAGCCCATCGAGTACAGTCTCAGGGCCATGGGGTAAACAATACTGTCCACCGGAATGTAGGCTGACCCGAGGTGATCCTCTCGCGGAGCGAAACCATTGGGCGCATAGGCTGGCAGCGCCGGACGTGTGGCGGGCGAGACCTGGGTTGCAGCGGGAATGGCCGGATTGGCTCCGTTCTGCGTGGCGCCGGCTCCAGGAATCGCCGGTTGCGACGAAGGTGGCGTGCTCGCAGGGGGCTGGACTGTCGGGGCCTGCGCGTGCGCTGGCAGGCCGGCGAGGAGTACGACGAAGACAGCGATACACGGCCATAGAAACGTGGCTCGGCGCCCATGGGGTCTGGGAAAGAACATGCTTAGAGTGTACTGGGAAGCGATCCACTTTGGGCCGGGCAGTCCCATGCAACCCATAGAAAATTCAGGTCGCAAAAAGGGTTGCCAGCGGCTCTCCCAATTCTGCCGAGAAGCGAGTAGCGCCCCGTCAGGCCTTCAGGCCGATTTTGCGCGCTGCCATGTACTGTTGCAGGCGAGTGAGAGGCTGGTGCGCTCGCGGAAGCGCGGCAGCGTCGCTGGCTGGAGTCATCACAGCCCACAACACCGCCGGGCCGCCGCCCATGCGCGCCCGCAGCACGCACTCTTGCATCACTCGGTAGACCGCAACGGCATCCTCTCCATCGACGGTCAGCACAGGCATCTGCAGGCGCTTCGCCGTTCGGGTGAGATGCTGAAAGTCGAGGGCAGGCTCGCGGCCTTTGTTCTTGCGCGAGGGACGGCCTCCGGTGGCGTCCGCGATCGCGAGCAGCAGCGGCAACTGCGACGCCTGGGCCC
>JBAULP010000087.1:0-4316 GCA_049578265.1 Acidobacteriaceae bacterium
CTCCAGCTCCGCGCCGCCGCCGACCGCGCCGCCGCCATCCTCCCCCCAGATCAGCTCCACCAGCTGCAGGCCTACGCCCGCGGCGTCAACGCCTACATCACCACCCACAACGGTGCCAGCGGTGCGAACGGCTCCGGCGGCCCCAACACTCTCCCCGTCGAGTTCCACATCCTCCACTACACCCCCGCGCTCTGGCAGCCCCGCGACTCCCTCCTCATCGCGCTCGTCATGGCCCAGGACCTCTCCACCGACTTCACCACCAAGCTCGACCGCGAAGCCCTCGCCGCCAATCTACCCCCAAACCTCCTCCCCGACCTCTACCCCGTAGGCTCCTGGCGCGATCAAATCCCCACCCAGGAAACCCCCAACCTCACCACCCCCTCCGCCCCCATCCTCCAAATCCCCCTCGACCGCACCCAATCCTCCGTAACAACCCCACCCCAGCTCCGTCATCTAGACCCACGACCCGGGTGCCCCATTCATGCCGAGCACTTGGGGCATGAGCGGGCCGCCGACACCTCCGTAGCCTTCGCCAGCAAGCCCAACCCAACCAGCCAATCCGGGTGCCCCATGTCCCGCTTCTGGGACCCGGGTTCGCAGAACGCCAGCCTCCACCCACTCACCCTCAGGCTTCCACAGGATCCAAAACCATCGCCGTCCGCGCAGGACGACCTCCTCCGCCTCACCGCCGACCTCACCAACCACCGCTGCGACGGCTGCCGAGCCGGCTCCAACAACTGGGTCGTCGCCGGCACCCACACCGCCACCGGCGCCCCACTCCTCTCCAACGACATGCACCTCGGCCTCACCGCCCCCGACATCTGGTACGAAGCCGCCCTCCACGTCGACACACCCAACGGCCTTGACGTCGAAGGCTTCACCCTCCCCGGCATTCCCCTCGTCATCGTCGGCCGCAACCCCTACGTAGCCTGGGGATTCACCAACTCCGGCGCCGACGTCCAGGACGTCCTCGTCGAGCACGTCCGCACCCAGGGCAAAGACATCGAGTACGAGCGCCCCGACCATATCTGGGCCCTCGTCCACCACCACCCCGAACTCATCCGCGTCCGCGCCGGCCGCAACGTCCACCTGGACGTCCTCACCACCGACACCCCCCTCGGCAACACCACCATCCAAACCCCCATCATCACCCAGCTCCTCCCCACCGAGCACCGCGCCCTCGCCCTCGCCTGGACCATCTACGACCCCACCACCATCACCGGCTCCTTCCTCGCCGTAAACTCCGCCACCGACGCCAACTCCCTCGTCGCCGCCTTCGCCAGCTTCACCACCGTCTCCCAAAATCTCGTCTACGCCGACGCCCATCACATCGGCTACCACCTCCTCGGCCGCATCCCCATCCGAGGCCCCGCCATCCAACACCCCCGCACCACCCAAACCTCAACAACCCAAACCCTCCCCCTAACCCCTCTACCCAACCCCAACAACCAGGCCGACAACGACGACGAATCCGGCGACGAGCAAACCAACTCCAGCAACCCACAAACATCTTCCGCCGAACTTCCACCCAATCCGTCATCTCGACCGAAGCGCGCAGCGCGCAGCGGAGAGACCCCTGTATTGCCTCTCTCCAACGCCACCCAAACTCTCTCCCCAGCCGCCGCCGGCTACACCATCGGCTCTCCCATCTCCCCCCTCCCTGTCAGCGCCCTCGATACCTCCCAGATCTGGTCCGGCTACATCCCCTACAACCAGCTCCCTGCCATCCAGGACCCAACCTCCGGCATCATCGCCACCGCCAACGCCCGCATCGTTCCTCCCAATTACCCCTACGCCATCACCGACAACTGGGCCGACCCCTACCGCGTCGAGCGCATCCACCACCTCCTCGAAGCCGACATCGCCAGCGGCCATCCCCTCACCCCCGCCGACATGCTCCGCATCCAGACCGACATCCACTCCGAGTACGATCTCCTCGTCGCCCAGCGCCTCGCCTACGCCCTCGACCACTCCGCCGTCACCAAAAAAGACAAGCGCCTCACCCAGGCCGCCAACCTCCTCCGCAGTTGGAACGGCGACGTCACCGCCCCCTCCGCCGCCGCCGACATCACCAGCGCCGCCGAGCAGGAGCTTTGGCCCATGCTCCTCGCCCCTCAAATCCTCGCCTACGACAACGCCCACTATCACATCAAGCTCAACAACCAGCAGCTAGACCGTATCCTCAACCTCTACGCCTGGGGCGAGCGCCGCACTGCCCTCGAGCAGCTCCTCCAGAACACCCCCAAGCGCTGGCTCCCACCCTCGTTCACCAACTGGAACGATCTCCTCGCCACGACGGTAGAGCGCAGCCTCCACCTCCTCAACGCCCCCAGCAACCTCGACCTCCTCCACTTCGGCGCCAACCACGCCATCGACATCGCCCACCCCGTCTTCGGCAGCCACTCCCCCATCAGCACCATGCTCGGCAAAGCCACCGGCACCGGCAACCAGCCTCACAGCGGAGACCCCACCACCGTCAAAGCCATCGGCAACCGCTTCGGCCCCAGCGAGCGCTTCACCGCCGACCTCTCCAACCCCGACAACACCCACGCCAACATCACCACCGGCGAATCCGGCAACCCAGCCAGCCCCCACTTCCTGGACCAGTTCCTCCCTTGGCTAAACGGCACCACCTTCACCCTCCCCCTAACCCACCCCACCATCCAACACACCCTGACCCTGACGCCGCAATAGCAAGGTTCTCAGTGCCCTCCACCCCCCACCGCCGCGCACTCCTTCTCATCCCCATCGCCACCCTGCTAGTCCTCCACCCCCTCTTCATTCACGGCCCCTCCTGCGGCCAGGACCTCACCTTCCACATTCAAAGCTGGCTAGACGCCGCCCACCAACTCCGCCAGGGCCACTACCCCCACTGGGACGCAACCGCCGCCTGGAACGCCGGCGAACCCCGCTTCCTCTTCTACCCGCCCATCTCCTGGCTGCTAGGCGCGCTGCTTACGCTCATCTTCCCCATCAACCTCTGCCCCACGATCTTCATCGCGATCGCCCTCGCAGCCTCCGGCCTGGCCTTCTACAAACTAGCCAGCACCTTCGTCCAGCCCAACGCCGCCCTCATCGCCTCGACGCTCTACATCGCCAACCCCTACATGCTCTTCACAGCCTTCGAGCGAAGCGCCTTAGCCGAACTCCTCGCCGCTGCCTGGATCCCCCTCCTACTGCTAGCCCTCTTCCGCCCTCGCCCAACAGCACGCGGAGTAGCCATCCCCCTGGCGCTACTCTGGCTAACCAACGCCCCCGCCGCCGTCATCGGCAGCTACGCCCTGGCCCTACTAGCCACCCTCCGCGTCCTGATCAGATTCGCCTCCACCCAAAAATTGTCATCTCGACCGAAGGCCGAAGGCCGAAGCGGAGAGACCCGCAGTTCGCTCGCGCCGCAGTCACCCTCGCCTTTCTCCCCTATCCCCTCTCCCCTATCCCCTGCTTCTCTCGCCCTCACTTACCTCGCCGGCACAACCCTGGGCCTGACCCTCCCAGCCTTCTACCTCCTCCCCGCCGCCACCGAACGCCGCTTCATCCAGACCTTCATGGCGATCCTCCCCAACATGCGCTACCAGGACAACTTCCTCTACACCACCACCACCGACGCCGCCCACAACGCCGTAAACCACACCATCAGCACCATAGCCCTGACCCTCCTCCTCCTCACCGCCGCCACGCTCGCACTGCTTTTCATCCGCCGCGCCCGGAATATGTCTGTCATCCTGAGCGAAGGGCGCAGCCCGCAGTCGAAGGACCCCGACACCGTCCCTCCACCCGCCACCGCCGACCCCTTTTCCACGAAGACCCCCCGCACCCTCCCCTACACCCTCACCCTCCTAACCGCCGTCATCGCCTTCCTCCTAACACCACTCTCCACCCCCATCTACCACCACCTCCCCGAGCTCGCCTACCTCCAATTCCCCTGGCGCCTCTTAATCCTCCTAACCCCCATCCTCGCCCTGACCATAGCCCTCCTCATCGACCGCGCCAACCCCACGGGTGCCCCATTCATGCGCGGCACTTGGCGCATGAGTGGGCGAGCAACACTGCTGGCAACCCTCCTCCTCCCACTAGCCCTCGCCATCCCCGCCTACCGCCTCTTCCACCAACCCCCCGACCCCACCGACAACCCCACCCACCTGGCCCAACTCTTCCGCACCCACCACGGCTTTCCCCCCACCGACGAGTACACCCCCACCACCGCCGACAACGACCCCCTCCGCTCCGACAACCCCGCCTACTGGCTAGCCCACTCCCCCAACGACCCCGCCCCCAACACGCACCCCACCGCCGCCGAACTCAACCCCACCCTCGAC
>JBAULP010000088.1:0-4316 GCA_049578265.1 Acidobacteriaceae bacterium
GCCTCGGGCCGCTGCCGCACACAAAGGTAGCCGGGCTTCGAAGCCGACGGCGCGAATCACGCCTCCCTGTGCTCCGGGCCTCCGCGCGACAGGGGCCAGGTGCCCAGCCGTGACGTCGCCCGGCTCGGCGCTCAGTAGGTCGCCGGGAAGAAGCTGAAGCGTAGTGGCCGCGAGTAAGGCTTCGCGTGCGGCGCTGGTCTTCTGCTTGCGGGCTTGTTTGCGCTCCAGGGTGCGCGTGCGCAGTATGAGCGCGTGCAGTTCACGAAGCTTGCTGTGGGGAAGAAGCGGATTTTCAGACAAGCCGGGAAACCTCTCGTGCGGGAATTCTTGAGTCAGGAAGTTTTGCATAAGCCTCTTGCGGCACAATCGTGGTCGCAAGGGGCAGGAAGTGTCTACGCGCGGAACGAGCCGGGGCTGTCGACGGCGACGCCAAGTTCCGCGAGCGCCTTCTCCGCTGCGGCTGGCTTGATCTCGCCCTCGCGAGCCAGTTTGGAGAGCGTTGCTGCGACGATGGACTCGGCGTCCACCTCGAAGTGGCGGCGCAAGTGCTCGCGGTTGTCGGAGCGGCCAAAACCGTCAGTGCCCAGCGAGACCAGACGCGATCCAAGCCAGGGCGCCAGCGAATCCGGAAGCGACTTCATGTAGTCGCTGGCCGCAACGATCGGGCCCGCCGCGCCATGGAGCGCTTCGATGAGAAACGGCTTGCGTTCCTTCGCGGCCGGGTGCAGGCGGTTCCAGCGCTCGGCTTCCAGGCAGTCGCGGCGCAGCTCGTTATAGCTGGTGACGCTCCAGACGTCGGCGGCCACGTCATACTTCTCCGCGAGGATCTGCTGCGCGCGCAGGACCTCGTTGAGGATGGGCCCACTGCCGAAGAGCTGTACTTTGGCTGACCCCTTCTCCGCGGCTTTAAATTTGTAGATGCCGCGCAGAATCCCTTCGCGCACGCCCTCGCCTTCGGGCATCGCGGGGTTCGCGTAGTCCTCGTTGTACATGGTGATGTAGTAGAACGCGTCCTCGCCGAGTTCATACATGCGCCGCAGGCCGTCCTGAATGATGACGGCCATCTCATAGACGTACGCAGGATCGTAGGTGAGGCAGGTGGGGATCGTGCCCGACAAAATCGGAGAGTGGCCATCCTGGTGCTGCAGTCCTTCGCCGAGCATCGTCGTGCGGCCAGCCGTGCCGCCCATCAGGAAGCCCTTACCGCGCGAGTCCGCGAAGGCCCACGCCATGTCCCCGATGCGCTGGAATCCAAACATCGAGTAGTACATGTAGAAGGGCACCATCGGAATCTTGTAGTTCGAATAGGCCGTGCCCGCAGCGGTAAAGCTGGCCATCGCGCCGGCTTCGGTAATGCCCTCTTCGAGAATCTGCCCACCCTTCTCCTCTCGATAGCTCAGCAGCATATCGGAGTCGTGCGGCGTGTACTTCTGCCCCTCGTGCGCGTAGATGCCCACCTGCTTGATGACGGATTCGAGGCCGAAGGTGCGGCCCTCGTCCGGCACAATCGGGACGATCAGCTTGCCGATCTTCGGCTCCTTCAGCAAGCCGCGCAGCATGCCGACAAAGCCCAGTGTGGTCGACACCGAACGCCCGCGCGAGCCTTCGAGCCACTCTTTGAAGAACTCGATCCTAGGCGCGATGAACGTTGGTTCCGGCACCTCGCGCGTGGGTAGATAGCCGCCCAGCTCCTGCCGCCGTGCGTGCATGTATTGAATCGCAGGATCGCTCGTCTCCGGCCGGTAGAACGTTGCATCCTTCACTGCGCCGTCGGGCAGCGGAATATCGAACGTATGCACAAGCTGGATCAGCGACTCTTCGCTCAGCTTCTTCTCCGAGTGCGTCGCGTTGCGCGCCTGCGCCGATCCGAGGCCGTAGCCCTTCACGGTCATCGCGAGGATCACCGTGGGTCCGCCCTTGTGCTCCAGCGCGCGCTTGTACGCGTTGAAGATCTTGGCAGGATCGTGGCCACCGCGGTGCAGCCGGATGATCTGGTCGTCGGTCTTGTCCTTCACCAGCTCCAGTAGCTCCGGATACTTGCCGAAGAAGTGCTCGCGCAAATACGCTCCGCCCTTCGCCTTGTAGGCCTGGAAGTCACCATCGACGCACTCTTCCATGCGCTTGAGCAGCAGCCCCTGGTGATCCTTGGCGAAGAGCTCGTCCCAGTCCGCGCCCCAGATGACCTTGATCACATTCCAGCCCGCGCCGAGGAAGGTGCTCTCCAGCTCATCGATGATGCGCTTGTTGCCGCGCACCGGCCCATCGAGCCGCTGCAGGTTGCAGTTGACGACGAAGATCAAATTGTCGAGATGCTCTCGCGAACCCAGCGAGATCGCGCCCAACGTGTCGACTTCGTCCGTCTCGCCGTCGCCCACAAACGCCCACACCTTGCGGTCTGTCTTCTCGATGAGGTTGCGGTTCTCCAGGTACTTCATGAAGCGCGCCTGGTAGATCGCGTTCAGCGGCCCAATGCCCATGGAGACAGTAGGGAACTGCCAGAAGTCCTTCATCAGCCAGGGGTGCGGATAGCTCGACAGGCCCGGCGTCTCGCGCAACTCGTGGCGGAAGTTCTTCAGGCGATTGTCGTCGAAGCGGCCTTCAAGATAAGCGCGCGCATAGACGCCTGGCGAAGCGTGCCCCTGGAAGTAGATGAAGTCGCCGGGCTGGTCGCCCTTGGCGCTCGGATATTTCGCGTGGAAGAAGTGGTTGAACCCAACCTCCAGCAGCGTAGCGAGCGACGAGTACGTAGAGATGTGTCCGCCGATGCCCGCGTCCTTCTTGTTCTGCCGATGCACCATGGCCATCGCATTCCAGCGGATCAGGGCCTCTACGCGGCGTTCCAGCTTGCGGTCGCCCGGGTAGGGAACTTCGTCGTACTTGGGAATGGTGTTGCAGAAGGGAGTGGTGATGGTGCCGGTTGCCGGCACGCCCGCCTCGCGCGCACGCGTCCGCAGCGCCGAGAGCACCGCTGCGCCCTGTTCCCAATCGTGTGCGACGACGTCGTCGAAGGCCTCAATCCATTCGGCTACCTCGGCCGAAAAATCCTGCTTAACCGCATCATCCACCTGAGCTGCCATCGTTACTCTCCCTATGAGACCCGGCGCATGCGCAAAGGCTCCCATCTCTACAATAATTTGCCGGACGCTTCTGTGCCCAGCGTCCTATCCCCATTTTGGCGGCCTAGGTCGAATAATCAGCATTAATGCTGACGTATTCGTGCGTCAGGTCGCAGGTCACGAATCGCGCCCGGCCCGGCCCGCGGCCCATGTTGATGGCGATGGTGTACTCCCGCTGGCTCATCGCCGCGTGCGTCGCGGCCTCGTCGAACCTCTCCGCGCGCACGCCAAACTCAAACACCGGCAGCCCGCCAAGGTGGATCTGCACCTGCGCGGAATCGAACACCACGCCGGCGCGGCCGGCCGCCGCCAGCAGGCGCCCCCAGTTGGGATCCGCGCTCGACCATGCGGTCTTGCACAGCGGCGAGGTTGCAATCGTCTTCGCAACCGCCATGGCGTCGTTCTGGCTCTCGGCTCCGGAGATTTCCAGCGTAACCACGTGCGTCACGCCCTCGCCGTCGTCCACAATCTTGTAGGCCAGCGTGTCGCACACCCGCTGCAACGCGGCCTCGAATGTGGGAACGGCCTCGCCCTGTGCCGCAACGCCACTCTTTCCGCTGGCCAGCAGCAACACGGTGTCGTTGGTGCTCATGTCGCCGTCAATCGAGATGCAATCGAAGCTCGTCTTCGCCGCTGCCGCGAGCATTGCGGTCAGGTGCTCGGAACACGCGCCGAGATCCGTAAACAAATACACCAGCATCGTTGCGTGCGGCACCAGTTGCGGGCCAATCATCCCCGCACCCTTCGCGCAGCCAAACAGGTTCACCGTCTTGCCATCAATCGTGAAGCTCTCCTGTGCGACTTTCAGCTTGGTGTCGGTGGTCAGGATGGCCGTCGCGAAGGCCTCGGCGCTCTCCACTCCATCGCCCAGCGCAGCCTTGGCGACCGGCACCGCAGCCACCAGTTTTTCCACTGGCAATGGAACGCCAATGATCCCCGTTGACGAAGGAAAGATCTCGTCGAAGACGCACCCGAAGGCGTCGGCCACGGCCACGCAACTTTTGTGGCAGGCCTCGATGCCGGGCTCGCCGGTGGCGCAGTTGGCGTTGCCGGCATTCACGATGACCGCGGAAATCTTGCCACCGGTCGCGGCTAAATGCTTGCGGCCGACCGTGATCGGCGCCGCCACTACCTGGTTGCTGGTGTACATCACGCCGGCCTCGGCGGGCGTGTCGCAGGCGGCGAGCGCGAGGTCGGGCT
>JBAULP010000089.1:0-60744 GCA_049578265.1 Acidobacteriaceae bacterium
AGCCGGCCCAGGCGCCGAGGTCTGCGGCACAGCCCGCCGGAGCTGCGGCTCAGGGTACGAATCCGCCTGCTCGGCAGTTCTTCCACCAGGCGACGCCACCGCAGCCGCGGCCTAGTTTCGAGCAGCAACAGAAGGCAATTCAGACGACCGATCCGGGTCGACCGCTGGATCCGCAGCAGATGGAGAATCTGCGCCAGAATCGGCCGGCGGGACCTCCGCAACAGCGTGAGACTCCTCACGCGCCGCCTGCGCCGAGGGCGGAGCCAGCACCGCGGTCGCAACCTGCTCCAAAATCTGAGCCGTCAAAGCCACATCGATAACGGCGAACGATCGGCTGACACGCACATGATTCCTGAGTCATGCGGCTGCTGGCGGCCTGGCACGGACTGCAACGCGTCCATAATGGACGGATGGGCGAAGGTGAGAGGGCAGAGGTTGAACTGGGCGAGCCACTGAAGGAGTATGGCCGGCGGCTAGGGGTGCACGAGGATCGCGAGTCGAGGTTGAAGGCGCAGCATCTCTGGCTTGGCGTGCTGCGGCTGGCAGCCGTTGTGGGCTTCGTCGTTGTGGCGTGGTTCACGGTGTTTCTGAAAGAGGGGCCGCCCTGGACGTTGGTCATCCCGATGGTGCTGTTCCTGGTGCTGGGCGCTTGGATGGGCCGCGTGTCCAGGCGGCTCAGCACGGCGCGGCGCGCGGCAGCGATGTACAGGCTGGGAATCGCGCGTATGGAAGACCGGTGGGTTGGATTGCAGGAGCGCGAGGTCTCCGCGGAGCTTTCAGAGGACGTGCGCGCGAAGCTGGCGGCAAGCCTTTACGCGAGCGATCTGGACATTGTGGGCCGGGGCGGGGTCTTCGAGCTGCTATGCCGGGCGCGCACGCGCATGGGCGAGGAGCGATTGCTGGGATGGCTGCTGGAGCCGGCGCCGGTGGCGGAGATCCTGGAGCGGCAGGCGGCGGTGGAGGAGCTGCGAGGGCGGCTGGATTTCAAGGAGAAGATGGGTGTCGCCGGGGAGACAGTTGCGGTGGGTGTGCAGGCGGACGCTCTGCTCAAGTGGGCAGAGGCCGAGGACGTGTTGACCGAGCCGTGGATGCCGTGGGTAGCGGGTGTGCTGGCCGTGCTGGCTGTGGTGATGGTGATGATCGTGATCTGGGTGACGGCTGGCGGCGTGCTGGGCGGCCTGACGAGTGCCTCGGCAAGCGCCGGGTTGGTGGCTGTTCTGGTTATCGAATGGGCATTGCGGCGACCGTTCGAAAAGAAGATCAACGCTGTGCTCGGCAAGATGGATCGAGCGGTTAGGAACATGAAGCTGCTGGCGGGTCTGCTGGAGGTGATGGAGCAGAAGCAGTTTTCGTCGGAACGATTGGAGGACGTGGCACGCAAGCTGCGCTCACATGATGTGGCGGGGTCGGTGGCGATTGGCAAGCTGGCGACGCTGGGAGATTGGTCCGACTCGATGGATAACATGATTGCGCGGGTCATCAATCTGCCGCTGATGTATACGGTGCAGGTGGCATGGGCGGCGCAGCGCTGGCGCCGGCGGCACGGAGGCGCGGTGCGGTTGTGGCTGGAGGCTGTGGCGGAGATGGAGGCGCTGCTGTCGCTGGCGACGTTTGCGTATGAGCATCCGCAGGATGTGTTTCCGGAGCTGGTGGAAGGTCAGCCTGGCGCGAGGAATGCGACGGTGGAGGCCGATGAGATTGGGCACCCGCTGATTGCCGCGGCGAAGTGCGTGCGCAACAGCTTGCGCATGGGTGGAGAGGCGCGCGTGCTGCTGATCACGGGGTCGAACATGAGCGGCAAGAGTACGCTGATGCGCACGCTGGGAGTGAATACGGTGCTGGCGATGTGCGGCGGTACGGTGCGCGCGCGGAGGCTGCGACTGACGCCGCTACAGATTGGGGCTAGCTTGCTCGTGAACGACTCGCTGCAGGAAGGACACTCGCGGTTCTATGCAGAGATTGAGAAGCTGGGGCGGATCTGCACGTTGGCGGAGTCCTGCGCGGGCGGCGAGGTTGCGGGTTGCGGTGGGTACGAGGTGATGTTTTTGCTGGACGAGTTGCTGCAGGGAACGAACTCGAAGGACCGGCTGGTTGGCGCGGAGGGCGTGGTGAGGGCGCTGGTGGAGGCGGGTGCGATTGGGATGGTGACTACGCATGACCTGGCGCTGGCGGACATGGAAGGGCTGCCGCCGGACGCGATGAAGAAGATGCATCTCCAGGATCAGATTGTGGATGGGCAGATGCGCTTCGACTTCACGCTGCGGGACGGTGTTGCCACACGGAGTAACGGAGTGGAGCTGATGCGGCTGATCGGGCTCAAGGTTTAACGGCACGATTGATCCTGGGTCTTGCTGCCGCCTATTCTGGTGGGATGATTTGCCGCGCTTCATGGCCGCTGGCTGTGGGATGCATCTTGCTTGTGGCAGCGGCTGGCTTGTCTCAAAGCAAGGCAGTGGATTTTGACTGGCAAACGGCGAAGGGAATGGTTACTGATCGCGTGCCGTGCGCGGGAAACCCGGCGCAGAGCTATACGCTGTATCTTCCCTCGCAGTATTCGCCAGACCGCCAGTGGCCGGTGATCTACGCATTCGATCCGCTTGGGCGCGGGGACGTCGCGATCAAGGTGTATGAGGCGGCGGCGGAGAAGTATGGCTACATTGTGGCCGCGTCGAACAACGCCGCGAATGGGCCTGTAGCGATGGAGATGGCAGCGGCGCAGTCGGTGTGGCTGGATACGCATCGCCGCTTCGCTCTAGATAAAAATCGCAGCTATATGACGGGGCTTTCTGGCGGCGCGCGCGCGGCGACCTTCTTCGCTCTTTACTGCTCCACTTGCAATGTGGCGGGTGTGATCTCCGCGGGAGCGGGTTATCCCGTAATCGACAAAAAGTTTCCCGTCGCCAATGACCACTTTGCATACTATGCAGCCATCGGTGATCTCGATTTCAACTTCCCTGAAGTGATGACGCTGCGCCGTACGAAGGACGAACAGGAAGCTTCGTTCAAGGTCAAGGTTTATCCAGGAACGCATGACTGGGAGCCTCCGGCGATCGCGGAAGACGCGATCGAGTGGATGGAATTGAAGGCGATGCAGAGCAGCGCGGAAAAGGTCGATGCTGCGTTTGTGAGCAAGATGTTCAAGCAGACGCAGGCAGAGGCTGCGCAGTCAGAGCGAGAGGGCGACGCACTTGGAGAGTATTACGCCCAGCGGTCGCTGGTCTTCGATTTCAAGGGTCTGGAAGAGGTGAGCCAATTTCAGGGCGAGTTCGCGTCGTTGAAGGCTTCGAAGAGGTTGAAGGACGCAAGGCACAAGGAGCAGCAGGAGATTGAGTTGCAGGCATCGCTGACTCAAGCGGTGAGCGACGAGCTCGGCCAACTGGGCGCGGCCAATGCGGATGCACAGCCGGCATTGGCCCAGAAAATTGCACCGGAGATGGAGGATCTGCAACGCGAGCAGCAGATGCATGGCGAGAACTGGATGGTAGATGCGCGCGCATTCAGCCAGTTGTTGATGGAGGGGGTGGAAGCGGGCGAGGAGCAGTTTCGGCAGGGAAATTACACCGCGGCGGCCAGCTATTTTGGGCTTATGGCGGAGGTTGCGCCGGATAAGCCCGGAGCGCTGCTCTTGCTGGCCGACGCCGAACTCCGCCAGGGCGACAAGAAGGACGCGCTGAAGACGCTGGAGCAAGCGGTGCAGCGCGGGCTGAAGAGAAAGTCGCTGACCGGAGATCCGGAATTGAAACCACTGGCGTCCGATGCGACATTCCAGGAGATGGTCCAGGAAGCGAAGTGAGGCTTGCCTGTCCAGGCGGAGATCGGGGCGTTGGCTTGGAATTCACGGAGGCGCGAGTACACTGGTAGAGGTGCCTGATTCGTGGGAGCGGGCATCTGAAGGGTTGTGAAGCGCGCAGGCTGGGCGCAATTTTCTTTAGAGGACAGGAATGACCGAGACACAGCAGCAAGACGCACTGGACCAATTGTCGATCAACACGTTGCGGTTTCTAGCCGTCGACCAGGTGGAGAAGGCCAAGAGCGGCCATCCGGGAGCGCCGTTGGGCTGCGCTCCGATCGCCTACCTGCTGTACCACAAGTTCATGAAGTACAACCCGAAGGACCCGTTGTGGTCGAATCGGGACCGGTTTATTTTGTCCAACGGCCATGCGTCCGCGCTGCTGTATGGCGTGCTGCACCTGACCGGCTATGACCTGCCCATCTCACAACTGGAGAGGTTCCGGCAGTATGAGTCGGAGACGCCGGGCCACCCGGAGTGCGGTGATACGCCGGGCGTTGAGGTAACGACCGGGCCACTGGGTCAAGGGTTTGCAATGGCTGTGGGCGAAGCGATCGCTGAGAAGCACCTGGCTGCCGTCTACAACCACGACAACCACACGCCGGTGGATCACCACACGTACGTACTTTGCGGCGATGGCGACCTGATGGAAGGCGTCAGCCACGAGTCCGCTTCGCTGGCCGGCACGCTGGCTTTGGGTAAGTTGATCGTGCTGTACGACGACAACCTGATCTCGCTGGACGGACCGACGGAGCTGAGCTTTACCGAGGACGTGACTAAGCGCTTCGAGGCCTACCACTGGCAGGTGCTGATGGTGCATGACGGCAACGATCTGGCGGCGATCACCAAGGCGATTGAAGAGGCCAAGGCGGAGACTCACAAGCCAACCTTGATCCGCGTGCGCACCGTGATTGGGTACGGTAGCCCCAAAGCCGGCACCAACAAGGTGCACGGCGAAGCGATGGGCCCGGAGGCGACCAAGGAGACCAAGAAGAACCTTGGCTTCCCCGAGGACAAGAGCTTTTATGTGCCGGAAGAGGCGGGCAAGAACTGGCTGAAGGCCGTGGAGAAGGGCAAGCGAGAGCAGGAAGCCTGGAACGCGAAGTTTGCTGAGTTCAAGAAGGCGTATCCGGCGCTGGGCGAACAGTATGAGCGCACAGATGCGCGCAAGCTGGAGGCTGGCTGGGAGAAGAAGATTCCAACCTTCCCGACCGACAAGCCAGTAGCCACGCGTAACGCCGGCCAGGTAGTGATGAATGCCGTCGCCGGCGTTGTGCCGGAGCTCTTCGGTGGTGCGGCCGATCTGACCGCTTCGACCAAGACCATCTTCAAGGATTCGCCGAGCTTTCATGTGGACCCGGTGGGCCGCAATGTGTTCTTTGGCGTGCGTGAGTTTGGCATGATGGCGGCCGTGAATGGTATCGCTGCGCATGGCGGCCTGATCCCCTTTGGCTCGACGTTCTTCACCTTCAGCGACTACTGCCGTTCGGCGATGCGCATGGGCGGGATTATGGGCGTGCACTCGCTCTACATCTTCACGCATGACTCGGTTGGCCTGGGCGAGGATGGCCCGACGCACCAGCCGGTGGAGCACCTGATGAGCCTGCGCGTGATTCCAAAGCTGACCGACTTCCGTCCCGCGGATGCGAACGAGACGGCAGCGTGCTGGCAGCTCGCGCTGGAGCGGCACGGACCCAGCTTTATGGCGCTCAGCCGGCAGGATCTGCCCGTGCTGGACGCTGAGAAGTACAAGGTCTTCGCTGGCGCGCGCAAGGGAGCGTATGTGCTCGAGTCGTACGGCAAGGACGTGGTGCTCGTGGCGACTGGTTCCGAGGTGAGCGTGATCATGAAGGCTGCGGAGGAGCTCAAGGCGGCCGGGATCATGGCCACCGTCGTTTCGATGCCGAGCTTCAAGATCTTCGAGGAGCAGAGCGAAGAGTACCAGATGTCGATCTTCCCGCACGGCGTGCCGAAGATCTCAGTGGAAGCTGGAGCGACGATGGGCTGGTGGAAGTACATTGGCCGCGATGGCATCGCCATCGGCATCGATCGCTTTGGAGCTTCGGCTCCGGGACCGGTCGTTCTGGAAAAGCTGGGGATTTCCGTTGCACATGTTGTGGAATCCGCGAAGAAACTTGTGAAGAAGTAGAACAGCAAAGGAGTCGTGAGTAAGGAGCAAGGAGTAGTGGGCCCCTCAACTGAGTGAGGCCGGCTCGGCGCAGATGAAGTTCTCTGCTTCGTACTTCTTGCTCCTTATTCCTTGCACTGTATGACACAGGACGAAGCGAAGGCGCTGGTTGGTAAGCAGGCAGCAGAGTTGGTGGAAGACGGCATGGCTGTCGGGTTGGGAACCGGTTCGACCGCGACGATGTTCATCAAGGCGCTGGGGGAGCGCGTGAAGGCGGGGCTGAAGATTCGCTGCGTGGCGTCGAGCGACGCCAGCCACAAGTTGGGACTGTCGCTTGGGATGGATGTTCGCTCGCTGGCGGATCTTTCGGAGCTGGATGTTTACATCGACGGCGCCGACGAGGTGGGGCCGCAACTGGCATTGATCAAAGGCGGTGGTGGCGCGTTGCTGCGCGAGAAGATTGTGGCCAGCGCGGCGAAGAAGTTCGTGGTGGTGGTGGATTCGACAAAGGTCGTGCGCGAACTCGGCAAATTTCCATTGCCGGTAGAGGTGATCAAGATGGCGCTGCCACTGGTGGAGCGACGGCTCGACGAGCTCGGGCTACGTCCTAAGCTGCGCCACCATGCGGACGGATCCCTGTATCTTACCGACGAGAACAACTACATTCTCGACTGCGCGTGCGGGCGGATTCCGGAGCCGGAGGAGACAGCGGCGGAGATCCGTGGGATCGTCGGCGTGGTGGAGCACGGGTTGTTCCTGGGGATGGCTTCGGTGGCCCTGGTGGCCGGCGAAGAGGGGGTCTCCGAGCTGGAAGGTTGATGCCATCAACAGGAATCGGGGTAGGAGTTCGCCAATTTGCGTCGTTTCACGATTTTTCGCATCCAAAACACGTGCTTGAAACATGATAGGTGGACGATAAAGTGACTACGGAGCGGCCGAGATGAGCAACGGCGAGGGTAGCAAGCGGGTTTGGCTGGTGACTGGAGCGGCCAACGGGTTTGGACGCGAACTGGTGGAGTATCTGCTGGCGCATGGCGCGGCGGTGGTCGCGACGTCACGTAAGGTCGACGGGCTGAAGGAGCTCGAGTCGAAGTATCCCGAGACGGCGCTAGTGGCCGCTATGGATGTGACGGACAAGGCGCAGGTAGAGGCGACCGTGGCGGCGACGGTGCAACGATTCGGTGCGCTGGATGTGCTGGTGAACAACGCTGGTTATGGGATGGTGGGAGCGGTGGAGGAGTCGGCGGAGGCGGAGTTTCGGCCGATGTTTGAGACCAATGTCTTTGGCTTGATCGGAGTGACGCAGGCGGCGCTGCCGCAGATGCGTAAGCAGGGGTCGGGGCACATCGTGAACCTGTCGTCGATTGGCGGCCTGGTGTCGACGCCGGGCTTCGGCCTGTACAACGCGACGAAGTTTGCCGTCGAAGGGTTGAGCGAGGCGCTGGCGCAGGAGGTTGGGCCGCTGGGGATTGCGGTCACTATCGTTGAGCCCGGGCCGTTTCGGACGAAGTTTCTCGGGCGGCCAGGTGGCGTTGCCGAATGCAAGATTCCCGGCTATGAGAAGACTGCCGGCAAGATGCGCGCGTACTTCACACAGCAGGACGGTAAGCAGCCGGGAGACCCCCAAAGGGCGGCCGCAGCGATCGTGAAGGCCGTGGAGGCGGAGCATCCTCCGCTGCGCCTGCTGCTGGGCGCGAGCACGATTCCGCGCGTGAAGGGCAAGCTGGAAGCGTTCCAGAAGGAGATCGCGGACTGGGAGGCGATAACGGTTGGCGCCGATTATCCCAAGGGAGAATGAGACGCCGCGGGCGAGTGTTTCTCGGGGACTTCCGAGAAGCCAGGGGCAAGGATAGAAGCCCGGAAGTCAATTATTTGGAGCAAGATTCCTACCAGGATGTGAGCCGTGACGCTGGGCATTGACAGCGATTGAGTTTAGTCTCTAAGTGGTACTTTCCGCGTGAGGGCGGGTGCAACATGGAAATTGGATTGATTGGATTGGGCAAAATGGGTGGCAACATGGCGGAGCGTCTGCGCCGCGCTGGCCACAAAGTGGTGGGTTTCGACTTTTCCGCCGATGCCGTGAAGAAGCTCAACGATGCTGGATCAGTGGGTGTGAACTCGCTGGAAGACCTGGTGAAGAATCTGCAGGCGCCGCGCGCCGTGTGGATCATGGTGCCGGCGGGTGATCCGGTTGATGACACCATCTCCAAGCTGAAGCCGCTGATGGACAAGGGCGATATTTTTATCGACGGCGGCAACTCCAACTACAAGGACTCGCAGCGCCGCTACGCGCAGTTGAAGCCGCAGGGATTTGAGTTTGTCGACGTAGGAACGTCGGGCGGCATCTGGGGCATCACCGAGGGCTACTCGATGATGGTGGGCGGCGACGAGGATGTGGTGGAACATCTGCGCCCGATCTTTGAGACGCTGGCGCCGGCTCCCAACGAGGGCTGGGGACGCACTGGTCCGAGCGGCGCAGGTCACTTCGTGAAGATGGTCCACAACGGGATTGAGTACGGATTGATGCAGGCGTACGCGGAAGGGTTCTCGATCATGAACTCGAAGCACGCGCTGGAGCTTGACCTGACGCAGATTGCGAACATCTGGCGGTATGGGTCGGTGGTGCGTTCGTGGCTGCTGGACCTCACAGCCGATGCGTTGAAGAAGAATCCGACGCTGGATGGCCTGGAGCCGTATGTCCCCGACTCTGGTGAAGGGCGATGGACGGTGTTTGAAGCGATTGATTTGAATGTGTCGGCGCCCGTGATTACGGAATCGCTGATTCGGCGCGTACGGTCGCGCGAGGACGATAACTTTACTGACCGAATGTTGTCCGTGATGCGCCATGAGTTTGGCGGACACGCGGTGAAGAAGAGCTGACGGCTGTAGCCAGCAGGTCGGCGATGGCGAAAAGCCTGCCCGGTCGCCGGGTTCTTGAAACGCAGTACGAACGAGCGGTGTGATGGGTAAGGAGCAGTAGATGGCACATGAAGTGAGCGTGAAGCAGCCCTTGGCAAACGCGGGTGAGCATAAGAGGCAGGAGCGGGTCCCCGACCCTTGTATCGTCGTCATCTTTGGAGCGTCGGGCGATTTGACCAAGCGGAAGCTGCTGCCGGCGCTGTTTCACCTGGAACAGGAAGGGTTGCTGCCGCCGCAGTTCGCGGTGGTGGGCGTGGCAAGGCGCGATATCTCCGCCACGTTTGCTGCAGACATGCAGGACGGCATCGTGAAGGGCGGCGGAGTCGAAGCCACCGATGAAAAGTTGAAGAAGTTCATGGACCACGTGAAGTACTTCACGACGAACTTCGATGACGATGCTGGGTTTGAGAAGCTCAAGGCGTTCCTCGCCGACATCGACAACATGCTCGGCACCAAGGGCAACCGGCTGTTCTACCTGGCCGTGGCTCCGGAGTATTTTGCGGACATCACTGACCGTCTCGGCAACCACGGCATGACGACGGCGACCGAGCCTGGGCAGTGGATGCACGTCATCATCGAGAAGCCGTTTGGAACAGATCTTGAGTCTGCACGCAAGTTGAATGACGACATCAACCGCGTGCTGCACGAGGACCAGATCTTCCGCATCGACCACTATCTGGGCAAAGAGACGGTGCAGAACATCCTGGTCTTTCGGTTCGGCAACGGAATCTTTGAGCCAATCTGGAATCGGAACTATATCGATCACGTGGAGATCACTGCGGCAGAGTCGATCGGCATTGAAGGCCGCGGACCGTTCTATGAGAGTGCCGGCGCGCTGCGGGACGTGCTGCAGAATCACGTGATGGAGGTGTTGAGCTTCGTTGCGATGGAACCGCCTGACAGCTTTGAATCGAGCGCCGTACGCACCGAGAAGCTCAAGGTCTGGAGCGCGATCGATCCGATCGAGGTCGAAGACACGGTGCGCGGACAGTATGGGCCGGGCCGCGTCGATGGCGAGAAGGTGATTGGGTACCGGGAAGAGGACCGCGTCAATCCTGAGTCCAACACCGAGACCTTTGTGGCGATGAAGGTGTCGATCGAGAACTGGCGCTGGGCCGGTGTGCCAATCTATCTGCGCGCGGGCAAGCGGCTGGCGAAGCGCGTCACCGAGGTCACGGTGTGCTTCAAGCAGCCGCCCTTGCGTATCTTCAAGTCTGACGACGCGAAGAGCCAGGTACAGCCGAATGTGCTGAAGATGCGCATTCAGCCGGACGAAGGCATCTCCCTGATGTTCGGTGCGAAGGTGCCTGGCCCAACCACCAACGTGATGCCGGTGGAGATGCACTTCAGCTATGCGGAGAGCTTCGGCAAGAGCTCGGCCAATGGCTACGAGCGGCTGCTGCTGGACGCGATGCTGGGCGACGGAACGTTGTTCGCTCATCGCGACGGCGTGGAGGCAACCTGGGCGCTGATGACACCGATCCTCGAGCAGTGGGCCAAGCGGCCCCCGACAGACTTCCCGAACTATGAAGCAGGGAGCTGGGGCCCGGCTGCGGCCGACGCACTGTTGAAAAGAGATCGGCGCAAGTGGTACAAGCTGTAGCGCTGGAGCATCAAACACAGAGCACGACCATGAGTTAGACGAGAGCGGTTGCGGCGGAGAACAGGCCGCCGCAGCCGCTCTTTTGGGTGTGAAATCTTTTTGGGTGGAGTGGATGGATGGCACGTTTGGTAAAGGTGACGTACCAGGTTTGGCCGACCGCAGAGGAGATGGCGCAAGCCTCTGCTCAGAAATTTGTCGAGACGGTGAGGCAGGCAGCGCAGAAGCGCGGAGTGGCGCGCGTGGCGCTCTCGGGCGGCAGCACGCCGCAAGCAACCTTCAAGATCCTGGCGACGGAGCCCTTCGCCTCTCGCGTGCCATGGAACAAGCTGCAGCTTTTCTGGGTCGACGAGCGGTGCGTTCCGCCAGATCATCCTGAGTCGAACTACGGCGTCGCTCGCGAGCTCTTGCTAAGCAAGGTCCCAATTCCCGAGGCCAGCGTCTTCCGGATGGAGGGCGAGCTCGACCCAGAGGTTGCGGCGAGCCGTTATGAGAGCACGTTGCGCAACGTGCTGCGGCTGGAGGGCGCGGAGACTCCGGCGTTCGACCTGGTCACGCTCGGCATGGGCCCCGACGGCCATACGGCGTCGCTCTTTCCAAACACCGAAGGGCTCAATGAGCTTGGCCGGCTGGTCATTGCGAACCATGTCCCGCAGAAGGACGTGTGGCGCATCTCGCTGACGTGGCCAGTAATCAATCATGGCGCTGAAGTGGTGTTTGAGGTGGAAGGCCCCTCGAAGACCGACGTACTGGCTGAGGTGCTGACAGGCCCGCGTGACCCGGATCGGCTGCCCTCGCAACTGATACGCCCCGCGAATGGTAAGCTTCTGTTCTTGCTGGATGAGGCTGCCGCGGCGAAGCTGCCGCCAGCCGAGGAAGGCGGCGCGGGCTATCGCGTTGGCACACTCGAGATCTAAACGGCAGGGATTAGGGATAGGTTAGGCTAGGCGGTTTTCGAATGATTCTTGCGGGAGATGTTGGCGGAACGAAGGTCCATTTAGCGCTGTACAGCTTTGTGGGTGGGCGGCTGGGTCTGGTGCGCGAGCACAAGTTTCCATCGAGCGATTACGCGTCTCTGGATGAAGTCATCAAAGCCTTCCTGGCGCAGGCGCACGACACGAAAGAAGAGATCATCGCGGCGTGCTTTGGATGCCCGGGGCCGGTGCGCGACGGACGTCTCAAGCTTACAAACCTGCCGTGGACACTCGTCGAAACCGAGCTGGAGCAATCGGTTGGCATCGAGCACATCTTCCTGATCAACGACCTGGAGGCCAACGGCTACGGGATTCCGGAGCTCGCGCCCGACAAGGTGTTTACGCTGAGGAAAGGCGACACCGCAGAGGTTGGCCATCGCGGCCTGGTCTCCGCTGGCACGGGTCTCGGGGAGGCTCTGCTGATCTGGGATCCAAAGACTCAGCGCCATCGCCCTCTGCCTTCTGAGGGTGGGCACTGCGACTTCGCTCCACGCAATGATCGTGAGATCGCGCTGTTGAATTACCTGCGTCGCACGCTGAAGGGGCGCGTTAGTTTTGAGCGCGTGGTCTCGGGGATTGGAATTAAGAACGTCTACGCGTTTTTGCGCGACGACCAGAAGATGGACGAGCCGGCGTGGCTGCGCGAGCGCATGGCCACCGAGGATCCGAATGCGGTGATTGGGCAATGTGGCGAAGATGGGTCCAGCGAGATCTGCGCCGAGACACTGCGGATGTTTGTCTCTGCATTTGGCGCGGAGGCCGGAAATGTTGCGCTGAAGGTGTTGGCCATGGGCGGCATCTATCTGGGCGGCGGTATAGCACCGAAGATTCTGAAGACGATGCAGAACGGTGAGTTCGCAGGAGCGTTTCTCGATAAGGGCAGGCTCTCTCCGCTGCTGGAGGCCATCCCCGTGCGGGTGATCCTGGATGATTCGTGCGCGCTGCTCGGTGCTGCCGCATTTGCAGAGGCGAGGGCGGCGGAGATCTCCGGCCGGTCGGAGCGCGCCGCATCGTAAAAGCTAAAGCGGCGAACATGGCGACGACAACTACATGATGCGGAAGCGCTCGCGCATCAGGCGCTGAAAGCGCGGGCGCCAGATGAGGTCATACGCGAGTTCCTTGTCGGGAAACATCGCGAGTGCGGCAGATCGCGCGTCTGCGATCATTTGCGAAGCGTCATCGATGGTGAGCGAGGGGTCCTGTGCGATCGTCTGTAGCACCAGGTTCATCATCAACTGCATGCGCCGGATGAGTCTTGCTTCTTCCTTGGCGTCGACGGCGGCATGAGTGGGAGCGATGAGTTCGCTTCGTCTTTCCGGAGTTGAGCTGGCGTCGGGTTTATACAATCGCGGCTCCTTTGCGTGCTTATGACGGGTGCGAGAAGCGGATCGCCATCCATAAAGGATGACAACTCCGAACGTACCGTGTCCTCCTGAGGACTGTCTATCAATTAGACGCGGCCGACACTGCGGAGATTCCACCCTGGGGAGTGAGGAGGAAGGTCTCTGCGCCGATACGATCGGTGCGGAAGGTGCGAACATGCGCCGCCTCCAGGCGCTCAATCACGATAGGGCTGGGATGGCCAAACGTATTATGCTGCCCGTCGCTGATGACGGCGTCGACGGGCGAAACGGCAGCGAGGAACGCCGGCGTCGTGGAGGTGTGGCTACCATGATGGCCGACCTTCAGAAGCGTTGCCGGCCCCACGCGATGATTGGCGAGCATGGCTTCCTCGCTCGGGGCTTCGGCGTCGCCCTCCAGCAAAACGCTGGCACGGTCATCGTCCAGGTGCAGGACGAGCGAATCATTATTCACTGGTGCGCCTGGATTTGAGTACGAGCTTTCAGGCGCGAGAACGGTCGTTGGAAGACCGGCCCAGCGAAACGTCTCCCCCGCATGAAAGTGGCGGATGATCGTGTGTTGCGCGCGGGCCTGCGCGAGCAGGGCATAGAAGAGTGGCGAATCGCCGGGCTCAATGCTGATCCATAGTTCGCGAGGGCGGAAGTCGCGGAGGATGGCGGGCATGCCGCCCATATGGTCGGAGTGCGCGTGCGTCAGCACGACGATGTCGAGCCGACGGATGCGCCGCGACCAGAGATAAGGGGCGACCACCTCTTCGCCAACATCCCACGCCGCGGCGGGTGCGTTCTCACTGCGACCCGTCGGACCGCCAGCGTCGACGAGCATGGTGTGACCCGTTGGGCTGACCACAAGGATGGAGTCGCCTTGGCCGACGTCGATGGCCGTGACTTCGAGTTTGCCGGGATGGAGGCGTGGGGGCGTGGGATAGAGAATGGCAAGCGGGATCATGAGAGCTGCGAGGACACCCGCCGCGAAGATGCCGCGCCGCCGGGTCCGCAGAGCGAAGCAGCAGAACGCGATGCAGATGCAAGCGAGGGCAAGTGGGATCGGCGCAGGGCCCGGCGTGCGGAGATTCGCGATCGGCAGGTTCTGCACACGCTCCACCGAGAAGCGCATAAGATGCAACAGAAGTGCAGTAAGCGCCGCGGGCACCAGCGCAAGCCAGGAGCTGACCAGCGATGCGAGGAACGTGACGATAGCGATACAGAGAAGAACTGAGAGCAGCGGAATATCGATGAAATTAAGGGGCAGCGCGAGCAGGGTGGCGCGGTGAAAGTAGATGGCCATCGGGAGCACCATGCAAATCTCGGCGGTGAGGCTGATGAGCATCGCTTCCATGGTCCAAAAAAATGCGCGCAGCAGCCATACGGGTAGATTTCGGAGGCGAGAGCTGAGTAGCCGACGACAGAGCTCGCAGTACATGCGGGTGTGGACGCGAAAGTGCGCAAGGCGCGGAGGAACGGATGCGTCTATTCGAACGACGTCGAGATGACGCAGAGCCTTGATGCGAGGCTGGATGAGTCGCTCGGTGAGGGGAATGGCGAGGCCCGCAATAGCGAGGATGACGAGAAACGTCATCTGGAAGCTTGGCTCGAAGAGCGCGCGCGGATCGAGGACGAGCACTGCAAGCGCTGCTGCACCGAGGGCGTTGAGCGCCGTGATCTCGCGTTGCAGCCAGCGCGCGATGAGATAGATCGCCGTCATCAACAAGGCTCGCTGAGCCGGCACCCCGAAACCCGTGAGCTCTGCATACGCGAAGGCGATGACGATGGTGAGAACTACGGCTGGACCCTCCGGCATCCGCATGCGACGCAATAGCCAGAAGAATGCCGCGGCCAGTAGTGCGACGTGCAGGCCGGAGACGACGAAGAGATGAAAGGTCCCGGTGCGTTCAAACGCGCTGCGCAGAGCTCGTGTCAGGTGTGTGCGATCGCCGAAGAGCATCGCGTTGAGCATCGACGCATCTTCCGGTGTGAGACGAAAGATGCTCGGAAGCCTCTGTCCAGAGCCAGATGTAACGAAGGCCTGAAGTCGGTTGGAGGCCCACGCCTGCGCGGCGAACACGCGACAGCGCAGCGTCGGGTGCGATGCGCGCAGAATGCGGAGGCGCGATGATGGCGTGCTCGCAGTGGCGCCTATACCTTCGCCGAGGAGATAGTCAGAGTACGACCAGGCGCCGGGGTCACGGTAGACCTCCGGCGTGCGCAGGCGCAGCGCGACGTCGACGACATCGCCACAGTGGAGAGAAAGTTGTGGGCCGCTGAGAGTCATGCGTATGCCGCCGCTGGTCGGTTGCATTGCGGAGACGTCGGGCGTGACCAGCTCGACTGACTGGACATCGATATCCACCGACTGCGTGTCCGGCGCAGCGTCGGTATCCCATGCTCCGGGTTCAAACTCCATCTGAGGAAGGTTGCGGGGAGTCGGGGGAAGGGTGCGGACACGCACGACGGAGCCGCGCACCTCACGGCTGAGGCCGTCGGCGAAATGCTGAAGGGCTCGCTGTTGTGGAATAGGCGGCTCCATCTGCGCGCACCAGCAACCGATCGCAACCAAGAACGCGTAGACAGGGAGTAAGGCGATGCGCAAGCTTCGGCGCAAGCTGAAGAGACTGAGTGCGAGGAGCAGTGTGGAAGAGCCAAGCAGGAGAAACGTGGGCTGCCAGCGAAGGCCGATCACGTCGCCGATCGCAAAGCACCCGAACGCAGCCAGAAGCGGCACCCGGCGGAGGCGCAAGCGCTCGACGACGGGGGAGTTCAACAACCAGGATTTGGCAGCACCGACAGCCGGCATGAGAAGCGCTACCTTACGAAGTGCGGGAGAACTGCCTTTAGTGTTTCACGGTTGCACGCGGAGAGCTACTCGGTAGACGACTTGCGCTCGAGAATCGCGACGGTTTCGAGGTGAAACGTCTGCGGGAAGAGGTCGACAAGATGAAGCCGCCGGACGATGTAGTGAGCCTGCAGCACCACGAGATCCCGAGCTAGCGTCGTCGGGTCGCAGGAGACGTAGACGAGCACAGGCGGGGCGATGCGCGCCAGCAACTCGCAGGCCTCGGTCCCTACACCTGCGCGCGGCGGATCGAGAACGACGAGATCGGGGCGGTCGCGCTGCAGGATGGCGAAGCGAAGGAAATCGAGGGTGGTGGACTCATATACGAAGCTTTCGGGGTTGCGTTTGGGTAACGTCGTGCGCAGATCGCTGACCGCGGTGGGGTTGGCCTCGACCGATGTGACGCGTGTGAAACTTCTCGCCAGAACGCGGGAGAATAGTCCAACGCCCGCGAAGAGGTCCCATGCCAAGTCGCCCGAGCGTGGGCCGTCCTGATCGTCGCAAACCAACTGCACGAGCGTGTCGAGCAGGAAGCGGTTGACCTGGAAAAAACCGCCGCGAGTGATCCAATAGGTCTCGTCCAGCACCCGATAGTTCAACCCGGGCGCGCCTGCTTCTGCGATGAGGCGTCCAGTGGGACCGGTGCGCGGATCGAACGCCGCAGCGGCGGTTGCGGTAATGATCACGCCCTGCGGCGCATAGGCCTGCAGTGCGATGGCCATGCGATCCAGGCTGCCGAAGATGGGCTTGGTGCGGGGCGCGCAGAACAAGGTGACCTGCACACGCTTCATGGTGTGATCGCAGAAAAGTTCTACCTCAGCGGCGGCGTTCAGCCAGTACGCTGCGTCCTTGTCCTCGGCCGCAGCGGCCAGGATCGACTTGGCCGTAGACCACAAAACCGGCGCGGCGATGAGGCACGTGGTCACAGGAAGAAACTCAGTCGTTCCGTGTCGGTTATATCCCAGGCGGAGAGTTCCTTCAGTCTGCTCTTCGTCCCCGTGCAGTGAGGTGCGAGCCACGCGCAGCCGAATGCGATTGCGATATCCCCACGGTTCAGCGGAATGCACCGTCGGTTCGGGAGGGCTATCGATTCCGGCAGAGCGAACGATCTCAGCAAAGATGGATTGCTTCAAGCGAACCTGCTCGGGATAGTTCGCCATCTGATAATGACATCCGCCGCAGGTGCCGAAGTGCGGACATGGTGCACCGACACGTTCGGGCGAGGGTGTGATCACGCATAACAACTCCGCCTCGTTGCTGGCGTTGGGAGGGCTGACTTCCACCGTCTCCCCTGGCAACGTGAAGGGAACCAGCACGGGCGTGCCGCGCGAGGTGAGAGCGAGGCCGTTCCCGTTGTACAGAATGCGATCGATCTCGAGGGTTTCGCTCATTCGTGGCTCATGTAGAAAAGGCTGAGGCGGGGCAGGGCGCGCAGTTCGAGCAGCCGTTTGTGTAAAAACTGCTGCTGCACCTGGCGAAGTTGCACGGCGCTCATACGCGCGCGATACGGCGCGAGCTCGCGGTCTGCTTGCGCCTTGAGATCAACGAGTTCCTGTTCAGACGCCGAAGACTGCAGCGCGGCAAGAAGTTTTTCCTCCAGCACGGTAAGGGTGCGGTCCAGCTCGTCCAGTGCTATTGGCGCAACGCTACGCATGCTCGCAGCCAGCTCTTGCAGACGAACAGAGGTCGCCGCCAGTGTGGACCCAGCGAGGCCATCCGCATGGGCGGATGCAGCCGCCAGAGCCTGCGCGTTGCGTTCCAAAAACGCGGCAACGCGTTCGCTCTCAAAGCCGGACTCACGCGGCTCGCGTGCTGTGACGGGCGCGATGCCGGTGGAAGCCTCCACCATCTCCTCGGCCGACCGCATGACGGCTTGTGCGCACCAGGCTAGGCCATTTACCTTGCGTGAGCGGCCACGAGCTTTCGATAGACGTGCATCGTGCTTGTCGAAGGCCGAGTCGATGCCGCGCAGAACGGCTTCGAGCGGTACGCCGGCTTCCCGCCAGGTTTCGATGAGAGCCCAATCCAGGGTGTTGAGAAGAAGGATAGAGCCGCGACGCTGGCTGAAGCGATCCTCGATCTCGGTGAAGTATTCGAAGTAATTCAGCATGATGCTAGCGGCGACGATGGCGGTCGTGATTACGCTCCCAGATGATCCGGAGTCCGTTGAGGGTTAGGTTGTCGTCAACCTGCTGGATGAAACGCGAGTCCGCGGCGATCAGCTTCGCAAGACCGCCCGTCGCGATCGTCTTGGTTTCAGGACCAAGTTCAGCGATCATCCGCTCGAGAATGCCGTCGATCTGTCCGATCGCACCATAGTAAAGACCGATCTGAATGTTGTCGGTCGTCGAGGTGCCGATGATCTTGGATGGTTTTTTAATCTCGACGCGGGTCAGACGGGCCGCGCGTGTAAATAACGCGTCCGCAGATATTCCGATGCCCGGGGCAATCGCTCCGCCGATGAATTCGCCTTTCGCGGAGACGACGTCGAAGGTGGTTGCGGTCCCCATGTCGACGACGATCGTTGGTCCGCCAAGCAGATCGTACGCCGCCACGCAATTGACGATGCGGTCAGCGCCAGCCTCGCTCGGGTTATCGGTGAGAACCGGAAGGCCGGTCTTAACGCCTGGCTCGATGAACAGCGGCCGAACGTGGAAGAACGTATCGCAGAGCGTCCGAATCGCTCCGTCGAGCGGTGGCACTACGGATGAGACCGCTATGCCGGTGACGATCTCGGGCTTGAGCCCGCGCATGCTGAAGAGAGCCTGGAAGAGTATTCCGAGCTCATCGGCGGTCTGCTTGTGCGGTGTGGTGACGCGCCAGTCGGCGACCATGCGCGCTGGCTCTGCGCCGCTCGCGGGCGCAAAAAGACAAAAGACCGTGTTCGAGTTTCCTACATCGAGTGCCAGTAGCATCCAGCGCCTTCCTGCCTCAAATGGTTATAGTATCAGCCGGATCAGCGCGAAGTCCCGCACGAGACGGCGAATGGCCGGCGAAGAAATCGACGCGCGGATTGCCCTGAGTTCTACTCCTCGCGTACCCCGCCGGAGAGCACCGTGCGTTGCGTCCCATCATCCTCGTCGACCAGCAGATAACCGTCTTGGTTGAGCCCGGCTGTGATGCCCGTATAACCGCCCTGCTCCGAGACTCGCACCCGTTTGCCACGCACCCAGGAGGATGCGGAGGCGAATCGCTCGAGCAGATCAGGTTGATGCGTCTCAAGCTGCGTGAGCTCGAAGTCGAGCGCGCGCAGGATCGCGGTGAGCAGGGCATTGCGGCTCTGGGGCTGACCAGTGGCAATGCGCAGCGAAGTTGCAACCGCGTCCAGCTCGGGCGGAAAGCTCTCGTGGTTCATGTTCAACCCGATGCCGATCACCGCATACCGCAGCATAGCGTCCTCGCCCGGATTTACGGCTGCCTCGACGAGAACTCCGCCGAGCTTCTTTCCGGGACCAGAAGGCTGGGGCAGCAGAAGGTCGTTAGGCCAGCGAATGTCGACGTCAAGATCGACGGCGGCCTTAATAGCGGACTTCAACGCGAGGCCGGTTGCGAGGGAAATCCAAAGCGCCTCTCGAAGGCGCAGGGCAGGCCGCGCCAGCACGCTGAGATAGAGTCCGTCCCCAGGAGAGGAATGCCAGGTGTGGCCTCCGCGGCCACGGCCCACGGTCTGCGCATCGGCCAGATAGATGGTGCCCTCGGGGGCGCCATTCGCCGCGGCCTCAAGCAACAGCGTGTTCGTGGACTCCGCGGTGGGGAAGTGATGCAGCCGTGCGGGAAAGCGGGTGCCGGCCAGCGCTGTGCGCAGCGCAACGGGGTTCAACGGTTCGATGGAGCTCATAGCACCATCGTAACGCCGCGCGCAGGCGCAAGTCAGTGCGCTAACTGTCCTTGCGATACAGCAGGTTGCGCATCGCATCGCGTCGCGCTGCATTGGCTTCACGGTCCGTGGTGGCGCCCGCATGCTGCGCAATCAGGTCCGAGGCTTCAGGTGTGGAGCACGAAGGGCAGCGATTCGCGTAGCCGGGCTTGTCCGGCCGCAGTTCAAACTCTTCTTCGCAGATGATGCAGGTCTTGATGGGGAAAGACATCGGAGAACTCCAGGGTTGGCTCGCAGGTCGGGTTAGGTCGACGCTCAGTGAAGCGCGTTCTATGCAATCATTGGACGCTTTAGGAGGCCCGAAGGAAAAATTATCTTAAGATAGTTGCGATCGAACGAAAATTATTCGGCAGGCAACATTGCTAAAGCGGCTTCGGCCTTCTGCTTTAATGTGAGCGTCTCGGCGTGCTGCTTGCGCAGGCCTTCAACGATGTGTGCCGGCGCACGCGCGATAAAGCCTTCATTGCCGAGCTGCTTGTCGGCAGCTTCAAGACCTTTGTTGTATTTGGCAAGATCCTTGGTCAAACGCTCGCGCTCGGCGGCGACATCAATCTGCCGCTCGTAGAGCACAGCAACATCGAAGCCGGCAGTGCTGCGGGCGTTGGATCCAGTCAACGCGGTCGATGCAAGCTCGACGCTGCCCACCCGCGCCAGGCGCGAGAGCATGTCACCATTCGCCTGTGCAAGTTTCGAGACGGAATCGCTCGCATGCAGCCGGATCGGCGTGGACTCCTTCTCCGGCACAGTGAGCTCCTTGCGCAAGCCGCGAACCGTGACGATCAGCTCCTGCAGCGTGTTCATCGCGAGAACCGCGGCTTCATCTGCGGCAAAGTCCTCCGCTTTCGGATAGCGCGTCAGCGCGATGGACTTTGCCGCTGATTGAGTGCCGACGGTGGCGTAGAGTGCATGCCACAGCTCCTCGGTAAGGAAGGGCATAAACGGCGAGAGCAGACGCAGAGCGGCTTCAAACACACTTACCAGCGCGTTGAGTGTGATGCCGGTGACGTCGCTGTGCGGGCCGTCGAAGTTGAGGCGCAGCTTGACCAGCTCGAGATACCAGTCGCAGAACTCGCCCCAGAAGAACTGGTAGACGGCGTTCGCTGCTTCGTCAAAACGGTACGTTTCGAGCGAGTGCGCCACGCCGTCGGAGACTTCGCTAAGCCGCGAGAAGATCCAGCGTGTCTCGAGCGGTGTGGTCTCAGGAAGCTCCAGCGAAACGGAATCGTGCCCGCTCAGAGAGAGCTTATAGCCCGCTTCGCGACCGCGATCAATGTTCATCTGCAGGAAACGTGCGGCATTCCAGATCTTGTTCGCGAACGCGCGGTAGCCTTCCGTGCGGGCCTCGTTGAAGGCGATGTCCGTGCCCGGCGACGCCTGCGATGCGAGCGTGAACCGCACAGCATCGGTCCCATACTTCATGACGATCTCGATTGGGTCGATGACATTGCCCTTCGTCTTGGACATCTTCTGGCGGTCGGCGTCGCGCACCAGCGCGTGAATGTAGACCTCGCGGAACGGCACCGCATCTTTCAATTCGCGCTGACTTCCGTCCGCGTTGGGCGCGTCCAGCATGAAGTGGCAGCCGAGCATGATCATGCGCGCGACCCAGAAGAAGAGAATGTCGAAACCGGTGACGAGCAACTGCGTTGGGTAGAACGCAGCAAGGTCGGGGTTCGCAGCGTCCACCGACGGATCGCCCGTCCAATCAAAGACGGTGAATGGAAGCAGACCGGAAGAGAACCACGTATCGAGTACGTCGGTCTCCTGGTGGATGTCCGTAATGCCGCAGCCCGAACAGGCGGTCGCAACGTCGCGCGAGACAGTAATGCAGCCGCACGCGTTGCAGTGCCACGCAGGAATGCGATGTCCCCACCAAAGCTGGCGCGAGATGCACCAGTCGTGGATGTTGTTCATCCACTCAAAGTAGGTCTTCGAGTACATCTCCGGCGTGAACTTAATATGCTTGTCGCGTACAGCAGCGATCGCCTTGGCGGCGATGCTCTCGCCGCCGGCTTTGGGGGTTTTGTTCACCGCGATGAACCACTGCATGGAGAGCCGCGGCTCAATCACCGCGCCAGTGCGCTGCGAGATGGGCAGTGTAAGGGCGTGATCCTTCACCGCGACCAGCAGGCCAGCCGCTTCAAGGTCGGCGACGATGCGCTTGCGCGCCTCGAAGCGGTCGAGTCCGTGATACGGAGAGCCCGCGAGATCGATGCGCGCCTGCTTGTCCATGATGCTCGGCGACGGCAGGTTATGGCGCTGGCCAATCGCGAAGTCGTTGGGGTCGTGCGCCGGTGTCACCTTGACTGCGCCGGTGCCGAACTCGGGTTGCGCCCAATCGTCGGCGAGGATGGGAATCTCCCTGCCAACCAGCGGCAGAATCAATGTCTTTCCGACGAGCGCCGTATAGCGTTCATCGCTGGGATTTACGGCAACCGCAGTGTCGCCGAGCATCGTCTCCGGGCGAGTCGTTGCGATGACGATGCTGCCCGTTCCGTCGGCGAGCTCGTAACGAATCTCATACAGATGGCCAACGCGCTCCTCTGATTCCACCTCGAGATCGGAGACGGCAGTGCCAAGCACGGGATCCCAATTCACGATGTACGCGCCGCGATAGATCAGGCCCTGCTCCCACAGGCGAACGAAGGCATCCTTCACGGCGACGGAGAGCCGGTCGTCCATGGTGAAGTACTCGCGCGACCAGTCCACTGACGCGCCCAGGCGGCGCATCTGATCGGTGATGGCAGAGCCGTACTGGCGCTTCCACCCCCACACGCGGTCGGTGAACGCTTCGCGCGTGAAGTCGGTCCGCGACTTGCCTTCGGCAGCCAGTTGGCGCTCCACCATCATCTGCGTGGCGATGCCGGCGTGGTCGGTTCCAGGAACCCACACCGCGGTGTCGCCATTCATGCGATGCCAGCGCGTAAGAATGTCCATCTCCGTCTGGTTCAGCATGTGGCCCATATGCAGGCGGCCCGTCACGTTCGGGGGCGGCAGCAACTGCACGAACGGCGTGATCGCGCTCGCGTCTGTGGGTGTGGGGACGGAGAAGATGCGCTCGTCCACCCAGAATTTTGACCACTTCTCTTCGATCAGCGACGGATCGTATGCCTTGGGTAGTTCCTGACTCATAAGCTTTAAGGGTAGCAGGAAGGCAGGGGGTAGAGGAGAGAGTGTAGAGGTTGAGGACAGCAAAGAGCCGAGCCAAAGGAGAAAAGCGGAGGCCGAAGCCCCCGCTCTTAGTACTCTCTACTCCTTATCCCTTACTCTCTACTCCTTGTACCTAGAAGGGATTCAGCTTGTCGAGGCCCTTCTTCGGCTTCTTCTTGCTGGAGCTCTCGTCGTTCTTGTCTTCCTTCGGAGCTTTTACCTTCTTCTTCTTGCCGTTTGCGCCTACAGGAGCGACCTGCGCAACCGGCGTGGCGTGGCCTTCGACGTCGTTGAGTTGATCCGGAGCCGCCGCTGGCTTCTCCACTGGCGGTAACGCCGTATTTGCGGCCTTGGGCATCGGCAGACCGTAGTTCGGATCCTGCGCACCTGTGGCGGCCGGCAGGTTGCTGGCTGGCGTCCCGGTTGCAGGAGCGTCGCCGTTGGCTCCCGGCGTCACCACTTCAACGCCGATTCCGGTGCCTGACCCACCTGACGGAGCGCTGTTCCCAGGCTCCACAACGGTGACCGTCTTGTCCGAGTTGTCGACCGCAGCAGCTCCTTCGCTGGGCACATCTTCGAGCGTAGGAGGCGCGGCAGCAGCCGGTGCCGGTGCGGCCTCCGTCGCGGCCGCATCGGAGGTGGGCGCAGCCGCAACCTTCTCCTTGGGCGCGTTCGGATTGAAGGCATCGCGATAGTCCGCCAGCAACTCTTTCACCACGGTGGGCGCAACAGTCGGCGCGGGATCCTGGAGTGGCGGCAGACCAATGCGGGCTGCCGTAACGGTATCGGGCGAATGCAGGAAGAGCAGCTCAATGCGCTTTTGCAGGTTGTACTGCGCGCGGCTGCTTTCGAGCTCATCGCTCAGCGCGGCCTCTTCCTTGGTCGGTGTCGGAATCGGCAGATTCATGCCGGTAAGACGCTCCTTCGCGTCCTCTACATGCGGCGCGGCAGAGTGATACAGCACCACGCGGCGATAGTCATCCGCAGCCTTGCTGTCATAATCCTCCAGCAACCGAGCCTTAGCGCCCTCAGGCAGGCAGCGCGTTCCAGGCGCGAGCTTTTTGCTGCACACCACATCGGATCGCACCATGGCCGCTTCCGCCTCGTAGGCGTCGCCAATCCCAATCAGCACGTCGTCCATGTGGCTGTAGAGCGGATAGGTGTCGACCACGGTCTGGTAGCGTGCAATCGCAGCCGGCCAGTTGCCGTGAGATGCGTAGAACTGGCCCAGGTTCGCCTCGCGCTCGGCCAGCACCTCCTGCACCTCGCGCAACTTCTGCCGCGCGTCGTCCAGGATCGGCTTCGGCGCGTCAGGATACTGCTTCAGCATCGTGCGATATTCCTGCTCCGCGTGTGTTGCCTTCGAATAGTCGCGGTCAGGAACGTCCATCTGCTTGAAGTAGATGTCGCCGATACGAAGCTGCGCCTCGGCAGCCTCAGGAACGTTCGGGAAGAAGGTGATGAAGTCGCGATACTCCTGCTCGGCTTCGGTCAGGGCAGCGCTGCCGCCCTCCTTGTACCAGGCGTCCGCCACGGCCAGTTTGGCGCGCATCATGTACTGCGAATCCGGGTAGGTATCCAGCAGCGTCTGCAGGTCGAGCCGGCCAATCTCATAGTGGCCACTGGCAATCTGGGCCATGGCCTTGTCATACAGTTGCTTGTCCGGCAACTGCTCATCCTTGCCGATCAAGGGGTTGTACTTGGCTTCCTTCTTCAGCTCTTTCTTGGTGTCCTTGGTCTCCTGGACACGATCCGCCTTGGCAACTTTGGTGTGCTTCTTGTGGCCACGGCCGGTGCTCAGGGTCGCTTCGGCCTGTGCGGGCTGGCTGGTCTGGGCGGCGGGCGTCGTGGGGGGAACGTCCTGCGCGCGCAGCACGGGTGCTCCAGCGAGCAGCCCGGCCACCGCGAAACCAGCCACAAGGCCTGCCCGGTTGCTGGTAGGAAAGAAACTCCGAATTTCTATGCGCATCTATACTCCATCTGCTTCGCGGTACTTCGTCTGCTCTGCGGCGAGGCCGCGAATTCCATCTGCTGTGCGGTATGAGCCGCCATCTGCTGCTTCCCTCCGGCGGCTTCCGGAGCAGCTTCTATTCTATCTGGCGAAGCGCCTGAACCGCATCCGTAGGGGTTGTTTCTTCTTTCCAGTCGTCCGGCCTGCATTAGCTTGCGGCGCGGGCCACGCGTAGAAAATCCCGCGCATTCTCCTCGGTCTTGCCTGGCTGAAAGATGGCGGAACCCGCAACCAACATGTCCGCTCCTGCTTCGACGACGCTCGCCACCGTATCGTGAGCGATCCCTCCATCCACTTCGATCCGATAATTCAGCCCCAGCTCATGCCGCAGCCGCCGCAGGTGGGCAATCCGCTCCACCGACCGGGGCAGGAACTTTTGCCCCCCAAACCCCGGGTTCACGCTCATCACCAGCACATGGTGCACCATCGAAAGGACTTCCGAGAGCATCTCCACCGGCGTTGCAGGGTTGATCACCACTCCTGGAAGCATCCCATGGTCCAGGATCAGTTGCAGCGTCCGATTCAGGTGCCTGCAGGCCTCGACCTGCACCGAAACCATGTCCGCGCCGGCCTCCGCGAACGCAGGAATAAACTCGTCCGGGTTCTCGATCATCAGGTGGCAGTCCAGCGGAAGCGTGGTCACCGGGCGAATCGCCTTCACCACCGGAGGCCCAAAGGTAATGTTGGGCACAAAATGCCCGTCCATCACATCCACATGGACGATCGTGCCGCCGCCAGCGGTAGCCCTGCCAATCTCATCGGCGAGGTGCGCAAAATCCGCTGCAAGGATGGAAAATGCCAGTTCAATCATGAGGTCTTCAGTTTAGCAGCGTGGCGAAGCTCGCAGACGGGCGACCTTACTCGGCGACGTCCCCCGGCGTAATCGCTTTGCGCCTGCGAGAACGCTTCGGCAACACCGGGACCTCGCGCTCCACACCCTCGCGCCCCGCATGGATGATCTTCGTCTTGACCGCCTTGGCCCCCTCGCGGTCGACAGCCTGGGCAGGCGCAGGCGGCCCGAGCACCACGCGCGCAGCCCCATTCAAAACGCGGCGAATCGGCCAGGAGCCGTCCGGGTTGGGCAGAAACACCTCGCCCGCGCGCTGCTTCTCCGGCCGATAATACCAACGCCGGAAGAGTGACAGGTTGTCGCAAAACTCGTTGATGTCCGTGAGCATTTGCGTGTGCGCCGAGAGCGCCTCCATCACAGCGCGCACGCGTTCCTCCGGCGTAAGCGCGGCGACCGACACCTGCGCTCCAAGCCCCACTGCCGCCTGCTCCTCAGCCGCGGCAGGCTCATCGAGCGGAACCGCCGCAAGCATCAGCGGCTGCGCAAAGAGGCTGCTGCCCACGGCTGTCTGTTCCCGCACCGCTCGCACACCGAGTGTGGAGAGCCGCTCCGGGCCTGCGATACAACCATGTTCGAAGAGGAACACGTCGGCATCCCCACCGGCGGCCGAATCCGTGCCAGCGTCACGCGGCGCAGCCTCCTGCAGGACGAGCGCGCGCAACTGGTCGATCGGCCGGACCAGTTCGTCGGCGAGCAGCGCCGCCGCCCGCACCTTCTCCCAATGCTTGTGCAGCCCCGCGGCGGTCTCGAAGTCCATCGCCTCGCTGGCAGCTTCACGCTGCGCGGCAACCTCATCCAGCAGCGACTGCCCGCGCGTGCTGAAGAACGCAAAGACTCGCTCGGCCTCGCGCGCATACTGCTCCGGTGTGCACGCCGCGGGGTTGCCCTCCTTGCACGGCTGCATGCATTTGTTCATCTCGCCGTACACGCAGCCGGGATGCTCAGGATACGGCTGGAGGTCCTCATAGCAGCGTCGCAACAAAAAGAGGTCGAGCACCGCATCGCAATAGCGCTCGGCCGCGGCGCGTGAAGGAAACGGCCCGAAGAACTCATGCAACGATCGCTTACTCAGCCGATTCGTTGAGTACACACGCGGATGCCGGTGGCTCATCGTGACGCGCAGCATATACGGCGGATGCAGGCGCAACCGCCGCCGCGCATCTTCGGCTCCGAAAGCCGAGCGAGCGGCGCGATACAGCAACAGCGTCGACTCGAACTCCGACCCCGTCCGCGTCCACTCGATAAAACGAATGCGCGCGCGCAGGTTCAGGCGCTTGGAGGGAACTGGTTGGCCGCTTTCATCAAGCAGCTCAGGTGGAGCGAGCAGCCGCCGCAGCCGCCGGCGCAGATCAGACGCACGCGTAAGATACGGCTCTGCATTCGAGTCCGCGCCACGCAGCGCAAAGACCCCAGGCGCAGCCGGAATTCCCCGCAGCAGCTCGTCGGAGCTCTCCGGAAGGAACTCGGCGCGGTGCTCGAACGCGAAGGGAACAGGGGTTGCTGCCACAGAAGGATTCTAGCCGGGTTGCGGCTCTACGATCAGCTACCGGCGACCGTCATACCTTCGACGCGCACCGTTGGAACCGCTCCCGACCCGCGAAACTCCAGGTCGTTTCCGATGGCAACCACATTGCGGAAGATGTCTTTGAGGTTGCCTGCGATGGTGATCTGCTCCACCGGATACGCAAGCTCGCCGTTCTCAATCCACAAGCCGCTCGCCCCCACCGAATAATCGCCGGTCACAAGATTCACGCCGTGTCCCATGGTCTGCAGCACATAGAGCCCCGACGGAACTCCACCAATCACCTGCTCCGGTGTAAGCGCCCCCGGCTCGAGAAAATAATTTCCGCCGCCAATGCCCGGCGCTCCCGCAAGCCCCCGCGAAGCCTTCCCCGTCGACTCCATATTCAGCTTGCGCGCCGTGTAGGTGTTCAGCATCAAGTGCTTCAAAATGCCGCGCTCGATCACCACCGTGCGCCGCGTACGCAGTCCATCCCCATCAAACGGACTCGTTCCAAAGCCACCGACGCGCAGTGCGCTCCCATCTTCGAGCGTGTGATCGAAGACCATCGTGCCGTCGTCGATCATCGTGATATTCTCGCCGGCAACCTGCTCCCCCAGCTTGCCAGAGAACATGCTGGAGTTTCTGTAGATCGCGTCGCCATCAGCCGCGGCCAGCAGATTGCCCATCAATCCACGTGCAATCTCGGGCGCAAAGACCACCGGACACCGCTGCGTCGCCACACGTCGCGCACCCAGGCGGCGCAACGCACGCTGCGCCGCAATCCGCCCCACGTCCTCAGGTTTGTCGAGAAGTTTCGCCGACCGCGCCGACGAGTACCAATAGTCCCGCTGCATCGCGCCGCTCGCATCCTGCGCAATCGGCGTCACCGAAAAGCCGCAGTAGCTGCTGCGATACGTGCCCGAAAAACCACGCGAATTCACCATGAAGCGCCGCAGCGTACTGGCGTCAAAGTCCGCGCCCGATGAGTTCTGGATGCGCGTATCGTGCGCCATGGCCGCAGCCTCGCAGCGCCGTGCGATGTCGAGCCGCTCTTCTGGCGCAATCTCTTCCACGTCCTTGAAATAGAGCGCGAGCGCCTCCACGTCGTTCGAGCCAAACGCATCGCGCTCAGGAAGCCCGGCAAACGGATCAGCTCCTGTCACACGCGCCAGTTGCACAGCCGACTCGATGATGCGGCTGAGTCCCTCCGGCGTGAGATCACTCGTAGAGGTGCTGGCCGTGCGGCTGCCGCGCGATCCGCCGTCATCAGAAAAGAACACCCGCAGACCAAGGGCGCGCGAGCCGGACTCAACCAGTTGCTCCACCTGGCCCAGCCGAATGTTGACGTGGAACTCTTCGCTCTCGACGGCCACCGCCTCCGCGTCGGCCGCTCCCAGCGCCAGCGCGCGCGCAACGGCTTCTTCGGCGAGATGCTTCAAATCACTTGCAGGGACTGCGCTTGCGGCACTGCTCAACATGATCTCCTCAGCGAACCCTAGGCAACCGGCGTGGCCGAAAGCCGCGTTGCACGGCCATCATTCGCAGCGTTAAACCGCGCTCCGGCAGCGCAATGCTCCGAGTCACTCTTCAGCTTGTGCTCCACATGCGACGACGCGCCGGGTGTGTGGCGCTTATGCAGCTTCAACGGCCCATGGCAGTCCTTGCAGCGAAACTCGGTGTCGCCATCCAGGATCGCGTCGGCAACGGTCTTCACCTTCCAGAAGGGTTCATAGCCGCCCGCCGCGCGCACTCGACGACGCTTTACCTCGCACTCGTAAATCTTCTCGGGAGTAATTGCAACCTTGGTAGCCATAGTCTTCCTTTGTGTTGCGGTTGAGAGTGCGTGTGCAGTTCCAATCAATAGAAATAGCCCAATGACAACGTCTCGCTTAGTGGCCCGTGCCACCTACCGTCATGCGGTCAAGCTTCACGGTCGGCATGCCGACGCCAACCGGAACACTCTGGCCAGCCTTGCCGCACGTTCCAATTCCTTCGTCCAGCGCCAGGTCGTTGCCAACCATCGAGACATACTTCAACGCCTCCGGCCCGTTTCCAATCAGCGTCGCGCCCTTCACCGGAGCCGTCACCACACCGTCCTCGATGAGATAGGCCTCGCTCGCGGTAAAGACAAACTTGCCGCTGGTGATGTCCACCTGCCCGCCGCCAAAGTTCACAGCGTAGAGGCCGCGCTTCACCGACTTCAAAATATCCGCGGGATCATCCTCGCCATTCAGCATGTACGTATTCGTCATGCGCGGCATGGGGATCGCCTGGTAGCTCTCGCGCCGGCCGCTGCCGGTGTTCGGCATGTTCATCAGCCGCGAGCTCAGCTTGTCAGAGAGATATCCGCGCAGAACGCCGTTCTCAATCAACACAGTCTCCTGCGTCGGATTGCCCTCGTCGTCCACATTCAGCGAACCGCGCCGTCCCGGCATCCGTCCGTTGTCCACCACCGTTACCTTCGGCGACGCCACCTGCTGCCCGATCAGTCCAGCAAACGCCGACGTCTTCTTGCGATTGAAGTCGGCCTCCAGACCATGACCCACAGCCTCGTGCAGCAGCACGCCCGGCCATCCCGGGCCGAGCACCACTTCCATCTCACCCGCCGGCGCCGCAATCGCACCCAGTTGCAGGATCGCCGTGCGTGCAGCCTCGTGCGCAAAGTGCTCGGGAGACTTGTCGCCCATAAAGAAATCCAGCGTAACCCGACCACCACCGCCGCTGCTTCCGCGCGCCGTGTTGGTGGCATCCTTCGCAATCACGGCCACATTCAACCGTGCCAGCGGCTGCGTGTCCGACGCGTACGTCCCATCCGACGCCGCTATCAAAATGCGCCGCAGCTCATCATTAATGCTCGCCTTCACCTGCGTAATCCGCGAGTCGTAATCACGCGCTGCCTTGTTCGCTCGCTCAATCAGCTTCAGCTTGTCGGCAATCTCGGCGTCCGCGGTAACTCCCGCAACCGGATACAGCGAAGGCGTGCGAACCTCGTGGAAGCCCTGCACGCGCTGCGTCTGCGGGCCGTTGGCGATCAGCGCCGCGGTGCGCGCAGCCTTCAGCAGCCGCTCCGGGCTCAGGTCGTCGGTGTACGCAAAGCCTGTGCGCTCGCCGGAGAGCACGCGAATCCCGCAACCCACGCTGATCCCCTGCGCCGCTGTCTTAACAATCCCCTCGTCCATACCCAGCGACGTAGACGTGACAGCTTCAAAATAAAGGTCCGCGAACTCGCCACCAGCCGAAAGAGCCTCACCAAGGCAGCGCTCCAAGAGTCGTTCGGTCAGGCCAAGGTGGGTAAGGAAGTAACGCTTGTGGTCCGGAACATCGGAAGAAGAGAGGTGATGGGCAGCAGCCATTCATTCCATTGTAGTCTTAGAATGCCTCGAAACCCGCTCCCATCGGACATCTCACGCACCATGACCGCCAAATTGGCCTCAAATAAGCGCCTTGCCGGCCTCGACACGCTTCGCGCACTGGCCATTGTCGCCGTCATGGGCTTTCACCTGCGCAACTTCCTGCCGGAAAGCTGGAGCCCGGTCACCACCTTCGGCTGGGCGGGCGTCGATCTCTTCTTCGTGCTCAGCGGCTACCTGATCGGCGCGCAATTGCTCAAGCCACTGCGCGCTGGCCGCAAGCTTTCCTTCGGCGCCTTCTACCGCAACCGAGCCTATCGCATTCTCCCCGTCTATCTCGTGGTGCTGGCGCTCTATCTCCTCTGGCCTGCCTGGCGAGAAGAGCGCAGCCTCTCGCCGCTCTGGCAGTTCCTCACCTTTACCGAAAACCTCTTCGTCGATTACTCCCGCAACGAGGCCTTCTCGCACGTCTGGTCTCTCTGCGTGGAAGAGCACTTCTATCTCCTGCTACCCGTCGTCGTCCTTCTGCTCTCGCGCCGGCCCGCACTCTGGAAGACCGTCGCCGTACTCTCGTCTTTGGTAGCGTTCGGAGTCGCCATCCGCAGCTTTGAGCTCTGCCACGTGCTGCGGCCATTGGGCGCAGGGAACGATGGCTACGGTGTCACCTACATTGAGCGCATCTATTACCCAACCTACGCGCGGCTCGATGGCCTGATCGCCGGCGTTGCGCTCGCGCTCGTGCGAACCTATCGCCCAACCTGGTGGGCCGCGTTGCTGGCGCGCGCCAACTGGCTTCTCGCCGGCGGTACCGCTCTCACAGGCCTCGCGCTCTGGATGTTCGCCGACCGCTTCGATTCAGCAACCGGCGTAGCAGCCGCCGGAACCATCGTCGGATTCCCAATCCTCGCGCTCGGCCTTGCGATGTGGGTAGCGGCCGCAGCCGAGCCGCGCTGCTGGTTCGGCCGCATGCAGATTCCGGGCGCACGCACTGTCTCCATGCTCGCCTACAGCCTCTACCTCACCCACAAAGAGGTCGCGCACCTGGACGCCTCGTACCTTCCGCGTTGGACAGCCGGCCGGGATTGGCACACGATCGTGTTCGTCGTGCCAACCTGCATGGCGGTCGCAGGCCTACTCTATGTCACGGTCGAGCGGCCATTCCTGCGGTTGCGCGACCGCCGCATGGGCCGCTCCACCCATCTCGTCGATGTAGAGGCCCGCGCCGAACCCGCACTCTAGAAGCCCAGCGCGCCAATCTCAGCGGCCATGCGACGGGTCTGGGCTGCTGGCCAGATCCATATCTAAAAACGTCGCCGGAGCCCCCGGAGCGTAGCAGTTTCCGTCCGCTGCGTAGGTCTTCGCGCACGCGCGCGTCAGCTCTGGCCGCCGCGGCGACTGCGAGTACTGCCATGCCACCAACTCGCCTCCAGGGCTCAGCGTCAGCTCGCCGCTGGTGGAGAGAGGCTTCGCATTCACCGTGCATCCAGGAGCAGGCGGACACGCATCCTGCGCGTCAAACATCGCCACCGGATGCAGATGCTGCGAAATCACCCGCGAGCGAATGTCCTCGATGGTAGTAATCGTCTGCCCCGGCCCATTCTCCACTGGCTGGCCGCTGGCATACACGCCCGGAATGTACTTACTCGCGGCGACAGCCTGCGTCCAGGCAAGCAAATAAGCGGCCTGCTCATCCAGCAGCAGTCCACCCTCTTCCTGGTCGAGAAACAGAATCGTGTGAGCCGGAAATCCCTCGCTCTTTGCCGCAGCGATCGCCACCGCCGCATCCTTCTGAGCCAGCGTTGCCGGCGAAGTCCCTGCCTTCTGCGACTTCAAAATCTCCGCGTCCAGCCGTCCATCGGCGAGCACCAGGAAGCCCCATCCCTGTCCCCGCAACAACTCGCGCTTGCCTACCCACGAGTTCGCGTTCTCTCCCGGCGGATTCGTCAGCCAATAACCCGTGAACGCAAAGCTGTGGCGCAGCGTGTCCATTGTGTCGTCGCCCGGGTAGTCATTCCGGTCGAACCCCACGAAGCCACCCGCATGCGCTCCCACAGAGGGTGCGACTTCCGGCTTCTGCGCCGACGCGTGGCTCGCAGCCTCGGGATTCGCCGAAGCTGGAGCCGCATTATCGCTTCCGCTGTGGCACCCAATCGACGCAAACACCGCCATTCCAATCCCCAGCCCAACCAGCGCCAGCCGCATCTCCCTCACCTCAACCTCAGCTTACATCCCCGACATCTTCCATCAGATGCTGCAGATAGGTCGCGGGTCTTGTATCTATCGGTCTACAATCACTGTGTCGCAGTGACGAAGGCTTCACGGGTTCCATCTCGATCTCAAGGACTTGCACAATGCCTCCAGTGGCGGATCCGCGCTACCCCATAGGAAAATTCACACCTCCCGCAACCGTCTCGCCTGCCGACCGACGGATCGCCATTACTGCGATTGAAAAGATGCCGGAGCTGTTGCGAAGCGCCCTGCGCGATCTCGACACCATCCAGCTCAACACGCCCTATCGCGAAGGCGGCTGGTCTATCCGCCAGGTGGTACATCACGTCGCGGACTCACACAGCACCGCCTTTCATCGCATTCGGCGCGCCCTCACTGAAGACTGGCCCACGGTCTACGGCTACAACGAAAAGACCTTCGCAACCCTGGCCGACTCCGTAGCCCCCGCAGAGTGGTCCGTGGAACTCATCGAAGCCGTTCACGCGCGCTGGGTGCTCGTGCTGCACTCCCTCACCGAGCCGCAGTGGAAGCGCGGCTTCAAGCACACCGAACGCGGTCCCAGCACCATTGAAGAAGCCACGCTCCTCTACGCCTGGCACGCCCGCCACCACCTTGCCCACATCACGCATCTGCGTGCCCGGAAGGGATGGTAACCAGTGTCCGGCCCGCACCTGGCCGACGTCCACCTGGCAACCACGCCAGAGGCGATCGCCCGGTGCTTCAACGTCATGCGCGAGCTCCGCACCGCGCTCACCAGCCCTGAAGAGTTCGTTGCCCTCATCCAGCAGCAACAGGTGGAGGGCTTTCAACTCGCCTTCCTCGAGCATCACAAGCAGGTCGTTACGGTTGCCGGATTTCGCGTCCAGCACATGCTCGCCACCGGCCTCACCATGTACGTCGATGACCTCGTAACCGGCGATGCATTCCGTTCGCAGGGCCATGGCAAGGCCATGCTGGACTGGCTCATTGCGCGCGCCCACAACCAGGGCTGCCACACCTTCTCGCTCGACTCCGGCACACAGCGCCGCGAGGCGCATGCCTTCTACTTCCGCGAGAACATGCGCATCTCCAGCTTCCACTTCATGCTCCCGCTCGGCTAAATCACGGCGCCGGAAATCTCCCGCGCGAGCGTTAGTGCTACGCTTAAATCAATGCCGCCGCACAGAGCTTCTTCCGCGGACCAGCCAGTCACCCAGCCCAGCGCCGCCGGGACGGCTGTCCCCTCTGCCCAACTCCTCGCTCAACAGATTGAAGAGTTTCTCGCGCAGCACGCCGAGGCCGCCGTGCTCGAAGACGGCAAAGTCCTCTTCGACCTGCGCTCTGCAAAGGCTTCGCTCAACACCGATCACGACCGCTGCACGCTGCACCTCTGGAGCGAGGAACGCAACCTCGTCCGCCGCATCGTCACTGTCACCGAGCGCGCAGGATCGCTGCGCCTCGCCACGCAGCGCTTCGGCCATGCGCAGACCAAGCTGCTGGAGCTGGTGGCCTCGCGCGACCGCCGCACCCCCACCACGCGCGAAACCGCGCGCCAGCGCTATGTGCAGACTCTGGAGCGCGTTCTCCCGCGCGTCTTTCCAGACTGGAATACCGATGGCTTCCGCACCGCGATGGATCTCGAGCGAAGCTTTGGCCCCGCCTACGCCCGCGGCTCAATGCTGCGCGGAAACAATGCCTGGGCCATCATCGGCGTCAACGAAAATGAGAGCGCCACCACCATCGACGGCATCCTCACGCTCGGAATCCTCTGGCTGCATCACTGCCGCGAGCAGGCCGGCGGACGCCGCCTCTATCAAGGGCTCAAAGTAATCGTCCCGCGCGGCTCGGCCATGCTCACGCTCTCGCGCATGGCGTGGCTCAACACCAATGCAGCCCAGTGGGAGCTTTGGGAGCTCGAGCAGAGCAGCGAAGAGCTGACCCAGCGCGACCCTGAAGACCACGGCAATTTGCGCACCCGCCTGCTGCATCTCCCCGACGAGCAGGCAGCGCGCGAACGCTTCGCCGCCGGCATCGAGCAGGTGATGCAGCTTGTGCCCGCGCGCGATCACGATCGCGTGGAGCAGCGCCTCCGCAACACCGCCGAGCTCGCATTTCTGCTCCACGGCATGGAATTCGCGCGCGTAAAGATCGGTCTCGCACCCAACAGCTTTGCTCAGACGCTCGAAGTCACCGCCGGCGTCGGCGCGAGCGAAACTCCGCTCACCGAAACGAGCCGCGTGCATATTGCGGAGAGGATCACCGAGCTCTTCGCGCGCCGCCGCGCCATCGAACCGGCCGTCGCCACGCTCCGTCGCGGGGCCTCCGTCTTGCGCCGCATCGGTTCGCCCATGACCGCGCCTGCCCACGCGCGCATGCCCCTCGCAGGCCACCCCCGCGCCTCAACCCCAGCGCAGGACTCACTCTATCGCGCGGCCCCCGAGCGTTGGCTGGAGTCCATGCTCCGCCGGGACCTCGCCCCACTCACCCGAAGCCTGGCTCCTATGGCAAGCCCCGCCACCTCTCGACGCACAGATCGCCGCACCGACAACTTCGCCAACGACCTCGACCCCGACACGATTGGCAATCGCGCCGACCCGCTCCCTCTGCAAACAGCAGACGGAAATCGGATAACACCCGACGCGACCGAGAGCCGCGTCATCCCGCGCCTTGACCCGCAACACGTGTATTCGCAGGTCGCGGCCATCGCCGGCGCGAGCGACCACGGCCTCCTCGACCTGCTCGGCGTCACGGCAGACGGTCGCCTCGCAGTCATCGAGCTCAAAGTGGACGATGACCTCCACTTCGCTCTTCAAGGCCTCGACTACTGGATTCGCGTCCGCCATCACCATCTGCAAACCGCGGACACAGCTACCGGCCTGGGCGAGTTTCAGCGCCATGGCTACTTCCGCGGCATCGTGCTCTCGCCATTGCCTCCTCGGCTCTACCTGGTTGCCCCATCCCTGCACATTCATCCCGCAACCGAAACCATCCTGCGCTACCTCTCGCCGCGCGTCGAGTGGAATTTGTTAGCGCTTGATGAACGCTGGAGGCAGCAGATTCGCGTCGTTTGGCGCAAACAATCCGTCCGCTAACCGGTCGTGAATCGCAAGAGCCAAAACTGCCATCCAAGGAAACAACAAGGAGATTACGATGGCAACGTCAACTGCGATTTCAAAGACATTCAAACTGGGTGGAGAGCTGGAGATTCATCGCCTCGGCTACGGCGCCATGCGCATCACCGGCGAAGGCATCTGGGGCGAACCCACCGATCGCGAGAATGCAAAGAAAGTCCTGCGCCGCGCCGTCGAGCTCGGCGTCGACTTCATCGACACCGCCGACAGCTACGGCCCAGCCGTCAGCGAGCGCCTCATCGGCGAAGCGCTTGCCCCCTACGACAAGGGCACGGTGATCGCCACCAAGGCAGGCCTCACGCGCCAGGGCCCCAACAAATGGCTGCCCGTAGGCCGGCCCGAATACCTGACGCAGCAAGTAGAGATGAGCCTGCGCTGGCTCAAGCGCGACCGCCTCGACCTCTGGCAGTTGCACCGCATCGACGCGAAGGTTCCCGTCGAAGACTCGCTTGGCGCCATCAAGAAGTTGCAGTCCGCTGGCAAGGTTCGTTTCGTCGGCCTCAGCGAGGTCTCGGTGGATGAGATCAAGCAGGCGCGTAAGGTAGTCGAAATCGTCAGCGTTCAGAACCAATACAACCTCACCGACCGCAAGAGCGAAGAGGTTCTCGACTACTGCGAGCGCGAGAACATCGCCTTCATCCCCTGGTTTCCCGTCGCTGCAGGCAAACTCGCGCAGTCCGGCGGTAAGCTCGACGAACTGGCGAAGAAGCATGGAGCCACCGTCTCGCAACTCTCTCTCGCTTGGCTGCTGCATCGCTCACCCGTGATCCTGCCCATCCCCGGCACCTCTTCCGTCGAACACCTCGAACAGAACGTGAAAGCCGCGGACGTTTCTCTCAGCGACGCCGAGTGGCAGGAGCTGGAAGCCGCAGCGAAGTAGCCGAACCCACGCACGATCAACAGCACCCCATCACGGAGAAACCCTTGAGCCTCCATTTGGATCCAAAGACCACCGCCGTCGTTCTCATCGATCTCGAGAATGCCATCGTGGGACGACAACTCGCGCCGCACGCTGCCTCCGATGTGGTCTCCCGCTGCGCAGACCTCGCCGAGGCCATACGCGCCAGCGGTGGCACCGCCGTCTACGTTCACGTGCTCGTCACCGACATCCTCTCGCTGCCCACAGACAGTCCCAGCATGCGGCCGGAGGGTCAGATTCCGGCCAGCGCATCTGAGCTCGTACCGGAAGCCGGCTTCCGCGACGGCGACGTCCTCATCACCAAGCGCCAGTGGGGCGCGTTTTACGGAACCAATCTTGAGCAACAACTCCGCCGCCGTGGCATCCGCACCATTGTCCTGAGCGGCATCGCGACGAACATGGGCGTCGAGTCCACCGCTCGCGCCGCGCACGACCAGGGCTACGAACTCATCTTCGCAGAAGACGCAATGTCTTCCATGAGCGCAGAGTTCCACCAGTTCGCCGTGCAGCACATGTTTCCAAAGATGGGCCGCGTGCGCAGCTCGGCCGAGATCATCGAAGCGCTGCGAACCGCTTAGCTCTCCTCAAGTAACTCCTAATCAGCGTAATCGCACATCCACAGATAAGTCACAAAGCTGCCGTCATCTCGCCATGTTATTCTTCTGGAGCACTTTAGCAATCGTGCATTCCGAACGGAATTTTCAAGGAGGACATCATGGGTCTATTGGAAGAACTCGCAGGTGCAGCAGTGGCAGTAGAAGGCGCTAAGAAGCTGGATCCAGGTGCTGGAGTCTTTACCGAAGGCGCCGCAGCCGTAGCCGGCTTTGAAGGCACAGAAGCGATCGTCGATCACTTCGAGAAGAAGGATGACGACGCTCCCCAAAGCTAACATCGAACTCGCTGAGAATTTAGAGTCAACGAAAACGAGCTGCCACCCGGCAGCTCGTTTTCGTTGCGAATCCGCAGGCCATTAACCCCATGCGGCCGGTGCAGCATCGAGTTCCGCATCCGGCTCGGGCGTGAACTCTTCCGCCACCGAATCCCGCCGCGCTCCGTCTCTGCTTGAAAAGAACGCCTCCACCTTATCAATCACCTGCGCTCCGCGCTTGGCCTCAAAGATCTCGCGCCGCAGCGTCGCGCCTCCCGGAACCCCGTGCGTAAACCAGCTCGCAAACTGCTTCATGCGGCCAATCGCATCGCGCTGCGCACTCTCGTGATTGCGCTTCAGTCGCTTCTCTAAATCCGTCTCCGCCGGCCCATGCACCTCAGGATGCTCCGCGACCTCAGCCATCAGCCGGTCAAAGTAATCGCGGATCATGCGATAGCGGTCCATATCCGTTGGCTTCTCGTACACGCCAACACCCGTGCTCTGCTTGGATGCGGTGTACTGCGCAATCTGGCGGAAGATCCACGGATTCGCCGGCGCCGCGCGCCCAATCATCACCGCATCGCAACCGGTTGCCTCCACCATCGCCGCCGCATCTTCCGGCGTGCGAATGTCCCCATTTCCCATCACCGGAATCGCAACCGCATCCTTCACCGCAGCAATCCACTCCCAACGCGCATTGCCTGCGTAGCCCTGCTCACGCGTCCGCGCATGCAGAGCAACCGCATTCAGTCCGCAGTCTTCGGCCATCTTTGCCAGCTCTACGCAAACAATGTTCGAGTCATTCCATCCCATCCGAAACTTCACGGTGAAGGGAATCGAGACAGCCTTGCGAACCTCTTCGAAGATCTCGCGAATCTTCGGCAGATCGCGCAGCAATCCGCTGCCGCCATTGCACGAAACCACCCTCTTCGCCGGACACCCCAGGTTCAAGTCCACCAAATCGAACCCCGCATCCTCGCAGATCCGCGCCGACTCCGCCAGCGTCATCGGATTCGATCCAAACAACTGCGCCGAGATCGGATGCTCATCCTCGTAGTACGTCAGGTAGCGCGTGCGCTTGGTCTCGCGCATGCGGCTCAGCCCGTCTGCAGAGGTGAACTCGGTCATAATCAACCCGCAGCCCGAGACCTCGTTGCTGGTCTCCACATCCACGTCCGCCGCTGCAGCCGGATCCGTAAACATCGAAGCATTCTTGATGAACCTCCGAAAGACCGTGTCGGTAACTCCGGCCATCGGCGCCAGCACGGTCGCCGGCGCAATCCGCACGCCGCCAATCGACATCTCCGCCGGCACGCGCGCCTCATGCGGCATCGTGCGCGGCAGCTCAGTCTCCGTGTTGTCCCAGTTCTTCTTCATGTACGTATCGCGTTTCAAAATTGCAGCCGTGCCCTATCCAAGAAGAAAGGCCTCCGCTGTTCGCAGAGGCCTCTCGGTTTCGGTTTCGCGAGAGTTACTTCGCGTCGTTCGCAGCGATCTCGGCCTTCTTGGCGTCGGTCGCAGCAAACTTCCGGCGGAAGCGCTCGATACGGCCGGCGGTGTCGACCAGCTTCTGCTTGCCGGTAAAGAACGGGTGGCAGGCAGCGCAAATTTCAACCACGATCGCACCCTTGTGGGTGGAACGCGTGTCGAACTCGTTACCGCAGGCGCACTTCACGTGCGTCTCTTCGTAGTGAGGATGAATTCCAGTCTTAGGCATCTTGTTTCTTTCTAGCATTCCCGCCGCAGAACGGTTCGCTTGCACGCTTCCACTGGGCAGATTCCGTTCAGAAAACCAGAATCGCGGGGCGAACGTACATCGATGTTCCTGTCGCGCTGCGAGCTTGGGCCCCGACTCCCGGGGCTTCAGGCGCTCCTACTAGTTTACCACCAGTCGTCAAATTCCCTCGAAAACTCGGCAGTGGGTCCGTCTGAGTCCACGCCCACCTAACGAAAAATAAGCTCTTTGATTTACGAACCTAAAAAGCGCTCCTGCTGGATCACTAACGACAAGCCAGCTTTCGTCACCATAGCCAAAGTCAATTTATGAAGCACAGAACAATCTCAATTACGATGGGCTTCTGGGATAAACAATGAAATCGAAGAAGCTCACGGTGATCTGGAGTTTGATGGTAACAAGCCTTCTGAGTGTTGGGAGTGCTGCGATGTTGGCCGCCCAGCGAGGCTCTTCAACGCCATCTCCGGATGATTTCTCCCGCGTGAACGCGGTCAAATACGCTCAAGGGAAAGTCGGCCCTCTACTCGCCGATCTATACCTTCCAAACGAACCAGGCTTGCGTCCCGCCATCGTCTATATTCACGGAGGAGGATGGACGGGCGGAGGCCGAAATGGCGTGTGGAGCAAGCTGATTGCGCCGTTCGCGCAGCAGGGGTACGTAGGCATGGCAATCGACTACGATCTCAGCCCGGGGGTCCAGTTTCCTGTCGCGCTCGAAGAGTGCAAGGAGGCCGTTCGCTGGCTTCGTGCCCATGCAAGCGAGTACCACGTCGATCCAAATCGTATCGCCATCGCCGGAGGCTCGGCTGGAGGAGAGCTGGCGGCACTTGTCGCGCTGACGGGTGGCGATGTTCGGTACGAAGCGGGGGCCTACCGGGACTTCAGCTCAAGCGTGAAAGCAGCCATCCTCTACAGCTCCGACTTGGACCTGACCAAATTTTCTGACACGGACAGCGCCATCCTCGCTTATCTCGGCGGCTCATGTGCAGCAAAACGAGATCTCTGCCTGCAGGCTTCTCCACAGTTCCATCTGAACGGCAGACTACCTCCGATCTTCATTGGGCATGGCAATGCTGATAAGGATGTCCCTTATTCTCAATTCACAAACTTCGTAGCAGCTTACAAGAACGCGAACGGGCCGATCATGGCGTTCACGGCGGAGCGGGGGCCGCACTCTTATGCTGCCGAGCCCCAGTGGTTTCAGAAAAACGCGGATGCTGTCTTGCTGTTTCTCAATAAAAATCTATAACGCCCGCAATGTAGGAACGCTTGGAGATCCATCTCCAGCGAGGGGCATCTAGCTCGCGATTCAGAACCGATATTCACGCATGAATGTCCTTAATCCCGCGTGAAAGCAAAGCAAGGGAGGCAGGGAGGCTTTAAGGCGGTGGATTCAAATGGGCCCGCTACCGAAGACCCACCACGCCGGTTTCCTCACGCGGGCCCCGATTCGCACAGGAGCGTGCCCCGACGCATCTCCCCGTGAGGCTGCGATACTAGAGAAGCCGCGCCGAACTGTCGCCCGGAGAAAGTCGCCGATGCCGGAAGAAATCTGCAAACTCTGTGAAGGTGCTGGCCTGCGCGTCATCGAACGCGCGGACGGATCTCGCGCCGCCGTCCCTTGCGAGTGCCGCGAAGCCAAACGCTCCGCCCGCATGATGAAGCAGGCGCGCATCCCTCAGCGCTACGCCCATTGCACGCTTGAAAGCTACGACACGCACTTCCCCTCCTGCAATCGCACCCTCGCCGGAGCCTTGGTGAAGGCACGCGGCTTTGTCGACGCCTATCACCCAAGGAACGACGGCAACGGCTTGCTGCTCACCGGGTCCATCGGCGTGGGCAAAACGCATCTTGCTGTAGGAATTCTGCAAGCGCTCGTCGTAGAGCGTGGAGCAAAGGGTCTCTTCTTCGACTACCGCGAGCTCCTCAAGCAAGTTCAGAACAGCTACAACCGCAGCGTCGACGTCACCGAGCTCGAAATCCTTCAGCCTGTCTTCGACGCCGAAGTCCTCGTCCTCGACGAACTCGGCGCCTCCAAGCCCACCGACTGGGTCTGGGACACCGTCGCCCACATCCTGAACACGCGCTACAACGATCGCCGCACCACCATCATCACCACCAACTACGCGAACCTCGCTCCCCTCGCATCGGACGCCACCGGCCCGCGCCTCGCCGTGCGCGAAGAGACCCTCGGCGACCGCATCGGCGAGCGCATGCGCTCCCGCCTGCAGGAGATGTGCGTGGTCGTCGAGATGAACGGCGAAGATTTCCGCCAGAAGGTGAAGCGCGCCAGCTTCGCCTAAAGCTCCGCATCGTCATCCGGCCACCGCCACGCGCAGTATAAAATCGGCAATCATGCAGCCTCTCGACTCCAACGCGCCCCAGCCGCCCTCGTCGCCCATGTTCACCGACCCGGTGCCGAAGCGCAGTTTCCCCACCACCGCCGTGGCCATCGCTGCAGTGGCCGTGGCAATTCTCATCGCCTTCTTCGTCCTGATGGGTAGGCGAGGCGCGCCCGCTCCGCCGCCCAATACGCTGCTCCCCGCGGCTGCCTACGCCCCGAATCTCCCGCTCACCAACCTGCAGATGAGCGATTCGACCAGCATGTCTGGCGGCAAGCAGACCTACATCGAAGGCCACATCGCCAACCACGGCGACAAAACCGTCACCGGCGTCACCGTCCAGGTCGTCTTCGCCAACGACGTCTCCATGCCCCCTCAGATCGAGACCGGCCCACTCCCCATCATCTACATGCGCCAGCCTTACGTGGACACGCATCCGATCAGCGCCTCGCCGCTCGCGCCCGGCGCCGAAGGCGACTTCCGCCTGATCTTCGACGACATCAGCGATAACTGGAATCAACAGCTTCCGAAGATTCGCATCACCGGCGTGGAAACTCGCTAGCCGCCACCACGACCTCTGGAGCCTTCAGGTTAACTAAACAGTAATCGCCAGGTTCCTTCCCAAAAAAATCTTCTCCACCCCAAATCCACTTTGAAGGGCTCGGGCGTACTCTCTGCAGCGGGAGACCGCGCGAGTTCGGTGTCTGCCTCCGGCGACACCCCCGAGCTCTCCAAAGGAGAGAATCACGGCAGATTGGCCCCCAGCAATGGGGGCCCTTTTTTGCCTCGAAACCCCGACCCTACTGCTCCGCCGCCTTATGGATCGCCAGCAGTCTCTCCAGCGTTGGTCGCAATAGATTGAGGTGCAGCGCGTTCGCTCCATCCGACTTCGCCTCGGCAGGGTTATCATGGACCTCCAGGAAGATTCCGTCGATCCCCGCTGCCACCGCCGCGCGCGCCAGCACCGGAATAAACTCTGGCTGGCCTCCCGACACCCCATTTCCCCCGCTCGGCGTCTGCACCGAGTGCGTTCCGTCGAAGATCACCGGCGCAAATCCGCGCATCACCGGCAGCGACCGCATATCCACCACCAGGTTGTTGTAGCCAAAGCTCGCGCCCCGTTCGGTCAGCGAAATCCGCGTATTGCCGGAGTCGCGAATCTTCTCCACCGCGTGCCGCATATCCCACGGCGCAACAAACTGCCCCTTCTTCACATTGATCGCGCGGCCAGTCTGCGCGGCAGCGATTAGCAGGTCCGTCTGCCGGCAGAGAAACGCCGGAATCTGCAGCATCGCATCGACCGATCCGAGCGCATCGCTGACCGCGGCGCACTGCTCCGGCGTATGGATGTCGGTTAGCACGGGCAGCCCGTTGGCCTCGCCCACCGCACGCAGAATGCGGCAACCCTCCTCCAGGCCCGGTCCGCGGAAGCTCCGGATCGAGGTGCGATTGGCCTTGTCGTAGCTGGCCTTGAAAATGTACGGCACACCCAGGTCGGAGGTAATGCGCTGAATCGCGTCGGAAAGCTTGCGCGCGTGCGGTTCCGACTCGATCACGCACGGGCCGGCGATCAAAAACAGCTCGCCGCTGCCTACCGTGATGTTGCCGAGAGTGAAGCTGGAGGAATGAGGCATCCTTCTAGGATAGCTGACCGGCCGAAGGCCACGCGCAGCGACCACCCCGCAACTCACCGCGCCGCCAAAAAGCGAAACGCCCGGCCGAAGCCAGGCGTCTCGCTGCAAAACTTCTTTGCAGGTTAGGGTTGGGTCTCTTGCGAGGAGTGTGCTCCGTTCGGCACAGCAACCAGGCAGACCGGCTGCGGTGCCGACGGGAAGTAAGCATTCGCCACGGCGCTGAGTTGGCCGGTGTTCGGGCTCAACTGGCCGCCAGACACCGCCGCATTCAGGTAATCCGAGGTGTACAGGTAGATGCCCAGCGCGGGCTCCACCGTCACGCAGGTCGGTCCCGTCGTGGTCGCAAAGTTCGACCCTGCCGAGGCTCCCAGCGATCCATTCGACAGGTTCAGCGAGTAGGAGCTCACCGTCTGCGAGTTGTAGTTCGCAACGTACACATACTTGCCGCGCGGGTCGATCGTAATCCCCTTAGGATACTGCCCCGTGGCAAAGGGGCTCGATACCAGTCCAGTCAAAGCGCCAGACGTTGCATTCGTGATCTGGTAGCCATAGACCTCGTTCTGCGCCGAGTCCGTCACGTACACATACTTGCCGGTAGGATCGATAGCAATCGCGGCGGGCAATACGCCCGCATTCCAACCGCCGTTGGCGTTTGTACCCGTGATCTGTACCAGGCCACCGTTGCTGGGATTCTGCACGTAACCCAGGATGGTCGGCGTCGCCGAAGCCGTCTCAGCATCCACCACGTACACAAAGGTGTTGGTATAGCCGTTGTCCGCGGTGCCGCTTGCCGATCCCACGATCACGCAATTGGGGCTCGTCAATCCACTCACCGAGCTGGACAGTGCCGGAGTAGACGTGCAGGTCGGTGCCGAAACGCCGACCGCAACCGGCTGGTTGCCCACGTTCACATTCGTCGGGGTTCCCAGCGATCCATCCGAAGCAATCTTGTAGATGGCCACGCCACCCGGTCCAGGAGACGCGGGCGAGTAGCCGCCTTCGTAGGTGTAGGTCACATAAAGGTAGCTGCCGGTCGTATCGATGGCTGCCGCCGTCGGGTAGGTCGCCGTTCCGGGCAGGCCCGGTGTCGTCTGTGCGTAGAGTTTGCCGTCCGACCCCACCGACATCACCGAAACCTGCGCATTCTGGCTTCCACCAATGACGTAAATCGTCTTGCCATTAGGCGCCGCAATCACCGTCGAGGGATTGGTCAGGCCCGAGACAAACGGAGAGCCGCTGATCTGGATCAGCACGCCGCTCTGGTAGTCCACCGCATAGGCGCTGATCGTGCCGTTGGCGTTCGAAACCGCATAGACATAGTCGGCTGTGTAATCGCGGGTGCAAGCGGTAGTGCCGAGTCCGATTGCCAAAGAGAGTGCCGCGGCCTTGGCAGTACGGCTGAGTGTGTTGAACTTCATGCGCTTCCCTTAAATCGGGCATCGTTCAGCCCGTCTTTGAATGCCGGTCCGAAGACCGGAGAGTGAAACTTGCCGGGAGGGCCGCCACGGCCCTCCCGGAAATCGCTAGCCAGTCCTTACTGGACCGAGCCGCTGATCGCCATGCAGCTTGCCTTGCCCACTGCCGTAAACGTCGAGCCCTTCGTCAAATCCGAGAGTTCGCCGGAGTTCGCGTTCAGCTGGTAGCCCGTTACCGTTCCATCGTTGTAGTTGGACGTGTAAATGTACTGATTACTCGGGTCTTCCACCATGCAAACCGGTCCTGAACCCACCGGATACGGTGCACCAAGGATCGGCTGGAGCTCCTGAACCGAGGTGTTGATCGTCAAAGCCGAGATCGAACTGTACGGCGTCGTCGTCAACGTGCTGGTGGTCGAGTGATTCGCGATGTACAGATACTTGCCCGTGCTGTCGATCAGCGTATAGACCGGATCCGATGTGTTCGGGAAGTAGGTAGCGCTTCCCAGGTTCGTCGAACCGCCGTTCAGGGCCGTCAAGTTGCATGAGCCCGTCGTCTCGTAGCCATAAAGCACGTTGTTGGCGCCATCCGTCAGGAACATGTAGCTTCCCGAACCATTGATCGACGTGATCGTGGTCGGCTTACCCACAATCTGGTTGATCGAGATGTTGCCCGTCGTCGTGAAGGTCAGAATTCCGCCCGATCCAATCGAGTAGGGGGTCACGGTCTGCAGGCCATTTGAGTTGTAGCCGCCATTGACGGTATACAGGCAGCCGCCCTGCGACTTCGACATCACAGGCGACGGTCCAACCTCCCAGAACGGCGTATTCACACCGTTCACCTGGGTCTGCGGGTTGGTGATCAGCGTCAGACGTCCCGTGTTTGCGTCCGCCGAATACGCCGTAATCGCGCCATTTCCGTCCGTGTTGGGCGCATCGTAAAGGCCAGTCTGCGCATTCACGCCCGGCGAATACTGGTCCAGCACATACAGGTACGTGCCGCTGGAGTCCATCTGCGCCCACTCGGACACATATCCCTGGCTCTGGTACTTCTGCTGGAAGGTGAGCGTGCCGTCGCCGCCAACGCTGTACAGCGCAATCGACTGGCCGCTGCCAGCCCCATTCGCGCTACCGCCAACCCCCTGGTTGATCACGTAGACGAACCGTCCGCCTGACTTAATCACGATCGAAACCGGAACCGAGCCGTTGCTCGGGAACGGCGAGTTCGGAACCTCAGTCAGGTTGCCGGAGTACTGATCCACCTTAAATCCGGCGATCTGGTTATATTCCTGCCCCAACACCCACATGTAACCAATGGTGCCACCACCACAGGCCGTCATGCCAAGACCCAATGCCAACGACGCGACCAAGGCCATCGACCACCGGCCAACCAAACTCAACTTCATGCGTTTCCTTCATCCCCGTCCGGGAGTAGCCGACATGGCTTGGCCGACCGGGGAAATCTGTATCAGAGGGAGTACAAAACCTTGACCTGATTGTAGAAGGTAGAGCGACTTTACGCCAATTTTCGGTGCAGTCATTTCAGCCTTCGGACCTGTCAGGATATGCTTTTGACTCGCCCGCCACCCTTTCGCGAGCAGAAAAAAGCCCGGAAGCAGGGGATAGGGGAAAAGGGGATAGGGGAGAAGAGCGAATGCCAGAGCTGCGGATCGCAACTCTAGGTGCCCTCAACGGCTCCCTTGGCTGAGTTCGCCGTTCTTCCCTATCCCCTATCCCTTATCCCCTATCCCCTGTTTTTACCAGGTTCGGCACCCGCCGCTGGCCGGCATCATCGGCTGCCCCACGTGGCACCCGAACGCCTTGCCAAAGGCGTCGAAGTTCTGCACGCTGCCATTCGCGCGCCAGCGTCCTGGGCTGTGCGGGTCTATCTTTGCGCGCACCCGTGCCGACTGCTCGGTCTGGTTCTGGCACCACACCTGCCCAAACGCAATGAAGAACCTCTGGGCCGGCGTATACCCGTCGCGCTTGCCATCCACATAACCCGGCTCCGCCGCTGCGCCTTCCTTCGCCAGCGTCGCCATCAGTGCCTGGTAGGCAATGCGCAGGCCGCCATTGTCGGCGGTGTTCTCGCCCAGCGTCAGGTGCCCGTTCAAATACTGCCCAGGAGCAGCCTCGAACCCGTCGTACTCCTTTGCCATGCACTCGGTGCGCGCCTTGAACTTCGCCAGGTCCGCCGGCGTCCACCACTCCTTCACATTACCGTGCAGGTCGTACTTCGACCCCTGGTCGTCAAACCCATGCGTCATCTCGTGGCCAATCACCACACCAATGCCGCCAAAGTTCACCGCCGCGTCCATCGAGTTGTCATAAAACGGCGGCTGCAGAATCCCGGCAGGGAAGTTGATGTTGTTCTGCGGAGGATTATAGTACGCATTCACGGTGGGCGGCGTCATGCCCCACTCGGTCGGGTCCACCGGCTTGCCGTACTTGTCCAGGTTCCGCTTGCGCTCAAACCAGTCCGCGCGCTCCACGTTCCCCAGCAGGTCATCGCGTTTCACCACCACGCTGGAGTAGTCCCTCCAGTGCGCCGGGTAGCCGATCTTATCCGTGATCGCATGCAGCTTCTCCAGCGCCTGCGCCTTGGTCGCGTCGCTCATCCATGGCAGCGTCTTCAAATCTTCTGCCATCGACGCCTCCAGCGCGTGCACCAGCTTCTCCATGTTGGCCTTCGCGCTGGGCGGGAAGTTCTGCTTCACCCAATCCTGCCCAACCGCTTCACCCAGCGCCTGGTCCGTCAGCCGCGTGCAACGCTTCCACCGCGGCTGCTCTTCCTTCTGACCCTCCAGCGTCTTGGAGAAGAAATCGAAGTTCTCATCCTCAAACGGCTTGGAGAGCATCGGCGCCGCCTCGTGCAGCGCATGCCAGCGCAGGTAGCTCTTGATCGCCTGCAGCGGCTCGGTGGTCAGCTCCTGGTTCACCGTCTTCACATACCCAGGGCTCATCACATCGATGTCCTTCACCTGCGGCATGCCAATGCCGTCCAGGTACGCCTGCCAGTCATAGTCCGGGCTCATCTGCTCCAGCTCGGCGACGGTCATCATGTGATAACGGTTCGCCGGATCGCGCATCTCCACCCGGCTCATCGATCCCTTTGCCAGGGCCGTCTCAATCTGCATCACATCATTGGCCTCGGAGACCGCCTTGTCCTCCGTATCGCCCAGCAGCGTGAACATCTTCACCATGTGGTCCACATACTGCTTCCGGATCGTCACATACCGCTCGCTAGGATCCAGGTAATAATCGCGGTCAGGCAGCGTTAACCCTCCCTGCCCGGTTGCCGCAATCTGCTGAGAGCTGTCCTTCTGGTCCTGCGTCACCGCGACACCGAAAAATCCTCCTCCGCCGCGCCGCATCTGGTTCGCATTGAACGCCGCCAGCTCCTTGGTGGTCTCCAGCGCCGCAATCGCATCCAACTCCGGCTCCAGCGGCCGCGCCCCCAGTTTGTCCACCTCGGCCGTGTTCATGCACGCCGCAAAAAAGTCGCCGTACTGGCGTTGCAGCGGCGTTTTCGGAGCGTCCGCCGCTACCTTCAGGTCCTTATAGAGCAGGTAGTTGTTGTATTCGCCGAGCATGTTGAACTGCGCCCACCGCGTCTGGTCCGCAGGAATCGGATTGGCCTTCATCCAGTTGCCGCAGGCGTACTGGTAGAAGTCCGTACACGGGTCAACGCTCTTGTCGATCGCCGACAGATCAAAGCTCACCGGCCGCTTCGGAGCAACGGTTGGCCCACTACCAGCGGGCGAGGAATAGCCTTGGGCCATACAAACAGGTGCGGCGATGGCCAGCACGACTGCAGACAAGAAAATGCGCATGGGTCTCCTGAAGGGAACAGCAGCACGTCGCGCTGTCGCAGCCAGCATAGTGCACGCAGACTCGTTTGCAAAAGCACGCGGGTGGGTAACGATGCAGAAAAGACGCAAAGCCCCCACCGAAAGTTTCTGTCTTTTTGCCCACCAGCCAGAACTGCCGTTTAGAAGATCTTCATATGGATGACCAGGTACTTCTTGGGGTCCTTTCGAATCGCCGACACCAGGTCCGTTGTGGTCGTCATCAGGGTATTGATATTCCGATAAGCCGCATCATCGGTAGCAAACTTGCCCAGCGTGCCTTTGCCCGTGTTCACGTTGGTCAGCAGCAGATCAAGCTGCGACACCGTATGGTTCAGCTTCCGCGCGAACGCCGGGTCCTTGGTCAGCATCCCCAGCGCTCCCTTACCCTGATCCGCCTCGGCCAGCAGGGAATTCGCGTGCTTCAGCGTCGAGTTCAAGTTGTTATACAGCGAATCGTCCTTCAGAAGCTTTCCCGCGGTACCCTTACCGTCGTTCAGGGCAGTGGTAATCTCGTCCAGCTTGGCCGCCGTATCATTCAACCGGTCATACATCTGATCGTCGTGCAGAAACTTGCCCGCGGACCCTTTGCCGCTGTTCAAGTTCGTCGTCAGAATCTGCAACTGGTTCACTGTCGCGGTCGCTTTTTTGTAGAGCTCCGGGTCATTGATCAACATCCCGACCGAACCCTTACCGTTCTGGATGTTGTCCACGACCTTATTCATCTTGGCAAGAATGACATTCAGGCTCTCGACGGTGCCCTCGCTCGACTTCACCACGTCCGTCAGGTTCGGCGTCTCTTGCGTCTGCAGTTCATCGCCGGTCTTCAACTCCGGTCCCACCGCCGTGCGGCTATTGATGTCCACCACCGTGTCGCCCAGCACGCCCACCGTCGACAGCGCCACCCGCGAGTCCGTGTGCAAACTCTTCCGGAACTTCGGGCCCAGCTTCATCACCACCTCGACCGGCGTATCCTTCCGTGCCGGGTCCGTCGTCACCGTGACCGACTTCACCTCGCCGATCGTCACGCCCTCCAACCCCACCGGCGCGCCCACCTTCAGCCCATCGGAGTTCGCGAAAAACGCCTTGACATAAATCTTGTGGCTGAACAGGCTGAGCCCCGACGCGCTCGTCATCAGGAATAGCAGCGTCGACAACAACGCAAGCGACACCAGGACAATCAGCCCAACCTTAAGCTGTGACCACTTGACTTCCTGCTGGCTGGGCATCGAACTCCTCGAAAATCTTCGTCAGTAACGGAAAGCAGAGCATGTCACGCTGGTGAAATCATCCTAGCTGGTGAAACCATCCTATCAGCGCCTTACCAAACAACCTCACGAACAGCTCGCAACATTTGGATGCAATTCCTCCCCCTTGCGATGCCGTACTAGTCTTCCGCCACCACCATCGCAATCGAGTAAAGCCTTGAGTGCGAAAGACTCAAGGAGATTTTTCGTATTCCCAACCGCCCTGCCACCTCCGCCGCTCGCCCACTCAGGTGCAGCTCCGGCCGCTGTCCCGGCAACCGCCGCACCTCAAGCTCCTTCCAGCTCACGCCCCGGCTGATCCCCGTGCCCAGCGCCTTCGCGCCCGCCTCCTTGGCCGCAAACCGCGCCGCCAGGCTCTCCGCCGAGGTCTTCTTCTTCTGCTGGCAGTACGCGATCTCGCCCGGAGTGAACACGCGCTGCAGAAACGCCTCACCAAACCGATCCACGCTCTGCGCGATCCGCTCAATCTCGATTAAGTCCGTGCCAATTCCAACGATCAATCGCCCGTCTCCCTGTCTTCCGTCCCGCCCTCAAGTGTAACCACCCCAATCCCCCCGCGGCCCTCTCCTGAAACATCGCCTCACGACAACCCTCTTCGTCGCACCCTGCGACACCCTTCACGTCCTCGCCCTTCCTTCCGATAACTCCCATGAACGAGGCGCGCATGATGAAACCCCAGCCGTCCATCCAACCCGAGCCTCTCTTCCAGGTCGTCGAGATGCCCCTCCTCGAACTGCGCGGCCACACCTACGACGACCACGACGAAGTCATCCCCAACCTTATCGAGACCATGAACCACTGCGGCTGTTGGCTGCTCGAGCAACGCCTCCTCTCACCCACCCATACCGAACTCAACTTCGAACTTCAGCTTCGCTCCGTCTTCGAGCTCTACAGCGCCCTCCTTGCCACTGGCATCCAACTCAGCCGCGACAGCCACACCCGCATGAAGAGCCTCTGCACCGTGCGCGACCACAACCCCCACCGCGCCAAACGCCGCCGCATTCTCACCGTCCGCCTCGAACTCATCTTCCTGGCCCTCGATGACGACGATGCCGCCGCCGACCTGGCCCGCACCGCCATGGGCCTCGCCTGAAGGGATAGGTATAGGACAGGGATAGGGGATAGAGTGTAGACAAAAGCAGAAGCTCCAGAGGCCTTTGTGTGGAGACTCCCTCTTCAAGCCCATCCTGCTATCGCCAGGCACGGCGATAGCAGGGCCAGTCTCGACCGTCTTCTCTACGCTCTATCCTCTATCCCCTATCCCTATCCCCTGCTTCGCTACGATAGACTGGAACCTTCTATGGATTCAGCTACCCCAGACGTCGCCAACTCTCCGATCGCTCCCAGCCTTCCCGGCCCCATCATCTCCGCCCAGCATCTCGGCAAAGTCTACGGCACAGGAAAGCTGCGCGTGGAGGCCCTTCGAGACGTCTCCTTCGACATCCAGCCGGGTGAGTTCGTAGCCATCGTTGGTCCCTCCGGCTCCGGCAAATCGACCCTCTTCTATATCCTCGGCGGCCTCACCTCCGCCACCTCCGGCTCGCTCTTCATTCAGGGCAAGGACTTCTCGCGTCTCTCCGACGCCCAGCGCACCACCCTGCGCCGCTCCCAGATCGGCTTCGTCTTCCAGCGCTTCAACCTCCTGCCCACCATCTCCGCGCAGGCCAATATCGAGCTCGCGCACGAGATCGCCGCCAAGGGCAAGCCCTTCGACCACGCACTCCTCGACAACCTCACTGACCTGCTCAAGATTCAGGGGCGCCTCGATCATCGCCCCAACGAGCTCTCCGGCGGCGAGCAGCAGCGCGTGGCCATCGCTCGCGCCCTCATCACCCGCCCCGCCATCCTGCTGGCCGACGAGCCCACCGGCAACCTCGACACCCACAACTCCGAGACGGTTCTCTCCATGCTTCACACCTCCAGCCGCGATCTGAACCAGACCGTCCTGATGATCACCCACAATCCGGAGGCTGCGCAGATCGCCGACCGCGTCCTGCACATGCGCGACGGCGAAGTCCTCAAGATCGAGGAAGGCAGCCGCCGCATCACCCGAGTTCCGTAAACGCAGGTTCCACCATGGTCGTTCCCCGCCCATTCACCATCGGACTCTTCGCCCTGGCAAGTCTTATCTGCGCACTGCCTGCGTCGCTGCTGTGCCCAGCCCTGCAACACCCCGCGCCACCAGCGCAAGTCCATCCAACCGGCGAGCCCCTCGACATCAACACCGCCAGCCCGGCTCGGCTCAACGCTCTACCCGGCTTCGGCCCGGTCTACACCCGTCGCGTGATCGCAGGTCGCCCCTACTCTTCAAAGAATCAGCTATTTACGCGTGGCGTTATCCCCGAGCCGGAGTACCAGCGCATCGCCCCACTCATCATTGCCCATCGCCCGCATCGCTGAGCTCGCAACCTCTTCTGCAAGTACTTCTGCACCCGTCGCAGTACGACTCCGCAATGTCGGCTCGTACTATTTGACGAAACGCCCCCTGACCGGCGTAGTATTGGCGGCGCAGCAAAAGAAAGAGAGCTAGCCCCGCGCGCGGAGACCTAAAGGGTCTTTACGTGGCGGGGCTGATTTTTGTCTCCCAGCCCTGCCCTCACCAGCCAGTCGCCGCCTCCGCGTCCCAACAACTCTGCTCTCCCTTTTTCAACACCCACCCACGTTTGATCCGCTTTTCTACGCCCTTTGTGACGCGACGAAGTGACCGTCCATCCGATACAGTGAGCTGTATCTCGGATTCCGAGCCACGGAACCGGGCGCCGTGCCGATCACGTCCTACGCACATGGCCTTGACCCTTACCCATTCCGGCCAGCAACCCGGCACACCAGCCGCGCCCACCCATCGCGCCAGCACCCACCGTTCCAGCACCCACCGCCGCGTCACCCTCTTCGCTGCCATGCTGCTTGCCGCTCTCAGCCTCTCCGGCTGCCAGGGCATCAGCATCAACTCCGCCCAACTCCGCGTCATCGACGCATCCCCGGACGCCGGCGTCATCGACTCCTACCAGAACAGTTCCGCCCTTGCCTACAACCTCGCCTTCGGCACCATGACCACCTACATCCCCATGGCGCCCGGCCCCTACACCCTCGCTGCGGAGAAGGCGGGCACTCGCCAGACCCTCGTCACCGGCAATGAAACCCTCGCCGCCGGCAAGCAGTACACACAGATCATCGGCGCCGGCCTCGCCAACCTGCACCAGACCATCCTTCTCGACCAGTCCACCCCCGCGCCAGCAGGCCAGGTCGCCCTCCGTGTCGTCAACGAGACCACCCGCGCCGGCGCCGTCGATGTCTATCTCGTTCCCATGACCGAAGGCTCCAGCAAGGCCATGAGCGCCTCCCCGCTCGCCTTCGGCTTACCCGCCAGCGCTAATACCGGCTACATCACCATGCCCGAAGGCACCTACGCCATCGACGTAGTTGCCGCCGGCACGCCCCTCACCTCCTCCACCGTCACCCTGCTCAGCGGCCCGCAACTCGAATATGCCTCCGGAGCCGTTCGCACCATCGTCCTCATCGATCAGGAAACCTCCGCAGCGCCGCACGCAACAACCACTCCCGGAGTCCAGGCCATCCAGGGTGACGACGCCGACGCGCAATAATGCAGACGATAGACAAGTAGTGGATAGACAGTAGTGCGCGAGGCAGTTCGTGCCACCGCGTCACACCTCCAACCAGCGCAGACGCTCCGAAACAGCAAAGCCCCAGCTACCATCAGCCGAGGCTCTGCCTTTCACTACTGGTCTACTGTCTACTCACTACTGTCTGCTTCTCAATACCGATAGTGATCCGGCTTGTACGGCCCTTCGACCGGCACGCTCAGATAGTTCGCCTGCTTGTCGCTGAGCGTCGTCAGCTTCACCCCAATCTTCTCCAGGTGCAGTCGCGCAACTTCCTCGTCCAGCTTCTTCGGCAGAATGTAGATGCCGATCTTGTACACGTCCTTGTTCTTCCAGAGATCAAGCTGCGCCAGCGTCTGGTTGGCAAAGCTGTTGGACATCACAAAGCTCGGATGCCCCGTAGCGCAGCCAAGATTTACCAGGCGACCTTCCGCCAGCACAAAGATCGAGCTGCCGTTCTTGAACGTGTACTTGTCCACCTGGGGCTTGATGTTCTCGCGAACCGCGCCGCCCGCAGTCACCATCGAATTCAGCGGCTCCATCTGGATCTCGTTATCGAAGTGACCAATGTTGCACACAATCGCCTGGTCCTTCATCTTCTGCATGTGCTCCAGCGTAATGATGTCGACGTTGCCCGTGCAGGTCACGTAGATGTCGCCGCGTCCCAGCGTGTCTTCGAGCGTCGTGACCTCATAGCCCTCCATCGCCGCCTGCAGTGCATTGATCGGGTCGATCTCGGTCACCACCACGCGCGCGCCCAAACCGCGCAGGCTGGCAGCCGATCCCTTGCCCACGTCGCCATAGCCGCAGACCACCGCAACCTTGCCCGCAACCATCACATCGGTCGCGCGCTTGATGCCATCCACCAGCGACTCGCGGCAGCCATACAGGTTGTCGAACTTGCTCTTGGTCACCGAGTCGTTCACATTGATCGCCGGCACCAGCAGCGTACCCTGCTCCATCATCTTGTACAGACGATGAACGCCCGTGGTCGTCTCTTCCGAAACACCGCGCCAAGCCTTCACCACCTCGTGCCAGTGTGTCGGCCGCGCCGCATGCACCTTCTTCAGCAGCGCCTTGATCACATCTTCCTCATGCGACCCAGAAGCCGAATCGATCCATTTGTCGCCGTTCTCCAGCTCATATCCCTTGTGGATCAGCAACGTCGCATCGCCGCCGTCGTCAATGATCAACTGCGGTCCAAGCAGCGTGCCATTCGGTCCCGGGAATGCCAGCGCCTCATTCGTGCACCACCAGAACTCCTCCAGCGACTCGCCCTTCCACGCAAACACCGGAACCCCAGCAGCAGCAATCGCCGCCGCCGCATGGTCCTGCGTAGAGAAGATATTGCAGCTAGCCCAGCGCACATCCGCGCCCAGGTCCACCATCGTCTCAATCAGCACGGCCGTCTGGATGGTCATGTGCAGCGAGCCCATCACGCGCACGCCCGCCAGCGGCTTCTCCGCCGCATACTTCCGCCGAATCGACATCAACCCGGGCATCTCCTGCTCCGCAATGATGATCTCTTTCCGTCCCCACTCGGCCAATCCAATGTCGGCTACCTTGTACTTCGGCTGCACCTGCTCTAACGTCGCTGTCGCCATAAATGTCTCCTGAAAAACCTGTACCTCAAGGGTATCAAACAAGCCCTCGCCAGAACGAACATCCGCTGCGGCAACCCCAAAGCCCTCCGCCGAAGGTTTCATCCCATCCAAAAAATGAAGAAGAGCTTCAACCCGGATTGACTCTCTCCAGCACGCGCCGTCCTTCTCTACTCGTTACTCTCTACTCCTTACTCTCTACTCCTTGCCTGCTTCCATCTCCTTCAACTGCCCCCACACCACATCCACCTGCTGCTCCAGCGTCTCCACATCCCCATCGTTGTGCAGCACAATGCAATCCCCCGGATACACCGTCATCTGCTGCACTTGCAGCCGTCGCCGAGCATCTTCCTCAAACCCCTCGCGCTCCGCCGCCGTCAGCGTTTGTCCAGCAGCAATCCGATCCACGAAGCGCCGAGTCTTCACCTCATCCGGAGCGTCCACCACCAGCACGCAGTCAAAGCGGTCGCGCCAGCTTCCATGCGGCATGTAGTTCGTCGAAAAAATCAACGCCGACTCCACCACCACAATCGCATGCGGCTGCGTCTTCGCCAACTCCACCAACTCCTCTGCCTGCGCTTCAATCACCGCCGGATGCACAATCGCATTCAGCTCCTCCACCCGCGGCCTCCGCGCATCAAACGCCAGCGTCGCCAGCTTCTTCCTGTCCAGAGATCCATCCGCAGCCACCACCTCGCTGCCAAACTTCGCGACAATCTCCGTATATGCCCGCTGCCCCGGCTGCATCAGCGCGCGCCCCATCTCATCGGACGACAGCACCACCGCCCCACGCTCGGCCAGCATCCGCGCCACCGTAGACTTCCCGCTCCCGAGCTCGCCCGTCAGTCCCGCTCTCAGCATCGCCCGCTCAACTCCCATCCCCGTCATCGTTCGTGAAATATGCTCCAGCAACTGCGGCGTACAACGGAATCGAGGCGGTCATCGCGACGATCCACACCGTTGGATGATGTGCGAATTTGATCACCAAGAGGGCGCCAACCGCCACCGCGACGGCGAAGGCAATCGTGATTCGGCTTCCTCGCGGTGATAACTTCATCGCTTGCATGGCTTCGCTATCCTCGCCGCAGCCGCGCAGCCTTCACCGTATTCGACATCAGCATCGCAATCGTCAGCGCGCCCACGCCTCCCGGAACCGGCGTGTACGCCCCCGAGATCGCAAACGACGCCGGGTCCACATCGCCCACGAGCGTCGACCCGCGCTTCGCAAACCCCGCATGCCGAGCCTCATTGCCCGGAAAGAACTGCTCCAGCTCCTTCTCCGTGGTAATGCGGTTAATCCCGACATCAATAATCGTCGCCCCCGGCCGCACCATCTCCGGCGTCACAAACCCCGGCCGCCCAATCGCCGCCACCAGGATGTCCGCCTCGCGCGTGATCTCCGCAAGGTTCGCCGTCTGCGAGTGACACACCGTCACCGTAGCCGAAGCATTCACCAGCATCACCGCCACCGGCTTGCCCACAATGTTCGACCGCCCAATCACCACCGCCCGCTTACCGCGTACCGGAATCTTGCTCCGATGCAGCACCTCCATAATCCCCGCAGGCGTGCATGGCGCAAGAACTTTCTCGGCAGGAAATCCAGTGAGCAGTCTTCCTGCGTTAATAGGATGAAAGCCATCCACGTCCTTCTGCGGCGCGACGGCTTCCAGCAGTCGGTTCGTGTCCACGTGCGCAGGCAAGGGCAACTGAATCAGGATGCCATCTATCTCGTCGCGCGCATTCAACGACGTCACCAGCTCCAGCAACTCTTCCGTCGTCGCATCCGCGGAGGGCGCATGCATCTCGGAATAAATTCCAAGCTCACCGCAAGTCTTTACCTTGCTCCGCACGTAGATCTGGGAGGCAGGCACCTCGCCCACCAAAATCACAGCAAGGCCCGGTACATATCCACGTTCGTGCGCGGCAGTTACTTCCGAGGCAACCTCTGATTTGATCTGCGCGGCGATCGCTATGCCGTCAAGAACGAATGGTGATGTGACGATAGAAGACATAGTTACAGAATATCGTGCACAGCGGAGGATTTAACGGAGTGGTTCGAATCACAGCAACAGAGTGGTTCTAATCACATCATTGGTTAGACGTCTCGAATAAACTCAGTACTCTCAGCAACCCGTTCGCGCCGTTTGGGTTCTAACCAAAAAGTTGCGTATCGCTGTCGCAGCTTAAAGGAGGTCGACCATGAGCCATCCAGACAATCGCCCAGAGGAACAGCGTCCAGATGATCGCACGTACGTCGAGCAGTTCACGCCGACCGACCTCTTAACGCTGCGAAGCGAACTCCTGCAGTCCGGAGTCGACTCCTTCCAGGCCGCCGAGATTGTCACCAACTTTCTCAGCGGTCGCGGCTACGGCGTCTCAAACCACGAGGCCCGCGCTGCCGCCTCCCGCATTGAAGTCCCCGGCGCCACCGTAGAACACATCCAGCGCGAACTAGAGCGCGTAGCCTTAGCGATGTAAGGCAGACAGTAGAAAGTAGTGGATTGGGCAATAGTGAAATGCAAGACAAAGCCCCGGCCGATAGCGACTGGGGCTTTGTCTTTCTGAGTCCGCTGGCCGCCGCCAAGTGGAAGAACTTGCCGCAACCTTGGTCACACTTCACTGCTCACTACTGTCTACTCACTACTGTCTACTCACTGCTTTATCTCCCCCTCAGGCTCATCCGTAGGCGAATCAATCTCCGCCTGAAAGCCCTCCAGCAGCCGCTCGAGAAACGCTTCCTGATCCAGATCTTTCCGCTGGATCGACTCAGCGTTCACGATGTGCCGCGCCAAATCCGCCAGCACAATCCCCCACGCAAACGGATCCTCCCATGTGCCGCTGCGCAGGCTCACATGCTGACCCTGCTCGGCGACCCATACACGCAATAACTCAAACGAAGCCTTATCCCGACTAGCGGCCGGCGGCGGATCAAGAAATTTCGTGGTGGCCATAAACGCTCCTTAACGACTCAACGGAAGTAGTTGCTCTCCTAAAGCTTATGCCAAGCACCCCCACCGCGTATGTGATATTTCGCGCACGGGCCACCACCCCAGCCAACCGCCTTTCTCCCCTGTCCCCTATCCCCTACCGTGCTGCCAGCGCCGCCTCAATCCCCGAGTTCACCGAGGCCGACGCAAACTCCGCCGCCACGCGCACCCCATTCATCACCGCGCGCTCATTCGACGACCCATGCCCCACCACGCACACCCCGCGCAATCCCAGTAGCGGCGCCCCGCCATACTCCGAATAATCCAGCCGGCTCTTGAACGCCTTGAACGCCTTCTGCGACAGCATCGCTCCCACCTGCGAGGTCACCGTCGACTTCAAACTCTCCCGCAGCGACGAGCTCACCAGCTTAGCCAGCCCCTCGCTCGTCTTCAGCGCAACGTTGCCCACGAACCCATCGCAAACCACCACGTCCGCATGGCCGTTGTATAGATCGCGTCCCTCAACGTTGCCAATAAAATTCAACCCCAGCGCGCGCAGCAGCGGCAGCGTATCCCGCGTCAGCGCATTGCCCTTCGAATCTTCTTCGCCAATCGACAGCAGCCCCACTCGCGGATGCGCCACGCCCAGCACATTCTTCGCGTACATGTGCCCCATCACCGCAAACTGCACCAGGTTCTCCGGATCGCAGTCCACATTGGCGCCCGCGTCCAGCAGCACACACAACTTGCCGGCGCTCGTCGGCAACACCGCCGTCAGTGCCGGCCGGTCCACTCCCGCCAGCGACCCCAGCACCATCTTCGCCGTAGCCATCGCCGCCCCCGTGTTGCCGGCCGTAATAAACCCCGCGGCGCGCCCCTCGCGCACCATCTTCAGCCCCACCCGCATCGACGAGTCGCGTTTCGACCGCACCGCCTGCGCAGCCTTGTCTTCCATGCTGATCCACTCGCTGGCCTGCACCATAAAGATCGGCAGCCGCGGCTTCTTCGACGAAAACCCCGGCCCGGCAGGGAACCCCGGCCGCGCCGTCGCCTTCAGTGCCTCGCGCAGTTTCGGACGCAGCAAATCCTCCGGCCCCACCAGGTGAACGCGAACGTCCAGTTGGCGGCAGGCCAGAATTGCCCCGCGAATCTCCGGTTCTGGGCTCTTGTCAGACCCCATGGCATCGAGAACGATGTCGATCGGCATGGCTCGCGTACGCTCGAAACTCTCTTGCTTGGTTGTAACGCTTGGTTGGAAGCCCTGCTTCGTCGGAACGTCAGGACCGTACAGCAGGATCCGCGTCAGCGAATCCCCTGCCTACGCAGCGTCCTTGGCAGCAACGACCGCGCGTCCCTTGTACTCACCGCACTTCTTGCAAGCGCGGTGCGGCAGCTTCTTCTCGCCGCAGTTCGGGCAGTTGGAGACGCCGGTGGGCGTCAAAAAGTCGTGGCTACGGCGTTTTGCGGTGCGCTGCTTAGAGTGCCGGCGCTTTGGATTAGGCATGGTAAATCCTCTTCTTCATTGGCCAGCCAGCTCGTCGCTATGCGGCCGAAATCTTTTAAACTCAAGTCTTCGCAGACCCATGAAAGCAAAAGTCTTTTAGCTAGAAGCTAAGAGCTAGAAGCCGTCTCATCCTCAGGCCTTATACGCAACCGTAATCCCAGCCAGCGCTGCTAACCGAGGATCCACCGGCTTCTCTACGCACTCACAGGTTCCGAGGTTGCGATTGATGCCGCAATGCGGGCAAAGACCCTTGCAGTCCTCCTGGCAGAGCGTCCGTCCGGGCAGGGTCAAAAGCACCTGCTCGCGCACGGCGTCCTCCAGCAGCAGGCCGCTCTCTTCATAATACCCGATTTCTGTCTCATCTTCCGTAATTGCGTGCTCCCCGCCCTCATGATCGACACCCCCAGGCCGAAAAATCAGGTCAAAGTTCCCCTCCAGCGGCTTCTCCACCGGCTCCAGGCACCGCGCGCAAAGCTGCTCAAACCGCCCCTCAAACCCCGCCCGCAGCCGAATATCCTGCACAAACTCCTTCGGCCCACGATGCTCCACAATCAGCTCCGCCTGCCCCTTCACCGTCAGCGGCCCCATCTGCCGTATATCCGGCGCATACTCAATCGCCCCTTCGGAAATCACCTCATCCAGCTTCAGCGGCTCATCAACAAGTTGTGCAGGGGAAATCAACATTCCTTAACGGTAGGACCACCCCGCCCCCACGTCAATCAACCATCCCCCAGCAGGGAATCACCGCCTATTCCCTCAAGCCAGCAAGTCAGGAGTCGGCAAGGACGGAATCACTGGCAGAAGGTGTCCTGATCAGTGGTCAAGTATCTATCCGCGCTGTAGATCATCAAGTCCCGTCTTGAAGATCGTCCTGCACCTGTCTTGAAGATCGTCCTGCACCCACCTTGAAGGGTACGGGCTTTAGCCCGTACATAAACCCTGCAAATTCAGTGGGCTTTAGCCCCCGAGGGACTGCCGGTGAAAGATGAAGGACGCTACACCCGGCGGACTCCACCAGCAGAAATCTGACCCTACTCCTTCGCGCTTCCCGCACCAAACAACCGAATCCCCGCCACCCCGCTCGCTCCAACCCCCAAACACTCCTCCGCATTCTCCCAAGTCACCCCTCCCAACGCCAACACCGTCGTCCCCCCAGCCTCAGTGCAAGCCTCCCGCAGCCTCTCCAACCCAACCCCCTCAACCACCACCAACCCTCCCACCCGCTTCTCAAACACCGGCCCAAACAGAATCAAATCCACGCCCCCCGCAACCGCCCGCCGCACCTCCTCCACCGAATGACAAGAAGCCCCCACCACTGCCTCCGCAACGCCCGCCCGCCGAAACACCTCTCGCACGGCCCCCGCCTCCCCCATCCGA
>JBAULP010000090.1:0-59914 GCA_049578265.1 Acidobacteriaceae bacterium
CCCGTGACGGCTGCGCCGGTGAGTATTGCGGCGGCGGCAGCGCCTGCGGCTCCGGAGGCCGAGGCTGATCCTTGGGCTGGAGCGCATATCGTGAAGTCGCCGATTGTAGGCACGTTCTACGATGCGCCGTCGCCGGATGCGCCTACGTTTGTGCAGGTGGGCGATACGGTTGGCGTCGGCAAGGTGCTCTGCATTGTGGAGGCGATGAAGCTGATGAATGAGATTGAGAGCGACGCCGCCGGAAAGATTGTGCATGTGTTTGTGAAGCGCGAGCAGCCGGTGGAGTACGGACAGCCGCTGTTTGCGATCAAGTAGAGAGCGCTGCTGCGCAAAGATGGTTTGCGGCAGGTTTGAGATGACAGCGATCTATTTGCTAAGGGATCGGCGATTTATTTGAAGGAAGAAGAGTCAGGGCAAAGCATGTTTCGTAAGGTATTGATTGCCAATCGTGGAGAGATCGCACTGCGCGTGATCAGCGCGTGCAAGGAGATGGGGATTCGCACGGTTGCGGTGTACTCGGAGGCGGACCGGAACAGCTTGCATGTGCGGTTTGCGGATGAGGCAATCTGCATTGGGCCGCCACCGTCGAAGGACAGCTACCTGAATGTGCCGGCGGTGATCTCTGCTGCGGAGATTGCGGGCGCGGACGCGATTCATCCGGGGTACGGAATGCTAAGCGAGAACGCGAACTTCGCCGAGGTGTGCCGCGTCTCGAATATCAAGTTCATTGGGCCCCCGCCAGAAGTGACGCGCATGATGGGTGAGAAGGCCACCGCGCGGCAGACGATGAAGAAAGCCAAGGTGCCGATTCTGCCGGGTAGCGATGGAGCGATCCAGGACGAGCACGCGGCGCTGGAGTGGGCGAACAGCGTTGGGTATCCCGTGATGCTGAAGGCGGTTGCTGGCGGCGGCGGGCGCGGCATGAGAATCTGCCGCAGCAAGGAAGAGCTGCCCGCGCTGTTTCAGCAGGCGTCGCATGAGGCACTGAATGCGTTCTCGAACGGCGCGCTGTATATGGAGAAGTTTATTGAGCGGCCGCGGCACATTGAGTTCCAGGTGCTGGCCGATGAGCATGGCAACGTGATGTCGTTAGGCGAGCGCGAGTGCTCGATTCAGCGGCGGCACCAGAAGCTCATTGAAGAGGCGCCAAGCTTGGCGATCACCCCCAAGCAGCGCGAGGAGATGGGCAGAGTCATTCGGCGGTCGCTGAAGGATATTGGTTATTGGAACGCGGGGACCATTGAGTTCTTGATGGATGAAGATGGGTCGATCTACTTCATCGAGATGAACACGCGCATCCAGGTGGAGCACTGCGTGACCGAGATGGTGACAGGAGTGGATCTGGTGAAGGCCCAGTTGCGCATTGCAGCGGGTGAGAAGCTGGGCGACATCGTTCCCGAGCAGCCGAAGATGATTGGGCATGCGATTGAGTGCCGGATTAATGCGGAAGATCCGGTGAAGTTTATTCCCAGCCCGGGCAAGATAACGGTGTTCAATCTGCCAGGTGGGAATGGGGTTCGCGTGGATACGGCGCAGTATGCGGAGGGGGTTGTGCCGCAGTATTACGACTCGCTGATTGCGAAGCTGGTGTGCCACGGCAAGGACCGCGAAGAGGCGATGGACAAGATGCAGCGGGCGCTGAGCCAGTTCGTGGTGCAGGGAATTCATACGTCGATTCCGCTGCATCAGCGGATCTTCGCCGATGAGGAGTTCCGGTCGGGGAACTTCGACACGAAGTTCATGGAGCGGTTCCTGGAGCGGGAGAAGCTGAAGGCTTAGGCGACTGCTGGCATGATGCTTCCCAGGCTGTATCCGATTGTGGACAAGGCGACGCTGGATGCTCGTGGTGTGAGCGTGCGGGAGTTTGCACGGTGGATGGCGCGGACGGGCGTGGGCGTGCTGCAGTATCGGGACAAGCTGGGTTCGCGCGAGGAGGTACTCGGCGCGGCGGGGGAGATTGCGGAGGAGTTTGCGGGGCGCGAGTGTTTGTTGATCATGAATGACCGGCCTGAGCTGGCGCTGGAGTTGGGTTGGGGCGTACATGTGGGGCACGAGGATATGAGCCCGGCGGAGGTGCGGCGGTTGATGGGAGGGCGCGCTTGCGTGATTGGCGTGTCGACGCATGATGAGGCGCAGATGATGGCGGCGCAGGCTGGTGAGGCGGATTATGTTGCGGTGGGGCCGGTGTTTGCCACCTCTTCGAAGGCGGATGCAGAGGCGGTGGTGGGTTTGGAAGGGGTGCGCCGGGCGCGCGCGCTTACGACGAAGCCGCTGGTGGCAATCGGCGGCATTACGCGGGCGAACGCTCGCAGCGTGATTGAGGCGGGTGCGGATTCTGTGGCAGTGATTGGGGCGCTGCTTGCGCCGGGTGAAACGCCGGATACGATTGCGAAAGACTTTCTCGAAATTTTGCGATAGGGTTTTGGGTACGGTGACTCAGCAAACCTCTGTGGATCAATCGGCAACTTCTATGAGTTCTACCTCTGCGTCTGAGCAGGGCGGCGGCGTGGGTGCGCCGAAGTTCGTGCAGGGGATGGGGCTGTTTTCAGCTACGGCGATTGTGATGGGCTCGATGATTGGGTCGGGCATCTTTATTGTGCCGGCGGACATGAGCCGGACGCTGGGATCGCCGGCGTTGCTGATTGGGGCCTGGCTGGTAACGGCGCTGATGACGATTATTGGCGCGCTGAGCTATGGGGAGCTGGCGGCGATGATGCCGAAGGCCGGCGGACAGTATGTGTATCTGCGCGAATCGCTGGGGCCGATCTGGGGATTTCTTTATGGATGGACGCTGTTCCTGGTGATCCAGACGGGAACGATTGCCGCGGTGGGCGTGGCGTTTGGGAAGTTTCTTGGGGTTTTCTTTCCAAGTGTCAATGACAGCCATTGGCTTTGGCACATCGGGCATGTGCCGGCGTGGCATGTCGGGCCGATGGTGCTGGGCAACATGGAGATTGGGCTAAACACGGCGAACCTTGCGGCGATTGTGATTATCACGCTGCTGACGCTAAGCAATACGCGCGGCGTGAAGCTGGGTGCGGCGGTACAAAACGTGTTTACCAGCGCGAAAGTCCTGGCATTGCTGGGGATTGTTGCGGTCGGATTGGTGACGCGGAATGCGGTTGCGATTGCGGCGAACTTCGGCGCGGGTTGGCATAATTTTTGGGCGAACGCGGGATGGCATACGCAGCACGCGGTGCAGGTGGGCGTGGGTGGGCCGATTGCGTACGTCGGCATCTTTACGGTGATTGCCGTGGTGCAGGTGGGCTCGCTCTTCAGTTCGGATGCGTGGAACAACGTGACGTTTACGGCGGGGGAGATTCGCAATCCGAAGCGAAATCTGCCGCTGTCGCTGGCGATTGGAACGGGTGTGGTGCTGCTGCTGTATATCGCGTGCAACTTTGTGTACCTGAGCGTGCTGCCGATGGTGGGGTCGGCGAATGCGACGACACTGGCGGGGCGCGGCATTCAGTTTGCGACAGCGGACCGTGTGGCGACGGCGGTGATGCAGTCGGCCTTTGCGGGCGTGGGAGCGAAGCTGATGGCGGCGGCGATTCTGGTCTCGACGTTTGGGTGCGTGAATGGGATGTTGCTGGCGGGGGCGCGCGTGTACTATGCCATGAGCCGCGATGGTTTGTTCTTTGAGCGGGCAGGGCGGCTCAGCGAGAAAAGTTCGACGCCTGTGAACTCGTTGTGGATGCAATGGGCGTGGACATGCCTGCTGTGCTTGAGCGGTAGCTACTCCCAGCTTTTGGACTATGTAATCTTTGCCGTGCTGGTGTTTTATGTGCTGACGATTGGCGGGCTGTTCGTGCTGCGCAGGACGCGTCCCGAAGCGCCGCGGCCGTACAAGGCATTCGGGTATCCTGTGTTACCGGCGCTCTATATCGTGATGGCGGTGTGGATTTGTGGTGTACTGTTGCGATATAAGCCGCAATACACATGGCCGGGATTGATTCTGGTGTTGTTGGGTGTTCCGGTGTATCTGATGTGGACGAAACGCACTAGCCATCAGGCTATGTAGAGCTCTTGACAGCGTTGGGAGATGAAAGGATCTATGGCGAAGTTGTTTGCGGTTAAGCCCTTAAAGGCGCTGTTGCACGAGGCGGAAGGATCGGGCGGCCTGAAGCGCGCGCTCGGGCCGGTGAACCTGATTACGCTTGGAATTGGCGCAATCATTGGCGCGGGTATCTTCGTACTTACAGGAACGGCCGCTGCGCAGTTTGCCGGACCAGCGATTGTGCTCTCTTTCGTAGTGGCGGGCATTGGCTGTGTCTTTGCCGGCCTCTGTTACGCGGAATTTGCCGCGATGATCCCGATCGCCGGATCGGCGTACACCTATGGGTATGCGACGCTGGGCGAGCTCGTGGCATGGATTATCGGCTGGGCGCTTTGCCTTGAATACGCTTTCGGCGCGGCGACAGTGGCCGTGGGCTGGAGCGGCTACATGAGTAGCCTGCTGGGATATTTTGGCATTCGCATGCCGTTCAATCCGACGCCTTCGATCAGCGCTACGTTGTTTGGACATCTGTTCTCGGCAAGGGTGGACATCTTCGCGCTGTGCGCCATTATTGTGGTTTGCTTCGTGCTGGTCGTGGGAGTGCGCGAGTCAGCGAACTTCAACAGCGCCGCGGTGATGATCAAGGTGTCCGTGGTCCTGTTCTTCATTGGCATCGCGACGATCTTTGCCTTTGCGCACCCGGCGCACATGACGGCGAATTGGCATCCGTTCATTCCGAAGAACCTTGGGCACTTCGGGCAGTACGGATGGTCGGGCATTATGCGAGGCGCGAGCGTCGTCTTCTTTGCCTACATTGGATTTGATGCTGTTTCGACGGCGGCACAGGAGGCGAAGAATCCGCAGAAGGACATGCCCTTTGGCATCCTCGGCTCGCTGGTTATCTGCACCGTTCTCTACATCATCGTTGCCGGGTTGCTCACGGGGCTGAAGCCTTACCTGACACTGAACACACCGGCACCGGTGGCGGACGGTGCGGCGGCAATTGGGGCTACCTGGGGTGTGTGCCTGATTGACTTGGGCGCGATCGCCGGCCTTGCGTCGGTGATGCTGGTGATGATGCTTGGCCAGACGCGCGTGCTGTATACGATGTCGCGCGACGGTCTGCTACCGAAGTGGGTAAGCGACATCCATCCGCGCTTTCACACGCCCTGGCTGGTGACGATTGCCGTCGGCGTGCTGGTGGCGTTTCTCGCAGCATTCTTCAACATCTCATTCCTGGGCGAGTTGGTGAGCCTGGGCACATTGCTGGCGTTCAGCATCGTGTGTGTGGGGGTTTGGGTGATGCGCAAGCGGCAGCCCGACGCGCCGCGACCGTTCCGCACGCCGTGGGTGCCGTTTGTGCCGATCATGGGCATCTTGATTTCACTGTCGCTGATGGTCTCGTCGGATACACCGGCGAAGATCGGATTCTTCAGCTGGCTTCTGATCGGTCTTGTGGTTTACTTCGGGTACTCAACGCGGCACAGCAAGGTGCAGAAGAGTATCGGCATCGAATCAGATAGCGCCGATTAAGCTGTGAGCGCAGGGCCAGCTTGCAGGCTGGGCTAGGTGCGAGAAGGTGATGTTGTAGACGGAGAGCTCGGTGCTGATGGCGCCGGGCTCTCTGATTTTTGAGGTGTGGGTGCTGGCTGGGTGGCGGGAGCTGGGGTGGTTGTGTCGGGAGTGGAAGCCGGAGCTGTCTCGGGAGAGGTTAGTGGAGTCTGCGCACCTGGTGAATCCATATCGTTGTGCATGGTGCGGGCGGGCCGATGAACATGGACCACGATGGGCGGAGCCGGTACAGGCAGCACGGCCGAATCAACGCTGGATGGGTCGTCGCGGAGCTTGAAGAAGATGGTCGCGGCAGACGGGTGGGGAATGGTCAGCGTTGTGCCGGTGAAGCCGTCGGGCACCGCTACGGGATTGGAGAAGTCCGGGCTGGCAGAGACCGATTGCAGCAGGAAGAAGTTGAAGCCGCTGATGGTGCAGGGCTGCGTGAGGTCTGCAGGACATTGCAGTTGCGTGAGTGTTGGCAGCCGAACGAGCGTTACCAGGGGCAGCCAGTCGCTGGCCGGCGAAGCGAGATCATCCGCGTCTGTATCAGCGGGCTGGCTGGTATTGTCGGCGTCCGCGTGGTGTTCGGCGCGACGGCCGGTAGCCGCAGGGTAGATGGCGCGCATACGCAAGGCGCCGAACGCGCTGGGGCCGAAGGAGCGCAGCGGGTCCAGGGTTGCGACGATGGTGTGAGGATCCTGCAGGAGCAGGCCACCGGAGGGTGCGAGCGTGAGCACCGTGCGCAACGTTCCGTCGAGCGTCTCAATCTCAATCTGGCCGTTGCGCGGGAAGCGGTCGGGGCTCTTGAGGGTGAAGGTGAGCATCGAGCTTAGAGGTAGGTCGTCCGGGTTGGAGAGATAGATGTTGGTGGTTTTGGCCTCCGGCAGCGCGGACTTGCGCAGAAGCACGATGACCGGACGCGGCGCCGAGACGACGAGCGGCAGTGAGAGCGAGCGACCGTCGCGTAAATCGATCTTCGCGATGAGGTTCTCACTTACATGCGTCGGTGGAACGGGAGCGTTTGCCGGCAGGGCGAAGTGCAGCGTGCCGGAGGTGGTGGAGTCGGCCGGCTGCGTGTCGTAGGAGGCGTCGGGCGCAGGATGGAAGACGAGATCGCCGAGCGTGACTTTCTCGATCTCGCCGAGGCGCGTGCCGGTCACGACGAGGGTCTTGTCCCCGGCGTGGAGCTCAACCGCGGTGACAGTGGAGGGCTCGGAGAAGGTGCGCGCTGAAACCTCGTCCGTCTTCGGCTGGTCGTACTGCTGGATGGCGAGATGCAGGTCGCCTGGTGTGAGGTCGTGTTCCAGCGGAAGGGTGAGAGCGAGGACGTTGGGGTTGTCGGGTTTGGGCTCCGGCTTGAACGGCACGGGGAACGGTGGCTGATCGCTGGGGTTGGCGGTGATGCTGTGAACGCACGCTGAGCCGGTCGAGGTCAGCAGCAATGTAGCTGTGTGACCAGCGATCAGGTCGTAGGTCGGCACCCTTTCGCCGCCGGCCGCGGGCACGATCGCCCAATTTGAGCCGGGAAGCTGCTGCAGTTGCACGGTGGGGCCGGTGAAGGCGTCGAAGCCCCAGCGGCCTTTGATCACGCCGGTAAGCAGAACTGGTTTCGGTTCAGGTTTCGGGGGCGGCGGCGCGGTCTTGTGCGCAGTGGCGCTGGGATTTGCAAATGGGTTCGGTTGACCGGGTTCCGTCTGTGCCGGCATGACGTCATGCAGAAGCATCCTGTGCTGCTGATCCTTTTGCAGCACGAGGCCGCCATAGTATGGGTCGGCGTTCAGCGGAATGTCGGGCTCGGCAGGGGCGCCCGGAGGCGTGTTGAGATGCAGCACCAGGCCATGCGCGAAGTCAGTGGAGAAGACCAGGGGAGCTCCTTCGATCGGAAGTACAACAGAGGGCTTGATGAGACACGTGACCTCGTTGGGGTCGGCTGGACGCAGGGGAGGCGTGACGACTGGAGCAACCGAGGGCAGCGCGATGACCAGAACCGATTTCGGATTATGAAAAGAGGGCGGGGTATTGAGCCGCAGATTCATTGCGTCATCTTGCGGAAAGCTGATGGCGGGGATGTATTGGTATTGCGCGGTGTGCAGATTGGCCATGATGCGCACGACATCGACAACAGCTCCTACGTAGGCCGAGTACATGCCACCGCCCGCGGCCGCTGTGTAGCTGGCCTGAGAGATCAGGTCGGAGGTGGGTCCGTTGAGGACGTTGGCGATCGTTTGACCGTTGCCATCGTCGAGAACGATCTGCGATCCGGTTTGCGTGAGGCAGGTGAACTGCATGTCGACCGGCTGCTTAAAACAGGATTCGTTCGGCTTCAGCGCCAGCGTGCGAGCGAGCAGGTCGGAGTGCTTGAGCAACTGGGCAGGGTCGGCAGGGGGTACGCGGCGGATGGAGGCGATGTATTTCTCGATGCGCGCTTCTTCGAAGCCTGCCTCGATGAGGTCCTGCGAGGCGCGAACGAAGGCTCCGGGGCGTCCGCGAACCGCGGATTTGAGGGTCTTGAAGTCGCCGCCGGTTTCGGGGGCGAGAAACATGACGGCCTGCTGGGCGTCGGCGGGCACGGTGACGAAGGCGCCTTCTTCACGGACTTTCTGGTCCCAGGTTTCGATGCGGTAGAACCAATCCTCAGGTGGAGGGTTGGTGTTTCCGCGCAGAAAGACGCAGATGAGGAGATAGCGAACGGACTGGGACGAGGGAAGGTCGGGGTGAATCCAGAGCTTGTCGCCGGGCTGAAGGTTTGGAACCGCAGCGATGGGAAGCGTTTGCCCATCGCGGGTGACGCGAACATCGATCTTAGGGCCGATCAAGTCGAACCGGGAGTCTCCTGCGTAGCTTAGTTTGCAGCAGCATAGAAAAAGGAGGGGCAGCAGCAAAAATCGGACGCGCTTATCCATACTCATAGTTTAGATGCCCGCTGACGGCAACGGTGACCCAGTATGGCTGCAAGGGCTGCTTAGGAAGATTCGTCAGGAACGAAGCGCCAGTCTGAATCAACACAATGAGCGATTTGTTAAATTATGAACGACCCGAAGGGGTGCGCAGAGACCCGGGCTCAGACGTTTCTGCGGCGCGCGCTTGGGCCGTCGGATTCAACAGAGCCGTCGCGGATGGAGATGACGCGGTGGGCGTAGTCGGCGATATCGGGCTCGTGGGTAACGAGCACAATCGTGTTGCCATCAGCGTGCAGTCTGTCGAACAGCGCCATGATCTCGACAGAGGTCCGGGAGTCGAGGTTGCCGGTGGGCTCGTCGGCGAGGATGATGGACGGCTTGTTTACCAGCGCGCGAGCGATGGCGACACGCTGGCGTTGTCCGCCAGAGAGCTCATTCGGCTTGTGATTCATACGCTCGCCGAGATTAACCGAAGTAAGCACCTGTTTGGCGCGTTCGATCCGCTCTGCGGCTGAGGTTCCGTTGTAGATCAGAGGAAGTTCCACGTTGTGCAGGGCGGTTGCACGGGCGAGCAAGTTGAAGGTCTGGAAGACGAAGCCGATTTCCTTGTTGCGGATGCGCGCGAGTTCGTCGTCGTTGAGCTGCGAGACGTCGTGGCCATTGAGCCAGTAGCGACCCTCGGTCGGGCTGTCCAGGCAGCCGATGAGATTCATCAGCGTCGACTTGCCGGAACCCGAGGGGCCCATGATCGCGACATACTCGTTGTGCTTGATCCGGATGTCGACGCCACGCAGAGCATGGACGAGCTGATCACCCATCTCATAAGTCTTCCAGAGATTGTCGGTGACGATGACATCGTTCTCATGGGGCCCGTCTGCGTTGGCGCCTATGCGATTCTGTGCCGGTGCGATTACTTCGGAGGTATCGATGGTCATGGGTGTCTCCGCAAAGAACGTGGCTTAGCTTGAGCTGTCATCCGAGGCGATTGGAGTGGATAGGGAGTTATCGCGTTTTACCGCAGTACCGCTGCGGAGCATGCGCAGGATCTTGTAGTGCCCGGTCACGATCTCATCGCCGGCTTTCAGTCCGCTGAGGGCTTCGATGTCTGTTGTTCCCGTAATGCCCGTGGTGACCGGGACAAAGCGCACGCGAAGACGGCCATCGTCCGTTACCAGCAGGTAGACGCCCTGAACCAGGGTGGACTGCTTTCCAGGGATCGCCGGCCCTACAGAGGAAAGCTTGCCGTGATGCTTATAGAGCGTTGCCTCTTCTGCTGGATCGCGCATCACCAGGGCCTGGATTGGAATCGTCAAGGTGTCCGGTTTGTTGGCCGTCGTGATCTTCGCGGTACAGGAGAGGCCGGGACGGAGGTCGACCTTGGTGGGATCGAGTGTAACGACCACCTTGAAGTCTTTGGCCTCTTCCGTGCCTGTCGTGGACTGCGACGTCGCAATGCCGGTGGTGCGCAGCAGGGCCTGATCGCCGACCTCAGTCACCTTACCGGTAAACGTCTGGTTGGGGAAGGCGTCGATGGTGACGATCGCGGTCTGGCCCATAGCTACGTTGACGATGTCGGTCTCATCCACTTTTACCTCAGCGGTAATGACCGACATGTCGGCGAGGGTCATCAAGGTCGATCCCTCGGCGTTCTGAATTCCAACTACGACCGTTTCTCCCTCACGCACCGGAACGTTGGTGACCAGCGCATCGAATGGAGCGACGCTGCGGGTGAGTCCGAGCGAGTAGTCATCGCCTTGCAGCATAGCGACATTCTGCATCACCTGGCTGCGAGCCGATGCCGTCTGCGCCTTTGCCTGGGCGACGGCCGCTTTGCGCTGCGCCACGGTCGCGACATCGACATCGTAGGCTGCCTTCTTTGCGTCGAAGTCCTGCTTGGCGATCAGCTTGTCGTGATAGAGCTCCTGTGCGCGCTGGTAGTCGAACTTCTTTTGTTCGAGGTCGGCCTCCGCTTCTTCGACGTTGGCCTCAGCTGTCTTCGCGGCGGCGACGTAGGACTGAACGTTGGTCTTGGCGGAGGAGATGGTAGCTTGTTGCGCGGCGACGGCGCTGGCGGGCTGCTCGCTTTCGACGGTCGCGAGCAACTGGCCCTTCTTCACGTGTTCGCCTTCTTTGACGTAGAGGTGCGTGATGCGGCCGAAGGAGGTGGCGCCTACATTGACGTAGGTCTTGGGCTTAATCTGGCCCGTGCCGCTTACGGTCGATACCAGGTCCTCGCGGACGGCCTTCGCCGTGGTGACCGCGGGCACATCCGATCGACTGTGCAGAACCGTTCCGACGACGATGCCGGCTACGACAACCACAAGGAGGACGATCAGGAGCAGCTTCTTACCGGTCATGGACGCTTTCTTTTTGCGGAGTGTCGCGAGGCGATAAGACACACCTCCGCCGTGAGATTTGATGAAGCTGGATACGCACCTGGATTCCGATTAGTTCCGTACCCCGGGAAGCGAGCGTGATGGGGTGGAAATCTGCAGCTGGAACCGACCGAAGAGGACACGCGCGCGGACAACTTCCTCAATGCCTAGATGATACCAGCGGAGTGCAACAAGCCTTGTGCACAGCGCTCACGGAGACTAAAATAAGGGGTCTAAGAATTAGGAGCAGCATCCACCCCATGAAAACCCTTTTGTCGCGCTTCGTACTCCCCGGCATGGCTCTCGTAGCACTCTCGTGCGCAACCACGAGCGTATTTGCGCAAACGACCTCCACCGAAGCGACAATGCCACAGACCAGCCAGGCCAACCAGGATAACGGCGGGGTGGTGAAGACCCCTCCGGTGGCGGAGAAGCCGGACCCGTTGAAACGCCGCCTGAGCGACCGCGAGGAACGCGAACGTCGTAAGGCTACGATTCAGGAGTTGAAGGGCTCCTACAAGAAGTGGCTGGATGAGGACGTGCGGTGGATCATCACCGACCAGGAGGCCAAGACCTTCAAGAGCCTCACCAACGATGAGGAGCGCGATGCCTTCATCGAGCAGTTCTGGCAGCGGCGCAATCCGAATCCCGACTCTTTGGATAACGAGTACAAGGATGAGTACTACGCGCGCATTGAGTATGCGAATGAGCATTTTGCAGCGGGCGAACCGGGGTGGATGACCGATCGCGGCCACATCTACATCGCGTACGGCAAGCCGGACAGCATCGATTCCCATCCGTCGGGCGGAAGCTACGAGCGGCCCATGGATGAGGGCGGCGGCGAGACCTCGACCTTCCCGTTTGAGGTGTGGCACTACCGCTACCTCGAGGGTATCGGCGACAACATTGACATCGAGTTTGTGGACACGTGCATGTGCGGCGAGTACCACGCAACGATTGACCGCTCCGAGAAGGATGCGCTGAAGCACGTTCCGGGCGCTGGCCTGACGCAGTACGAGGAGATGGGCCAGGCAAAGAAGGCTGACCGTTTCTCCGGTGGTGGGTTGGAACAGTTGGGCTCGGGGCCGATGTCGTCGTCGCAGCAGAGCAAGGAGTTTGACCGGCTGGATACGTTTGCGAAGCTGTTTGCGCCGCCGCCGATCAAGTTTACGGACTTGGATGACTTTCTGGCGACTTCAAAGGTGCTGAGCGGACCTCCGTTCCTCTTTGATGTGCGCACAGACTATGTGAAATTGACCAACGACACCGTGATGGTTCCGGTCACGTTGCAGATTCGCAAAGGGGACATCACGTACAACACGAAGGAAGGTGATTCGGTCGGGCTGGTGAACGTCCTCGGGCGCGTCAGCACCATTACCCACCGGATCGTGTACACCTTCGAGACCACGCTGAACGTCGAGATCCCGAGCGATCTGCTGCAGCGCGAGAAGAACAACATGTCCGTCTACTGGAACGCGATTCCGCTGCCTCCAGGCCGGTACAAGCTGGAGATTGCGATCAAGGACGTGAACAATCCCGACCATGTTGGAGTGTGGAGGCGGAGCATCGACGTTCCGGAGTTTGATGATGACCGTCTCGCGTCCTCGTCGCTGATTCTTGCCTCGGACATGGAGCGCGTTCCGAGCAAGGATGTGGGAACGGGCAGCTTCGTGATCGGGAATACGAAGGTGGTACCGCGCGTGCCTCCTACGGTCTCGGCGCCGGTGACCTATCATCGCAGCCAGAATCTGAATTTCTGGATGCAGGTCTATAATCTTGGGATTGGGCAGAACAAGCGGAACGATGCCCAGATCGAGTATCAGATTCTGGATCTGGCCACGAACAAGCAGATTCTGGACATGCAGGAGTCGGCGTCAAAGTTGAATCCGAACGCCGACCAGCTAACCCTGGAGAAGACGATGCCGCTGGCGGGACTTGAGCCCGGCAAGTACCAGGTGACGATCAAGGTGAATGACGGTATCTTAAAGCAGCAGATTGCTCAGACCGCTCCGTTCATCGTCGAGCAGTGATGGAGCAGTAAACGCAAGAGGGCCCATTCGAGCGCGAAGGAGAACGGGTGTTTCTGCCCAGCCCTCTCAGCGTGAGGAGTCAAGCTACGCAAGACACGCCCGCGATAGCAACCTCCACCAGTTTCAGCCGTCCGGCTTCCCGACTGGGCGGTCCATCGGAGAGCCGTAGACGCGCGGATGAGGGTGTAAGCGCGGTGAGACGAGTCGTACCAGGTTTGTTACTGATGATGATGGTGGCCGGTACAGGGCAGATATTCGCTCTGCAAACCGCCGCGGTAATCTCAGGCACAGTTCGGGACGTTCACGGCACCCCACAGATGGGGGCGCTCATCGAGTTGTCGCGCGCCGGCGACGAGACAATATCGACAGCAGTAAGTGACATGCACGGCCGCTACATCATGACCATGCTGTCGCCGGGTCGATACCAGCTGCGTGCGACCGCAGCCTTCTTCCTCCCTGTGCTTAAGAACGACGTGCGCCTGCACGCCGGTATGCAGGCTGTCGTGAACGTTACGCTCAACAATCTCTTCGATGCGGACAATTGGCTGCCGGCACAGCGACGCCGTGCGGATGAGCCGGTGGACGACTGGAAATGGACATTACGTTCCACCGCCAGCCGGCCGTTGTTGCGGTTGGTAGATCCGGAAGACGGTTCTCCGATCTCGTCCAGCGCCGATCAGCCGCATCGCGTCTCCTCTCAGGGGCGAATCATTTTGACAAATGGCAATGGCGCTTTTGGGGATGGCGGCCTGCACCAGTCACTTCTACTGGATAGAACAATGGAGGATGGTGACGGAGCCGTTCTGAGAGCGGACGTTGGAGATGTGCAGGCCAACGCTTCCTCGCCTCAGCCTTCGGTGGCAGTAATCGCGGGATACGAGCGCAGAGCGATTCTGGGAGGAAGCACGCGGCTGGTGTCAAGCTTCCAATCACACCCTGAGCTCACGGACGGAGGCTCGACTGGCGGCTTTCAGGTTCTGCGGCTTGCCAGTACCCAGCAGTTTCCACTGGGCAATGCCTTCCTGATCGACGTGGGAACGTTGATGGAGGCAGAGCGTCTGGAGCAGACCCGGCTGGAAGCGGAACCATTTGTTCGACTAACGGCCAGACCTGGCAGCGACTTCGTTGTGGAGTATCGTTACGCATCGAGCCGCGACCTTCAGAGCTCGGACGACCTCGACGAACTTAAGCCCGTGGTGAGCGTGGTGCCAGGCGCGAACGGGCGACCGCTCAGCGACCGTGGAATGCACCAGGAGTTGTCGGCCAGCCGAAAGGTGGGCAGCCGGGTCTTCAGCGCGTCGGCCTATGTCGATCGCATCTCGTACGGAGCGATCGGTGGAAGCGGATTGATAAGCAACAGCTCGCTGCAGTTGGCCAATGCGGTGGCTGATCCGACGACGGGCACATTCGAGGTCGGAGGGCCCGGATATGCGGCGCGCGGCCTGAGCGTTTCGATGGTGCAGACACTGACGCCTGCGCTCTCCGCGTGGGTGGAGTACGACCTGGGCACGGCGCTGCGGACCAACGGCGCTCTGGTGATGACGGATCTCGCCGATGGCTTAACCCCGCAGACCGCAGCGGCAGCCAGCGTTGCGCTGCGCGGCCGAATTGCGCGCTCGGGGACGGCGCTTCGGGTGGAATACCGCTGGCAACCGGTCAACACCCTGACGCAGGTGAATGCATACAACGTCATGCCCGAAGAGGCCTATATGACCTTCTACATCCGTCAGCGGTTGTGGAGCGGAAGCATGCTGCCGCAGGGGCTGGACGCCGTGGTGGAGGCGACCAATCTGCTGGAGCAGGGCTACCAGCCAGTGCTCGCGCCTGATGGCCAGACGCTTGTGCTGGCCCAAGTTCCACGCGCGATCATGGGCGGCCTGGCCTTCAACTTCTAGCTCGCTCAGCCCCACGCAAGCGACTGAATATCGTCACATTGCCCGATTTTCCAAGCCTTTCATGGCGCCCTTGCGCGATTTTCCTCATCAGGATGGGAGATGATGGAAGGGAGCGCTTTTTACGACTGCCGACGTCTCCGGTGGCTTTGTCGACCTCTCCCTATGAACCTTTTCACGCTGGACCGGACTCTAATGTACTGAAGCAGATGGACGACTTCAGCAAGCTTCATCCCCGCCGGCGGCCTTGCAACGAATCGCTACAGAAGCCGGTACCAGGCAGGCAGTGAGGAACCATGTGCGGTATTGTCGGCGTCTTTGGGCATAGTCCAGTTAGCTCTGTCGTCTATGAAAGTCTTTCCATGCTTCAGCACCGCGGGCAGGACGCCGCGGGCATCGCGACGAGCTTTGAGGACAGGTTCTATCTCGAAAAAGGGAACGGACTGCTCACCGACGTGTTCGAAGCAGGGAACATGGCGCGGCTCCTCGGGAATATGGGGGTCGGGCACGTCCGTTACCCGACCGCAGGCTGCGCGTCCGTAGCGGAGGCGCAGCCGTTCTACGTCAACTCTCCTTACGGGATTATCTTCGCGCATAACGGCAACCTCACGAATGTGTCGGAGATTGTGGAGAGCCTGTTTCTCACCGACATGCGTCATCTGAATACGAGCTCTGACTCTGAAGTGATGCTGAATGTATTTGCGCATGCGCTTTCGCGGCGCGGAGCGGTGCATCCGAACGAGTTTGATATCTTTGCCGCCGTGGAAGAGGTGCACCGGCGCTGCAAGGGCGGTTACGCGGTCATCGCCATGGTTGCGGGCGTCGGCATGGTCGCCTTTCGCGACTTGCACGGCATTCGTCCCTTGGTGTTTGGCAAGCGGGGTGAAGGCAAGGATGCCGAGTATATGATCGCGTCCGAGAGCGTTGCGCTGCAGGTGAGCGGCTTTGAAGTGGACCACGACTTGGCGCCTGGTGAGGTGCTCTTCATCGACATGCAAGGCATGGTTTACCGGCACGAGAGCCTACAGGCGCACGAAAAAGCGCCTTGCTTGTTTGAGTTTGTGTATCTCGCCCGGCCGGATTCCGTGCTGGATGGCGCCTCGGTCTACCAATCACGCATCAACATGGGAACGAAGCTTGCTGAGAAGATCAAGCGCGAGTGGTCGCATCTTCCTATCGACGTGGTCATTCCAATTCCTTCGACAAGCCGGATCGCGGCGCAGGAGATTGCGACGCGGCTCAACATTCCTTATCGCGATGCGTTGGTTAGAAACCGCTACGTTGGACGGACCTTCATCATGCCAGGACAGGCGCAGCGCAAGCAGTCGATCCGGCGCAAGCTGAATCCGATCCCGCAGGCGTTCCAAGGTAAGAATGTGCTGTTGGTGGATGACTCGATTGTGCGCGGTACGACGATTCGCGAGATCATCGCAATGGTGCGGGAACAGGGAGCGAAGAAAGTATATGTTTGCTCCGCGGCGCCACCCGTGCGCTTTCCCAACGTCTATGGCATCGACATGCCCGCACGTTCCGAACTCATTGCCAGTGGGCGCGACGTTCGCCAACTCGCAAAGGACATAGGAGCCGATGAGTTGATCTTTCAGGATCTGCAGGACCTGAAGGATGCCATTACAGAGACAGCTCCCGGGCTCACGCATTTTGATACGTCTGTCTTCGATGGGGTGTATGTCACCGGAGACATTACCGAACAATATCTCAACACGCTGGAACAAAAACGAAACGACGCGGCCAAACACACTGAAGATGTCGCAAGCCACATCACAAGAAATCTTTCCGCCCACCTCTAGCGGAACGACGATGCGGATACTGCCAGGCCCATCAGCGCTGACGCCCTTTGAGGCTGCGCGGGTGATGCAGCGGCTCCGTGCGCAGTATCCAGTGGAGGCGGCAGGCGTGGTGGCCGTTGAGTCGGCGTATCTCTATCTGCTCTTGATTCATCCAGAGCGCGAGGACGCAATCGACCACTCGCGGTTGGGCGAGTTGCTGGGGACTGGCGTTGACTTGGCGGCAGGCCAGAGCATTTGGATTGGGCCGCGCGTTGGAACGCAGTCGCCCTGGTCCAGCAAGGCAACAGACATTCTGCACAACACAGGCTTCGGAGCGATCGAGAGAATCGAACGGGCGCGGGTGGTGCGCGTTGCTTTCGCCAGCGGATTTGCTGACGGCGACCTGCGCGCGCTTGCGGCGGGGCTGCACGATCGAATGACCGAGAGCGCTTTTTTCGACAGTGCTGAAGATCTGCAAGCTCTGTTCGCGGCTCGCGAGCAGAAGCAACTCGGACACATCGATGTGCTCGGACAAGGCGCGGAAGCCATCGCAGAAGCGGACGGTGCGCTCGGACTTTCGCTTGCAAAGGATGAGATCGATTACCTCGTGGGGGAGTTCAAGAAGCTGGGTCGTAATCCTACGGATGTAGAGCTGTATATGTTTGCGCAGGCCAACAGCGAGCACTGCCGCCATAAGATCTTCAATGCAAGCTGGACGATCGATGGAGTGAAGCAGCCGCGATCGCTGTTTCAGATGATCCGCAATACGAATGAGGTGTCAGGCGACAATGTGCTCTCGGCCTACCGCGACAATGCTGCGGTAATTCGCGGCGGTCGTGGAGGAAGATTCTTTCCGGATCCGGATGATGCTGCCTATCGTTATCACGAAGAAGACATTCATATCCTGCTGAAAGTGGAGACGCACAATCATCCGACTGCGATCTCGCCATGGCCGGGGGCAGCGACTGGGTCGGGCGGAGAGATTCGCGACGAGGGCGCGACGGGGCGCGGTGCGAAGCCAAAGGCTGGATTGTGCGGATTCACCGTGTCGAACCTGCGTCTGCCGCAGGCACCGCAGCCCTGGGAAGGCCCGGAGGCCAAGCCATCGCACATCGCTTCGCCGCTCGACATCATGATCGAGGGGCCGCTTGGAGCCGCAGCGTATAACGACGAGTTTGGCAGGCCTGCGTTGTGCGGATACTTTCGCACCTATGAGCAGCAAAGCGCGGGCACGATTTTCGGTTATCACAAGCCCATCATGCTCGCAGGCGGGCTGGGAAACATTCGCGCTGAGCACGTGGAGAAGGGCGCGATGAAGCCCGGGTATGCTCTGGTGGTTCTGGGCGGCCCTGCCATGCTGATTGGACTTGGTGGAGGCGCGGCCTCAAGCAGTGCGGGCAGTGGGAACACGGACCTCGACTTCGCGAGTGTGCAGCGCGACAACGCAGAGATGGAGCGCCGCGCGCAGGAGGTCATCGATCGTTGCTGGCAGCGCGGCGAGTGCAATCCCATTGCGTTCATTCATGATGTCGGCGCAGGTGGCTTGTCGAATGCGTTTCCGGAGTTGATTAAAGATGGTGGCTGTGGCGGCACCTTTAACCTGGATGCGGTTCCTCGCGGCGAGGCTGGATTGAGTCCGCTCGAAACCTGGTGCAACGAGGCGCAGGAGCGGTATGTACTGGCCATCGCGCCTGGGGACCTCTCTAGCTTTGAGGCCATCTGCCAGCGTGAGCGCTGTCCATATGCGGTGGTTGGAACGGCGGAGAAGGAGCCTCATCTCACGCTGACCGACCATGCTGGCGAAGGAGATCCGATTGATCTTCCTCTGCAAGTGCTCTTCGGTAAGCCTCCCAAGATGGAGCGCGCCTTCACGCGAGCGAAGGTCGAAACAGTGCCCCTTGATTTGACGAGTATCACGGTTACGGACGCGGTTGAGCGCTTGCTGCGACTTCCGGCCATTGCGTCCAAGTCGTTTCTGATCACGATTGGCGATCGCAGCATCACAGGGATGGTCGTTCAAGACCAGATGGTAGGTCCCTGGCAGGTGCCAGTGGCCGACTGTGCGGTGACACTGCGCGCATTGGATTCATTGTTCGGTGAGGCCATGGCCGTTGGTGAACGCACTCCCTTAGCTGTCGTTGACGCGGCCGCATCGGCGCGCATGGCCGTAGGGGAAGTAATCACCAACATGGCTGGAGCCTCGATCGAACGGCTTAGCGACATCAAGCTTTCGGCGAACTGGATGGCTGCTGCTGGCCAGGGGCGAGAGGATCAGAAGCTCTTCGACGCGGTCCATGCAGTAGGGATGGAGTTCTGCCCCGCGCTGGGAATGACTATTCCCGTAGGCAAGGATTCGATGTCGATGAAGACGAGATGGAACGACGGCAAAGAGACCGCGACGGTAGTATCGCCTCTTTCTTTGATCGTCTCCGGTTTCGCTCCCGTCTGCGACGTGCGCAAGACCGTGACACCGCAGCTACGTGAAGGAGACAATTGTTTAATCTCAATTGATCTGGGTGAAGGAAAGAATCGATTGGGTGGCTCCTGCCTGGCGCAGGTCTATCAGCAAATGGGCGACGAGACGCCAGATGCGCCCGAGCCAGATTCCCTGAAGAAGTTTTTTGAGATCGTTCAGCAGTTGAATCGAGAGGGGAAGCTGCTCGCGTACCACGACCGCAGTGATGGTGGGCTCTTTGTAACGCTGCTAGAGATGGCATTTGCAGGAAGGCTGGGCCTTGAGGTTGATCTTCCGTCGGCGGACCTTGCGGAGTTGTTCAGCGAAGAGCTTGGTGCTGTTATCCAAGTGAACGCGAAGGATGCTGCGGAAGTGCTACACCGCCTGAAGGCATCCAATCTGACGGCCACAATGGTGGGCCGTGCGGTTCCGGGCAACGAGATTGTATTTCGCGCGGACGCGAAGGATGTCTATCGCAACACTCGCACGGTGCTGCAAAAGATGTGGGCGGAGACAAGTTTCCACATCCAATCGTTGCGCGATAACCCACTGTGCGCGCTGGAGGAGTTCTCGCTTCTCGATGATGCTGAGCGCCCAGGTATTTCGGTTCAAACTCCATTCGATTTTGCGGAGCGAGTACATGCGCCCTTTGTGCATACCGCCCGTCCGCGCGTTGCGATTCTGCGCGAGCAGGGAGTGAATGGCCAGGTGGAGATGGCCGCCGCCTTCGATCGCTCTGGATTCACCTCGGTCGACGTGCACATGAGCGATCTGCTGGCAGGCCGCGCACACCTCGAAGATTTTCGGGGGTTAGCGGCGTGCGGAGGATTCTCCTACGGCGATGTGCTTGGCGCGGGGAGTGGTTGGGCGAAGACCATCCTCTTCAATGACCAACTGAAAGAGATGTTTGCAGGCTTCTTCGCGCGTGAAGACAGCTTCTCGCTCGGAGTCTGCAATGGATGCCAGATGATGGCGCAGCTCTCCGCGATCATTCCAGGGGCGGCAGCATGGCCGACCTTTGGACGAAATGTGTCGGCGAGATTTGAAGCCCGCTTATGCATGGTTGAAATCGAGAGGTCGCCGTCGATATTTCTGGAAGGCATGGCCAGCGCCCGTGTACCGATTGTGGTTGCTCATGGGGAAGGGCACGTGAAGGCTGTCAACCCGGATGCGGTGGTTGGCCTGCGCTACGTCGATACCAACGGCAAGGTGACGGAACATTATCCACTCAACCCCAGTGGCTCAGCGGAAGGTGTCGCCGGCTTCTCCAGCGCGGACGGCCGGGCTCTGATTATGATGCCGCATCCGGAGAGAATATTCCTCGGTGTACAGCACACTTGGACAAGAGAGTTACTAGACAGTCCGTGGCAGCGAATGTTCGACAATGCGCGAAAATGGGTTGGATGAAGCGGCAATCGTACGAAATGAAGAGGTGGCTGGATTGAGTTCGAAGGTAGATTACAAGTCCGCGGGCGTTGACATTGAGGCAGGCAACGAAGCCGTGCGCAGAATGAAGTCGCATGTTGCAAAGACCCACACTGCTTCTGTCTTAACGGGTCTTGGATCGTTTGGAACGCTGTTCTCTCTGGGCGATGCGTTGAAGGGTCTCAAGGACCCCGTCATGGTGCAGAGTACGGATGGTGTCGGCACCAAGAGCAAGGTCACCGTGATGGCGGGGCGGTATGAAGAGCTCGGACATGATCTGGTCGCGGCTGTAGCTGGCGACATTGTGGTGATGGGTGCTCGGCCACTGACGTTTCTTGATTACCTTGGCTTTCATAAAATCGAGCCCAAAATTGTTGAAGCACTGGTGCGCGGTATGAGCGCAGCCTGCACAGAGGCCGGCATCGCGCTGGTGGGCGGCGAGACGGCAGAGATGCCAGCGGTCTACGCAGAAGGTGACCTCGATGTCGTGGGATTTGTGACTGGAGTCGTCGACCGCGAACGGCTGTTGACGGGAGCTAACATCGTAGCTGGAGATGTGCTCTACGCGATCAACTCCAGCGGTTTGCACACCAACGGCTTTTCGCTCGCGCGGAAACTCATCTTCGAGATGGGCGGCTTCGCCATCGATGCTCGTCCGGAGGATTTGGAAGGGAAGTCGCTCGCCGACGCGCTTCTTGCTCCGCATGCAAACTACGTCGCTCCAGTGAAGAGTATTCTGGATGCGAGTATTCCCATCAAAGGGATGGCACACATCACAGGCGGTGGCTTGGTGGAGAATGTTCCACGCGTGCTGCCGGATGGCTTGGGTGTGGTGATCGATCGGAGCACATGGAAACCGCAGCCGATCTTCTCTCTTATGCAGCGAATTGGTGAGATTGACGACCACGAGATGCATCGCACGTTCAACATGGGTGTTGGCCTGGTTCTGGTTGGACCTCCCGGTCTCGAAGCTGATTTGATGAATGCCTTGAAATCATTCCCCGCATTTCGTGTGTGGGAGTTAGGTCGCGTTGAAGCTAATACTTCGGGTGTGCGCTTTGGAAAGGTCGATTGAAATGGAACGACAGCAGTTACTTGATGCAATCCCACACTGCCTGACAGAGACGAATCTTCCACTGGCTGCAAAGTATCCGGGCAAGGTGCGGGACACGTATGAAATCGGAGATGGACGCCTGCTTCTAGTGACAACCGATCGGCAGAGTGGCTTCGACCGAATGCTTGGCGCGATCCCCTACAAAGGGCAGGTTTTGAATCGCACGTCTCTGTACTGGTTTCAGGAAACTCGCGGAATCATCGGCAACCATGTGCTGTTCAGTCCACACGCAAATGCTCTCGTTGCGAGGAAATGTGCGGTCCTGCCAATCGAATTTGTGGTGCGCGGGTACATGACCGGGTCAACGGATACCTCTATCTGGACGCAATACCAAAAGGGAGTGCGCAACTACTGCGGCCACGCGTTGCCGGAGGGGATGAAGAAGAACGAACCGCTGCCCAAAAATATCGTGACTCCAACAACGAAGGAGAAGTCTCACGACCGGCCCATCACCGCGGCGGAGATTGTTGCGGAAGGTTGGATGACCGCGGATCAGTGGGAGCTGACTTCAATCAAGGCGCTTGAGCTATTCTCATTCGGTCAGCACCTGGCTGCTGAACGTGGCTTGATCCTGGCCGACACGAAGTATGAGTTCGGCGTTGCAGAGAACGGGGACATTCTTCTGGTCGATGAGATTCACACACCGGACTCGAGCCGATACTGGTTGGCAGACAGTTATGCTGAGCGTGTCGGCGCGGGCCAGGAGCCGAACATGATCGACAAAGAATTCTTTCGGCTGTGGTTCCGCGATCGTTGCGATCCTTACAAAGATAAAGTGCTCCCTGTTCCGCCGGACGACTTGATCGCTGAGCTTGCATTGAGATACATCCAACTATTCGAGAAGATCACGGGCACAACGTTCTCTCCCGACTTGCGACCATTGGAGTCAACAGTGCTTGCGAGCCTGGAGCAATGAGCGAGACGATCTTAATCGTTGGTTCCGGAGCACGCGAGCACGCCATCGCGATGGCATGCTCGCGGTCGCCGCGGCGCCCCACGCTTCTGTGCTTCAGTGGCGCTCGCAATCCCGGAATCGCATCTCTTTGTATTGAATATGGTGTTGGTGACATGACGGATCCGGCGGCCGTGGCGGCGTATGCGCGCACGCATCGCGCAACGATGGCGGTGATTGGCCCCGAAGCCCCGCTGGCTGCGGGCGTGGCGGACGGGTTGTGGGCAACTGGAATTCCCGTGGTTGGCCCGACGCGGAGACTGGCTCGCATCGAATCTAGCAAGGGATTTACGCGGGAGTTGCTGGTGAAGTATGGGATTCCTGGGAATCCATTCTTCCAGCGATTCACCTCGATGGACGGGCTTCAACCGGTGCTGGAGCAGTTCGCGAATCGGCATGTCGTAAAGGACGATGGCCTTGCAGGAGGCAAAGGTGTGAAGGTCTGCGGGGACCATCTGCAGTCAATGACCGATAGCGTTGCCTTCTGCAACGAGTTGTTGGAGCACGGACACCCGTTCATCGTTGAGGAAAAGCTGGAGGGTGAAGAGTTCTCGCTGATGAGTTTCTGTGATGGGCAGACTCTTCGACACATGCCGGCCGTGCAGGATCACAAGCGAGCCTTCGATAGAGACACGGGGCCGAACACCGGGGGGATGGGCACGTATACCGATGCAGATCACAAGCTGCCTTTTCTGCGCGATCAGGATATCGCGGATGCGCAGGCAATCAATCAACGTGTTGCGTCGGCTTTGGCGGAAGAGTGCGGAGCCCCGTATCAGGGAATTCTTTACGGCGGCTTTATGGCAACAGCGGACGGCGTAAAGCTGATTGAGTACAACGCTCGCTTTGGTGACCCAGAGTCTCTCAATCTACTCACACTGCTTGAAACCGACTTTGTTTTAATCTGCCGATCGATCGTCGATCGCACGTTGGCTGAAACCGATGTGGTATTTGCTGAGGAAGCGAGTGTTTGCAAATACGTGGTGCCCGAAGGATATCCGGAGCATCCGCGCAAGGGCGATGTCGTGCAGCTACCTTTGTTGCTGCCGCCGAACACAACGCTTTTTCAGAGCGCCGTCGATGTGAAGGATGGGGTACTTATCGCAACAGGGTCACGAACCGTGGCGGTTGTTGCGACGGCTGCCACGATAGGAGAGGCAGAGTCGCTCTGTGAGCAAGTTGTGCGGCAGATTCCTGGGCCGTTTTTCCATCGTGCAGACATTGGCACAGCGCAGGCAATTGCACGTCGCGTGGACCATATGAAGGCGGTGCGTTCAGCATGAGTTTAAAGGTGGCTGTTCTCGGATCAACCCGCGGCACGGCGATGCAAGGGATTCTCGATGCGATTGCGCAGGGGACGTTGGATACGGAGATTGTGATGGTGATCTCTGACAAACAGAAGGCGCTCATATTGGACCGTGCAGCGAAGCACGGGGTGTCCGCTCTCTTCTTGGATCCAGCCGGATTAAAACGTGAGGCGTACGATGCTCAGGTCACCGAGGTGCTGAAGGGCGCGGGTGCGGAGTTGATCCTCATGATCGGGTACATGCGTATTGTGTCTGCGGCGTTCGTGGAGGCATGGAAGGGAAGGCTATTGAATGTGCACCCCTCCCTCTTGCCCGCGTTTCCCGGGTTGATGAATCAGAAGGTGCATGAGGCGGTTCTCGCTGCAGGCGTGACTGAGACGGGTTGCACAATTCATCAGGTGACAGAAGAGGTTGATGGCGGACCGATCGTGCTGCAGAAACGTTGCCCTGTGCTGCCAGACGACACGGCAGAATTACTGAATGACAGGGTGCAGGCGTTGGAGCAGACTGCGTTTGTTGAAGTTTTGAAAGAATGGGGAGCTTGATGTCGAAAACGAAGAAGCGAGTCGATGTTGGAATCATCATGGGCTCGAAATCAGATTGGCCGACGATGGAAGTTGCGGCCAAGACGCTGGATGAGTTTGGCATCAGCTACGAAGTTGAGGTCGTCTCTGCGCACCGCACTCCGGACAAGATGATGGTCTACGCGGCGAGCGCCAGGGAGCGAGGATTGCGGCTGATTATTGCTGGCGCTGGCGGCGCAGCGCATCTGCCAGGAATGGTCGCCGCCAAGACGACGTTGCCGGTACTCGGCGTTCCGGTGAAGAGCCGATCGTTGGACGGACTCGATTCGTTGCTGTCGATTGCGCAGATGCCGGCTGGGGTTCCCGTCGCGACGTTTGCAATTGGCGAAGCAGGTGCGAGGAATGCGGGATTATTCGCTGCGTCGATTCTGGCCTTGGAGAGCAAAGCTCTCGCGCAAAAGGTTGAGCAATTTCGGAGTGCGCAGACGAAGCTCGTCCTGAAGGGGCGCGACCCAAGAAAATGAAGAGGGTGAATAAGCCACGAGTTGGAATTCTCGGCGCAGGGCAGTTGGCGCTCATGCTTGCGGAATCTGCTGTGAAGTTGCAGTTGGATATCGTCTGCGCGGGACAACCAGGAGATTGCGCGGGTCAAATCGCGGAAGTAAAGACGGTTGACCTGGATGATACGGGTGCCGTCGCGGAATTCGCTAGCCAGGTGGATCTTGTTACGGTGGAAAGCGAAAACATCCATGCGGACGTGCTGCAGGGGCTGAACCTGTATCCCAATGCGCGGGCAATTGGTGTAGCGCAGGACCGCTTTTTGGAAAAGCAGTTTTTTCATGAGTGCGGGATAGGGACGGCTCCATTTGCGCCTGTTGACAGCCTCGAAGATCTGCAGCGAGCGATCGATACGATTGGCCTGCCAGCCATTTTGAAGACTCGGCGCATGGGATACGACGGTAAGGGGCAGGTACGGATGCGTCATCGAGACGAGGCGGCTTCGGCGTGGCGCGAGGTTGGTGAAGTCCCTTGCATTCTTGAAGGGATGGTTGCCTTCGATGCCGAAGTTTCCTTGATTGCCGCCCGCAGCAGGACTGGGCAGATTGTGTTCTACCCGCTGATTGAGAATCATCATCGCGAGGGGATCCTTCGCACATCCTTCGCGCCATTTCTCCATGGCAGCCTGCAGCGGCTGGCCGAGAAATACTTACTCGAGCTATTAGAGAAGCTCCAATACGTCGGCGTGCTCGCGGTTGAGTTCTTCGTCGTGGGAGAAGACCTACTGGCGAACGAGATGGCGCCGCGTGTTCACAACTCCGGGCATTGGACGATTGAGGGCTCGGCGACCTCGCAGTTCGAGAACCACCTTCGCGCCATCGCAGGCCTCGATTTAGAAAGCACCGAGAGTCGGCCTACCGTAATGCTCAACTGCATTGGAACGATGCCATCTAAGGCGGAGACAGATCCGTTTCCAACCCTCTCCCGACACGACTATGGCAAGGAACCACGGCCCGGCCGCAAGGTTGGGCATCTCACGTTTCCAGCATCGGACCATGACGCGATTGCCGAATGGCAAAGGCGCCTGTTCACGTTAGCCTAATCGATTCTTACCAGCCGCCGCCCAGCGCGTTGTACAACTGCACAAGCGAAAGAGCCTCTTGTTGTTCGGCCATCTGCAGCGTCAACTGCGACGTGTACAAGTTGGTATCGGTGGTTAGCACCTCGAGGTAGCTCGTGGATCCGCTGTTATATCGAATGCGCGCCAACCGCACGGCATCAGCCGATGCCGCTGTCTGCTTCTCCTGTTGTTCGCGATACTCGCGCGCCTTGTTATATGCGATCAACGCATTAGAGACATCGCGCAGAGCTCCCGCGATGGTCTGCTGGTAGGTGTCGAGCAACTCTTTATGCGTTGCTAAGGCAAGATGGTAGTTGTTGCGAATCTTGCCTCCGTCGAAGACTGGTTGCGAAAGGCTGCCGGCTGCATAGTACAAAACGTTTGCGGGGTTGACCAAACCTTTCAACTGGCTGCTGGATATGCCGGCCTCACCCGAAAGCGAGAGCTGCGGAAAATACTGTGCGCGCGCCACTCCAATGTTGGCATTCGCCTGAACCAACAACTCCTCAGCGCGTCGAACGTCGGGGCGCCGTTCAAGTAGATCGGAGGGAAGACCCACTGGAACATCTGTGGGATGAGGAGCAACGGAAATAGGATCTCCTCGATCAACGGGACCGGGATCCTTCCCGAGTAACAGGCGAAGATTGTTCTCCTGCTGCTCGATCTGTCGCTCAAGATCCGGGATTTGGGCTTGCGCGGTGTAATAAAGTTCCTCCGCCTGGCGCACATCGGCCATTGAGTCTGCGCCACCCTGTTCCAGCTTCGTGGTCAGATCCAGCGACTGTTTTCTCGCTGTGAGTGTGTTCTTTGTAATGGCGAGCTCAGCATCGAGTGTCCGCAGTTGATAGTAGGACGTAGCAACGTTCTCGACCAAGGTGCTGTACGTTGTCTGCTTCGCCCACTCCGTGGCGCGGAGATAGGCTCGCGCGGCCTCGGTCTGCCGCCGGTAGTATCCCCAGAAGTCAAGGTTCCATGCTGCGGAACCTGTGAGACCGCCCGAGTAATAGTTTGTAGAAGCATTGCTGTTGGAGCTGCTGGAATTGTTGGAGCTGTTGTTGAAACTGTTGAGCAAGCTGCTGGGCAGACCCAGTGCGTCGTACGATGCGCCAACGTTGAACGTAGGAAATTCCGCTGACCGTGTAACCCCGAGCTGGGCTTGCTCCTCGAGTACGCGATCGGCTGCGATCTTCACGTCGTAGTTATTCTTCAGCGCTTCGCTGATCAACTGTTGCAGCACAGGATCAGTGAAGATGGATTGCCACTTCTGAGCACCAAGCGGTGTAGCCGTGGTGTTGATCGCTATGTCTGGAGCCGTTGCGCCACGATAGCTATTGGGTAGATCAACCACAGGTCGTTTGTAGTTCGGGCCGACCTTACATCCCACAACAGAGCCGATGATGGCTAACGCCGATAATGCGCGGGTGAGACGGTTCATGCTTGACCTCCTTTCGTGTCGTCGTGATGCGGCGGAGGTTCGGCTGTTCGACGATGCGCTGGATGGCCCTTCAGCTCCAGCGAACCACTATGGTCCTGGCTGAAGCGCCCGGCGACACGTTCAGCGATGGAGAAGGTCACGGGAATGAGAAAGATTGCAATGAGCGTCGCGGCCAACATGCCACCGATCACAACTGTTCCGAGAATCTGCCTGGAAACGCCTCCGGCACCCGAAGCAAACCAAAGAGGTACGCAGCCGAGGATGAAAGCGAACGCCGTCATCAGGATCGGACGGAAGCGCAAACGAGCTCCGTTCATCGCAGCCTCGAACAGCGTCTCTCCTTTTTCGTACTCGTCCTTCGCGAATTCAACAATCAGAATCGCATTTTTCGCGGAGAGGCCGATGAGCATCACCAGCCCGATTTGTGCGTACACATCATTTTCGAGATGACGTAACGTCAGAGCAAGATAGGCTCCGAAGATCGCGACAGGCGTGCTAAGCAACACGCCGAATGGTAACGACCAACTTTCGTACTGCGCAGCGAGAATCAGGAAGCAGAGCAGAATGGAGAGCGCATACACGACCCACGCAGGAACACTCTGTTCGGCCTGGTGCTCCTGGAAGCTGAGCCCAGAGTAGTCCATCCCCATGCCTGCAGGCATGGTTTGTTTGAAGACAGTCTCCAACGCACTCATCACCTGGCCAGAGCTATACCCCGGCTTGGCGACGATCGTAATGTCCGCTGCTTCATATTCGTTGAAGCGCGTGGTGAACTCAGGGCCGGTCGTGCGGCGTACCGTCACCAAGGACGACAACGGAACGCGGTTGCCATTCGCTGAAGTTACATAGAATTGATCGATGTTTCCAATGTTCGTGCGCGAAGTTCCTTCGGCCTCAATGTAGGTTTGCCATTGGCGACCGAAGCGATTGAAATAATTGACCAGCGTTCCGCCCATGAAGGCTTGCATGGTGGTGTAGACGTCAGAGAGACTGACTTGCTGCTGCGCCACTTTTTCGCGGTCAACGTCGACATAGAGTTGAGGTACGGCGGGGTAGTAGGTCGGAATGGCAGCGGCAATCTCTGGGCGCTTGCTAATTGCCCCGAGATACTTATAGAGATTCGCAGTCAGGAAGTTCGGATCGCTCTTGCCTGAGCGGTCCTCCAACACCATACTCACGCCGCCGGAGGTTCCAAGGCCGGGAATGGCCGGCGGCGCAAAGGAAAACGCGATGCCTTGCTTGACGCTGCCGAGCGCCTTCGCGAGATTCGCCTGGACCGCCTTGAATTGCTCGTCCGGAGCCTTACGCTTATCCCAATCCTTGAGCGTAACGAAGAAGAATGCGTTATAGGTGCTTTGGGTTTGGGAAAGAAGACTGAAGCCAACAACAGAAACGACGCTCTGAACGCCGGGCACTTGATGCAGCGCATGATTCACGTCAAGAGCTGCTTGCGTGGTGCGTTCAAGGCTCGCAGCCTGAGGCAGTTGCAGGTTCACAAACGCGTAGCCCTGATCTTCGGTCGGAAGAAATCCGTTCGGAATCTTGGCTCCGAGCAGCAAAACGAAGACACTGAGAACCGCGATTACCACCACTCCGACGATGGACTTTCGAACCAGCCAGCCGGAGGTACTCACGTAGCGGTCGGTCGTGCGGTTGAAGACGCGATTGAACCAGTTGAGGAAGCCGGCCAGCAGGCCTTTCGACTCGGTCTTTGGTTTCAAAAGAAGCGCACACAACGCGGGACTCAGAGTGAGTGCATTGAACGCTGAGAAGATTACCGAGATTGCGATCGTCACTGCAAACTGCTGGTACAAGCGCCCCGTGATTCCGGGTATGAACGCTGTTGGAACGAACACAGCGGTAAGGATGAGCGCGATCGCAATGACCGGACTCGCGACTTGCTCCATGGCCGCGTAAGAGGCATCGAGCGGCGTCATCCCTTCTTCGATATGGTGCTCGACCGCCTCCACCACCACGATCGCATCGTCGACCACGAGCCCAATCGCAAGGACCAGGCCAAATAGCGACAGTGTATTGATCGAAAAGCCAAGCAGGGGGAAGACCATGAAGGTGCCGATCAAGGACACCGGCACAGCCAGCAGTGGGATCAACGTCGCACGCCATCCCTGCAGGAAGATATATACCACCAGGATGACTAGAACGAGCGCGATGATCAGGGTGATGAGGATCTCGTGAATGCCTGCGCTCACAGCCTTCGTAGTATCCAGCGGAACGTCGGACGCCATGTCTGGAGGAAAGGTCGCGGAGAGCTTTGCGAGCTCCGCTCTCACGTTCTTTGCAGTCGCGACAGCATTCGTTCCCGGCAATTGATATACCGCCATCACCGCGGCAGGCTTGCCATTGAAGAACCCGTTGAGGTTATATGTCTGCGCTCCTAGTTCAATGCGCGCTACATCGCTGAGGTGCAGCACTGACCCATCCGGGTTGCTGCGCAGGATGATGTCACCGAACTGCTTAGCGGTGACCAAGCGTCCTTGTGTGCGGACAGTGTAGGTGAACTGCTGTCCGCTGGGTACAGGTTCGCCCCCGATTTGTCCGGCGGGATTTACGTTGTTCTGCGCGAGCAGGGCTTGCTCAATCTGCGGAACGGTCACACCTAACCTGCCGAGCTGATCCGGCTTTACCCAGATTCGTAGCGCATATTGGCCTGCACCGAACACCTGGATGCGAGAGACACCCTTCACTCGCGTGAGGTCGTCCACCATATTGATGTAGGCGTAGTTGGCGAGAAATGTTCCGTTGTAGGTGGAGTGGGGCGAATCGATCGCCAGCAGCATGAGAGGCGAGGTGAGCGACTTCTGCACGGTGAGTCCCGCGGTGGTCACCTCCGCGGGAAGCTGGCTCTGGGCCTGCGAGACACGCAACTGGGAAAGAATTTGGTCCGTATCAGGATTGGTGTCGACGCCAAAGTCGACGATGAGCTGCGTCAGGCCATTGCTGGCATTGGTCGACTGCATGTAGTTCATGTTGTCGACGCCATTCATCTGCTGCTCGATCGGCGTGGCGACTGCAGCTTCGAGCGTCTTTGCATCGGCACCCGGATACGTCGCCTGAACGAAGATCTCGGGCGGAACGATGTTGGGGAACTGCGCGGTCGGCAGACCCAGCAGCGAGACGATGCCGCCGATCACCATAAGAATCGCGATCACCATGGCCACGATGGGCCGGCGTATGAAGAACTTCGAAATCATGGATTAGTTCCCCTGCGGATTCTGCGCCGCCGGAGCGGGCGTTGTATCGGGCTGGGGCGCGACCTTCATCCCGTCCTTCACCTTGTCGTTCCCCTCGGTGACCACTTGATCGCCTGCGTTCAGTCCCTTGGTGATCACGATGTTGGGGCCGACCTGCGGACCTAGCTGCACGTTCTGGATGTGCGCCACGTGATCGGCTCCAACGACGATGACCTGATTCATGCCTTGCAACTCAGAGATCGCGCGTTGTGGCACAACGACAGCATTGTGTAATACAGCGGTCTCGGCGGAGACGCGACCAAATTGGCCGGGGCGCAGCAGGTTGCCGGGGTTGTCAAACGCGGCCGCCAGGCGAAGACTTCCCGTCTGCGCACTCACTGCTCGGTCAACGAAGATGATGTGACCCTTGTACGGAAAGACCTGATTGTTAGCCAGCGTCAGCGTCAAAGGAATCGTGTTGCCGCTACGGAGGAGGTCCGCCTTTCCCCGCTCCTTTGCCTTCTCTGAAAGCGCGAGGTACTCCTGCTCGCTGATATAGAAGTAGACCTTGATCGGGTTCAGTTGCGAGACGGAAGTGAGAACCGAACTCGTGTTCACGAGGTTGCCCACCTGCAACATTGCTTGTCCTGCAACGCCGCTGATGAGCGAGCGAACCTGGGTAAAGCCGACATTGAGAGCAGCTGCTTCAACCGAGGCCTGTGCATTCGCTACGGCCGCCTTGTCCGCCGCCTGCGTCTGAACGTCATTGTCTAACTGGCTCTGGGCAATCGCATGCGCCGCCGCAAGCGGAGTATCGCGACGAACATTGATTCCCGCGAGCTGCAACTGCGCCTGCGCCTGCGCCACGCTTGCCTTCGCCTGGTCGAGAACTGCTTGCAGCGGCCGCGGATCGATCTCGAAGAGCACCTGTCCTTTGCTCACCACGCTGCCTTCTTTGTAATCCTGGCGGATCAAATACCCTGACACCTGCGGCTGAATCTGCGCATTCACAAAGCCATCCGTAGTCGCCACCCATTGGCCCGTCTCCGGAACGTCCTGCTGCGTAGCCTGAGTTACCATCACTGGCATCGGACCATATCCCGCCGTCGCGCCCTGCGGCGGTCCTCCAGATTTGCATCCGCTCAGCAATCCCAAAGTCGTTACAGCAAAAAGAGCGACAAATTCCTTCGCGCTCGGCAAGGTGAGACGGTACGTCATAGGTTCGAACCTCTTAGGGGGTCACTTAAAAAGATGCACGGTGAAGAAAAAACATACACGCATGTATATTATGCTTAGTTTCTGAGGAACGATTCAAAAAATGTCGCGGCAAAAACAAACGGCACCTGCTGAACGGAAACTTGCGCCGGATTTGAACGACTTATCTTTTACACAACAGGCGTTGAAGTCTGAGCGCACGCGTGCGGAGCTCCTTCGCGCCGCCGAGGTGATCTTCGCGCGCGATGGCTTTGAGGCTTCTCGCATCGAGGATATTGCGGCGGAGGCAGGGCGCAGCCGCGGAGCCTTCTACGCCAACTTCGCCAGTAAGACAGAGGTCTTCCTGACGTTGCGAAGTCTCTCCACGCGTCGTCACGCTCGAGTGCTGCGTGAGCGCATTCGTGCGATCAAGGATGAAGAAGGACGCTATCAGGCGATTATTCGCTACATCGTTGAACAGATATGCGACACCCAGAGACAGCTCTTGCAGATAGAGTTCAAGCTGTTTGCGTTGCGCCATCCGGAGATGCTCGCTGAGCTAGCGGAGAAACACCTGGAGGCGAGTACATCCGTAAACAAGCAGGAGCTCTCCGACCTGTTTCCAGGCAAGAACGAAAAGTTGGCGGAGACACGATGCAATACGCTGGCAGTCGAAGCCCTGCTGGAGGGCTTCGCCTTGAATGCGCAGTTTAGTCCCAAGGTGTTGGATGAAGCACATATCAAAGCGCTCGTGCCACACCTGATTGCCGAAATCTTCGACGCATCGAAGGAACTTAAAGGCGGCAGATCAAAAGCTCGCGTTCGTAAATCATCTCAGCCGGCAAATGGTCGTGGAGCGCCAGGAAAAGCTCCTCATGGTCCATAACCTCGCGTAGCCACGCCTTACGATCGACCTTTTGAAGCTGTTCGAACCGCTCTTCAGAGATATCGAGGCCATCCCAATTCATGTCCTCGTAGTGAGGCGTCCAGCCAATCGGGGTCTCGATGCCGCCGCGAACACGGCCATGCACACGATCCACAATCCACTTCAGCACGCGCATGTTTTCGCTGAAGCCGGGCCATAGAAACTTTCCATTCTCATCCTTCAGGAACCAGTTCACCTGATATACGCGCGGAGTCACCGAGAGGCTGCGCTGCATCTTCAGCCAATGACGCAGGTAATCTCCCATGTGGTATCCGCAGAAGGGAAGCATTGCCATGGGATCGCGGCGAACGCGACCCACTTTACCCTCGGCTGCGGCGGTCGTCTCGGAACCCATCGTCGCGCCAAGATAAACGCCTGACGACCAGTTGAACGCCTGCACGACCAGCGGGATCGCAGAGGCCCGACGGCCCCCAAATAGAAACGCCGAGATCGGCACTCCATCGGGCGACTCCGATGCCGCGACATCAAACGACGGGCATTGCGTTGCAGGAGAGGTAAAGCGGCCGTTGGGATGCGCTGCCGGTTTGCCAGTCGCCTTCCCAATCTCCGGCGTCCACCGTTCGCCACGCCAGTCGAGGCACTCTGCGGGCGGCTCGTCCGTCATACCTTCCCACCACACTCCGCCTTCGGGTGTCAGGGCAACATTTGTGAAGATCGTATTCCGGCTCAGTGTTGCCATCGCATTGGGATTGGTCTTGGCGCTCGTTCCCGGTGCAACGCCGAAGAACCCTGCTTCCGGATTGATCGCGCGCAGTTGCCCAGTCTCGTCCGGCTTGATCCAGGCAATGTCGTCTCCAACCGTCCAGATCTTCCATCCCTCGAATCCCTTCGGCGGGATCATCATCGCGAAGTTCGTCTTGCCGCACGCAGATGGGAAGGCAGCGGCCACGTAGGTCTTCTCTCCCTGCGGCGACTCCAGCCCCACAATCAGCATGTGCTCCGCCATCCAACCTTCATCGCGCGCTATATTGGAGGCGATTCGCAACGCAAAACACTTCTTGCCCAGCAGCGCATTCCCGCCGTAGCCCGAACCGTAGCTCCAGATCTCGCGTGTCTCCGGGAAGTGCACAATGTACTTCGTATCATTCTGTGGCCAGGGAACATCCTGCTGCCCAGGCGCCAGCGGCGCTCCTACCGAATGCATGCACGGCACGACGCGGTGGATGTCTTTGTCGATCTCGGCGAACACTGGCAGGCCCACGCGAGTCATGATGCGCATATTCACAACGGAGTACGCCGAGTCCGTCAGTTGCACGCCAATTCGCGACATCGGCGAGCCAATCGGCCCCATCGAATAGGGCAGCACATACATGGTGCGCCCGCGCATCGATCCACGGAACAGATCCTTCAGCTTCTTGCGCATCACATACGGTGCTTCCCAGTTGTTCGTGGGTCCGGCATCATCCTTCGACAAGGAGCAAATGAACGTCCGGTCCTCCACGCGCGCCACATCGTTCGGCGACGACCGCGCACAATAGCATCCGGGCCAAAGCTTCTCGTTTAGCCTCGTAAACGTTCCTGCATCGACCAGCTTCTGGCACAAATACTCATTCTCTTCCGCCGAGCCGTCAATCCAGTGGATCGCTTCGGGCTGGGTCAGATTTGCCATCTTCTCCACCCACCGAATCAGATGGATATTGGTGGAGAGGACACGCGTCGAAGTAGGGTGCGCTGTCGCCGTGCCAGGAACTGTCGTAGCCATGTATGCCTCCAGAAGGTGCAGGGATCAGTTTTCTTGATAAAGTTCAGGCCATCAATGACCCATTCGATTGAGCACTCCAATCATAGTGGTTTCAATACAGACTCTCCGTGATATTCGGACCATCCCTTGCGATTACCGGCTAAGCCCTGCATAACCCTCGGTTTGCAGGGTTAGGTAGGGTCCATGCCCTTATCGAACGCCGCTCAAAGCGTTGCACAGGTTGATCGTTGCCGGTACACTCAAGGAGGGCGAGTTGGAGTTCCTCCACGGGACGGCAGGCAACTCGATCCCGGTCATTTGCTGGTTAGAAGACGCCCTGTGGCTCTCTTGCCAGACCCCAAGTGATTGAGCCTCTATGGCTTACAGCGGAGAGTTGGCAGAGCCCGGTTGAATGCACCTGACTCGAAATCAGACATAGTCGCAAGGCTATCGGGGGTTCGAATCCCTCACTCTCCGCCATTTATCTCCCCACGGCGTAGAAAACCAACCCCTACTTCAGAAACTTCACACTATAGGCGCTGGCCGGGTCGATTGGCCGCTGAATTACATGTAGATCCAGCAACTGGTGGTACAGCACATCCCACCGAGCAGGATCAAACTGGCCGGTCTGATCTCCGGCCGCATCGTCGCCGCTAATATAGTGGCCGGTCTTCAGCGCCTTCCAGCTATAGTTCACCCATTCAGGGTTCAGCGCCGGATTCAGCTTTTCGATCAGCGCGTTTGCCGCAGAAGGATCCTTCATGTAGTCTCTCCATCCACGAATCGACGCCTGCGTGAACTTGGCGACGATGTCTGGATGCGCCGCCGCATAGGCGCGCGAGGTGAAGAAGACGCGATATGGGTCATAGCCAGCATCGCGATTGAGCAGCATTCGTGTTGCGACTCCGGCGCGCTGCGCAAAATACGGCTCCGAAGTCACAAATGCCTGTTGCATGTAATTCGGATCCTGCAAAAAATTCGCAACGCTATAGGTCGCCGGAATCTCATGCACCTGATCAAGCTCGAACTTCTTCTCGATAAACTCCCACCACGTCGAACCCGGCTTCACGGCGACCGTGTGGCCATTGAGATCGGTCCACGTATGCACTGGTGAATCCGCATGCACCATGATGCCCTGCGGATCATGTTGCATCGTTGCACCAATGGCCACGATTGGTTCATTCGCATTCGCAACCGCCTGCAGTATGTGGTCCGACGAATTCATACCGAACTGCACCGCGCCGCTCGCAACCAGCGCGTCGCTGGAAACGTACGGGCCACCCGGAATGATCTCCACGTCCAGACCCTCGTCCTTGTAATAGCCCTTCACAATCGCGTCGTAAAAGCCGCCATGTTCAGGCTGCGGATACCAGTCCGCCTGAAACTTTACAGGGATCAGCCCAGAGTTTGCGTTGTGTGCGTGGCACCCCGCGAGAACGTTGCAGGAGAGGAACAGGGCAATCGTCAGGGAGAAAGCGCGCCGTAGACTCATGGATGCAGCCTAGCATCGATCTTGCATTTCTCCGATAGGCTGGCGCTCAATGCCAGCAAAGCAGCGTCGCCGCTCATCGGCCCCACCAGTTGCATGCCGCCGCCGGGCTTGCCCAATCGCAGCCTCGACAGAGTCACTACAGGAAGGCCCGCCAGGCTCAAAGGCGTCGTGTAACGCAGGATGCGAGTGCGTGTCTGCGAATGATCTGCGCCAGCCACAATCGATGCCATCGGAGCGCAGGGAAGTAAGAGGTAGTCGAAGTGCGCAAACAGCGCTTCGGTAAACTTTCGAAACTCCACCAGCCTCTGACGAAGTCGAAGCAGTTCCTGCGATGGCAGCGAAGCTCCCCACGCGAGTCGTTCCGCGATTGACGGCTCAAAATGCTCATAGCAACCACGATGCAGCGCCGCCGCCTCGCTCGCCTGCAGCGGTGCATAGATCGCCATCGCATCGGCCCAAGGGCTCGCATCGAAGCTTCCAGCGATCACTCCCAGCGCCTCCATTCGATCGCGCCACCATTCAAGCGTCTCCAGAACATCCTGCTCGCAATCGCCCATGAATTTCGGATCAGGAATTCCGACGCGCAGTGCACCGGACTCAGGCGGCATCCCAAATGGCAGGTCAAACAACGCGCGCCCAAGCAGCGGTCCATCGGCGAGATCGCGATAAAGCCAGCCAACCGTATCAAACGAAGGCGCAAGATGATAGCCGCCCTCCCATACACTCGGTGGATTCAGCGTGATGGAAGAGCGATATCCAGCGACGCCGCAGAACGCCGCCGGAGCACGGATCGACCCGCCGGTATCTGTGCCAATCGCCGCCATCGCGGAGCCCTCTTGCACGCTCGCCGCGGCGCCACTCGACGAGCCACCCGTGAGGCGTGCGGAATCCAGCGGCTGCACACAGTCCCCGAAGTCGCGGTTCTCGCCCGTAATGCCATAGGCGAGCTGGTGCATATGCGTCTTGCCTGTAATAACGGCTCCAACCGCGCGAAGCTTCGCCGCAATGGCACTATCTTTCGTAGCGACGCCGAGATGCTCCAGGTAGAACCGCGATCCGCAACTCGTCGGAAAGCCCTCTAGATCGAAGCAATCCTTAAGCGAAACGGGAACACCCCAAAGCGGCTGCGCGGAGATGTCTCCAATGCGCAGCTTGCGCGCCTCATGGCGCGACCACTCCGAGTCCTGAGTGACATAAACATTGTGGCCCGCATTGCTGTTGGCCCGTGCAAGAGCCGCTTCCAACGTATCCAGCGGATCTGCCTGCTTGTTCTCATACATCTTCCGAAGCGAATGGATGGAGGATGTTCCGGCGGTCATGTGGGAATTCTACCTTTAGCCTGAGCAACGCCAGAGCGTTACAGGCGCAAGGTGAGATCACTCCGCCGAAGATTTCTGTCGAAGCCCACAGTGCTATCGTGCTATTTTCGACTATGGCTCCCAAAACATCCCAGGCAAACGCACGAAAAATAGCGCTCGACGCGGAACGCATGCGCGATCTCGCCGCGTGGACGGCGCGCTCCCTGGAGACGGATCATCCAGTACCCTTCGGAGCCGAGATCGTTGAAAGCAAAACAGGGAAGCGCTTGATGCGCGCCGCCAACGCAGTCGGTAAGGAGAACGATCCAAGCGCGCACGCTGAGGTGCGAACTATTCGCCTCGCGTGCAAAAAGCTGAAGAGCTTCTCTCTCCGCGGCTACACGCTCTACACCACCTGCGAGCCCTGCCCCATGTGCATGGCCGACACTCTCTGGGCCGGCCTCGATCGCGTAGTCTACGGAGCTACGATTCAGGACGCCAATCGCTTCTGCCGACAGATCCAGATTCCCGCCGCGGAAGTAGCTCGGCGTTCGGACATGGCATGCGTTGTCGATGGGCCCATCGAGCGAGAGGCCTGCCTCTCGCTCTTCACCCACCCCAACATGCAAAAAGCCTTTAAAACCTGGAGTAAGAGACGATAGCTTTCGCAGCGTAGAACCGCATCTCACGCAACCGGAGGAGTTTCGATGAATCTCGCCGTAGAACTTGCCGAAATATTGGGCGACGCGTCGCGGGTCATCACGCAACCTCAGATGGTTGAACGTCTTTCGCGTGATTTCTACTGGTACTCTCCGGTTCTCAAGGCGCAACTCGACGGCAAGCACGCCGATGTAATTGCTCAGCCGCTCAACATCGAGGAGATCCGATCCGTCCTGCGCTATTGTTACCGCACCGAAACGCCAGTGACCGTGCGCGGAGCAGGAACGGGGAACTACGGCCAGGCCGTCCCGCTCCAGGGCGGTGTGGTGCTTGACCTCCAACGCATGGACGCGATCGAGGGCATCGATGAAGAGGGGATCGCGATCTGCGAGCCCGGCGTTCGTCTTGGCGCGCTGGAGAACTTCGCACGTCAGCGAGGCTGGGAGTTGCGCTGCTATCCCTCGACCGTTGCGAAGGCCTCCCTCGGAGGATTTCTCGGCGGAGGCTCCGGAGGCATCGGCTCCGTCGCGCATGGCGGTCTGCGCGACTTCAACACCGTCCGTGCCTTTGAAGTGATCACCATGGAGCCCGAACCGCGCGTCGTCCTGCATGAAGGCAGCGCCGTGCACGATGTGCTGCACGCGTGGGGCACCAACGGCGTGATCACGCGTATCTGGTTTGCCCTTACGCCTGCCGTGGAATGGGCGCAGATGGTGGTGAACTTTCCCAGGTTTGCGGACGCCTTCGATTTCAGTGAGGCCGTCGCGAGAGAAAACACCTGGACCAAGCGCCTCGTCACCGTCTTCGAGTGGCCGATCCCGTCCTTCTTCGCTCCCATCAAACACCTCGCGCTCGACGGTCAATCCGCAATCTTCTTCCTGATCGCCGAATCACAGCGCACCGCGCTCCTCGAATCCGCGCTGCAAGCTGGAGGAAGGGTGACATACTCTGAACTCTACTCTGGCTTGAAGTCCTCTCCGTTGCTATCGGACTACACATGGAACCACACTACTCTGTGGGCGATGAAATCCGACCCAACCTACACCTATCTTCAATGTGGCTTTGACGCTGAACACTCGCGCGAACAAATCGCCCAACTGAAAGCCAAATATGGCAACGACTTCCTCTTGCACATGGAGTGGATGAAAAACGGAACGGGCTCCGTGATTCCAGGCGCCATCCCAGTCGTCCGATTCACCACGGAGCAGCGCCTCAACGAGATGATTAACTTCTGCCGCGAGATCGGCGTGTTCGTCGCGAATCCGCACGTCAATAATGTGGAAGGCGGGGGCCGCTACCGCGAAGATAACGTCCAGCTCCAGGCAAAGTATCGCTACGACCCACGAGGCCTGATGAACCCCGGAAAGATGACAACGTTCCTGCGGCGAGACTCGCATGAGGTTCCTACAACATGAAGACGTGGATTTCCGACGTAAGAAATTTTGCCTACCTCAACTGGAAACAGGTGGACGCTCTCCCTCGAGAAACGACGCTACTCATTCTTCCAACCGCAGCCATCGAGCAGCACGGCCATCATCTGCCTCTGGCAACAGACACGCTGATCAACAACGCGCTTCTCGGTCGCGCCCTGGACCTCGTTGCTCCCGATCTGCCGATCTACGCACTGCCGCCCGTCTGCTACGGCAAGAGCAACGAGCACATCGGATTTCCCGGCACCATCGCAATGTCTGCCACAACCTACATGGCGGTGCTGCACGATATCGGCGCAAGCATTGCCGCAGCCGGTTTTAAGAAGCTGCTTCTCTACAACTCGCACGGCGGCAACACATCGCTGAATGATGTGATGGCGCGTGATCTCCGCGCGGAGTTCGGCCTGCGCACGTTTCACATGAACGCCAGCGCCGGCGCCAAGCCAGAGGGCCTCGCCGCGCAGGAAGCCAAGTACGGCTTCCATGCTGGCGAGTGGGAGACCGCCGTCCTTCTCCGCGCGACGCCCGAGTTCGTCGACACCACTGCCTACACGGTGAATTACATTGCGAAGCTGGAAGATCAGAACATTCTCTCGCCAGAGCAGGGCGCGGTGAACTTCGCGTGGCTTACGCGAGACATCGCCGAGAGCGGCGTGATGGGAGATCCCCGTCCGGCCACCGCAGAGAATGGAGAGCGATGGATCGCCGCTGCCGCCTCGAAAGTTGCCTCCGCCATCGAGGCCGCCTTCCACCATGAACATCACCATAAACCTTAACTGAGACGGCAGGTGCTTAAGCAGATGGGTGTGAATCAACGAGTGGAGTGTGGAACGGGCGTCACGCTGGAGCGCGACGTCGCATGCCGCCTGTCCGATGGAGCCGTTCTCCGCTCCGACCACTACTACGCCCCGGGTGATCAGCCGTGTCCCACGCTCTTGATGCGCCAGCCCTACGGCCGCGATATCGCGTCAACAGTGGTCTACGCGCACCCCATCTGGTACGCGCGTCACGGTTACAACGTCGTCATTCAGGATGTGAGAGGACGCGGCGGATCCGATGGTTCCTTCTATCCATTTCGCCATGAGGGCAAGGATGGCGCGGAGACCATCGCCTGGTTGCGTACGCGCGCCGAGTGCAACGGTCGCATCGGCATGTATGGTTTCTCCTACCAGGGAGCGACGCAGCTTCTAGCAGCGGCCGAACAACCGCAGGGCCTCGAATGCATCGCCCCCGCCATGACTGCGTGCGATCTTTATCGCGGCTGGTTCTATCACAACGGCGCACTGCGACTGGCTTCATCTATGGGTTGGGGGCTGCAGATGCTCAAAGAAGATGCGCGGCGCCTCGACCTACGCGAAGCGAGCACGAAGCTGGAGACGGCGTGGGCTAGCATTCGCATGCAGCCCACTGTAATGCCTTACGCACATCATTCAGCGATCGCCGATCCCATGCTCCCGACCTATGTTCGTGACTGGTTTGAGCATGATGCGCCTGGCGACTATTGGTCCTCCATGGATCTATCGAGAACGGCTAACAAAATTCTCATCCCCGCCCTTCATGTATCCGGATGGTATGACATCTACCTCGAAGGAAGTATTCAGGGCTTCAGCCTGCTGCGCGAGCAAGCAGCTACCGCGCATGCACGTGAGAACCAGTACCTCCTCGCCGGCCCTTGGATCCACCTCCCATGGAGCGACGGTGTCGGCGACGCGCATCTCGGGAGCGAAGCCCTGCTCGACACTGACGCACTCCTCTTGCGCTGGCTCGATCACTGGCTCAAGGACGCTGATACTTTCTCCGCTGAACCCCGCGTACGGCACTTCGCTCTCGGAAGCAACCAGTGGTGCGAATCAGAAGCGTGTTGCGGTGCCGCCGAGACCGTGCTCCATCTTCACAGCGGAGGCCGTGCCGAGTCGCGTAAGGGAGACGGAACGCTCACCCCCACTCCATCGACGCAAGAGCCACCGGACATCTTCGTCTACGACCCCGAGGTCCCTGTTGTCGCTCCCGGCGGTCCACTAGCGCTGAGCGGAATGTACGATCAGACCGCAATCGAGTCTGGCAACAACGTGCTCGTGTACACGAGCGAACCTCTCGCCAAACCCGTGCATATCTTCGGTGCGCCAAGCGTTATTCTCTATGCTTCCACCTCGACACCCTGCGCCGACCTGACCGCGAAGCTGGTGCGACTCACAGCCGACCGAGCAGAGTTCTGCTGTATAGGAATTGCGCGGTCAACGTATCTATTTGGCGAGGACTATATCCCCGATAAAATCCATCGTTGGGCGTTCAAACTCGAGCCCACCTCGTACGTCTTTGCAAAGGGTGACTGCATTCGCCTTGAGATTGCCGGCTGCGCCTTCCCTTTATACGACCGCAACCCCTCAAGCTTGATCAAGCCCTGCCAGATGTCTCAGTGGAACTGGAAGCGCTCTACTCACACGATCTATCACGATGCAGCGCACGTTTCCGCGCTGCACCTCCCGGTGATCGCATGACAATCCCCGAGATAGATTTCCGTGATGTTGGCAAGCGCTTTTCCCCGCTTGCCTCCCCCGTGCTCGAGGGCATCAACCTGTCAATCGGCCGCGGCGAGTTCGTATCCATCATTGGGCCCTCCGGATGTGGCAAGTCCACGCTGCTCAAACTCGTTGCCGGCCTCTCCGCCTGCTCCCAGGGTGAGATACAGGTCGACGGAATGACTCCCGTCAACGCGCGCGAAATCGTCTCGTTCGTCTTTCAGGACGCAACGCTCCTCCCTTGGCGCACCGTGCAGAAGAATGTCGCGCTGGCGCTGGAGCTCGAAGGACGCACGCGCGAAGAGATCGCAAAGACGACAGAAAAGCTTCTCGACCTCGTCGGCCTCGCACACGTTGCGGGTCACTATCCGCGCCAACTCTCCGGTGGTATGAAGATGCGCGTCTCCATCGCGCGTGCCCTGGCAACGCGGCCGCGCATTCTCCTGATGGACGAACCCTTCGCCGCGCTCGACGAGATGACGCGTGACCGCATGAATGAAGAACTATTGCGACTGCGTGCCGAGCACCAATGGACAGCCCTGTTCGTAACGCATTCTGTAGCCGAGGCCGTCTTCCTGTCCTCTCGCGTCATTGTCCTGGCGCCGCATCCAGGTCGTGTGGCTCAAGATCTTCAAGTGGATCTACCCTATCCACGAACCCCGGCCGTACGCCAGTCCAGAGAGTTCGACGACCTGGTGAATCGCACCTCGAAGCTACTGCGGGAGACGCATCACGCATGAAAAAACGCCTCGCTGGAATAGGAAGTGTGCTGCTCGTCTTCGGCAGCCTCGTTGTGATGTGGCGCCTGTTGATCCTTGCGTTCAACATTCCGCCATATCTGCTACCAACGCCTCTCTCCGTCGCCAAGGTGTCAATCCAGAAACTTCCAGAACTCTGGTCGGCGATGATGATCTCTGGCGAGGCGGCGATCGGCGGTCTGCTCGCAAGCATCGTCTTCGGAATATTCATCGCCCTCATCTTTGCGCGGTCGCCATGGATTCGCAAGATGTTCTTCCCTTACACCATCCTGTTGCAAACAGTCCCTATACTCGCGGTCGCACCGCTCATCATCATCTGGGTCGGCCCGGGCTTACTCGCCGTTGGCGTCGTAACCTTCGTCATCTGTCTTGCGCCGATCATCGCGAATACCACGCAGGGCCTCGTGAGCGTTGACGAAAACCTGGTGCAGCTCTTCTTGATGCACAAGGCGTCGCAAGGGCAGATACTCTCCAGACTGCGCCTGCCGCATGCGTTGCCCTACCTCTTCGTAGGCGTTCGCATCTCCAGCGGGATCGCCGTCATCGGAGCTCTCACGGGCGAGTGGTTCGCGGGTTCGGGGCGCGTCGGTCAAGGCGGTCTCGGATACTCTATCCTGTATGCGCAGGCACAACTCCAAACCGCTTATCTTTTTGCACTGGTGATTGCGGCAACAGTCCTGGGCTTCACGCTATTCTTCACCGTAATGTTCTTTGAATGGCTAGCCCTTCACAAGTGGCACGAGTCAGCCCTCAGCGCGGGCTCCGCGAGCGAGTAACACAGGAGACGTTTATGCTTCGATCAAAAAAAGACGGCGGCTGGTGGCTGGTGACGCATCCGGATCACGCGTATCTTGCGGGCGAATTTGCCAGCCAGTGGGGCAATGAACAGTTCGCCTCTCCTGTGCCCCGCGAACACGTCCTGCGCGGAATCTACTCCCACGACGACGGCTGGAAGGCAAGAGATGCCGACCCCATGATCACGCGCGCCGGAATTCCCGCAGCCTTCTCCGTTGAGCTGGTAGGAAAATACTTCGCCTTTGAAGACATCGATCTGCAGGCGTACCTCGCAGTTCGGCGCGCGGCCGTGCAACGGATGGCGGCGGAAGATCCCTACGCAGCCATCCTGATCTCCATGCACACGCATAATCTCCTGTCAGAACGCGCCGATCGCATTACCATCCGTGAAGACGAATTACCGTTGCTCGACGCGTTTCTTGCCGAACAGTTGTCCCTGCAGCGCACCTTGACCGAACAGTTGATCGCAGCCAATCAACTTCAGCGAGAGCACCTCACGTCTGCGATGTTTCATCGATACTTCCAACTTCTCCAAGCCTGTGACAACCTATCTCTTCTAAGCTGCGTAGACTTCGACGGCGATGCAACTCTGCTGCATCCTTTTGTGATGAGCGATGGCACGACGACAGAAATCAAGGTACACCGCGTGGGTGACCGCACCTTTCGACTCACACCATACCCCTTCGCTCATCCACATCTTAGCTTCACATTTCCCGCGAGGTTCATCGCCGCTGAAACCTTCAGCAGCGCCGGCGAACTGCGAGAGTCGCTGCAGCAGGCCGCGATGGTAGACGTTCCGGTTACGATTACGGCTTAACGAAGTATTGAAACGTGAGCGGAGACGATCCGCCAGCCCTCTTCCAGACGAACCCACACCTGGCTCTGTCGTCCGCGCGCAGTGCCATTGGGCAAATCGCGCTCGAACTCCAGCGTCACGCTGCCAAAGTCCTTACCAAAAGTCATAATCTCCAGACGAACCGTTCGCCGGGCAAGATTCGCTGCCGGACGCGACCTGCGAAACGCCTCAATCTCCTCCACTCCGTACAGATTTTCTCCGGCGCCGAAGCGAATCGCATGCCCCGATGCCCAGAACATCTTCGTCAAAACATCCACATCGTTGTTCACTAGCGCCGACTCGTACAGCGGATACAGTCGCGCAAGTTCAGCAACGGTTTCAGGATCATTGATCTGCATCATCACTCCTCAAAGACCAACAGGGAAGAGCTGCCGCGTCGGCAGAATCTCTTTCGCAATCGACGCCGCCACGGTGATCACCGGCTCGTTCACCACCTGGCTAAGCTGCAGATTCATCGCGACGCTGCATAACAAATACGCGTGCACCGCTTCGAACCCCCACTCACTCGTTAGCAGATCGACCATGCGATCGGTTGCAGAAGCCGCAGCGGCCAGCGCATCCGTGGAGCTCTCCACCACAACCCACGCAGGCCCGTTCGCATCCGCCGCGGGAGAGGACTCCAGCAGCGGGCCCGCGAGCGGCGTCTGTTTGTGCAACCGAAATCGAAGCGATACATCAGCAGGACACTCAATCCCATTGATGCAAACCTCTCCATTGCCTTGCGCAGCGTGCGCATCGCCGCAGGAAAACAGCGCACCGTCCTGCAGCACCGGAAGATACAACGTAGCGCCGGTAGCAAGTTCACGCACATCCATGTTTCCACCAAAGATCCCTGGAGGCCGTGTGCGAAACTCCCCATGTTCCGCTGGAGCCACGCCGAGAATTCCGCAGAACGGACGCAACGGCACCTTTGCCGGTGCAAGCGATTGCGACATTGAATCCTCAAGCTCCCAATGAAAAAGGAAGGGCTCCGCGAATCTCTGCTTCAAGAACCCCAGACCGGGAATGACGCTCGACCATCCCCACCCCTTATGTCGCACCTCAAGAACATCGATCTGCAACACATCTCCGGCCTGCGCTCCCGCAATCGCAAGCGGCCCGGTCAGTGCGTGAATGCGCCCGCGGTCGATCAACTGGAAAGCCTCCACGGACATCCCGGGATGCACCTGCGCGCCGCTCGAATCCTGACACTCAAAGTGCACCGTATCGCCCGACGCGACCGTCATGCGCGGCGGCAGTGCCGCGTTCCATCGTGAATGAGTCGGCTCTGCAGAAAGAGAGTGTTCGGCCATTAAATTTCCACCGTCATCTGAAGTTCCACCAGCGCATGTCGCGGCAATCCACTCACGCCAATCGCAGCGCGTACATGGCGTCCCGCTTCGCCAAACACCGAAAACAACAAATCAGACGCCCCGTTGATCACCTTCGGAGACTCCGAAAATCCTGGCATCGAATTCACGTAGCCATTCACCGTGAGGACACTCCGCACCTTGCTGAGCGAACCCAGGTGCTTCTGCAGCACGCTCAACTGCAACAACGCACAGCTTCGCGCCGCAGCGTAACCTTCTTCGACGGACCGATCCAGACCAACCGTCCCCGCCAAAACTCCGTCCGCCGTCTGAGAGACGACGCCTGCAAGGTACACGATGTTGCCACACGTCTTTGCCGACGTGTAGTTGCCTCCCGGCGCAGGCGGAGGCGGAAGCGTCAAGCCGAGCTCCCTTAGGGCATCCAGTGGGTCCATGGTGAAAGTTACTTTAGCACGCAAACAAGCAATCTCAACGCGGAGATTCCATCGAATTCGGCTAGTATTACGGCATGACCCAAACAGCCCGTTCTCTGGCAGCACTTATTGTGCTCTGTGGGATGACTGTATGCAGTGCTGCCTTCCAGACTGATGGGCCTATGGAGCTGCACTCCACGCGTCACGCTTCCAGCGATCTTGAGATTGGCGGATTCTTGCAAGGCGTGCCACGCGGAGAAACGCGATTCGTCTCCTATGAGCAACTGCTGTCACTCCCACAGGAGAGCTACAACGTCGCGAATGATCCCAACTTCGGACGGCCCATCACGATCAGCGGCGTAGCTCTCGAGAAGTTGCCCGCGCTTCTCGGCGCGCAGCCAGGAGCGTCCATGGTCATTGCCATTGGCGACGATCAATACGCGGCGCACTATCCCGCTTCCTACGTGCGCGCACATCATCCTCTCTTAGTGCTCAAGGTGAATGGCAAAGATCCGGCGCACTGGCCTCTCGGCGTCGACGGCGTACCGATGGGCCCCTACATGATCTCGCATCCCAACTTCCAACCCTCCTTCCACGTCTTGTCTCACCAGGATGAAGCGCAGGTTCCCTGGGGAGTCATACGCATCGATCTGCGTCGTGAGGAAAAGGTATATGCCCCCATCCAACCGCATGGCCCCGCTGCCCGCGATCCGCTTGTGCTGCAGGGCTACACCATCGCTCGACAAAACTGCTTTCGTTGCCATAACCGTCTCGGCGAAGGTGGCCGCAAGTCCAAATTCCTTTGGGGAGACTTGGCGCAGAAGGCCATCACGAAACCGCATTACTTCGACGTGTACGTCCGTTCGCCAAAGAAAATCAATCCACGATCGCAGATGGCCGCGAGCCCCGAGTACGACGACGCCACTCTATTAGCTCTGCGGCGCTACTTCTCAACCTTTGCGGAGAGTAAATAATGATCGCGACACGGATCTGCAAGATGCTTCTCCTGGCCGCGATGGCCTTCTTCTTCACCTTGGTCGTCTTCAACAACCTCACAGACTTCGACTCGAACTACCAGTTCGTTCGCCATGTGCTCATGATGGATTCAACGTTTCCCGGCAATCACGGGATGTGGCGCGCCATCCGCTTGCCTTGGGTGCACATCGTCTTTTACTCCGGCATCATCGTGTGGGAGATCATCAACGCCATCCTAAGTTGGTGGGGAAGCATCGTGCTGCTGCGAACCCTGCGCGGCTCTTCCGCTGAGTTCCGCGCAGCCAAACAAGTCGGCGTCGCAGCACTCACGTCCGGAATGCTGCAGTGGTTTCTGGCCTTTCTTTGCATTGGTGCCGAATGGTTTCTTATGTGGCAGTCAAAGTTGTGGAACGGTCAAGACGCCGCGTTTCGTATGTTCGCCGTGGAGGGAATCGTCCTCGCCATTCTTCTTCTTCCAGACGAATAGCGCCAACGTCTTCTGCCCGGCAAATCGCTCCACCCGCTCAACCAACTCATCAGCAGATCAACCGTTATTCGCAACACACCGTATTACTCGATAGGCCTCGTTGATACTCGTCATCCGCTTGGTTGCGTTCGTTTGTTCCAATTCGCTTCCGCCCACGAAGCGATCCGGATGCCACCGGTTGACCAGCCCACGGTACGCCGCCTTGATCACTGCCTCGGAGCTACCCTCGTTTACACGAAGCAACTTGCAAGCACTCGCTTCCGTCATCGGGCAATTGTTCACCAAGTCACCGAGATCAGCGTCGAAACATGTTGCACCGTCCAAGTTCTCCTGCTCGGAAAGATAAGCGTTCATCGCCGATGAAAATCCAGGAGCACCCATCGACCAGTAGACACCCATCGGCGCGGTCCATGGCACCGTCTGCAAAGTGTCATCCACCCCTAAGCTGTCCCGCATCCATGCCCATGCACTCATCCCATCGACATCGGCGAAGCTGCAATCCTGTGCCGGCCGCGTATCTGTCTTCCCTCGCTGAACTCTTCGCTGTTGCACCGTCGACGCGAGGCCATACGTCCATATGTCTTCGAGCAAACACGCATCGAACTCACTCTGATCCCCCAGCATCGCCCGCAGTTCCTCAGCCAACGGTTGCGTGCCCATCGCTCCAATTGGCGGTTCCCGATAAGCCCCACGCTCTGCCTCTCCCCGAGCCTCCGCTCTTTCGTATGACGAATAGTTCATCTCTCACCGCCGCAGCCGAGCACCTATTGCTGAAGCCGTGGTGGCTCCTCGCAGCACATCAGCTATCGGCACCTGGAGAGCCTGTTTCTATAGGCTGTCGCGATGTGCCTCCCTTCTTTGCAAAGAGTTGCCTCTGGTCGCGCTGCGCCTATCCCAACCAGCGCGGCACCCAGGAACGAAGCCATATACTATCTATGCACTCAGTCGACACTCCGATGGATCAACGACCGCATGGCAACTAAGCAACCTTCTTTGGGCTCCATCACGCACTCTTCGAATGCCAGCCGCGCCTCGTTCGCAAACCATCTCCGCCGGGCGCGTTCGATCGCGCGTCGCCGGCCAATCGCCGTTGGCCTTGTACTGGCCGCCTGCCTGCATCTCTCGCTCTTTGCGCAGAGCGGAGAATACACTCCCTCACACACCGAAGTTGCTCAAACCTCGTCCGGTACCACTGGCTCCGCGTATATCCCTGTCGATAGCTGGATCTACTCGGCTGCCTTGCGCCTCTACTATCTCGGCTACCTGCCAACCGCGTATCTCGACATGCGCCCCTGGACACGTCTCTCACTCGCACACATGCTGGAACTCTCCCAGGATGCTCTCCACTCCGCCGACGCTTCACCCGAGGCCATCGAGATCAACGCGCGTCTACGCCGGGAGCTCGCCCCCGAACTGGACAACCGCGTCTCCTCGCCACTGCGCACCGCCAGTATCTACACCCGCGCTCGTCAGATCGACGGCAACATCCTTGACGACAGCTTCCACCTCGGCCAAACGATTGTGAATGATTACGGCCGCCCCAACGAACCAGGCTTCAACAACATCACCGGCTTCAGCGCCGGAGCACAAAAAGGTAGATTCAGCCTCTTCGTCCGGGCCGAGTACCAGCACGCCCCTGCAGCCACGGGCTACTCCGCCTCCATAGCGGCCCAGTTGGCCGCTATCGACGATACCCCGGACGTGCCCCAGACCACCATTCCCGAAGGCCCGCTCGCCGGTGACAATCTCTCTCGGGTCGAAGAAGCGAACGTCTCCATGCACGCACTAGGGCACGAAATCTCCTTCGGCCGTAGCGACCAGTGGCAGAGCCCCGCGCTTGGAGCCAGCATGGGCTGGTCCAACAACGCAGAAAATATCTATGCTTTCCAGATCAATCGTGTTGAGCCGCTATATATTCCGGGCCTCTCGCGAGTGGTCGGCTTGTTTCGCTACGATTTTATGGTGGGTTCGCTCAAAGGCCATGAGTTTCCAAACGCCCCCTGGATCCACATGGAAAAAGTCAGCATGAAGGTCACCCCCGACATCGAAGTGGGCTTCATGCGGGACGTGATCTGGGGCGGACACGAGCAGCCCTGCCTGGAGAACAGCGCGTATGTCCCTAATACCTCATGCACTGTGCCGATTACGATCAGCACATTTCTGCGTAGCTTTTTCAGCGTCACCGCCGCACAGCCAGCCGTGAAGTTCTCAAGCAAGAATCCAGGCGCGCGCTTCAGCACGTTTGACTTCACATGGCGCGTCCCGCTCGCCGATCACCTCATCACCATCTACATGGATTCGTTCGCCCACGACAACGTCTTTCCCATCAGCAACCTCTATCGCTCCGGCCTTCGCCCCGGCTTCTATATCTCCCGCCTGCCTGGACTTCCGCGCGTCGACTTCCGCGCTGAGGGAGTGACGACCAATGTGCATGATCCGGAGAGCAACTACGGAAGATTGCTGATGTGGGAGAACGTAGATCTACAGGGTTACACCAACAAGGGCTACATTCTCGGCGACTGGATCGGAAGGGAAGCAACTGGTGGCCAGGCTTGGCTCACCTGGCACGTAAAACCGGATCAGCAAGTCCAACTGCAGTATCGTCAGGCCAAGGCCGCCACCGACTTCATCCCCGGAGGAACCACCCAGAACGATCTCTCGGCAGAATTCGTCCTGCGCCCCCTGCGCAATCTCGAGGTAAAGGGGTCAGTGCAAGGCGAACTCTGGAAAGCTCCACTAATTGCCCAAGGCCAACAGCATAATGTCGTGGGAACGATCCAGCTAACGTATTACCTGCGCGGAAAATAGTCGCGAGCGCGGCCTTTCGCTGAATGGCGACAGCAGGGAACTATGCTGGAAGGCCAGGATCAGGCTGACTGCCGAACCTCTTGCGACACAAGATCGTCGTCATGCAGCATCGTGATGGAGATCGACGATGCCTCCAATGACGGTCTCATCAAAAGGAATCGAGCCGTCTCCTTCGACGTCGTCCTGCGCGACCGGTTGCTCAGCCTGAACACCGTATCTAGCAGGATCTTTAAGTCGGTCCGGAAATTGCTCGTCTCGATGTAATGGACATCCAGCTTGCACTTCTCAGGGTTCAGCACAGCGGTCACATAGCGCTCAACCAGCTCCTCTGGAACTCCTTGAATCAGGCCTTCCTCATGAGAGAACTGGATGGTCGCAGCGCCGGTAATACCCGGCCGGCACATCATGCAAAGGTTCTCATGCTGCGCGATCTTAGGACGAGGTCCGACAAAGCTCATCTCACCCAAAACCACGTTAATCAGTTGCGGTAACTCGTCCATCTTCAGCCGCCGCAGCCATACCCCTACTTTCGTCATGCGGGGGTCACCTTGGCGCGTCACGGTTGGTCCACGACCAGGCCGCTCGCTGTGGATTTTCATGGTACGAAACTTCAGAATCGTGAATGTTTTCTGGTGCAGCCCCACCCGCTCCTGACGAAAGAGCGCCGGGCCCTCCGAAGTCATCCGGATGACCAACGCAATCACCGCCATCATCGGAGAAAACAGAATCAGACCGATCACGCTCATAACGAAGTCAAAACAGCGCTTGCGCCTCGACATGCACCAAGCACTTACGTACCGCGGACAGAACATCGTCTCCTTAAAAGCTCGGAGAAGAAAGTCCTCCTGCCTTAAAGCGCGATAGCTGTTCCTGAAGTTCGGAAAGCGCTTATTCCTGGTCCGCGATTTGATCATTCAGAGTACCCACCCCATTCGCTGGAGGCTGTGCGGTAAAACCCATTTATCGATAAAAACGTTGAGTTTGCGCTTTCTTCTAATGGTACATGAGCGTTCAAACGTCTCTTGGTGACTATAGTTGCTAATCCCAAAGATTGCTCCTGCCTTTTTTCCAGCTATTCCTACTGCGTTTTGACTCGCACAATCATCCTCTTCGACGTAAGACGCTTGCATTTGTGGTACATGAATTTCTGATTAGTTGGTAAACCATTATAAATCAGTAAAGTAGCTTGCAAGATTTTTACCGGCCGTGTGCGTTCCCTGGTTGAGTGTGTACCACTTGAATTCTTTATCGACCGAATACGGGTTACCTTGAGATGTTCCACAACCGTACAGACCAGTCGTTTTTCGTCCACTAATTTGCCGCTACCATCGCGACACTTCCCACGTATACCTTCAGATGCATTCGCCTTCAACCGCGTTGATTTCTCCCTGTTCCCGGGCTCTGCAGCAGCCCAGCCCTTCTCAGCGCCGCCATCAGCGACTCGCCCTCCTCCACCGCTGCCACCAAGCTAAAATTGAGCCATGCAAACCACTGCAACAACCTTGTGCGATGTAAAGCTTGTCCATTTCCAGAAGCATGGCGACCATCGCGGTTGGTTCTCTGAGGTATTCAACGCAAACGACTTCGCAGCGGCGGGCATTCCCGACCAGTTCGTTCAGGACAACCAGTCCTTTTCCAGGCAAGGCGTTCTGCGCGGGCTTCACTACCAACTCCAACAGCCTCAAGGGAAATTGGTGCGCGTCCTGGCTGGCCACATCTGGGATGTCGCCGTCGATATCCGGCCGCACTCTCCGGAGTTCGGCCATTGGGCCGGCTTCCATCTGCTCGCTGAGGACCTTGACTGCCTCTGGATCCCTGAAGGCTACGCCCACGGTTTTGTCGTTCTGTCCGAAACCGCGAATGTGCTGTACAAGACCACCCGTTTCTACCATCCGGTCGGAGAACGATGCATACGCTGGGATGACCCCACGCTTGCCATCGCATGGCCGTTGGAAGGCATAGCCGAACCGCTCGTCTCCCCCAAGGATGCCGCCGGGAAGCTCCTGCAGGACGCCGAACTGCCCCCACCCGATTAGCAGCCTCAGACCTCCTGCACAGACGCTAGATCCGACCTTCCGCAACGAGCTCGTCCATCACCCTTGCCGTCGCGTCCTCCCACCTCGGCATCGCAAACCCGAGCTCGCCCGTCAGCTTTTCGCAACTCATCCGAGAATTCGACGGCCGCGCCGCCGGGGTTGGATACTCGCTGGAGGGAATCGGTGTGAGCTTCGCAAACCCCCGTTCCGGTCGGGCCAATTGCGCAAGGCGCATGAACTCTGACGCGAAGCCGAACCACGTCGTCGACCCTGCGCTGCAGGCGTGGTAAGTCCCCTGAAAGGGTCGCACCGCATCATCAAGGCCCATCCCGCTCCGCTCAGCCCCCGCTTCCGCTTTGCCCACCGTGAAGGCAACAAGTTCAGCCAGCGTTTGCGCCGCGGTCGGTGCGCCGTGCTGGTCGTCGACCACTCGCAGCTCTTCGCGCTCCTGCGCCAGCTTCAAAATGCGTAGCAGGAAATTCTCGCCCTGCGAGCTAAACACCCAACTGGTGCGAAAGATGACATGCGCCGCCCCACTCTCAGCCAACGCTCGTTCCCCGGCGAGCTTCGACGCCCCGTAGACACTCAGCGGTCCCTTCCGATCGTCCTCGCGCCAAGGCTGGTCGCCGGCCCCCGAAAACACGTAGTCCGTAGAAAAATGGATCACCGGCGCGCCGATCCGAGCCGCTTCTTCGCCCAGAATCCCTGGAGCTGCCCCGTTGACCGCAAACGCCGTTAGCGAATCCCCCTCAGCCTTATCCACCGCCGTGTACGCCGCAGCATTCACAATCCACCGCGGCATCACCGCGCGCACCATATTCCGAATGCTCTGCGGATCAGTCAGATCCAGATCTGCGCGTCGGACACCTACGACGCTACCGAGTGACCCCAGCAACGGCAACGCCTCACGGCCCACCTGGCCGTTGGCTCCAATTAGTAAAATCGGTGCATTCATCACAATGTCAGTAGAGCGTCTCGGTCAGCAACACCCTCAGGTACTGCCCGTAGGTGCTCTTCCCAATCTTGTTCGCCAGCGCTTCTAACTGCGCTGCAGAAATGTAGCCCAGCCGGAAGGAAATCTCCTCCGGGCATGCGACCTTCAACCCCTGCCGGCGCTCGATCGTCTGTACAAAGTTAGAAGCCTCCAGCAGCGCGTCGTGCGTGCCCGTATCCAGCCACGCCATCCCTCGCCCCAGCAGTTCCGTGCACAGCTCTCCGCGCTCCAGATACCACCGGTTTACATCCGTAATCTCCAGCTCTCCGCGCGCCGACGGCTTCATCTGCTCCGCGACCGAAACCACTCGTGAATCATAGAAGTAAATGCCCGTCACCGCGTAGCGCGACTTCGGCTTCAACGGCTTCTCTTCCAGCGAAATAACCTTGTGCTCGGCATTAAACTCCACCACGCCATAGCGCTCAGGATCATTCACCGCATACGCAAATACCGTTGCTCCATCGGTCCTCGAAGCCGCCGTCTGCATCGCCTTCACAAAATCGTGGCCAAAGAAGATGTTGTCTCCCAGCGCCAGGCAGCAGCTATCGCCGGCAAGAAAGTCTTTGCCAATCAGGAACGCCTGTGCGATTCCATCCGGCGATGGCTGCACCGCATAGTGCAGCCGTATACCCCACTGCTCGCCCGAACCCAGCAGCGCCTCAAAGCGCGGCGTGTCCTGTGGCGTGGAAATCAACAGAATGTCGCGAATCCCCGCCAGCATCAAGGTCGTCAGCGGGTAATAAATCATCGGCTTGTCGTAGATAGGAAGCAGTTGTTTCGACACGGCCTGTGTGACCGGATGCAGCCGCGTTCCAGAGCCGCCCGCAAGAATGATCCCCTTCATTTAGCCTCCGCCGTGCGTGCGCGGTCCCCGTAGTTCGAGTTCACCCACTCCTGGTACGCGCCGTCTGTCGCCGACGCAATCCAATCCTTATTGGCCAGATACCACTCCACCGTCTTGCGCATGCCGGTCTCGAAACTCTCCTCAGGCTTCCACTGCAACTCGCGTTCTATCTTACGCGCGTCAATCGCGTACCGCCGGTCATGCCCTGGGCGATCCTTCACGTACGTGATCAACTGCGCATGAGGCGTATAAGGCGAACCCGGCGCAAGCTCATCCAGCAACCCACAGATCGTCTTCACAACCTCCAGGTTGCTCCGTTGATTGTTTCCGCCAATGTTGTACGTCTCTCCCACCGAGCCCTTCGCCAACACCTCAGCGATAGCCTTGCAGTGGTCGGTGACAAACAACCAGTCCCGCACCTGCATGCCGTCGCCATACACCGGCAGCGGCTTTCCCGTGAGAGCATGCGTGATGACCAGCGGAACCAGCTTCTCCGGAAATTGAAACGGTCCATAGTTGTTCGAGCAGTTGGTGATCAGAACCGGCAGCTTATAGGTGTGAAACCAGGCTCTTCCCAAAAAATCTGAAGCTGCCTTGGAAGCCGCATAAGGACTATTAGGCGCATAGGCCGTCGTCTCTGAGAAAGGAGGATCTTCGGGCTCCAGCGTGCCGTACACCTCGTCCGTAGAAACGTGAAGGAAGCGAAACTCCGCCTGATCCTCCTCCGGCAAGTCCGCAACATAAGCGCGAGCAGCCTGCAGTAGCGTGAACGTGCCCTCGATATTGGTCTTCAAGAACGCATCCGGCCCAAGAATCGACCGGTCCACATGACTCTCAGCGGCAAAGTGCACAATCGCCCGCGGCTTGTGCTCCGCAAGCGTCTTCTCCACCAACTCCCGATCGCAGATATTCCCATGCACAAAGACATGGTCTGGATTCTCCTTCAACGAGTCCAGATTGCGCAGATTGCTGGCATACGTTAGCGCATCCAGATTGATGACGCGCCCCTTGCCAGATTGAATCCACTCCAGCACAAAGTTCGACCCAATAAATCCCGCCCCACCTGAAACCAAGATTGCGTTATTCATGAACATTCACTTCGCTTGCCCTTTCCACTCTCGAGTAATAGCGGTCATCACCGGATGCACTCTCGACCGCATCGCTGAACATCCCATCACGTCGCTACCAACACACTGCTCGGATCGAACCCAACGCTCGACAATTCAATCCGCTCGCGCACACAGCGAACGTCCTATCGCTCTTCAGCCACTAGTAGCAAGTTGTTCTTTCGCGCGCCCGCAAATTTGAGGCTATCTCGCGGTTGCGCTTGTTTTTTTCAAGGACATCATCCGCTTCAGCAGCAATAGTTTTTCACTGTTTTCCGGGTCGCTCTTCAAATGCTGCATGGCGGCTTGCCAGAGCGCAAGAAATATTCCCAGGATGAACCCTAGAATCGTAGCGCCGATGACGATAAGGGATCGCTTCGGGAACGATCTCTTGTCAGGAACAATCGCAGGATCGACCACCTGGATGATCGCTCCCTCCTTCGCTTCGTCAAGTTTCGCAAGCTCAAATTGTCGCGCCAGGATGTCGAAGATCGTCTCGTAATACTTGACGTCGCGCAAACGGCGCACGTACTCCATGCCAGCCTGGGGCACTAAGCCCTTCGGTATGAGAACGTCGCTTCCTGAGGTGTCTTCGGACCCACCGAGCTTCGTCAGTTGCGCCCGCAGCCCTGCCAACTCCTGCTGTGCCTGGATCAACGCAGAGTTCTCGCCCGTCGCGTATGTCTGCATCCCCTGGATCTGGACCTCGCGCGCGGCAATCTGCGCGCGCAGAGTAGCTGCTGTCTCAATCAGCGCTCGGGCCTGGCTGTCCGGCTGGATTACGCCCGTCTTCTGTTCCGTCTGTGCCAACGCCTCTTCGGCATTGGCGAGGTTATTCTTCGCCTGCTCCAACTCCTGTTGGAAGAAAAGCCTGCGCTGCGAAGCCTCCGTAATCGCAAGATGCTCTGACAGATGTCGGAACTGATCGACGTATCCATTCGCAAGCTCAGCAGACCGGTCCGCGTGATGGTCCTCCACCGAGATGTGAATCAATCCATCCTTACCATTGCCATCCACCGTGATGTGGCTTTCAAAATCCTTCCGCGCATCCGAAAGATAGTGCTTGTGGTACTCCTGCATCAGCCCGTACTTCTGCACCATTGCATCTTCGACCGTCTGGCTTTGGAGCATCGCAACGTAACGGTCATTGGGGTTTTTCAGTCCCAGGCTCCCGCCGGCCAATGCTGCCATGCCTCCCAGGCTTCCTAGCTGCGACGTGAGAGCCGCAGCCATTGAGCCGCCTTCCTGCGGCGGCAGCAGCGTCACAGTTGCCGTGTAACGAACGGGAAGCACAAGCGACACAATGATGGCCACAATCGCAAAACCGGCGGTAACCCAAAACACCATGCGTTTGCGCTGTGCAATCACGATCATCAAATCAAGCAAAGATATCTCTGCCTCTTCGTTATGCTTTGGTGCCTCTCCGAACACGCCAGGAGCTCCCTCTGCGGGTTCGCTCGCTGCGCGGATGGTGGGTGTCGTTGTCATCGGGTCTGGTCAGAGTCCTGCTACTGAAGTTCCTTGAGGGCAAGGGCGCCTAGCGCGAATTGAGAGAACAACTGGGTGTATTGAATCAGTTCAAACAGTGCGCCCGGCTTGAACGTCTTCTCCGGAATGATGATCGTATCGCCGGGATAGACGTTCAGGCTGTTGAAGTTGTTGCTCCACAGCCCCTTGCCCGAATCCGAGCTCGCCACTTTCCCATCCGCATGAATCAGGAACTCGTGCTTCCGGTCCGCATCGCGACTCGGCCCTCCCGCCATATGCAGATACTCTCCCACCCTGCCCTTGGTGCTGAAGAGGAAAGAATTCTGGTCGTAGACAGCGCCCACCACGTCCACCGTCGCCGGAACGGGTGGCACGATGAAGTTGTCACCGTTCTGCATCGCGATGTCTGGCAGGCTGCTCGTTCCTTTGCTGTCCGGACTAAAGTCCAGCACGATTCTCCCGGTAGCCCGAATCTGTCTGAGACTGTTGAGCAGGTTTTGCTCATTCGCCTGCCCGGAGGCCGTACTTGCCAGGTTCTGAGAACCAGCCGCGGACGCAGCCACCGCCATATTGCTGCGCTGGATCTCCATGCTCAAATTCTGCACATACTCGTCGATGCGTGCCTGCTGCATGATCCGTGTCGATACGCGCGTGTACTCCGACCCATACAGGTAAGCATTGGGTGTAAGTCCACCCGCCCGCTCCACCAGGTGACGGAATGTCTCGCCCGGTTCCACCGTATACACGCCAGCATGCGCAAACTCGCCGCTCAGGGTCACCAGTTTCGTTTGTTGCGCCAAGGGCACATGAATGTCTGACTGCGAGAAGATCGAGACCACATCGCCCGGCTGCAGTTCCATGTCCTGCGAGCTATCGTGATCCAGCACCAGCTTGCCCAGGTCGAAGGGAATCAGCGTGGTCTTCAACGTATTTGGATCGAGTCGCTGAATGACCGCGTAACTCCAGTCGATCTCAGGCGCCAGTTCACGCACTTCCGTCCGCTGCGCTCCAGGAAAATTGTTTGAGAGCTGCGCCTGCTGCGCCGCCAGCGATGAGTTGCTCGCGCGTCGGCTCGCATTGAGCTGCGGATTCTGCTGCGTCCCGGTCTGACTAGCGCTCTGGCCTTGTAGCGAACCATACTCATCTTCCTGCGTCTGCAGATCCTGCCCCGGATATTGCCCCTGATCCTGCGCCGAACCTTGATCCTGCGTTCCGTTTTGAGCGTTGCGCGTCGTATACCCATGGTGCAATTGCTCATACTCGTAGTTGCGGCGCTCCTGCTCCTCCTTCAGTTGCTCCACAGAGACAGGTTCGTTGTCGGACGGCTGTCTCACATACGCAAACGAAGGCATCGGCTCAAACTCCGGAGCCGGCAATCCAAGCTGCGCCCGTTTCCACCAATAGTTCCGCGTGATCAACGAATCCTTATCCGGAATCAGATCGCTCACATGCATTCCCGCATGCCATGCAAAGCGCCCCGGGTTCGCAATGTTGCCGCGCAACGTCACCGTCTTCTGATACAGCGGCACAATGGAATACACATGCACCATATCGCCATCCGCCAGTGGCGTCTTCAATCCATTCGCATCGTAGGTCACTTCCATCGCATAGCGGTCGTGGTGGTCGGAGATGCGCTCAATCGACACCCGCGCCTCGGCGGCGACAGCAGACACCCCGCCCGCATCCGCAATCAATTCATCAAGCGTCTGCCCCTTGCGCAGCTCGTAGATCGCCGGCGTCCGCACACTTCCCGTGACGGCCACCTCTGGACCCACGGGCGGAATAAAAATCACATCGCCCGGAAGCAACGGCACGTCCTTTGACTTGTCGCCATGGACCAGCAGGTCATAAAGATCGAAGTCCGTGACCACCTTTCCGTTCCGCTTCAACTCGATGTCCCGCATCGACCCTTGGATCGATGGCCCCCCGCTGGCAAACACCGCATCCACCAGCGTGCTCAGCGAACTCACCGTGTAAACGCCCGGCCGCCTCGCCTCGCCTGCCACGTACACCTGGATGGCGCGAATCTGCCCAATGTCCGCAGTCAAATCGAAGTTCTTGTAGACGCGCCCAATCGCCTGCCGCAGATGCGCATCCAGGGCAGAGAAGGGAATACCCGCTACATGTACCGGGCCAACCTGCGGCAGATAAATCTCGCCCGAGCGGTCCACGCGCAGATTCGCCTGGAAGTTCACCTGTCCCCAAACGCGCACGCGCAGCTCATCGTCCGGACCAATCACATAATCATTCGGCACCGGCGTCATGTTCAGCGGTGCAAATGTCGACGGCACCCTGCGGAACAGGTTCGCGCCAAAAATCGGTAGCACCTGCCCCGAAGTCGATGCAACAAACTTCTGGAACTCCGTCAAATGTTCCGGCGGCAGCAGCAACATCTGCATCTGGTTGCGCTGCAATCCCTGCCGGTTCATCTGTTCCGTGTCGTTGTAGTTCGTATTCGGATTCTGTGTCTGATTGGGCAGCCCGCTCTGCGGTCCTGTCTGCAAGTTGAACGGGGAACTCGTCCCTGGCTGGCTTTGTTGGAACTGCTGTCCCTGGTCAGAGCATGCCGCTGAATCCGCCTGCAACGGATCGCTGCAGTCCACTCCCGTCGTGCTCTGCGTGCTGTCCGGATAACCTTGCGAGTTCTGCTGCGCGTACGCCATCGTCGCGAGCGACGACACCACCAGAAGGAGCCCGAACTGTCTCACCATACGGACGAAAAAACCGGAGCGGGAACCGCGAGCATCGGGTGCGTTTTCGCTGCCGCTGTCGCCATACTTTGAGTCAGTCATTCCTTCCGAGTCTACCACGCGAACCCTGCCCTTCAAGCGCTCAATCTCCCCCTTCAGACGCTCAAGTTTGCTCTCCTTGCTGTCTGTCTAACCGCATTTATTTCAGAGTCTTACAGCCCCTCCCCCAAAGCTGATTCTTCCCCCCGGTCGAAGCTCTTCGCCGTCGCCTTCTTCCACTCCCGATAAGAGCCCGTAGCACCCCTCCGCGTCGACCCCCGGCGTGCACGCCGCGTCCACCTCCCATGAAGAATCGCCGCCTGGAACTGCCTCATCGGTTTCAGGCAAAGCAAGGGCGCGTCCGCAGACGCGCCCTTGCCTTTCTAATAGCTTTCCTTGCAGTGCTTATGCGAAGGAAGAGACGGCCGAAGCCTCGTCGTCCTTGACGTCGAACACCGTGACCAGCTTGGTGATCACCAGCAGGTCGCGAACCTTGCTGGTCAGGTTGAGCAACTTCAGTTCGCCGCCGGCGTTCT
>JBAULP010000091.1:0-10521 GCA_049578265.1 Acidobacteriaceae bacterium
GTGCCAGTGCCACCCGTGCCGTTGGAGGTGCCGCCGGGGCCACCGCCGCCGGTGACGGTGGTGCCGGAACCGCCGAGGGTGTTGGCTACGATTCCTGTGTTGACGCCGCGAAGACTGCCACCGGCGCGAGCGCGGAGGAGGTCGGTGTCGGCGATATCAAGATTGATACGGGCGATGGCGATGTCGTAGTTGTTTTCGAGCGCGAGGGTGACCGCGTCAGAGAGGCTGAGATAGATTTTGCCGTCGCGGAGCAGGTCATCGAGACGTGGAGTGTTGGAGAGACGCGGCTCAGGATAGTAGGTGGGGGTGTACCAGCGGAAGGGGTTGAGGAGACCGGACTTGCCTTTGCTGTAGTCCTTTAAAGTGGGACGCAGGAAGAGCGGCTGGGTGAGGTGCGGCGCGGGAGCTTGCGGGAGGTTGGGATTGCCCGTGGTGTCGTTCTGCACGCTCTGAGGCGTGGCAGGCGTGGTGGGACCTACCTGCTGAGCGGTGATGTGGGCTTGCTGCGCGGCAGCCGGCGGGATGGTGCTGACCAACGTTAATGCCACGCAGACGGTCGCCTGCCAATGCCTCAATTTCACGGTTCTTCTCCAGCGTGCAGCCAGGTTAGTTGTCGTTGATGTCTTTACAAACTTTTATACGGCGGATGGGGCAGGTTGGTTCCAGACATCGGTTTTTGGGAACGATCCAAGTATATCGATGAGGAGGTTGGCAGGTTCTCTAGAATGGAGAGAATGGCGGGTGAACGATGACCTTTTGGAAGATTACGCTGAGTTACGATGGGACGGCCTTCCATGGGTGGCAGGTGCAGCCGGGGCTGCCGACCGTGCAGGGGTTGCTGGCTGGCGCGCTGGAGAGGTTGACCGGAGAGCGGGTATTGCCGCAGGGGTCGGGGCGGACCGATGCGGGGGTGCATGCGATTGCACAGGTGGCCAGCTTTGCGCTGGAGGCTCCCTTGCCGGCAGAGAATTTGTTGCGGGCGCTGAATCGGGCGCTGCCGCAAAGTGTGCGGGTGATGGCGGTGGAGGAGGTGGAGCAGGGGTTTCATGCGCGGCATAGCGCGGTGCGGAAGAGCTATGAATATAGAATCTTCGAGCGGCGAATGAAAGCATCGGATGAAGAACAGGTGTGTTCGCCGTTTGTGGCTCCGTTTGTGTGGGACTGCCGTTGGACGCTGGATTTGGAGGCGATGCAGAGGGCGGCGCGGGTGGTGTGTGGGACGCATGATTTTACGTCGTTTGCGGCTGTCGATCCGGAGCTGGGACAGCGCGAGTCTCGGATTCAAGGCGAGGGTGCGGCGGGGGTGAATCCGGTGAAGACGTTGTTTGCTTCGGAGGTGGTGCGGGAGGACGGGTTGTTGCGTTATCGGGTGACGGGGAGCGGTTTTTTGCACCACATGGTGCGGAACCTGGTGGGGACGCTGGTGGAGGTGGGGCGCGGGAGTATGGGGGTGGAGGAGATGGGGAGGATTCTGGAGGCGAGGGATAGAACGGTGGCGGGGCCGACGGCGCCGGCGCAGGGGTTGTTCCTCATGGCGGTAGAGTATGGTGCAGTGAGCGGGATGGAAGCGGGAGAGCGGGCATGAGCGCGGCGAATCATAAGAGGATTGCGGCGCTGGCGAGTGATCGCGGAGTGCATAAGGCGTTTTCGTGGATGCATCTGCATGAGACGCAGTTGCGGCGCTGGCAGATGGAGTTCCTGGGGATTGCGGCGCCGCCGTTTGGCGAGGGTGAGCGGGCGGCGTGGTTCTGCGAACGGTTTCGGGAGCTGGGGCTGGCGGGCGCTCATGTGGATGCGGAGGGGAATGCAATTGCGGAGTTGAGGGCTGAGGGTGCTGCGGAAGATGGGCAGGTGGTGATGCTGTCGGCGCACCTGGATACAGTCTTCCCTGCTGGGACGGATTGCACGCCCCGCGTGGATGAGGAGGGGAAGATTCTGGGGCCGGGAGCTTGCGACAACGGGGCGGGGCTGGCGGGGTTGTTGGGGATTGCCGCGGCGATGATCCATGCGGAGATCTTGCCGGGGTGCACGATTTTGTTTGCGGCGAATGTGGGTGAGGAGGGTGAGGGGGATCTGCGTGGGATGCGGCATCTGTTTGGCGCGGGGGCGTATGCGGGGAAGATTCTGGCGGCGATTGCGCTGGAGGGGAGTGGAGATTCGATGGTGGTGGATCGAGCGCTGGGGAGCCGGCGGTTGAGGATTACGATTGCGGGGTTGGGTGGGCACTCGTGGGCGGATGCGGGGCGGGCGAACCCGGTGATGACGCTGGCGGCGGCGCTGGTGGAGTTGGGAAAGATGAGGCTGCCGGCGAGGCCGCGGACGACGATGAACTGCGGGGTGATTCGTGGGGGGACTTCGGTGAACTCGATTCCGGAGTCGGTGACGGCGGATGTGGATTTGAGGTCGGTGTCGGGAATGGAGCTGGACCGGCTTGAGCTGGGAGTGCTGGAGACGCTGACGCGCGTGGTGGATGCCGAGAATGCGCGGCGCGGAGAGAAGGAGCTGACGCTGCATGTGGAGCGGATTGGGGATCGCGCGGCGGGGGCGCTGGATGCGCACTCGGGGCTGGCGACTAGTTTGAAGGCGGTGGATCGGCATTTGGGGATTGCTACGGAGGCGCGGATTGGGTCGACCGATGCTAATTTGCCGCTGTCGTTGGGAATTCCGGCGCTGGCGATTGGAGCGGGCGGTTTGGGATGGGGGATCCATACGCTGCAGGAAGGGTACGATCCGACGGGGCGCGACCTGGCGCTGCGACGGGTGCTGCTACTGTTGCTGGATACTTGCGCGCTGATGGGCGAGGGCGATGAGCGCAAGCTGGTGCCTGCTGGGATAGACTTTGGGGCGTGAGAGCTATGGTTCGGATGCGCTTGTTGCAGGGATGTTCGGTTGCGTTGGTGATGCTGGCGGCGTTGCCTGTGGTGTCGGCGCAGATGCAGTACTCGAAGGCGCCGGACACGATTTTTTATGATGGCAACATTCTTACTGGGACGCGGCTGAAGGCTGGGGATGCGGACCCGATACCGGGACGAGTGAGCGCGGTGGCGATTCGCGCGGGCATGGTGCTGGCGGTGGGGCCGGACGCGGCGATGCTGGCGCTGAAGGATGCGCATACCAGGACGATTGATCTGAAGGGCGCGTTCGCGATGCCGGGGTTCAATGATGCGCATACGCATATGGTGTCGGCGGGCGAGCAGAGGCTGACGCTGGACCTGGATCATGTGCCGTCGCTGGCGGCGATGATGGCGAAGGTGAAGGCTTATGCGGCTACGCTGCAGCCGGGCGAGTGGATTCAGGGCGGAGGTTGGGACCACACGAAGTGGGCGGGGGTGCCGTTGCCTACGCGTCAGGAGTTGGATGCCGTGAGTGGGGGGCATCCGGCGTTTCTGGAGCGGACGGATGGGCATATTGCGATTGCGAATACGGCGGCGCTGAAGGCTGCGGGTATTACAGATGACACGATCAACCCGCAGGGTGGGCAGATCGATCGCGATGCCGATGGGCGCGCTACGGGGATCATTCGCGAGGGGCCGGCGCTGGCGCTGGTGGAGAAGGTTATTCCGCCGCCGACGCTGAAGATGCGGCGCGAGGCGATTGAGCTTTCGATGCAGGATGCGCTGTCGCATGGGGTGACGTCGATCCAGGATTTTTCTACGTGGGACGATTGGCTCGCGATGACGGAGATGGAGGACGAAGGCACGCTGCATCTGCGGATTGCGGAGTGGATCGACTTCAATCTGCCGGTGGGCGTGCTGGAGGAGCGACGGGCTAGTCATGCGGCGGATGATCCGCTGCTGCACCTGACGATGCTGAAGGGGTTTATGGATGGGTCGCTGGGGTCGCGGACGGCGGCGATGAATGATCCTTATTCGGATGACCCGAATAATTTTGGGATACCGCGGTATCAGCAGCAGAAGCTGAACCAGATGGCAGCGGCGCGGGCGGCGGCTGGGTTCCAGATGGGGTTCCATGCGATTGGGGATCTGGCGAATGATATGGCGCTGGATGCGATTGCCGCGGCCGAGCAGGTGGGACGGCCGGTGGATGCGGCGGCGTTGCCGAAGAATCCGGATGCGGATATTGTGACGACCGCTCCGGAGACGGTGAGGCCTGCGGATTTTCGGTTTCGGATTGAGCATGCGCAGGTGGTGTCGCCGGGAGCGTTTGAACGGTTTGCGCAGTTGGGCGTGATTGCGAGTATGCAGCCGTCGCATCTGCTGACGGATATGGCGTGGGCTGAGGCTCGGTTGGGACCGGAGCGGAGTAAGCGTGCGTATGCGTGGAAAAGCTTTCTTGATCACGGCGTGACGCTGGCGTTTGGGACGGACTATCCGGTGGAGTCGATCTCGCCGTTTCGCGGGCTGTATGCGGCGATTACACGGATGAATGTGCAGGGCACGCAGACGTTCGAGCCGCAGGAGAAGATCACGATCGATCAGGCGATCTATGCGTATACGCAGGCGTCGGCGTTTGCGGAGTTTCGCGAGAAGACGAAGGGGCGGCTGGAGCCGGGGTACCTGGCGGATATGGTGGTGCTGGATCGGGATATCACGAAGGCGTCGCCGCAGGAGTTGCTGCATACGCAGGTGCTGCGGACGGTGCTGGGGGGAAATACGGTGTACGTCGCCCCATGAGGACGGAACGGTCGCGGACGCTGGCGGCGCATCTGCTGCTGCTGGGTGTGGTGCTGGTCTGGGGGACTACGTTTTCGCTGGTGAAGGCGGCGCTGGCGGCTACGACTCCGCTGATGTTTAATTTGGTGCGCATGGCGCTGGCGTTTGCGGTGCTGGCTGCGGCGAACTGGCGGAGTCTGCGCGGGATGACTCGGACGGATTTGAAGCTGGGAGCGATGGCGGGATTGTTTCTGGGGCTGGGGTATCAGTTGCAGACGACGGGGCTGAAGTTTACGACGGCATCGAAGGCTGCGTTTATTACAGGGTTGGTGGTGGTGCTGGTTCCGCTGATGAGTGCGGTGCCGGGCGTGGCGCCGAGGGGGTCATTGAAGCCGACCTTTGATACATATGCGGGAGCGGCGCTGGCGTTTGCGGGGCTGGTGTTGCTGACGACTCCGGCGGGTGCGGGGATGGAGTTGTTTGCGGGGATTCGGTTGGGGGAGTGGCTTTGCCTGGGGTGCGCGGTGGCGTTTGCAGCGCATCTGCTGATGCTGGCGCGGGCGGCTCCGCTGGTGTCGGCGCGCCGGCTGGGGACGTTGCAGATTGGGTTTGCGGCGCTGCTGATGCTGGTGACGCTGCCGCTTGGTGGGCGCGCGTATTTCCATGGAAGCGCGATGGTATGGGTGGCGCTGGGGGTGACGGCGGTGCTTGCGACGGCGGCGGCGTTTACGATCCAGAGCTGGGCGCAGCAGCATCTGCCGGCGTCGCACACCGCGCTGATTTTTACGCTGGAGCCGGTATTTGCGTGGCTGACTTCCCTGCTGTTTTTCGGCGAGCAGATGGGGCGAAGGGCGCTGGTGGGAGCTGGGTTGATTCTGGCTGGGATACTACTTGCAGAGCTGCGGCCAACCTCACGGGGCCGGAGTCAACTCCTACCAATTGCGGGCGCGTAATCTGATGCGCGTACTCTGGTAAAGGCATACTTTGGAGACAAGGTACGTGTTGTTTGGATTCGCGAGGCTGGAGGATATGGTATGCGACCCAAGGCCCCGCTCCGCGACCTTTCGCACGGACTCGCGTCTATCAGGATGGCGAACGAAATGCGCAAGCCGCAGAGCGAGGACACCTTAGGGCGGCTGGCTCATCGGCAACGGAATTCAAACGACATTTGAAAGAAGAGAACGAGGACAAATACGACAATGGAATCATCGAATCGATCTGAGCAGGGTTTGTGGAGCAAGATCCGCACTGGACGCCTGGCTACAACGTTTACGATCCTTGGAACACTTTCCGCCTGCGTGCTGGCCGGGTCGATGCTGACCGGCCACGTCAGTGCCAAACAGGCAGTCGATACGAAGGACGCGACACCGCTGACGATTCCTAGTCCGGTGGTGCTGTCGAATGGTTTCTCGAAGATTGTGCAGCAGGTTGGGCCGGCCGTGGTGAACATCAACACGGAGACGCTGCCCAAGCAGAGCGCCGAAAATGGGATGCAGCAGGGTCCGAACGGCCCGGGACAGGGTCAGCAGGGTCAGGGCCAGGGCGACCAGGGCATGCAGGATTTCTTTAACCACTTCTTCGGGTTCGGTGGGCCTGGTGGGGGCGGACAGGAGCAGGCGGGGCCTGAACGTGCGCTGGGATCGGGGTACATCGTCGATCCGCGTGGATACATCATCACGAACTACCACGTGGTTAAAGGAGCGGACCGCATTTATGTGAAGCTGTCGAATGACTCGGCGGATCCAAGCGATCCGGGACGGCGCGCAACGGTGATTGGCTACGATGAGGCGACCGATATTGCCGTAATCAAGATTCACACGGACACTCCCTTGCCGACGGTGAAGCTCGGCAACTCGGATGGCGTGCAGGTGGGCGACTGGGTGCTGGCGATTGGCGAACCCCTGGGCCAAACCAACACCGTGACCGCCGGCATCATCTCTTACAAGAACCGGTCGATCGATGAAGGTGGCGACTCCAACGGAGTGGCTAAGAACGAGTTCGAGAAGTTCCTGCAGACGGATGCGGCGATCAACCCGGGCAACTCGGGCGGACCGCTGGTGGACATGGCCGGACAAGTGATCGGCATGAACACGGCGATCTACACGCAGTCGGCGGGCAATGAGGGTATTGGATTTGCGATACCGTCGAACATCATCATTGGCGTCTACAACCAACTGATTGGACCAGAGCACAAGGTGGTGCGCGGATCGATTGGTGTGCAGTTCCAGCCGAGTGTCTCCGCTGCGACGGAACGAGTGTATGGCTTCCCGAACGGCGGTGTGATCGTTGGAGAGGTTGTTCCTGGCGGACCGGCAGCAAAGGCTGGTGTGCAGCCGAACGATGTGATCGTCTCCGTGGACGGGCGACCGATCAAGAATGGAGATGAACTGATTTCGATCATCTCGGACAAGCATCCTGGATCGACTGTGAGCCTGGGCATCATTCGGTCGGGCAAGCACATCACGATCGACTGCGGCATCATGGACCGCGACAAGCTGTATGCGAACATGAGCAGCTCTAATCAGGGGTCGAATGAGGCAGGACCGAGCGACGCCGGACAGACGAAGTTCGGTATCACGGTACAGCCGCTGACGCAGGCGATGCAGACGCAACTGCACGTTACCGGTGGCGTGGCGATTACTAGCGTGAAGCCGGGCTCGTTCGCTGACTCCATCAACCTTTACCAGGGCGCGGTGATCGTCGAGATCAATCGCAAGCCGGTGACGGATGTTGCGAACTACAACGCGATCGCATCGAGCCTGAAGTCCGGCGACGACGTGGTGTTCGCGGTGATCAATCCGCAAGCGCCGAAGTCGGGGCAGTACTTGATTGGCGGAACCCTGCCGTAGAAGCAAGGGCCCGGGATGCAGGGCGCAGGCTTCGGTCTGCGCCCTTTTTCTTTGGAAACTATTGGTGCTATTCGAGTTAACGAGTCAGTAAGCGCAGGATCAATAGTGACAACAAACACAAAGTCGGTTGTTGCGCAAGCGTTATGATTTTATTAGTCTGATTCTCACCAATCGGGCTGGATCAAGAAATGATAAGAGCTCACATGAGCCATGGGGAGGGTAGCCGCACGATGCGCGTTTCATTCTGGAAGGTATTGCCGGCTGGTCTCCTGCTACTCGCTGTCCCGGGGTTTGCCTCGATTCATCCGAAGGCTGGTTCGTCGAAGAGACACTATCACGCAAGCGTCAGGCATGTGTCGGAGGCGCACCGCAGAAGCTGGCACATGCTGCCTCGGCATCATGAGAGTGCGCCAGTGGAGATGCCCGCAGAGCGGGCTACGGAGATTCAGACTGCGCTGATCAAGCAGGGATATATGAGCGGGGAGCCGACGGGCACATGGGACGCGCAGACCGTCGCAGCCATGAAGAAGCTGCAGGGCGACAATGGGTGGCAGACCAAGATCACTCCTGACTCGCGCGCGCTGATTAAGCTCGGGCTGGGACCAAATGATGAGGGCGCCGGAGCGGTACCGGCCGCAGCGGCGACGAGTGGCGCGGGTGCAGGTGGTGCTGCTGATTCAAACACGAGTCTTGCACAGACACAGCCGCAATAACCTTTGGCTACCGTTGGCCTTCGGCTATCCTTGGGGCATGAGAGCGCTTCGACTTTCTGCCCTCCTGACGGCCGTTGTTGGCCTGTTTGTTCTTTCGGCTGCCGCGCACGCGATTGAGATTCGCGTATCGGCGCAGGCGCTGGAGCGGACGCTACAGCATCAACTCTTCAATGGGCCGGATGGACGGTACTACTTTCGCGGCAGCGCGACGTCTCCTTGCTATGCCTATGCCGAAGATCCCAAGGTGAGCTTCAAGAACGATCGCGTTGTGGTGCATGTAAAGGCGCATGCGAAGCTGGGAACGAAGGTCGCGGGGGCGTGTCTCGGGGTGGGATTGAATACCGAGGCGGATGTGTCGGTAATTCCCGATGCGCAGGGTGAGTCGATCGGGTTTCGCGATCCGAATCTGGATCACCTGAGCGAGTCGCGCGAGTTGAACTTTCTGCTGGTTCCCTTCCTCAGCAAGAAGCTGCCGCAGCAGATGAAGATTAATGCGGCGGATTTAATTCGGCAGTTGCTGGTGAAGTCGGCAGAGGCTACGGGATATGATGTGCGGCTCGATCACCTGAAGGTGCACTCGATGCAGGTGGATGGAGATGCGCTGGTGGTGGACTTTGATGGAGATCTGTCGGTGCAGTGAGGGGGTTGTACGTTGTAGGGTTGTACGTTGTAAGTGAGAGCGCGGGGGGGCTTAGAACTTACAACCTTAGAACGTACAACTGGCTTATCGCCAGCTTACGGCGAGGTGCCAGCGGTGGCCGCGGTCGAGAGATTTGCGAAGGACGACCTCGTACTCGCGCAGCTCGCTTAGGATTTCGGGGCCTTCGGTGCCGAACTGATGTGGATCGCTATCGAGTTCGCCGATGAGGGCTTCGAGGGTGCGGAGGCCGTCTTCTGCGCGATACCACTGGGGCGGGGGGAGGCGCTTGAGGAGGTCGGGGTTTCCGCCGCCTTCCTGAATGAGGAGGGACATGGAGTTTTCGTCGGCGGAGAAGAACTCGAGCAGTGGCTTGACGCCGAGTTCCAAGGCAAGCTTCTCGATGGCGCTCTCGTAACGCGCGAGCATGCGACCGTTGACGAAGATATTGTAGCCGGGGTCGTCGCCCTCGACCACGATGTACATCGAGGCTGCCATTGGGATGAGTGTAGCGCCGGTGAGGTTGTGGATTGAAGTATCGAGGTTGGTGAACCTATGTGGGTTCGCGGAGGTACAGTTGGTTTCCCTAAACGGGAAGATGAGGGGCTGGTGAGGGTTCGGGCGGGGTGTCGTCCTCCTGTGGCAGGAGAAGGTAGATGCCCGCAACGATCAGAAGGATGAGGCCGACGAACCAGTGCGTGGTAAGCGTCGGGCGAACGAGGACGATGCCCTCGAGAATGATGAGAAGAGGGATCCAGGTGAACTGGGAGGACCAGCGCGGGGCTCCTAGTTGCGCGAGGGTGATGATGCTGAGCAGGGCGATGAGGCCATCGCTGGCGATTGCGAAGAGGGAGAGGGATGGGTGCACTCCGGCGACGACGCGGCGCTCTGCCAGCGCAAGCGCGAAGAGTGCGCACGCGCCTAGAAGGGCGGTTGCTGAACGTGAGGGGGAGCGCGGTTGATCACGGCAGAAGAGGGCAGCACCGATGCCGGTGATGAGCGGCGCGACGACGAGGGCGAGATCGGTGCGGAGGTCTCCGAGGTTGGGTTGGACCAGAACCAGCAGCAGGCCTGCTACTGCCGCGAGGCTCGGCCAGATGCGGCCGGCGATGCCTTCAGAGCTCTCCGTGCCAAGCGCGCTGGAGGCGATGGCGACTACGAGCGGTGTGAGCGCAAGCGCGATGGTGAGGGCGCTGGAGTCGAGGTCTCGGGCTGAAACGAGCAAGGTGATGGCGGGGCCACCGAAGAGCAGCGCTCCGGAGAGGAGCCAGCGCAGGCGAGCGGCGAGGGTGATTGCGGCTTCGCCGACGCGGGGCTTGGGTTGCAGCACAGCGAAGGCCAGCGAAAGCAGTGCTGCCCAGGCGCAGCCGATGGTGAGGGAGGTCAGGGTGGAATCGGCGTCAGGACGTGCGGCTGCCACTGCCCAACGGCTGGCTCCCAGTAGAACCAGCAGCACGAAGGGCCACCAGCGGTGCACGTTCGTCTGGCCGAGAGTCTTCAGCGCACAATCCCCTTCCTCTATCAACGCTAGACGCGCGAAAAGTTGCGTTGGATTCTCCAAAATAGCAAAGCCGCGCTGGAGAGCGCGGCTTTGCGTAAGGGTGAAGACCGAGCTAGCTGTTGCCGCCGGCCGGAGCTGATCCGTTGCCGCCAGGACGACGGCTGCGACGGCGACGGCCGCGACGCTGACCTGCGGGACGGTCTCCAGC
>JBAULP010000092.1:0-41414 GCA_049578265.1 Acidobacteriaceae bacterium
TCGCTCAGCCTGCGCTGCCGCTGCCCTCCGCGCCACGCCCTGCGCCACGCTCCAACTCCTTTGTTCCGGATGCACCGAGTCCGCAACCCACCAGCCGCCCCAACTTTAGTCAGCCGGCCACCGCCGATCAGGACATGCAGCAGGCCATGCGTGGATCGCAGAGCGCGGGCAGCGGCCGCGGCGTAGGCATCAGCGGCAACAGCCGCGGCACCAGCGTTGGGCAGGGCGTCGATATCCTCTCCGACACGCAAGGCGTCAACTTCCAGCCATACCTGCAACGCATCCTGCGCGAGATCTACGAGCAGTGGATTCCGCTGCTGCCGGAAGAGACGCGGCCACCGCTCAACAAGCGCGGCACCACGCAGATCCGCTTCACCATCAATCCCGATGGATCGATTGCGGCCATGCACCTCGATGGCTCCAGCCACGACGACGCACTCAATCGCGCGGCCTGGGGGTCGATCACGGGCGTTGGCCAGTTTCCGCCGCTGCCCAAGCAGTTCCACGGCCCCAACCTGGAGCTGCGCATTCACTACCTGGTGAACCAGGATACGGAGTAACTGCGATGCCGAGCGCAGAACGTAGTGGCGAGCAGCGCGCGTCACCCCCTCAGATCCCAACGCTCATCCCTGAGCAGCAACAAAAGCTTGACGCAGCGCACGCCCACCACAAGGAACGCGAGCAGGTAGAGCGCCGCAGCGCAACCCGCGGCCTCATCCTGTTCGCCCTGCTGGTCCTGGTGGGCAGCATCCTTCGCGCAGGCCTGGGCCGCGTATTCTTCCAAGGTTGGTGGCGGCCCTGATGAACGCTCCCATCGCAGCCAGCGGAGGGAACGACTATCCGCTGCTGGTGGTCGCGGGACCTACGGCGAGTGGGAAGACGGCACTCGCTCTGCGGCTGGCAGAAGAACTCGGCGGCGAGATTATCAGTTGTGACTCGGTTGCGGTCTACCGGCTGATGGAGATTGGCACTGCTAAGCCCACGCTCGAAGAACGTGCGCAGGTGCGCCACCACTGCCTCGATCTCTACTGGCCAGACGAAGCTTGCACCGCGGGCGATTACGCTCGCCACGCGCGTGAGGCCATCGCCGGCATTCGCGAACGCGGCCTCATTCCCATCATCGCCGGCGGAACCGGGCTGTATCTGCGCGCACTTCTCGAAGGCCTCGCACCCGCGCCGAAGCGTGACGAGACGCTGCGAGCAAAACTGCGCGCGCGCGTCGAGAGCAAGGGATCGGCGTGGCTGCACCGCATCCTGCAGCGCCTCGATCCGCGCGCTGCAACCCTCATCCACGCCAATGACATACCGAAACTCATTCGCAGCATCGAGGTCACGCTTAACGCGCGCCAGCCACAGACCGAACAATGGCAAGCCGGCCGCGATCCGCTGTGCGGCTATCGCGTGTTGCAGATGGGCCTCGCGCCTACAAGCTCGAAAGAGATTCGCCAGCGCCTGTATGAACGCATCAACGACCGCGCCGCCGCGATGTTTGAGCGCGGCTTGGTCGACGAAACCAACATGCTGCGCGAGCGCTATGGCGACGACTGCCTCGCGCTCGGAGCGTTAGGCTATGCGCAGGCCATGGCCGTCCTGCGCGGCGAGATCACGCGCAACGAGGCCGTCGCCGCAGCCCAGCAAGGCCACCGCAACTACGCCAAGCGCCAGGGCACATGGTTTCGCCGCGCGGAGAAGATGCATTGGCTTCCGGGTTTTGGTGACGAAGCTGCCGTGCAGCGCGAGGCGCTTGCCTTGTCGCGAAGGTTGATCGCAGGAGAAGGGCAATGAACGGTGTGCGCATCGATAAGTGGCTCTGGGCGGCGCGATTCTTCAAGACACGCGCGTTGGCGTCAAAGGCTTGCGAGCTTGGCCGCGTGCAATCCAACGGCGTGCTCGCCAAAGCCGCGCGCGAGGTTCGCGTCGGCGACCATCTGCAGGTGCGCAACGAAGGCGGTGACTTTGTCATCGAGGTTCTGCTGTTGAGCGAAGTGCGCGGACCCGCAGCCGTCGCGCAAACGCTCTTCCGCGAAACCGAAGAGAGCAAGCAGGCGCGCGCCAAGGTCGCCGAAGAACGCAAGCTGATGTTCGCGAACGAACCCACACCCGTGGGAAGGCCCTCCAAGCGCGACCGCCGACTCATCCACCAGTTTCGCGGGCGCTGATCTTCAACGCCGCTCAAGGCTGTGTCGGCGTTGTACCCTCGTCCGCATTCACCCAGTATCCATTGCGCGCATCCACCGACATCTTGGTTGCAGGGTCCCGCAGCTTCAGCGAAATATAGTGGAAGCCCGGCGTCGGCGAAGTCGGCACAAACGTCAGCACATAGCGATTCGGGATGTGATTCGCAATCGTAAACAGATCGCGATCAAGCGTCTTCTCGTTCTTGAACTTGAAGTACTCGCCGCCAGTAAGATGCGCGACCGACTCGGAGATATTCTTCTTCAACGCGTGCTGCACCGCGATCTCCGCAAGATGCGCCAGCCGCAGCGGAGGCAGCAACTCCTCAGCGCAGTTCAAGTCCTGCGAGCCCGCGCTCTCCGTCGGCTTAATCTGGTTGCCCTGCGCATCGGTACCCATGTCGCGGCTGAAGCACCCATGCTTCGGTCCGGGAGGAAGCGGCGGCGAGCCGGCCCAGCCAAACTTATTCGCTTCCTTACCTTCGTCCGTTCCCGTCGTATGAAAGCCAACGCTGTAGATCACGGTGTTGGTATCGCTGATCGCGTGGAGCGCGTCGACCAGCGGCGTGTGGCTGCCGTTGTCGGTCGTCTGCGAGAGCAGCAGAATCGCGCGCCGATACGTCGTCGGCTGTTGCCGCAGCTCGTTCACCGCGTACACAATCGCGTCGAAGACCGCAGCGCCCTTGTCGCCGGGGTCCAGCGTATCCAGCGAGTGCGTAATGTAATCCAGGTTCGGCGTAAAGCCATGCAGCAGGACAGGCGTGCTATCGAAGCCGACCACTGCAACGCGATGGTCGATGCCGCCGAGCATGTTCGTGAGCATGCCGTCCATGTGCTGATACTGATCGAGGTGCACAGCCGCGTCGCCGCCCGTCTGCACAATGATCACCATGGCCAGAGGCTGCGAGCCCGTGTCCTGCTCCAGCCGCAGCTTCTGCACCACGCCATCGTCAGTGAGGATGAAGTCGTTGGCCTTGAGCGTGTACACAAGCTGCCCAGCCTTGGTGCGCACCAGCGCCGGAACCACCACCAGGTTCGAACGCATGGTGAGCGTCGCGGGCGGAGGATTCGTGTCCGCAGGCGCTTGCACGTCCGGCTGCGCGGGCGTCGGGGCAGCCGGCGTCTGTGCTCCCGCGAAGGTAGCAGCAACAAGCAGGATGGTGGCGAGAGGCTTCATCATGAGCAGGCAGGTGCAGCGTTTCCAAACCTAGTGTAGCTGGTGCGTAAGTCTGAAGTGGTTGGACGAAGCGAAGTTGCGGAGGGTTGCAGACTTCCATTAAAGAGAACGGCCCACCATCAAGGTGGGCCGCGTCCGCACCGCAGCGCGAGTTATGGATTTTGAACGACGAGCGGATCCGCGAGTCGAAAATGCACAACCGACTCCGCTGGAATATCCAGGTTATGATTTCCTGTTCCACCCGCGATGGCCGTGCCAGAACCCGCACCCGCAGCGGCTCCAATCGCAAGCCCAACACCGCCTGAGGCGATGCCGCCGATTAGCATACCCGCGCCCGTGAGGCCGCCGATGATGCCTGCGGAACGCCGCCCTTTGCCGCGCTCCGTGCGCACCGTGTCGTGCGTGTCCAGCGGATACTCATAGCCGTTCAGCGTCATCGCAGTAAGCCGCAGCTCAAGGATGGAGCGCCCGCGGAAGTGGCCTCCGTGATGCGCGCGCACCACGCGCCCACTGACCGGCGTTCCGCGCGGAACCAGCACACTGCCATTGGAAACGACAGGCTCAACAACATTGCCGTTGAAGCGCTCGCCTGCATAACTGCCGCGCGCGCTGATGCGCTGGTCGATGCGAATGGCGAGCTCCGTACCCGCAGGCACGCGCAGAGAGACTGCCGGCGCCGGACCCGACGGCGCAGTGCCCGCAGCCGTCGTAGAAGCCGCAGACGCGGGCTGGCCATTGGCATTCTCCGGCGGCGCGTCCTGCGCAGCAGATGATAGCGGCGTCACCACGGGCTCCGTGCTGTGCGGCTTTGGGCCCGGCGGTGGTGGCGTGATCAGCGTGCTCACCGCAGGCTGCTGGCCTTTGGCCGCGGGTGGCTCCACGGTCTTGGTCACCGTGTGGCCCTTGTCGTTTACGTACTGAACCTGCTGCGGAATATTGGTGCTGGTGGCTTGTGTCTTGGCCTGGTTCAGGGCCTTCTGCTCTTTGCTCTGGCAGCCCGCCAGCAGCGCTAACGTGAGCAGCCCGGCGCCACTCAGAAAAATTCGAGACGTTTTGCGAATGGTCATGGATCCCCTTCCATGCGAATGCATGGCTTGCGAAGAAGGGCAGGTGCCACGATCTTCCATGGTGGTTGGATGCCCATTGCAAACCGCCCTGCTGCCTGAATGCGGAGAAAGGTTTAAGATCGAAAGACTATGAGTTTTGCGACAACCCTTTCGGAAAAGTCCTCGTCGAAGCGTCCACAACTGGCTCACCTCACCGCTCAGCTCGACGATCTCCGCGCGCGCGGAACCTACTTCAAGCTGCGTGTGCTCGAGGACGCGCAAGCGCCGGTCTGCCACTACGACGGCCGCGAGGTCATCAACCTTGCCTCAAACAATTACCTCGGCCTATGTGATCACCCCAAGCTGCGCGAGGCCGCGACGGCCGCGATTGAAAAACTTGGCGTCGGCTCCGGCGCCGTGCGCACGATCGCCGGAACCATGCGCATCCATATGGAGCTCGAAGAAAAAATTGCGCGCTTCAAGGGCGTTGAAGCCTGCGTCGTTTTTCAGTCCGGCTTCACGGCAAACGCGGGCACAGTCTCGAGCATCCTCGGCAAAGAAGACTTCATTCTCTCCGACGAACTGAATCACGCCAGCATCATCGACGGCGCGCGGCTCTCGAAGGCGAAGATTAAAGTCTTCCGCCACAAGGATGTCGCGCACTGCGAAGAGCTGCTGCAGGAGATCCAGCACGAGCCCGGGCACAAGCTCGTCATCACCGACGGCGTCTTCTCCATGGACGGCGACATCGGCCCCGTCGATAAACTCGCCGCGCTCTGCGAGACCTACGGCGCCATCATGATGGTGGATGACGCGCACGCCAGCGGCGTTCTCGGCCGCAATGGCCGCGGCAGCGTCGATCACTTCCACTGCACCGACCGCGTCGACGTGCAGGTGGGCACGCTCTCCAAGGCCATCGGCGCGCTTGGTGGCTACGTCTGCGGCTCGCGCGATCTCATCGACTACCTCTACCATCGCGCGCGACCGTTCCTCTTTTCGACGTCGCATCCGCCCAGCGTCGCTGCAAGCTGCATCGCGGCCTTCGACATCCTGGAGAACGAGCCGGAGCGCATCGACCGTCTGTGGTCGAACACGAAATATTTTCAGCAGCAGCTCGCGCAGGCCGGTTTCGACATCGGCGGCAAGACCACACCGAAGAGCGAGACGCCCATCACGCCCATCATCATCGGCGATGGCCGCAAGACCATGGATTACAGCCGCGCCCTGCTCGAACAAGGTTTGATGGCCACTGGCATCGCCTTCCCCACGGTCCCGGAAGGCAAAGCGCGCATCCGCTGCATCATGACCAGCGAGCACACGCGCCCGCAGATCGATAAGGCATTGGAGATTCTGACCACGACCGCGAAGCGGATGGACCTGCTGTAGAAATTCCCGTTGAGAGTCGCTCAGCGATACGCAGCGTGACCGCATTCTGTCGTCGAGCCACGCGAAGCCTCTTGCCGTCCGCGCAGGACCTAGACTTTCTGCACACGGTGCACATCACGCACGCCCGGAACCTTGCGTAGATTCTGCGTGAGCCGTGTCAGATGCCGCAGGTCCAGAGTCTCGATGACGAAGTCGACGTAGACTGCCTCGTCATCCGCAGGCCTGGTCTCGACGGACTTAATATTGGTGCCGTCTTCGGAGATGATCGCGGCGAACTCCTTGAGTAGACCTGAGCGGTCGTCAACGAGGATCACCAGCTTCACTGGATACGTCGTCGGCTTAGGCGAGTTGGGCGCGCCCGCCGTGGGAGCGTCGGACCAGGCCACATCGATGCGCCGGTCCGCCTCGTACAACAGGTTCTGAACGTTCGGACAACTGCGCGCGTGCACCGCAACGCCCTTGCCTCGCGTCACGTAGCCAATGATCTCCTCGCCGCGAATCGGGTTACAACATCGCGCGCGATAGACTAGCAGATCGTCCTGCCCTTCCACCTGCAACGAATCCGAACCCTTGCCGAAGAAGACGCGCTTCACCGCCTCCGACATATGCGCCAGCGTGTTGCCCGGCGACCCTGCTTCTTCCGCAGGAGCCTCCACTGGCAATGTGCTTCCGGGCTCAAGCTTGTTCAGCACCTGCCGCGCAGAATATTTCCCAAACCCGATGCCGGCCTGCAGATCCTGCACATTTCCAAGCCCATACTCGGCCGCAACGCGCTCGTAGTCCGCCGCCTTGAACTTCTCGAGCGACAGCTTGTACTTCCGCGCCTCGCGCTGCAGCAGCTTGTTGCCAATCTCGATCGCGCGGGCTCGCTGGTTCTCATTCAGCCAGTGCTTGATCTTGTTGCGCGCGCGTGAGCTCTTCGTAAAACTTAGCCAATCGCGCGAAGGCGCGTGCCCCGCCTGCGTCGTCACCTCGACGATGTCGCCGTTACGCAACCGCGTTCGCAGCGGAACGATGCGCCCATTCACCTTGGCGCCGATCGTCGCATGGCCCACATCGGTGTGAATCGCATACGCAAAATCGATCGGGCTCGCGTCTTTCGGCAGCACGATCACCTTGCCCTTTGGCGTGAACGTGTACACCTCTTCCGGATACAAATCGATGCGCAGCGTCGACATGAACTCGTTGGGGTCCGACATCTCGCGCTGCCATTCCATCAACTGCCGCACCCACGCCAGTCGCTGCTCGTCCTTCGCGCTTACGTTATCGGTGGCCTTGTACTTCCAATGTGCGGCAATACCTTCTTCCGCGACGCGATGCATATCTTCAGTACGAATCTGCACCTCGAACTGATGCCCACCCTCTGCAATCAACGTCGTGTGCAGCGACTGATACAAGTTCGGCCGAGGCATCGCGATAAAGTCTTTGAAGCGCCCCGGCACCGGCCGCCACATGCTGTGCAGCAGTCCCAGCACCGCATAACAGTCCGACTCCGTCTCCGTAATCACGCGAACCGCAAACAGATCGTAGACTTGCTCGACGGGAATACTATGCGTCGTGAGCTTCTGCTGAATCGAATAGAGCCGTTTGATGCGCGACTCCACCCGCGCCTTCACGCCCACTTCATTCAGCCGCGTCTCCAGCGTTTGAACGATGCGGTGAAGGAACGCCTCACCCTCGCCGCGCAACGATTCGATCTCCGACGAGAGCTGCGTGTACGTGAAGGGATCGATGTAACGAAACGCCAGGTCCTCGAGCTCGCCGCGCAGCTTGCCCATCCCCAGCCGATGCGCCAGCGGCGCATACACGTCGAGCGTCTCGCGCGCGATGCGCTGCTGCTTCTCCGGCTTCAGGTGCTCCAGCGTGCGCATGTTGTGCAGGCGATCCGCGAGCTTAATAATGACCACGCGAAGGTCCGTCACCATCGCGAGCAGCATCTTGCGAATGTTCTCTGCCTGGTGGTCTTCGCGATTGGCAAACTTAATCTTGTCCAGCTTCGTGACGCCTTCGACGATGTGCGCCACCTGCTCGCCGAAGCGATGCGCAATCTCGCTCGCCGTCACGTCTGTATCTTCCACCGCATCGTGCAACAGCCCGGCAGCAATCGCCGTCGCATCCATCTTCAGTTCCGCAAGAACCTGCGCAACCTCCAGCGGATGCCCGATGTACGCTTCGCCGGACGCGCGCCGCTGCCCCTCATGCTTCTGCATGGAGAACGTCCACGCCGAGCGAATGAGGTTGAGGTCATCGGCTGGCCGATTCGCCTTCACTGTCTCAATCAGGCGTTCAAATCGCGCGGCCAGATCAGCGTTATCGATGGAAGGAATCTCAATTGGCGCTTCGGGCGGCTTAGGCGCAGGTGCGAGCTCCCCAGCAGGCCCATCCAAAGCCACCGCACCCTTTGACGCAGCACCTATATGCGGAGCCGCGGGGAGCGCTGCTTCGAGCTCCATGCCGGTTTCGCTGGTCTGGGTCGCGCCAGGGGGAGCGGGCGCGTGAGATTCTGGAGTGCTGGAAGCAGAAGCCTCCGGTCGCACAAATTCCATACTCTATTATACGGGCGTCAAATAAGCATTTCGATACGGTTACCGCATCGAGGGCTTTAGCACGCCCGGCTGCGGTCGCAGGCCACCCTCCGACCACCGCACCAACTCCTCAAACGCCTCACCAATCTCTTCGTCGGTAAAGTCGCAGTGGCCTTCGCGATCGACGATCTGCTGCACCAAATTCTGGCCCGCGCCGGCCGCCTGCACCTTGTAGCCGTAGAGCTCCAACTGGCTCATCTGCACGATGGGATCGTATATCGTATGCAGCGCCAACATCGGCCGCCCCAGGTGCCCCGTCGGCGTGTAGTGACGAACCAGGTACGCCCTCGCCTGAGGAGACGCGCGATAGCGCCTCACCCCCGCATTCAGCTCAAAGTCGTCGCCACTGTTAATTGGACTGGTGCCCGCATAGACCACGTTGCGGTTATCAAATGGGTTGCCCCCCGCGCGCTGTTGCAGGTCCTTCACAATGTAAGTCCAGTAGGCGATGTCGTGCGCGAGATCGGAGTCCGTGTGCATTCCCGTCAGGTTGCGCATCTCCATTGCCCCCACCGGATTGTCGCGCAACGCGTCCAGCACCTTATCGCGATCGGCGAGGCTGTCCTCAAAGTTCGACGGCACAGGCACCAGCCGCGGCATCACGTCCGGAAAGTAGTAGTCGAACGCAGCGCGCAGAGCGAAACGTTCATTGAAGTTCACATACGTTGGCCCCACCGAGCCGCACATATCGAGCCCGCCGAGGTATGGCTTCGGATTAAGCTCCAACGTAATCGCCACCAACTGCCCGCCCATCGACGAGCCCGCCACGTAGGTCTCCGACGGCTGTCCATATCTTCGCGCGAAGTAGCGCCGCAACGCTTCGGTCTCCGGATACGCCTGCTGCAGCGCCCATCCTGTCTGCGAGTAGGCACTCTGAATCACTGCATAATGGCGCTCAAAGAACGGCGCCGAATGACCCGTCAGCCGCGCGGCCAGGTGAAACGTCACCGGCTGCAGCGCGTACCCGTGGTAGTACACCACCAGCGCATGGTTCCAGTGCTTTGGCACATCGATGCGGTAGGCCGCGCCATTCAGCAGCCCCACCTCCGTGATGCCCGCGCGCGACTGCAGCACGAGCTTGTGACTCGGCGTAGGCGGTGGTGGCGCCGCAGCACCCACACTCGCTCCGGCGCTCGGCAGCGACATAAGCAGCAGTACCGCCGGCAGCAGTCTGGCAATGGCGGCGATCCTGAGTCGTCGAGCTGCCATGGTCATGATGGGTTGGATCATTCTAGCGCGAGAGCTTCCACACGATCGACGCCGCACGCGGAAATCTTTTCACCGCTGCTTCCACTCGCCAGAAACAAAGAAGCGACCGCTTCAGCACGGTCGCCTCTCAAGTTGAAACACAAAGCACCACAACGAGATGCCGTCGCGATCAGCCCTCCGCGCTGGTCATCTTCTCTGGCCTCATATATCTGTCGAACTCTTCCTCGGTCAGATAGCCAAGCTCGCGGTTCGCTTCGCGCAACGACAGGCCCTTGTGGTGCGCCGTCTTGGCCAGCTTCGCCGCCTTGTCGTAGCCAATATGCTGATTCAGCGCCGTCACCAGCATCAGGCACTTCTCTACATATTCGTTGATGCGCTGCAGGTTCGCCTCCATGCCCTGTACGCAGAACTCGACAAACATGTGGCTGGTATCGGTAAGCAGCCGCACCGAGTGCATGAAGTTGTGAATCATCACTGGCTTGAAGACGTTCAGCTCGAAGTTGCCCTGGCTGCCGCCAAACGCAATCGCAGCGTTGTTGCCGTGCACCTGCACCGCAACCATCGTCATGGCCTCGCTCTGGGTCGGGTTCACCTTGCCTGGCATGATGGAGCTGCCCGGCTCGTTCTCCGGAATCACGAGCTCTCCAATCCCGCAGCGCGGCCCCGAGCTCAGCCAGCGAATGTCGTTCGCAATCTTCATCATCGAAGCTGACAGCGTCACCAGCGCGCCACTCGCGAACACCAACTCATCATGCGCCGAGAGCGCCGCAAACTTATTCGGATGCGAGCGGAAGGGAAGGTTCGTGAGCCCCGCAATCTTCGCCGCGGCACGGTCCGCAAACTCGGGATGCGTATTCAGCCCCGTGCCCACAGCCGTTCCGCCAATCGCCAGCTCATACAGCCCAAACAACGACATCTCCATGCGCTGGATGTCGCGCTGCAACAAGCTCGCCCAGCCGCCAATCTCCTGGCCCAGCGTGAGCGGCGTCGCGTCCTGCAGGTGCGTGCGCCCAATCTTCACCACGGCCTCAAACTCCTTAGCCTTGGCTGCAATCGCGTCATGCAGATGCTGGATCGCAGGAATCAACTGCTCCTTCACAGCCGTCGCCGCAGCAATATACATAGCCGTCGGAAACGTGTCATTCGACGACTGCGACATGTTCACGTGATCGTTGGGATGCACCGGCTTCTTGCTTCCCATCTCTCCGCCGGCAATCTCAATCGCGCGGTTCGAGATCACCTCATTCACATTCATATTTGTCTGCGTGCCTGAACCCGTCTGCCAGATGCGCAGAGGGAACTCCTCGTTGTGCTTGCCAGCAATTACCTCGTCGCACGCCTGCACAATCAGGTCCGTCTTGTCCTTGGGCAGCTTGTCCAGGTCATAGTTCACCAGCGCCGCGGCCTTCTTCAGAATCGCAAACGCGCGAATCAACTCCAGCGGCATCTTGTCATCGCCAATCGCGAAGTGATGCAGCGAACGTTCCGTCTGCGCGCCCCAGTAGTGGTTCGCCGGAACTTCAATCTGCCCCATGCTGTCGGATTCGATCCGTACCGCCTGTGTCGTCTCTTCTATCATCTCGATTGTCCTGTTCATGATCTTGGTCTCCCCAATCCTACGCGTCTGCTCTATAGCTATACGAACATCGTGAAGTTGTTCTTCGTTCTGTGCTGTCTTTCTAATGACCCGCCGACTTAAAGCCCCGCGCGTGTCGCAATTCTTCTCTCGATTCCAAATGCTCGCGTCGAGATGCGCAGCCCGTTTCCACTTCATTCTCGCTCTTCCGTCTAGTTCGCGGAATAAAAATCACAGCTCGATAACTCGGCCATTCGGTAATCGGTCATATTTTCCTGCCTTTACGAAGGTCGACTTACTTCATGCAAACTCATGTACCTAAGTCGAGCCAGCAAATCGCCTCCGTTGAAGTCATTCAAGTTAGCTATCGAATAAGTGCGCGTTTCCCTGGAGCTTACGGAGCAAAACAACCACATTATTCAATGAAATTCATCGTTTCCGCGGTGAAGACAACGAGCGCGGGTCGGTTTTCGTCCGATAGAGTTGGACGAAAAACTAATTCCTTCTCCGTTGTAGTTCGGAGCGAAAATACGTTGCATGTTTAGCGGCCGGTTTATTCCGGCAACTGTGATTTTCATCACAGCCAACGATAATCGCGGAAGCAGATTGTTTACGAATTGAAAGAGGAGCCTGATGGAGAACACCGTCACAGTAATCGACAATCGTACCGAGAAGCAGTACACCTTTCCTGTCACGCACGACACCATTCGTGCGATGGACCTGCGCAAGATTAAGGTCGATCCCGAAGATTTTGGGATGATGTCCTACGATCCTGCCTTCATGAACACGGCATCGTGCCAGAGCAAGATCACGTTCATCGATGGTGACAAGGGCATCCTTCGTTATCGTGGGTATGACATTGCGGACCTGGCTGAGTTCTGCACCTTCCCCCAGGTCGCCTATCTCGTCATTCACGGCGAGCTCCCCACCCCTGAGCAGGAAGCCGAGTGGCTCGCCGCGCTGCGCGTTCACATGGGCATCTTCGAGAACATCAAGAAGTTCATGGAAGGTTTCCGCTACGACGCGCACCCCATGGGCATGCTGGTCAGCACCCTGGCCGGGCTCTCGACGTTCTATCCGGACGCCAAGGATGTTCGCAACCGCGAAAACCAGATGCATAGCATCCACCGCATCATCGGCAAGATTCCAATCATCGCTGCCTACGGCTATCGCCACAGCAAGGGCCTGGACTATATTCCGCCCGAACCACAGCTAGGCTATGCCGAAAACTTCCTGCACATGCTCTGGGAGCGCAGCCCGCTGCAACACCTCAAGCACCCAGTGCTGGCCCGCGCGCTCGACGTGCTCTTCATCCTGCACATCGACCACGAGCAGAACTGCTCCACCAACGCCATGCGCGCAGTGGGCAGCTCCGAGGCCGATCCTTTCCTCTCGACCGCTGCAGCCGCGGCCGCACTCGCCGGCCCGCTCCATGGCGGCGCCAACGAGGAAGTCCTCAAGATGCTCGACAAGATTGGAAGCAAGGAGAACATCCCGGCCTTCATCCAGGGCGTCAAGGAAGGCAAGCACAAGCTGATGGGCTTCGGGCATCGCGTGTACAAGAACTACGATCCTCGCGCGAAGCAGATCAAGAAGACGGCAGAAGAGGTCTTCGAGATCACCGGCCGCAACAACAAGATCGACCTGGCCATGGAGTTGGAGCGGATCGCCCTCACCGACGACTACTTCGTCTCTCGCAAGCTGTACCCGAATGTCGACTTCTATTCGGGCATCATCTATGAGGCCATGGGCCTTGAGCCCAAGATCTTTACCGTGCTTTTTGCCATTCCGCGCGCAGTGGGCTGGCTGGCTCAGTGGCAGGAGCTGATCAACGACCCGGAGCAGAAAATCGCCCGTCCGCGACAGATTTATACCGGCCACGAGCAAAGAAAGCTGCCTGATTCCTATACTTATGGAGCACGCTCGATAGAGGCTTTGGTTTCCACCCGGTAGAACGAACGAAACGGGGACGCTGCGTCCCCTGGCAACTTCCTGTGCGGCCTGCTCCATGTGCTCTCATCGAGCAGGTCCGCAGTAGGGAAGCGTTCGTCGGGCCTCCAGGCACGCATCCGGCGGCGGCAGTACGATGGCAAATAAAACGAAAAGGCAGGTATAGGTTTCGATGGCCTCCACAAGCTCCAGAATTTTGAACTCCACTCTCGCTCAGCGTGTGATGAGCGCCGATGAAGCAGCAGCCCTTATCCAGCCCGGATCCATCCTTGGCATGAGTGGCTTTACGGGTTCCGGATACCCGAAGGCCGTGCCGACAGCGCTCGCCAAGCGCATCACGGCCGCGCATGAGCGTGGCGAACAGTTCAAGGTGAGCGTCTTCACCGGCGCATCCACCGGCCCCGAGCTCGATGGCGCATTGGCCAAGGCCGATGGCGTCGATCTCCGCCTGCCCTACAGCGGCGACCCCGAGATGCGCAAGCGCATCAACAACGGCGAGACCAACTACATGGACATCCACCTGAGCCATGTAGCGCAGTTCGTCGACTACGGTTTCCTCGGTCATCTGGACGTCGCCATCATCGAGGTGACGGCCATCCTCGAGGACGGCCGCGTCGTTCCCAGCTCGTCAATGGGCAACAACACCACCTGGATCAATCGCGCGGACAAGGTGATCCTCGAGGTGAACTCAGCGCAGCCCCTTGAGCTCGAAGGCATGCACGACATCTACTACGGCCTCGGCCTCCCGCCGAACCGGCAGCCCATTCCGCTGCTCAAGTCCGACCAGCGCATCGGCACGCCTTACCTGAAGGTGCCCGCCGAGAAGGTGATCGCGGTCGTCAATACCGACATCGGAGACCGGGCGAGCCCATTCAAGGCCCCCGACGAAGCCTCGAAAAAGATCGCCAGCCACATCATTAACTTCCTCGATTGGGAGGTCAAGAAGGGTCGTCTGCCTTCTACCCTCCATCCGCTGCAGTCCGGCGTCGGCAACATCGCCAATGCCGTGCTCTTCGGCCTCGAAGAAGCTCCGTTTGAAGGCATGACCGCGTACACCGAGGTTATCCAGGACGGCATGGTGCAGTTGCTCGACAAGGGCAAGCTGGCCAGCCTCTCGGCGACGGCCTTCTCGCTCAGCCCCGAAGGCATCGACAATATCATGCCGAAGATCGGCAGCTATCGCAACCAGATCGTCATCCGGCAGCAGGAGATCTCCAACAATCCCGAGATCATCCGCCGCATCGGAGTCATCGCAATGAACGCGATGATCGAAGGCGACATCTACGGCAACGTAAACTCCACCCACATCATGGGTTCGAGCATGCAGAACGGCATTGGCGGTTCGGGAGACTTCACCCGCAACGGCTTCCTCTCTTTCATGATGGCGCCTTCGACTGCAGCGAAGGGCAATATCTCCACCATCGTCCCCATGGTGTCTCATGTGGACCATACCGAGCATGACCTACAGGTCATGGTCACCGACCAGGGATTGGCGGATCTGCGGGGTCTCAGCCCGAGAAAGCGTGCAAAGCTCATCATCGAGAATTGCTCGCACCCCGACTTCCGTCCGGCACTGCGCGATTACTTCGAGCGCGCAGACAAGCTGGCCCCTGGCAAACACACACCGCATCTCCTCGACGAATCGCTGTCCTGGCACAGTCGTTTCGTAAAAACAGGCAGCATGCTGCCCAAGTAAAAAAGAAAGATCAACAGGCTCTCCCCACGATCCTTGCGTAGAAAGACTCATCGCCCGTCCCCGGACACCGATGAGTCTTCCACGAAGCCGACCCCGTGCGCCTGTGGGTTCCACACGTATCCCGCAGTAAGTTCACGGAGGCTTCAATGGTTCGCAAGTTCCAAATCGTATGTGTAAGTGTATGTGCGCTGTTACTCGCGTTGATCCTGACTCCTGCTGTTGCCCAGCAGCAGTCCACCGCTTCGGCGCAAAATCCCCTCGTCGAGATTCTTAAGTCCAAGGGCGTTCTCACCGCGGACGACGTAGCCAGCATCAACCATGCTCGCACCAAACAGGAAGCCGACCAGAAGCTCAACGAGATTCTGTATCGCCACGGCGTCATCTCCAAAGCGGAGTACGACCGCCTGACCGCGCAGGAGGCCCAGGCTGCCGCAGTTGCTCCAGCCCCCGCGCCTGCAGCGCCAAAGACCTCCATCGCAACCAAGGCCCAGAATGTCCAGGCGCCACCGTTCCCCACCGAGCCCGGTGCGCCATCCGTAGTGGAGCGCGCTCCCGTCAAGGGAGTTAACGCAGCGCTGGCACCCATCCGCGCGCTTCCCGTCGGCCAGGTCAAGATCGACGAGCACCCCTCGTTCAAGGCAGACGGCGTTGGTATCACCCCGTACGGATTCCTGAAAGTTACGGCAGTAGAAGACAGCTCCAATCCGCAAGGCGCCGACTTCCCGCTTCCCGGCCTGATCTTCCCCACCGATCCCAGCGGCGATCCGGCATTTCACCTCAAGGCTCGCAGCACCCGCATGGGCTTGAACTTCTCCTGGTATGACAAGAATCCGAAGTGGGCCGTGACAGGCAAGTTGGAGTTCGACTTCGAGGGCAACTTCAGCGCCGTCGACAATCGCAATCTCTCCAGCATCCGGTCGAATGCCCCTTCCTTGCGGCTGGCCTATGTGCGGCTTGGCTACCAGGCTGACGCGAACAATACCTTCTCGCTGCTCTTCGGACAGGATTGGACCACCTTTGCGTCCTCCACCCTTCCGAACATCCTCGAAACCACCGGCCTGGGCATCGACTTCGGTTCGCTCTACGAGCGTCTCCCGCAGATGCGCGTCGGTTATACGCACAAGTCTGGAGCCTTCTCCTTCACACCGGAGTTCTCGATCGCTCTGCCCGCGTCAGGTCTCGTGCCCGACGTCACCGACCAGCTCGGTTACGGCGAACAGGCCGGCCCGGATTCCAACCAGCCGCAGTACCAGGGACGCCTAGTCTTCCAGTTTCCGCTTGATCATGCAAAGGGCGTAGCGCCAGCCCAGATCATCTTCAGCGGTTTCGAAGGAAAGACCGGTTCTGACTACACGGCGGCCAATATCACCTCCGCGATTGCAGGCACCGAGTACGCCTACGTCAATCCGTTCACGAACGGATACAGCACCAAGAGCAAGCAGGACGGCTGGGACATGGAGTGGCAGTTGCCCACGCGCTGGTTCACGCTCGTAGGCAAGTTCTACAGCGGCTCGGATCTGTTCTTTTACTTCGCCGGACAACTGCAGTCCTACTACAACGACACCAAGGGCCTGTACAACACGGTTGCCGTTAGCGATGTGGACGGCGGCGCTCCTCTCGGCTTGTCGAGCGGCGTTCTGGGCACAACCACAGCGACGGGTCACACGCTGGTATTCGCTCCGCAGCGGCCAGTGCGTTCAGAGGGCGGATTTGCGCAGCTCGGCATTCCCCTGTCCCGCATCTTCAACGCAGACCCGGCAGGCCGCAACGCTGGCTGGTCGCTCTACGCACTCTATGGCGTCGATCAGGCCAAGCGCCGCGACTTACAGTTGACCGCTCTCCAGGATCGTTACAGCACCATGGCGATCGGGACAATCAACTACAAGTTCAATCGCTGGGCGTCCTTCTCCTACGAGGAGACGCTCTACACCACCCACTGCAACCCCGGCGTAACCTGCAGCTTCAGAGGCAATCCGGCCCGTGAGTGGAACGACATCCGCGAGGAAGCCGGCCCCATCTTCACCTTCTAACTTCTGCGCGCCGGGTCCCTCCACCTGGCATGCAGTTGCTCCAACCCAATCGCAGCAGATGGCCCTCACGCTCTCTGCTGCGATTGGCTTTAACCCCCTCCTTGACCTCCCCATTCCATGCGTTTACGGTCGAAGACAGGCCGCAAGTCGCCCAAATTCGCCGATCCTGCAGCATGTGCGGGACTCCTCGGCCGTAACCCTGTGATTCGAGTCACAGTAGACCCGTTCATCTCCCGATACCCTAAGGTCGATGACGAAACTCACGGTCTCCCCACAACCGGGAGCCCTTCTCCCAGGAGTAACCATGCTGACCGAAAGCGTGACATCGTAATGAAAAAGACAGTCGTCATCGGTGGTGGAATCTCCGGCCTTGCGGTCGCTTACTCTCTTCAAAAACTCCAGGGGAGCGCGGACTACGTTCTCCTGGAGAGCTCTGATCACGTCGGCGGCAAGATCGTCACCTACGCGGGCCAAGGCTTTCTCGTTGAAGGAGGCCCGGACTCCTTCCTCACGCAGAAGCGTGCGGCGATCGATCTCTGCCGCGAACTCGGTCTCGGCGACCAGCTCGTCGGCTCCAACCACACCGCCACGCCGTCCACCTACGTTCTCAGCAAGGGCAAGCTCCATCCCATGCCGGAAGGCATGATGCTGATGGCGCCGACGATGATCCTCCCCATCCTCCGCTCCAAGCTCATCTCCTGGCCCGGCAAGCTGCGCATGGGCATGGAGATCTTCATCGGCCGCAATACCACCATCGCCGACGAGAGCCTGGGCAGCTTCGTCCGCCGCCGCCTCGGTGCCGAGACGCTCAACAAGATCGCCGGCCCGCTCATGGCCGGCATCCACGCCGGCGACCCCGAAGCCCTCAGCATCCGCAGCACCTTCCCCATGTTCACGGACATGGAAAAGGCGCACCGCAGCCTGATCCTCGGCATGATGCAGCGCAAAAAGGCCGCCGCCCCCGCCCGCTCCACCGCGGCCATCGGCGCGCCCAAGCCCAAAGCCCCGTCGATGTTCACCACCCTCTCCGGCGGCCTGCAACAGCTCCCCAACGCTATCGAGGCCAGACTCGACCCGCAGCGCATCGGCCTCAACTGCCCCGTGCAGTCGCTCACTATGGCGGGCGAGCAGTACAAGATCACCCTCGCCAACGGCACCACACTCCTCGCCGACGACGTCGTCTTCACCACCCCCGCCTACGTCACCGCGGAGATCCTCCAGCAGCTCGATCCCGCGCTCGCCGAGAAGCTGCGCAAGATTCGCTACGTCTCCACCTCCACCGTCTCCCTCGCCTTCCGCCGCAGCGAGATCACCTGCGACCTCAACGGCTTCGGCTTCATCGTGCCCGCCGCCGAAGGCCGCAAGATCAGCGCGTGCTCCTGGTCGTCCGCCAAGTTCAGCCACCGCGCACCTGAGGACTTCGTTCTCATCCGCGTCTTCATCGGTGGCGCCTTCACAGAAAATCTCGCCGAGCTCGACGAGGCCACCCTCATCGACATCGCCCGCCAGGAACTCCGCGAGATCATGGGCATCGCCGCCGAGCCCGTACTCGCGCAGGCCTATCGCTGGCGCAAGGCGAACCCGCAATACAACGTCGGCCACAGCGCGCTCGTCGGCGAAATCGATCATCTCGCCGCCGCGCACCCCGGCCTGCATCTCGCCGGCGCGGCCTTCCGCGGCTCCGGCATCCCCGACTGCATTCAGAGCGGCTTCGATACCGCCGCCAAGGTCGCCGAGCGCCAGGCCAACGCAACAAGCTCCCACGCAGCACCCGCAGTCGCAGCAACTTAGGAGAACTTCAATGTCGTCCATGGATATTCGTTCCATCCCGCAACCCACTCCCACCCGCCACGGGCACCCGTCCACGCACCCGCAGCACTCCTCCAACCACAGCTACTCGGAGCAGCCGATGCTGGTGTACTGGGAGATGACGCAGGCCTGCGGCCTGGCGTGCCGGCACTGCCGCGCAGAGGCTGTCTCCACGCCTCACCCCAACGAGCTCACCACCGAGGAAGGCAAGAACCTCCTCCGCCAGATCGCGATGTTCAAAAATCCCATCCCGCACCTGGTCTTCACCGGCGGCGATCCGCTGCGCCGCTCTGACCTCTTCGAGCTCATCGACTACGCTCGCTTGCTCGGCATCAACGCCTCCATCACGCCCAGCGCCACCGCCGATCTCACCGTTGATGTCCTCGCCAAGCTGAAGGAGCACGGCATCGACAGCTTCGGCCTCAGCCTCGACGGCTCCACCGCCGAGCGCCACGAAGCCGTGCGCGGCGTCGAAGGCTGTTTCAACTGGACCATCGCCGCCGCCAAAGCAGCAGCCAGCCTCGGCGTTCCCATCCAGATCAACACCCTTGTCGCCGAAGAGACCGTCGACGACATCCCCGCAATCTACGAGCTGCTGAAGTCCAACTTCCCGGTCATGCGCTGGAGCCTCTTCTTCCTCATCGAAGTCGGTCGCGGCAAAGTCCTGCAGCCCATCTCCGCGGAGCGCGGCGAGCAGCTTATGAACTGGATCTACGACCAGTCCAAGGTCGCGCCCTTCGCCATGGCCACCACCGAAGCCCCGTCCTACCGCCGCGTCGCTCTCAGCCGCATGCGCGAGGCCGGCATGGTCGCAGCCGAGATCGAGCGCACCCCCGTCTACCGCGGCTTCGGCATCCGCGACGGCCATGGCATCATGTTCATCTCCAACCAGGGAGACATCTGCCCCGCTGGCTTCCTCCCTCTCACCCTAGGCAACATCCGCACCGACGAACTCCAGCAGGTCTATCGCAACGCCCCCATGTTCCAGGCGCTGCACAATCCCAACCTCTTCAAAGGCAAGTGCGGTCGCTGCGAGTTCCGCGCTCTCTGCGGCGGCTCCCGCGCTCGCGCCTTTGCCGCCACTGGCGACGCGCTGGCCAGCGACCCCTTCTGCTACTACGAGCCCGCCGTCCACTAGACTGCTGGAACAACCCACCAGAAACAACGACACCCTCTCAGGCAATCGCCTTGAGAGGGTGTACGCTTCTTAGCTCAAACATTCGCCGGTACGCCCCAGCCTTACTGCAGAAACGATGTGGGCATCTGTGACTTCATCGTACCCGGGTGCGTTGCCGAATCCGGATCAGCCTCCGCATCGCACAGGATCGTTACCACCGGGCACGGAGCCTCCGTGATGATCCGATACACAATCGGCAGCGGATCGTCCGGCGAGAAGATGCTGTCGCGGCGCACGCCGAGAAAGATCAAGTCCGCGCGCTGTTGGCGTACATAGTCCACCACTGCATTGGAGATCTCGCTGCCATACGTCACGCGGCACACCGGATCCTCGATCGGCACCGGCGTGGTCGCCACCAGGTGCTTCAGCGCGCAGGTCAAAATCTCCGGCAGCGTGTGGTCTCCGTGCGCGGACTGCAGCGTTCGCGGCAGCACATGCAGGCAATGCAGTTGCAGCTCCGCGCTCTTGCAATAGCTCACCGCCAGGTGAATCGCCTTGCGCGTCACCGAATGAAAATCCGTGGCAAACACCACCGGCCCGGCCTTCTCTTCCGTCGTCATCACGTCCGAGGCCACCAGACCCACCGTCATAATCGGGCACGTCGACTCGCGCATCACCTGCTCGGCAGTAGGACCAAACGCCAGGCGCTTCGATCCCCGCGGCTCGCTCGTCCCCAGCACCACGAGATCAATCTGCTCCTCTGCAATCGCCCGCAAAATCCGCTCCGCTGGAACCCCCGTCTCCAACGCCGTCGTGCAGTTCAAACCCATGCCGATCGCGCGTTCCTTCATCTGGCGCAGTTGCATCGCAGCGCCTTTATGCGTTGCGCTCAGCTCCACCGGCCGCACGCTTCCGCCGGCTGCCGACTCAAAATCCCTGCATACGTGCAGGATGCGAAGGCTCGCGTTATTGGTCCGGCAGAATTGAAACGCCGCCAGCAGCGCGCCTTCATAGCCTGTACAAAAATTGCTCGCAAACAATACTTTGCGGAACGGCGATCGTACCTTCTTCGTTGTGTGATGCATACCCGTCACTCCTCACTCAGCGTTCAAGGTCTATGAACTCGCCGTCGCTGGTCTCGGAAAGGGAAATACTCGGATCTTTCGCGGGCGCCTTACGCCCGAGAGATCTGCGTTGCGCTGAATTCGATTCAATGGCGTCTGCCCGCTGATAGCAGTGACATTCATCACAAGCCGTACCTATATCTGTGTTGGCCTTTGACGTCATCGCATTTAAGAGCGGTTTTAAGAAGAGAGACTCTCCAGTCCCAGCGGCGAGATCACACGAAACGACGATCCATGAATCTCAATCAGCCCGTCCTTCTGGAACTTGCCCAACGCGCGCGTCACCGTCTCTCGCGACGTTCCCGCCAGGTTCGCCAGCTCCTCATGCGTCAGCGCCATGGTGAAGCGCATGTCGTTGCCATTGCAGCCCGCCGCGGCCCGTCCCCAGTCCAGCAGCACGCCCGCAAGCCTTCCCGCCGTCGATCCCGAAAGCGCCAGCCGCCGCGCATCAAAAAACGCCGACTTGTACTCCTCCGACAACGCCTTCGCCGCCAGCATGCTCGCCTGGCCATACTTCTCCAAAAACGCCAGCAGCTCGCTGCGCCGAATCTTCTTCACCACGCACGGCTCAATCGTCTCCGCCGTCACCTCAAAGTGCGTGCCCGAGATCGCCGCACCCAATCCCAGCAGATCTCCCGGCACAGCAATCTTAAGAATGTGCGTCTTTCCCTCGCGCGACGTGCACGACAACTTCACCTGTCCCATGCACACAATCGTCGCCGCGTCGCAGATGTCGTCTTCCTGAAAGATGATGGACCGCTTCGGCAGCCGCATCTGCATGCCCAGCGCCTCGAAGTCCACGCGCGCTTGTCCGTTGAGATCGCAGAGAATGCGCAGCGACCGGTCCGAACAGTTCTTACATCCACTCATTGCGTTTGGCGGATAGTGCATCATAGAAATTTCTCCCTTTCAATCCTTGCCGAAATCATCAAAACGAACCCTTGCCTCTGCCTCGCAAATGCGCGGCGGCTGACCCTGTGATCTTGGTCACTGCATTCTCCACCACGCTCTGTAAAGTTACGGATGAGGAGTAAAGCAATGTTGGTGAAACGTGATTCGATCGTTCGCGAAACTTCAGACCTTTGGGAGCGGCTCACCGTCGGTGGCGTCGTCGTCATCCTCGTATCGTTTGTCGCTCTGGCCGTCGCCAACATCGCAACCGCGCTCTGCTCCGCGCAGATACCGCGATAACTCCGCTTCCCAGCGCCCCTCGCAGAGCCGCCGCTCACCGCGCGCTCTGCCCGCAACAACACAGCAGCCGATCCCGAAATCTTCCCCCGAATCTGATCGCTGCACGGCCGCCTGGTCATCGCTTTTTCCTTAACTGATCTGCGTGGCGTGACGTTCTGATTTCGCCATCACGCGGCCTTCTGATTAACCCGCATCCCCATAAAATGCTCACCCTGAACATGACGCCGTGATGCGCATCACAAAAGGCGATTACCGCGCTAAATTTGCGTATATCGACGTGCCCCGCACACAGCCAAATATCCAGTAAGCCTCTTGAAAACAGCGGTTTACCCGTCCAAGGTATCGATGGGATGACCGGATGTTCATTTTTAAATCGGGAGCTGTGATGAAAGTCACATGAGCGGACAGAGGGTGCCGACTAGTGTTGCAACTGTTGCTGGTAGGCGGACCTTAAGCAGCAGGAAATGAAACCAACTCCGCCGCAATAGAGGTGTACGGTATGAGGCAGACGCCAAGCAGATCTTCGATGTTGTTCTCACTGTTCGCGCTGGTCGGACTCTTGACCTTTGGAGGACTTCGAACCTCCGTCGCGCAGACACAGACCCTGCAGCACGCTGCTTCGGCGCCCGCGCAGGCCAGTGATCAATATGTAGGTAGTGACACCTGCGCTACCTGCCACCAGGACAAGGCGGACGCGTTCGCAGATAATCCGCACGCTAAGCTGGCGCTCAAGCATGGCAGCGCAGGCGCTTGCGAAAGCTGCCACGGCCCAGGTAAAGCCCACGTCGATGGTGGTGGCGATGTCACCAAGATCGTTCGCTTCGACAAGCTGACGCCCCAACAGATCGATAAGACCTGCCTCAGTTGCCACGCCAACACTCACCCTAACTTCCTTCGCTCGCCGCATGCCCAGGCGGGTGTGAGCTGCCTCGGCTGCCACAGCATTCATAAGTCGGCGCCGGACACCAAACTGCTGGTCGCGAAAGGGCCCACCCTCTGCTACCAGTGCCACACCGACATCAAGCCAGCCTTCGACATGCCGTTCCACCACAAGGTGAATGAGGGTGTGGTGAGCTGCAACGACTGCCATAACGTGCACGGCACCTTTGGCGACAACAACCTCAAGTCCACCGCCGATCAGAATGCGATCTGCACCAAGTGCCACATGGAAACACGTGGTCCCTTCGTGTATGAGCATCCGGTGGTTCGGGCAGAAGGTTGCCTGTCCTGCCATACCCCGCATGGATCGCAGAATCCGCGCCTGTTGAATATGCCCAACGTCCGCCAGCTCTGCATTCAGTGCCATGGCTCGGTCGCTGCAGACAACATTCACGGCCTGAAGAGCATGTCGAGCTCGAACACCTGCATCGACTGCCACACCATGATCCACGGGTCGAACCTCAGTTCCACCTTCTACAAGTAACGAAGCCGAACCGCGCCGTCGCTACCCCATCGGACGGCGCGGGGAGCTGGCTCGCAAGATATGTCGCACAACCCGATGCACGGGACCAACGTTCGCAACTGTTTCTTTCAAGTGAGGCTTGAGATGACGAAGACAAAATTATTCCGGCTGCCCCAAAAGAACTCTAACTCCTCGACGGCTCGTCGGGTTGCAGGGAGTCTCGGAGTTGGCCTTTTGCTGCTGATGACAGGCATGGCCGCCGCGCAAACCGTGGCTGCGCCAGCAAATACCCCCAAGGCCCCGCAGCCGGTGGTGCAGTACGGATTCGTAGTACACGAGACCGTCGATCTAGGTGGCCACATCGCCGGCGTCTTCGGCAGTGGCTCCATGTACGACACGCTGGTCAACATTCAGTCCGGCCCGCGCGTGCTCGGTGAGACCTTCACTCTGCGCGCTGTTCCCGGCACCAAGCACCATCTCCTCGACACCCTCTCTGCCTTCTCCGACGGCTTCGGCGGCGATCCCAGCAACTTCGCCAAGCTCGACTTCTCCAAAGGCAAGCTCTACGAGTTCACCGGCACCTTCCGCCGCGACCGCCAGTACTTCGACTATGACCTGCTCGACAACCCGCTGATCCCGCCAGGGCAGGGAATGCCCTATGGCGAGGGAGTTCTCGCCGGTCAAAAAACGGGTGTGGTCACCCCGGCAACGGTGCCTTGGCAGCAGTACTACGACTCACCGGTAATGTTCAACACTGTCCGCCGCATGACGGACACCAACCTCACCCTCTTCCCGCTCTCCAAGCTGACCTTCCGCGTAGCCTACGCGCAGAACATCTTCCAGGGCCCAAGTCTGAGCCCCGGCCAGTCGGTGGGCAAGGAAGACGCCCTGCTTGAGGAGTACCAGCGCAACAGCACCGACGACTTCATCGGCGCGATCGACTGGAAGCCTCTCCAGCAGACCAAGATCACCCTGCAGGAGCAGGTCACCCACTACAAAGAGAACTCCTACTTCACCATCGCGCCCAACCAATACATCGCACAGGAAGCGAATGGCACTCGAGTCTCCGTCGGTGACTGGAACAGCACGACCCCAGTAGCGATGAGCACCATCTGCAACACCGCATCGATGGGCAGCACGGCGTACTCCAGCTCAACCAACTACGTCCTGTTTACGGCTCCGCAAACCCCTGGTGGCCTGCCGACCATCAACGCGGCCTGCGACGTCATCACCAGCTACCTGCGCTCGCAGCCAACGCGTGTCCTCTATCCCACCGAGCTCGTCCAGTTCCAGAGCTCCAGCATCAAGAACATCGCCACCAACGGCGACTTCCGCTATACCGAAGCAAGATCCACGCTTCCCAACTATAACGAGACCTACAACGGTCTGGACGGAGCCACCCGCGTCTCGCAGATCACAGGCTGGGCCTACGCAAAGCGTCACGACGTGGGCGCCGATTACGGCATCACCTGGCACGCTCTGAAGAACTTCAACTTCTCCGATCAGGCCTCCTTCTCCGATGTCAAAGAGCCCGGCAGTTATTCGACAGCAACAAACACCTGGGCCGTACCGACAACTGCCGGCAATGAGACGATCAACTATCCCACCCTCACCCAGGCAGCGCTGAAGGTTCCTGCCGCGTTTGTGCCGTTCGGTGCAGCCCAATCCACGACCTTCTTCGGCCAGAAGATCATCACGAATAACCTGACCGCAACTTGGAATGCATCCTCCCGCGCCACCGTGTCGGTGACCTATCGCTACCGCGCCAACACCATCGTTCAAGGCTCGGACGCCTATACCACCAGCCGCCTTACCGAAACCATCTTTGAAGACGGGGGCATCGTCAACGTCGCTCTGCGCCCCACCAATCACTGGGACATCAACGGGTCGATGGAAGCGCTCTATCAGGACAACGCGTTCACCTCGCTCACCCCCCGGCAATTGCAGCACTACCGCATCCACACCATGTATCGCCCGAAGTCCTGGGCAACTGTCACCGCTGCCTTCAACGATCAGGAGCGGCGCAACAACACCAACAACGATGGCACCGCCAACGCAACCGTCGGACCGCTCGACCACCTCGATCACACCCGCGTTGCAGGCCTGGGCGCTGTCCTGGCCCCGAGCGAGCACTACGCTCTCGACCTGAACTACGGCTACACCGACGTCTACACCACAACCAACGGCACCTTCCCGGGAGACCCAGTCGGCTACACTGCCTCGGCTTCCACGGTCGCCAATCCCATCCCTGACTTCGCGGACGCCCACACGCAATACTTCTCGGCTGCGATCGCCCTGACTCCCGTCAAGTCGATTCATGGCGACATCGGCTATCGCATCAGCTCGGTCGGCGGCAACCAGATTCTCTATCCTCAGACCCTGGTCAACGGATCTCTGGACTCGGCCTACCAGTCGCCCTATGTGAAGGTCGCATGGACAGTCCACCCCGGATGGGTCTGGGCCGGGGAGTACAACTACTACGGCTACGGCGAAGGTGGTCCGGTCAATACGCTGAGTGACAACGGTCTCATCGGCAACACCGCCCCCCGCGACTTCCACGCCAACCTGCTCACTCTCTCCATGCACTACGAGTTCTAAAACGCAAGATCGCACCAGAAGCACAATTCACATGCAAAAGGAGTCCAGCCTTGAAAACCCAACTACAAATTGCGATGGTGCTGGCGATTGCAGCATGCACCCTACCCAGCTTCGCCCAGAACACCGGCGCAGCCACCTATGCCTCCAAGTGCCAGATGTGCCACGGCGCTGATGGCACAGGCAACACTCCCGCCGGCAAGGCCATGAAGGCTCCGTCGTTCGTGTCCCCTGCCGTAGTCAAAGAGACCAATGCGGAACTGATTGCCATCACCAAGAACGGAAAGGGAAGAATGCCAGCCTACGCCGGCAAACTGACCGACTCCGAGATCAAAGACGTCGTCGCCCACATACGCACGTTGCAAAAGAAGTAGAAGAGAGGATGTTATGAAAGTTCGCTTTAGCATGATCGCCGCCGCTTCATCTCTCGCCTTGTTCCTCACAGCACCCATATTCGCGCAAACCTCGGGCGCAGTCACCTACAAGGCGAAGTGCCAGATGTGCCATAAAGCCGATGGCTCCGGCAACCCCGGCATGAAGGTTCCTGCCTTCAGTCCCAGCGCATCGGAGGCAAGCCTGATCGCCGTCACCAAGAATGGAAAGGGAAGAATGCCAGCGTACGCCGGCAAACTCACCGACCCCCAGATCAAAGACGTCGTCACGTATATCAAGACGCTCAAAAAGTAGCCGTTTTCTTAGCCAGCATGATCTTCACACTAAGATCATGCTGTAAATCAGGTGCCGTGTGATTGTATCCGTTACTATGGAACGCAAAATGGGTGCAGGATCTTCGTGCCCACCGAAGTTGTCCAAATAAAAAAAAGAGGAACAATCATGAAACGAATTCTTACGATCGCAGCAGCTTCCCTTTTCGCCGTGTCCGTCACGCCCGCATTTGCGCAGAGCGCAGGTGCCGCAACCTACAAGGCGAAGTGCCAGATGTGCCACAAAGCCGACGGTTCCGGTATGGCAGCCATGAAGGTTCCCCCCTTCAGCTCCCCCGCGATGAAGCACGCATCCACCGCATCGCTCATCGCTTCGGTAACCAACGGCAAAGGCAAGATGCCAGCATACGGAAGCAAACTCAGCGCCAGCCAGATTAAGGAAGTCGTGGAGTACGTTCGCACGCTTCAGAAGTGACAATGTGAAAGAGGCAATACATGTCGTCGGGAATGGCCCGGAGAGAAGGGGCAACGCCCCTTCTCTCCAGCAGTAAGTCGCCCACGAGGTTCTCCCCCGCAGTAACCGAACAGCCTGCCGCAACTCACTCACGCACCACCACCCAATCGAGCCGCTCCCTTTCCGGTCGAGATCCGGCTCCTATCTCCAAAGACCAATCCGGCCCTCCCAAGAGACGATTCACCCTGCTCCCTCCTTCGTGGGATCGCATCGCAGCGTCCCTGCTCTCCACAGGTTGCCTGCTGTTTCTTTTCGTTCTGTTCTCCACGCCAGCGCGTGCGCAGACAGACTGTCTCTCCTGTCACGGAGACCCCACAGCCCAGGACGCGAACGGACACAGCATCGGTTTGGACACCAACACCTTTCATTCCAGCGTCCACGGTAGTCTGGAGTGCACTGCCTGCCATACCTCCGTCAAGGGATATCCGCACGGTGATCACCCGGAAGCGGTGAATTGCTCCACCTGTCACGCCGACGAAGCCTCCGGCCTGGTCGGCAGTGTTCACGAGCACTCCACCTCGCAGCCCTGCACCACCTGTCACGGCGCCGCGCACAACATCCTTCCCAAGGACAACCCTAAGTCGGCTGTGTACCCGCTGAACATTCCCGCCACCTGCGGCAAGTGTCACGGCAACGCAACCATGGCGAAGCAGCACCATCTCTCCAACGTCTACCCGCTCTACATTGACTCCATCCACGGGTACGCGCTCAGCAAAGAGGGCCTCCTGGTGGCCGCAAACTGCTCCAGTTGCCACGGATCGCATCACATCCTGAGCCACACCAACCCTCAAAGCCCCACCTTCCGCTATAACATTCCCCAAACCTGCGGCACCTGCCACGCCGGCATTCTTACCGAGTACAAGGCCGGAGTCCACGGTCATGCTCTGGCCGTTGAGGCTTCGAACCCTCACGAAAGCGGCCTCCCGCAAGCGCCCGTGTGCACGGACTGCCATACAGCCCATGCCATCCAGACGCCGACCAGTTCGCAGTCAACGGAGATCTGTGGCTCCTGCCATAAAGCCCAACTGACCACCTATCGCGACACCTTCCACTCCAACGTAAGCGCCCTCGGCAGCTACGTAGAAGTTGCGCGATGCTCCGACTGCCACGGCGAGCATGAGATCCTTCCCGCCTCGGACCCGCGCTCACCTGTCAACCCGGCAAACCTCGTCAAGACCTGTGGGCGGTGCCATAAGGACGCCAACGCCGGCTTCGTCCGCTATCAACCGCATGCCAATGACAGGAGCTGGCACAAGAGCCCCGTGCTCTATGCCATTCACACGTTCATGGTCATCTTGCTCACCAGCGTGCTGACGTTCTTCCTCATTCACACTCTGTTGTGGCTGTTGCGCTCCTTCATTGAAAAAGCGCAGAACAAGTCATCGAAAGGAGCCAAGTAATGCCAGAGCAGACCAATCAAACCGCAACCAACGTGCTCTCTACTCAACCCAGTGCGCCCGCGCAAACTCAGGCAACGGGGCATGAAGAGCGCTACTTTCGGCGCTTCACGGTCCAGCAGCGATGGTTCCATGCGATCATGCTCTCCTCGTTTCTAGGGTTGGCCGCAACCGGTCTCACCATCCTGTTCAGCAGCAACGCATGGGCGCAGCACTTTGCGCTCACCATCGGCGGATTTGGCGCCATTCTCTTTATTCACAAACTCTGTGCCGTCACCCTTACGCTCGTGTTCCTCTATCACGTGTGGGATCTCGGCGTGCGGGTCGTGGTCCACAAAGAGAAGGGCATTCTCTGGGGACCAACCTCCATGGTGCCCAATCTCAAGGACTTGAAGGATATTATCGGCAACTTCCGCTGGTTCCTGGGACTCGGACCCAAGCCAACGGTCGAGCGGTACGCCTACTGGGAGAAGTTCGACTACTGGGCCGTCTTCTGGGGAATGGTCATCATCGGCTTCTCCGGCTACGTCATGTGGTTTGGGCCGTTCTTCGGCAAATTCCTCCCGGCCTGGGCGCTGAACGCCGTCCAGATCGTGCACGGCGAAGAGGCGCTGCTCGCCATTACCTTCATCTTCTCCATTCACTTCGTCAACTCCCACCTGCGCCCCGACTGCTTTCCCATGGATACGGTCATCTTTACCGGCGTCGTCTCCGAGGAGGAGTTCAAGGAGCGGCACACCGACGAGTACAAGCGCCTGGTGGCCCAGGGCAAGCTGGACGAAAAGCTTTCCGTCAAACCCCCTACAGGGTTTTTGACCTTTAGCAAAGTGATGGGCTTCACAGCAGTGTTCATAGGCCTGGTGTTACTGATATTGACAGTGAGTGCATATTTCCGGAAATAAGCCTCCGGATGTCTGGTCCCGCCCGCAACGTTTGCACCACGTTGCGACGGGATCAGGCAGCACAAATTCAGTGACGAGGCGTCCTTCGTGTCCGTATTTGAGAACTTCAGAAAACATTGGCTTCAACCGTTCTTCTTTCTAGGCAAGAACACCCTCAGCCTCGTAGGTGGCGCCATCGCCACCGCCTCCACCTTCGTCCTCATTGGCTTTTGGATGGTCGACATCTTCGGCCACGGCGGGTCGGCGAACCCCTACATCGGCCTCATCCTGTTTCTCTTTCTGCCGGGATTCTTCATCCTGGGGCTCATCCTCATCCCCATCGGCATCACGATCCAGCGCAAGAAGCTGCTCGCCGCAGGCGAGCTGCCGTCCATCTATCCTGACATCGACTTCAACGAGCCGATGTTCCGCCATGCGCTCAACTTTGTCATCATCGCCACCTTCATCAACTTCGTCATCGTCGGCGTCGCCAGCTACCGCGGCGTCGCCTACATGGACACCCCCGGCTTCTGCGGCGCAGCCTGCCACGTTCCCATGCAACCCCAATGGGTCGCCTACCAGCACTCGCCGCATTCCCATGTGGATTGCACCGAATGTCACGTAGGCAGCGGCGCACAAAACTATATCCACGCCAAGATGGCCGGCATGAAGCAGCTCGTCGGTGTCACCTTCAACACCTTCCCGCGCCCCATCCTCGCGCCGCTCTCGGAGCTTCGCCCGGCCCGCGCAACCTGCGAGGAGTGCCACGCCCCCAACCGCTTCATCGGTGATCGTCTGCTCGTCAAAACCGCCTACGGAGATGACGAGAAGAACGCCATGACCAAGACCATGCTCGTTCTTCATCTCGGCGGCGTCGATTCACTCTCGCAACGCAGCGGCATCCACGGTCATCACCTCAATCACTTCGAGTATGTCGCCACCGACGACGAGAACCAGACCATCCTAGCCGTCTACGCTCCTGGCCCCAACGGCACCGAAACCGCCTACATCAGCTCGGACGCGAAGGGCCCCATCAAGGGCGTCCGCCGCACCATGGATTGCATGGACTGCCACAACCAGGCAGCCCACTCCTATCAAACGGCCGAGGACGCCATCGACGAGGCCATGGCCAGCGGAACCCCCAGCGCCAACCTGCCCTTCGTGCACAAGGAAGGCCTCGTGCTCATCCAGGCCAAGTACAACTCCCAGGCCGAAGCCGCCACAAGGATCAAGGCCGGACTCGAGCAGTTCTACCAATCCCAATACCCCGCCATCTGGAGCAGCCAGTATGACCAGATCGAGCAGGCGGCCGCAATGCTCACCACCATCTACAAGCGCAACGTCTTCCCGGACATGAAGGTTACCTGGGGCACGTATCCCAACAACATCGGCCACACTAACTTCCCCGGATGCTTCCGCTGCCACGACGGCAATCACACCACCAAGGACGGCAGCAAGACCATCACCAACGACTGCTCGGCGTGCCACAATCTCCTCGCCGTCTCCGATCCCAACCCCAAGCTACTCAGCGAACTCGGCTTCCAGTAACCCTCAAGGCCTCACACATCGCACCAACAACACAACGGCATCCTGAACCTCAGGATGCCGTTGTGTTGCAATAAATCTTCTCCACCCGCAACCGCCAGCAGCCTACGGCGTGCCGGACACCTGTTTCGCCGCCGCGTCGCTTGCAATCCTGCTCGCCGCCGGAATCTGGTTCACATTCCAGCCGCCGCCCAGCGCCTGCACCAGCTCCACCGCCGCCGTCATCTCGTTGATGCGCAACTGCACCTGCGTCTGCTGGTCGCTCAGCAGCGTCGTTTGCGCGGAGATCACATCCAGGTACGGATCAAGCCCGGTCTCATACCGTGACGTCGCAATATTCAAATACCGCTGCGCCGACTTCACTGCAATCGCCTCCTGCTGAATCTGCTCCGAGGTCACGCGCATCGTCGCCAGATAATCTTCCACCTGCTGAAACGCCGTCAACACCGTCTCCCGATAGCTGGCAACGTCCGAGTTGTACATCGCCGTATACTGCGCAACCGTCGCCTTCCGCAGTCCCGCATCAAAAATCGTCTCCGTAGCCGACGCCCCCGCCGACCAGAAGATCGCCGGCACAGAAAACAGCGATCCAATCGTCGACGACTCCAGCCCGCCGCTGCCCGTCAAGCTCAGCGTCGGATAATACGCGGCCGTCTCCACGCCGATCAGCGCATTCGCCTCGGCCATCGTCCGCTCCGCGCCCGCAATATCCGGCCGCCGCTCCAGCAACTGCGAAGGCACGCCCACCGGAATCGGAGGCACCGGTGTCATAAGCGCCTTCACGGGAAGCGAAAAGCTCGAGGCTGGTTTCCCAATCAACGTCGCAATCGCATGCTCATAGATCGCGCGATTCGTCGCAATCCCTGTCGCCGCCTCCTGCGCGTCCTCCAGCGTCACCTCCGCCTGCGCTACCGACTCGTCGTTATCAATGCCCGTCTCGTACAGCGACTTCGTCAGATCCAGCGACTTCTGATCCGCCTTCACTGTCTCGTTGTACAAGTCCTGCAGCGCATCCTGTCCGCGCAGCTCAAAGTAATACTCCGCGAGATCCGCCTGCTCAGTCAGCCGCTCATTCTCCAGGTCAGCCGCGCTCACCTGCGTCGCATACTGCTCCTCGCGCACCGTGTTGCTAACTCGACCCCAAAGGTCCGGCTCCCACGACACATCGAACGGCAGTTGAAAGTTGCTTCCCGTAACTCCCGTCGTCGAGCTGGCCACACCGCTGCCTCCGCTCTCCGCAGCCGGAACCTTGGAGCGAGTAAACCCCGCTCCTCCCGTCAACGTCGGAAAGTACTGCGAACGAGCCTCGCGCACCAGCGCGCGCGCCGCCATAAAGTTCTGGAAATACTCCTTCACATTCTGGTTGTTGATGTTCACCTGATCTTCCAGCGTATTCAGCTCAGGCTCGTTGAACATCTCCCACCACTTGCCCTTGAGCGCAGCATCCTGCGGATCAGCCGGCCGCCACGCTTCGTTGGCCGCCTGCTTATTCCCGTCGGGCGCACGGTTATACGCAGCCGGAGACGACTCTTTATACGCCGGTGGCGCTGGCGCCGACGGCTTCACATACTTCGGCCCTACCCTGCATCCGCCCAGCAACACCGCCGCAATCGAAGCCGCGCAAGCCCAGCTCCGCGCGCCCATCGCACCTCGTGCGCCGGCCATCCAATCTTCATGCGTCTTGGTTCGCATCGCTCTCACTCTCATTGGCCCTGCTTTCAATGCGCCTCCGCCGGAGTCGCGGTGAACAGCCTCGCCCGCTTGTCTCCCTGGATCTTCAGACGCAAATTATCCATGAACAGATAAATCACCGGTGTCGTATACAGCGTCAGCGCCTGGCTCACCAGCAATCCGCCGATGATAGAAATACCCAGCGGCCGCCGCAGCTCCGATCCCATGCCCGTACCCACAGCCAGCGGCACCGCTCCAAACAGCGCCGCCATCGTGGTCATCAAAATTGGCCGGAACCGCAACATCGACGCCTCAAAGATCGAGTCCCGCGTATTCTTGCCCTCATTCCGCTCCGCATTCAGCGCGAAGTCGACCATCATAATCGCATTCTTCTTAACGATCCCAATCAGCAGAATAATCCCAATGATCGACATCACGTTCAGGTCCGTGTTCGTTACCTTCAACGCCAGCATCGCTCCCAGGCTCGCCGGCGGCAGTGTCGAAAGAATCGTGATTGGATGCACCAGGCTCTCGTACAAAATCCCCAGCACAATGTACACCGCCAGGATCGCCGTCAGCACCAGGTACGGCTCGCTGCCCAGCGACTGTTTATACGCCTGCAGCGTTCCCGCATACTCGCCATGCACCGTATCCGGCACACCCATGTTCTGTTCCACCTGGTTGATCTCTTTCGTCGCCTGGCTCAACGACACGCCCGGAGCCAGATTGAAGCTCACAGTCACCGAAGGGAACAGCCCCGTATGATTCACCGCCAGCGGGCTCGTCGAAGGCGCATACGTCATCACCGCATCCAGCGGAATCGCCCCGCCGCCGCTGTTCGGAATCAGGTACGTATCCTTCAGCCCATCTGGTGATTGCCAGTACTTCGGCGCCACTTCCATCACCACGTAGTACTGGTTCAGCTCCGTATCAATCACCGAAACTTCCGCCTGCCCAAACGCGTCGTACAGCGTGCTGTCAATCATCTGCGGCGTCACGCCCAGCCGCGCCGCCGTCGGCCGATCATACGTCAGCAACGCCTGCAGGCCATCGTTCTGCTGGTCCGTATTCACATCCTGAAATCCCGGTGCCTTGCGCAACCGGCTTAGCAGCATCGGGCCATACTTCTGCAGATCCTGCGTCGTCTCCGCGCTCAGCGTGTACTGGTACATCGCGCTCGATCCGCGTCCGCCAATCCGAATATCCTGCACCGCCTGCAGATATGTCGCCGCTCCCGGAACCTTTGCCAGCTTCGGTCGCAGCCGGTTGATAATCTGTTCCACACTTACCTTGCGTTCACTCAGCGGCTTCAGCGCGATGAACGTGAACCCTGCATTCGTAGATCCGTTTCCGCCCGTGAACGCCATCGCATTCTGTACGCCCGGATCATGCGCAATAATCACATTCGCTGCATGCACGGCCTTATTCATCGCGTAGAACGACGAGTCCTGCGGCCCCTGCATTCCCCCCATCATCAGCCCCGTATCCTGCGTCGGGAAGAATCCGGTCGGAGCGGTCATAATCAAATACACATTCAAGCCCAGCGTCGCCACAAACACCAGCAGCATCAGCGCCGGATGGTCCAGCACCCACGTCAACGTGCGCCGATATCCATTCAGCGTGGAGTTGAACATCCGCTCGCTCCACTTGTACATCCGCCCGTGCTCGACATCCCCTTCTGCTCTCAACACACGCGAGCACATCATCGGCGTCGTCGTCAGCGAGATCACCATCGACATCAAAATCGCCGTCGACAGCGTAATCGCAAACTCGCGGAACAGCCGCCCGATAATTCCCCCCATCAGCAGCAGCGGAATGAACACCGCAATCAGCGAGATGCTGATTGAGAACACCGTGAAGCCAATCTCCTCCGCGCCCTTCAGCGCCGCCTGCATCGGCGTCATCCCCGCTTCCACATGCCGCGAGATGTTCTCCATCACCACGATCGCGTCGTCCACAACGAATCCGCTGGCAATGGCCAGTGCCATCAGCGATAAATTGTCCACCGAAAATCCGCACAGATACATCACCGTGCAAGTGCCAATCAGCGACACCGGAACCGCCACCGCAGGAACGAACGTCGCCGGAATGTTCCGAAGAAACAGGAACACCACCAGGATCACCAGGATCACCGAGATGATCAGCGTCGTCTCAATCCCATCCACCGACGCTCGAATCGTCAGCGTGTGATCCAGAATCGTGAAGATGTGCATGCCCGCGGGAACCGACGCCTGCAGCGACGGGATCGCCGCCTTGATCGCATCCACCGTCGTGATAATGTTCGCGCCCGGCTGCCGATAAATAATCAAATTCACCGAAGGCTTGCCATTCAGATAGCCCGCCTGCCGCAGCGACTGCTGCGAGTCGATCACATCCGCAACATCCTCCAGCCGCACCGCGCCTCCATTGTGATACCCCACAATGAGTGGCTTATACAGCGCCGCTTTCGATATTTGATCGTTCGTAAGAATGTCCGCAGAGTGCTCACCATTCGAAATCTGCCCCTTCGCAATGTCCGCATTCTGTCCGGAGATCACCGACTGCACCGAAGTCAGGCTGATGCCGTAACTGCTCAGTTGATTCGGATTCAACTCAACACGCACCGCGGGCAGCGACGCTCCTACGGCCCGCACCTCGCCCACGCCATAAATCTGCGAGATTCGCTGCTCCAGCACCGTCGACGCTTCGTCGTACAAATCCTGCACATCGTAGATGTTTGACTGGATGCCGATCACCATGATCGGCGAGTCGGCCGGATTCACCAGCCGGTACGTCGGATTCTGCGGCAGGTTTGACGGCAGATACGACCGCGCCGCATTAATCCCCGCCTCCACATCGCGCGCCGCTCCATTAATGTCGCGGTTCAAATCGAACTGCAGCGTCACGCTCGTACTGCCCAGCGAGCTAGCCGACGTCATCTCCGTCACGCCCGCAATATGCGCAAACTGCCGCTCCAGCGGCGTAGCCACCGACGACGCCATGATGTCCGGGCTCGCACCCGATAGCGACGCGCCCACGCTGATCGTCGGAAAATCCACCTGCGGCAGCGGCGACACCGGCAGCACGCCAAACGCAATGATCCCCGCAATCGCCACCGCGATCGTCAGCAGCGTCGTCGCTACTGGCCGCTCGATGAAGACGCGCGATGGGTTCATGCGTGCGCTCCCTCCACGTGCCCGTTTGCTCCCGGCTCTGGCTCGCCTTCCTTCTTCGGCTTCCGCGAGAACCACGCACCCAGGTTGTCGAAGAAGATATAAATTACCGGCGTCGTATACAGCGTCAGCACCTGGCTGAACAGCAGCCCGCCCACCATCGCGACGCCCAGCGGCTTGCGCAGCTCACTTCCAATGCCGCTGCCAAACGCCAGCGGAATGCCGCTCAACAACGCCGCCATCGTCGTCATCAAAATCGGTCGGAAGCGCAGCAGCGACGCCTGATAAATTGCCTCGGTCGCGTCGAGCCCATGTTGGCGCTCGCCCTCCAGCGCAAAGTCCACCATCATAATGCCGTTTTTCTTAACGATGCCGATTAACAAAATAATTCCAATGATCGCGACAATATCTAAATCAAGATGGAAAAGCTCCAGCGCCAGCAGCGCGCCCACGCCCGCCGAAGGCAGCGTCGATAAAATCGTGATCGGATGCACGAAGCTCTCGTACAACACGCCCAGCACGATATACACCGTCACCAGCGCCGCCAGAATCAGCAAGCCCTCATTCGAGAGTGAGCCCTCAAACGCCGCCGCTGTACCCTGGTAATTCGACACCACGCTCGTCGGCAAATCCTGGTCCTTGATCACCTTATTAATCGCTTCCAGCGCCTGCCCCAGCGAGTAGCCCGTGTTCAAGTTAAACGAGATCGTCACAGCAGGGAACTGCCCCATGTGATTAATCGACAGCGACTCGCTCGTCGGCACAAACTTCGCAAACGCGCTCAACGGCACCGGTGTCGCAAGCGCCGCGCTGCTGCTTGAACTCGATCCACCACCGCCGCCGCTGCTGCTTCCGCTGCCGCTCGGCGATCCGCCCGTCGAACTCGCTCGCGACGTTCCGCTCAACGAGGTCGTCGCGCTCGAAGACGTATTCGTGTTCGTGCTCGTATTCGATAGCACCGTCTGGTTGGTTCCCGCCGTCGAACTCGTCGATAGCGCTGACGTCGAATTCACGCTCGCCGTCGCTCGAGTCGAACTCGTGTTCCCCGAAGAAAGCGCCGAAGTCGCCGAGGTCGTCGATCCCACACCATTCGTCTGCGATGGTGTGATCAGGGACTTGCTCGTCGCCGAAGAAGAGTTGCCCGCGCCGGAAGACGACCCCTGCGTATTCGATCCGCCCGACGCCACCGTGCCCGTCGTCGTCGACTGCACATAGATGTCACTCAGCATATGCGGATCAAGCTGGAACTTCGGGTCCGCCTCCATGATCACGTGATACTGGTTGAGCTGCGTGTACATCGTGTTGATCTCGCGCTGCCCAAACGCGTCATACAGCGTGTTGTCCACCGTCGAAGGGGTTATGCCAAAGCGCGATGCCGTCGCGCGATCGATCTCCACCTCTTCCGCCGCCGCTCCCAGTTGCTGGTCGGTCACCACGTCGGCAAGCTGCGGCAGCTTCTTCAGCTTGGCCACCAACGCCTTCGCCACCTGGTTCAGCTCCGCCTGGTTCGGGTCTTCCAGCGTGTACTGATACTCCGTGCGGCTCACCATATCGTCCACGGTTAAATCCTGCACGGGTTGCATGTAGAGTTTGATCCCTGCAACCTTCTCCAGCTTCGGCCCCAGCCGATCGATCACCCCGGTCGCAGAAATCTTTCTGACATTCAGCGGCTTCAGATCAATCTCAATGCGTCCACTGTTCAGCGTGGTGTTCGTTCCATCGGTGCCAATAAAGGAGGAGATCCCCTGCACCGCCGGATCGGCCAGCAGCACCTTCGCAATCTGTTGCTGCCGCTGCTCCATCTCAGAAAATGAAATCGACGGCGAAGCCTGCGTAATGCCCTGGATGATGCCCGTGTCCTGCGTCGGGAAAAAGCCCTTCGGTATCTGGATGTACAGCAGCACCGTCACCACCAGCGTTGCCAGCGCAACCAGCAGGGTAATCGTCTGATACTTCAGCACCCAGCGCAGCGTTCGTCCATAGAACGCGATGATGTCCTGAAACACCTTCTCGCTCTTGTGATAGAACCACCCCTGCTGGCTCTCCGGCGTGTACTTCAAAATGCGTGCCGACATCATCGGCGTCAGCGTCAGCGACACAAACGCTGAGAACACAATCGTCACCGCCAGCGTCACCGCAAACTGCCGGAACAAACGTCCCGCCACATCGCCCATGAACAGCAGCGGAATCAGCACGGCGATCAACGAAACCGTCAACGACAAAATCGTGAACCCGATCTGCTCCGCGCCAATCAGCGCGGCCTCCATCGGCGCCATGCCCTCTTCAATGTAGCGCGAGATGTTCTCGATCATCACGATCGCGTCATCCACCACAAAGCCCGTGGAGATCGTCAATGCCATCATCGTTAAATTGTTCAGGCTGTATCCCGCCAGGTACATCACCCCCAGCGTTCCCACCAGCGACAGCGGAATCGCCACCGTCGGAATAATCGTCGCCAGCAGGCTGCGCAGGAACAGGAAGATCACCATGATGACCAGCGCGATCACCAGCAACAACTCGAACTCAACGTCACTCACCGACGCTCGTATGTCCGTCGTTCGGTCCGTGATGATCTTCACGTGAACAGACTTCGGTAGCGTCGATTCCAACTGCGGCAGAATCTTCTCAATCGTGTCCACCACCTGGATGGTGTTCGCGCCCGGCTGCCGTTGAATGTTCAGAATCACCGCCGGCGTCCCATCGCTCCACGCCGCCAGCTTGTTGTTCTCCACCCCATCCACAATGTGCGCGATGTCGGTCAGCATCACCGGCGCGCCATTCCTGTACGCCACCACCACCGACTTGTACGCCGCGCTACTCTCCAACTGGTCGTTGGAATTAATCGTGTAGTCCTGCGATGGCCCGTCGAAGTTGCCCTTCGCGGCATCCAGGCTGTTCGCCGTCAGCGCGTTGCGCACGTCCTCCAGATTAATTCCATACGAAGCCAGCGCCGTCGGATTCACCTGGATGCGCACCGCCGGCTTCTGTCCACCGGAGATGCTCACCAGTCCAACACCCGACACCTGCGAGATCTTCGGTGAGAGCTCCGTGTCCGCCAGGTCTTCCACCTTCGACAGCGGCATCGTATTCGATTCCAGCGACAGCGACAGCACCGGCGCATCCGCCGGGTTTGACTTGCTGTACACCGGCGGCGCCGGCAGATCGTTCGGCAGATAACTCTGCGCCGCATTGATCGCCGCCTGCACCTCTTGCTCAGCGATATCAATATTCAGGCTGAGCTGAAACTGCATCACGATGATCGACGAACCACCCGAGCTCGTCGACGTCATCTGGCTCAGTCCAGCCACCTGGCCAAACTGCCGCTCCAGCGGCGCCGTCACCGCGCTCGCCACCACATCCGGACTCGCGCCCGGATAGAACGTCACTACCTGGATCGTCGGGTAGTCCACCTCAGGCAGCGCCGACACCGGTAACTGAGTCCAGGCCACCATGCCTGCCAGAAATACCGCCGCCATCAAGAGAGCCGTCGCAACCGGCCGAAGAATAAATGGGCGTGATGGACTCATGGAGTTGTGCTACCGCCCGTCGAGGGTCCCATTCCCGTCGTCACCTTGCTCGATGCCTTCTTGCTCTGGCGCACCAGCACCTTCGCTCCGCTCTCCAGCCGATCGAATCCGCTCGTCGCAAGTTCCACTCCCGATCCCACGCCCGTCACAGCCGTCACCATGTCGTTGCCCGTCACCGTCTGGATCGCCTGCACACTCACCGTATTCTTCGTCGTGTTCACGATGTATACAAACGCCGCCGTGCCGTTGTACTGCACCGCTGCGGTCGGCACCAGTGTCGTATTCGTCAGCGTCTTCACCAGCAGCCGCGCATTCACAAATTGATTCGGAAACAGCGTCAGGTTCTTATTCGCGAAGCTCGCGCGAAACTTCACCGTCCCTGTCGTCGTGTCAATCTCGTTGTCCAGCGACGTCAGCTTGCCCGTCTCCAGAATCTTGTTGTCTCCGCGATCGAACGCATCCACCTGCATCGCGTGGTTGCCCTTCAGTTGCGCCTGCACCTCCGGCAAATCGTCCTCGGACACATCGAACACCACCGTGATTGGCTGCAGTTGCGTAATCACCACCAGCGTCGAACTGCTGCCCGAGAAAACCGTGTTGCCCGGATCCACCAGCCGCAATCCCACGCGCCCATTGATCGGCGAAACAATATGGCAGTAACTCAGCTCCACCTTGTCGTACTCCACGGAGCCTTCGTCGGTCTTCACCGTTCCCTCATCCTGGATGACCAGCTTCTCTTGATCGTCCAGAATCTGCTTGGCAATCGCATTGCGCGCATACGCTACCTGGTAGCGCTTCAAATCCATCTGCGCCTCGGCCAACAGGCCTTGGTCGTGCAGCAGCGTTCCTTCCGCCTGCGTCAGCGTCGCCTCATACGGACGCGGGTCAATATCCACCAGCGGCTGGCCCTTGTACACAATCTGCCCCTCACGGTAGTGCACCGACAGCACCACACCCGTAATCTGGCTGTACAGCGTGATCGTCGAGATAGGCGTCACCGTTCCCAGCGCCTGCACGTACTCGTTAATATTGCCCGTCGAAGACTGCCCTGCCGTGATCGCAGCCGGCCCATTCTGTCCGCGGCCTTTGCCTCCCGCGCTCTCGCTCCCCGCCTTCGGCCGGGTAAAGTAGAACACCAGCCCCGCCGCCAGCAGCACCACCAGGATGATCAGCACCCAAAGCATCGTATGAGACTTCTTCACCACCAACAGTTCAGGGCTCGCGTTGCGCTCCTCAAACGCTGAGCCAACGTTCCCGTTGTGCGCCTCAAACGACTGACCCAGGTCCTCCCCGTGCGGTCGTGTCTCCCGGCCTTCTTCCTGAGCCATTCTTGTCCTCTTCGCTTAAAACTAGATCGTTGAATCTGAGCACGGTCCGCCCAAAGCCAGTCCTTACATCAACGGATGGTCTACGGAATCTCTACCAGAACGAATCCTTACCTCTATGGATGGTTGAACGTCAAAAAAAGTTTCGATCCCATCACAGCTCTGCATTAAGAACCTGTGACGGGAAGAAACCTCCACAAAATCAATCACAAAGAACCAAAACCTGCATCACACCACAAGCGGGTATGTCGTTATACGACACCAGCCTTCCGCGCCTTACCTGAACGCCTCGATTATCTGTTACCGTGGGCTGCGACGCCAACCTTTCGCCTCCCTCCCGCCAGGCGAACCAACCCCCAACCCCAACCCCAGCCCCCAGCCCCTAATCCAAAAAGCCAGAAGCCAGCAACGAAAAGCCACCCCGCCGCAAAGGACGCCATCATGCCCGACCCCATCGCCCCCGCTCTCACCACCCTCCGCCTCACCCACGACGGCCCCGTCGCCACCATCACTCTCGACCGCGCCGACGTCCTCCACGCCATCAACGCCACCATGTTCGACGAGCTCGAGCATCTCTTCACCACCCTCGCTCTCGACCCCGCCGTCCGCGTCGTCGTCATCACCGGCTCCGGAGACCGCGCCTTCGCCGCTGGCGCCGACATCCGCGCCC
>JBAULP010000093.1:0-242232 GCA_049578265.1 Acidobacteriaceae bacterium
CTCCTGCGTCGTGCGCTGCAGCTCCTCGCGAATCGCAGCCAGCCGCAGCCCGCGCTCGGTCAGAATCTCCGCAGCGAAGCACTTTTCCTCGCGCAGCAATCCCAGCAGCAGGTGCTCCGTCCCAATATGTTTGTGGCTCAGCCGCTCGGCCTCTTCGGCCGCATATGCGAGCACGCGCTTGCACTCGTTCGAGAGCGGCAGATCGACCGAAGTCGAAACCTTCTCCCGCACGATCGTGCGCTGCTCAATTTGTTTGCGAATGGACTCTACAGAGGCATGCGAACGCAGAAACCTGTTCGTGAGTGCCTTATCTTCCCGTAGAAGGCCCAGTAAGAGATGTTCGGTTTCAATGTATGGCGATCCGAACTGGCTCGCCTCGTAGCGCGCGAAAAAGATCACGCGCCGCGCTTTTTCCGTATAGCGTTCGAACATACTCCCCCTTCGAACCGTCGCCCCGCGCCTTGAATCAAAACCTTCCGTACAACGAGGAGCGCGGTCTGCGAATGACGATTGCGTGGCCACCGTCGCCTTCGATTGCGACGGAGAGGACTGACTGCCTTACTGCTCTGTGTACAGCCAGCTGAGTTGACCCTAGTGTATCCGTCCCAGAGCGCGATGGAAAACTCCCCACCGCTTTCGGGAATCAAAGATTAGACGTTTCTGTGGGAAATCGGTCGCAAACTCCGAAAAGGCGCAAACCACTCGACGAACCGCGACGCATTCTGGACCTTAAGCCCTGGGCCCTGAGCCCTGTTCCACCAGCCGTCCATCCCGCAGTCGCAGCACCCGGTCGCACCGCCCCGCAAACTCCAGGTTATGCGTCACCAGCACGCTGGCCAGCGTGTGCTCCCGATGCAGCTCCTGCAGCAGCTCAAACACCCGCTCGGCCGTCCCGCCGTCCAGATCCCCCGTCGGCTCATCCGCCAGCAAAAGCTTCGGTCGCGTAATCAGCGCCCGCGCAATCGACAGCCGCTGCTGCTCGCCCCCCGACAGCTCACCCGACCGATGCTCCGCCCGATCCCCCAACCCCACGCGCTGCAACCACCGCGCGGCCTCAGCCAACGCCTCAGGCCTACGATCTCCCCGCGCCAGCAACGGCATTGCGACATTCTCCACTGCCGTAAACTCCGGCAGCAAATAATGAAACTGCCAGACGTACCCAATCTCCCGATTGCGATACGTCCCAGCCTCGCGCGCACTCAACCGCGTAACGTTCGTCCCGCCACACCAAACCTCGCCGGCCGTAGGAGTATCCAGCGCTGCCAGCAGATGCAGCAGGGAACTCTTGCCCGCGCCACTCTCCCCCACCACCGCCACCATCTCGCCAGCCGCAACCTCCAGGGACAGATTCTTGAAGAGCCGCAACCCCTCGCCCCCGCCAGCCAGCGGCGGATACGTCTTCTCCAGCGCCAGCGCCTTCAGCACATAATCGCCTCGCAGCGCTGGGACCTCCGCCACCGCCGGAAGGGAACTGCTCACTCCGCCGCCTCTTCCACAAATCGAGCGTGCTCTCCGTTCGAAACGCGCTTCGTCGTCGGCGCCCACTCCGCGCGAAACGCCACGCCCAGTCGGTTCCATGCGTTGATCAGCGCAATCGCATACGTCAGGTCCACCAGGTCCTTGTCCTCGAAGAACTCCTTCACCGCCGCGTAGTCGTCATCCGAAACATGCGACGCATTCACATCCGTCACCGCCTCCGCCCAAGCCAGCGCCGCGCGCTCCTTCGGCGTAAACGCATCCGATCCGCGCCAGTCCGCGACCGCGTCAATCCGGCTGTCTGGCTCGTTGTGCTTGTGCAGCTCCTCGGTGTGCATGCCAATGCAGAAGCCGCACCCGTTCAGTTGCGACGCGCGCAGATACACCAACTCCCGCAGCACCGGCTCCAGCGCCGACTCAGTATTCAGATAATGCCCAACTCCAACCAGCGCCTCATAGCCTCCCGGCGCCAGCTTCGGATATTTCAGTCTCATCGTTGCATGGCCTCCAAGCGATGGTATTGCCTAAGCCAAGGTCCTGCAACAATCCCGCACAACAATCCGCAACCCACTCGCACCTCGCGCGTCCTAGTTCGGCGACGGCTGCTCGATATGGTCAATCACCAGCACGCTCACAGGCTCCTTCGAAGACACCAACTTCAACCCGAGCTGTTCCTCGATCGCCGTGAACAACGACGGTGGCGAGTCCGTCTGCACCGGAGCATCATCGGGCGTCCATCTCAGCTTCAGATCGTACCTATCCGGCAGCTCCGTCTTATCCACCACCACGCGTCCCGCAATCTGCGACAACTGCTCCGCAACAATCTCCATCGGCAACCCTTCGCCGTTGAAGTGCGTCCGCCCCGTGCCAATACTCTTGCCATCCGCATGGCTCACCTGCAGCTTCGATCCACCCTTCGCCACCACCAGATCATAAGCAGGCAGAATCCGCGTCTCTCGATGCACCTTCAGCGCAAACCGATCCGCCAGCAAGGCCTGCACCATGCGCTTCTTCGTCGGCACATTCTCTTCCCCTGGCAGCGCCCTCAGACGCGCGTCGGTCCCCGCATCCGACGTCGCCGCCATATCGAATCGTTCCGAACCCATCCACGCCGGCCCATCGAGAATCTGCTTCTGCGGCATGTCATACGCCCACTGCATCAGCGCCAGCAGCGTAATGTTGCTCGCGCTGAACCGCCCACCCTCCGGATAGTTAATGTGCGTGTGTCCATCCGTAGAAGGGGCGCCGGGCTTAATCGTCGCCACTTCAAACGCAGGCTCCGCATTCGCCTTACTCACGGCCTTTCCCGCCGCCCCCGTCTGCCCAAACGCGCAGCACGCGCTGCCCAGCACGCAAGCGCCTACAAGCACTCCGAACCATCGCCCGCCGCGCCCGCAACGCATCATCACAGATTCAATCCTGTCGATTCCTCTAAGACAGACGTCCTCAGACCCAACATGGTAGCGAGCAATCTATTAATTTGGAGCCCACTACTCATACCGCAGCGCCTCAGCCGGTAGCACGCTGGCCGCCGAGCTCGATGGATAAATCGTCGCCAACAAACTCATCCCCAGACTCACCGCCGCCACCACCACCGCGTCGATCAGCCGCGGCGCAAACGGCAAGTAGTCCAGCGAGTACACGCTCGCATCCAGATGAATAAACCGGTAGTGCGATCCCAGCACGCTCGCCGTGTATCCCAGCACCAGCCCCAGCGTCGTTCCCAGCGCAGAGATCAGTAGCCCCTGCAAGAGAAAAATCTTGCGCACCTGTTCGGCCGTCACGCCAAAGCTCATCATCACAGCGATGTCGCGCGTCTTCTCCATCACCATCATGGTCAGCGCGATCAAAATATTCAGCGCCGCCACCACCACAATCAGCGCCAGCACGATGAACGTCACATCTTGCTCCAGCTTCATATCGCGAAACAGCTCGCGGTTCTGCTCAATCCAATTGGTCGCCTGGAATCCAGGCCCCGCATCTTTGTCTGCCGCCTGCTGAATCGCGTTGCCGACCTGCACAGCCTTGTATAGGTCATCAATTTTGAAGCTAAGCACACTGATCAAATCCGGCTCTGAGAACAGCCGCTGCGCATCCGCCAGCCGCATAAACGCGTAGCCATCGTCATACTCGTAGAAGCCCGACGAGAAGATTCCAACCACGCGAAACCTCTGGTACCGCGGGATCAACCCCAGCGGCGTCAGCTCCCCCTGCGGCGAGGTCACCATCAACGTATCGCCCACCGTCGCTCCCAGCGACACGGCGAGCTCATGCCCAATCACAATCGGCGGCGCCAGTTCGCTCTCCGGCGCGCCCGCATTCGCCACCGGCGCCAGCTCTGCCGCCGACCCCTCATTCACCGACTGCAACAAGTTCCCAATCCTCCGCTCGTCCGCCGGAAGGATCCCCTTGATCAGCGCCCCACCCGATCGTGCTCCTCGCGAGATCAACACCTGTCCATACAGCCCCGGAGCCACGGCCACCACATGCGGCACCTTGCCCAGCTCTGCCATCAACGGCCGCCAGTCGCGAATGCCATCGCCAGCCGTCCGCATCAACTGCACATGCGCCGTCGACCCTACCAGCCGCTGCTGCAGATCGCGCCGCATCCCATTCGTAATCGCCAACGCAATAATCAGAGCGGCCACACCCGCCGCCACGCCCACCACCGAGATCACCGTGATCAAGCCCACCACGGCCTGCCGTCGTCGAGCGCGAAGATAGCGAGCAGCAACAAAAAATTCAAAGCGCATCAACAGCTATCTTACGCAACATCCTCACGCAGCCCACGACTCCATGCCCGACTACCAACCCCTTGGCGAAACTTGGCTCACTTGGCGCCCTTTGCGTGAGAGCCTTTGCTCTCCCCTGGACCCTGGACCCTGAACCCTAAACCCTGGACCCTAGTTCGTGAGCACCGCGCGATACCGCACCTGGTTCTTCTTCACCTTCTCCACAGCCTTGTTCGCATCCTTCATCGCGAACCGCTCGGTGATAGCCCGCACCTTATGCCGCGCGGCCACGTCCAGCATCTCGTGCAGGTCGCGCGGGCTGCCTGACGGACTTCCCGCGATCGCCTTCTGTCCAGAGATCAAACTGTACGGCGTGATCTGCATCGCCGCAGGCGACGCGCCCAGCACCACCATCGTGCCTTTGGGCCGCAGCAGCGTGATGAGCTGCTGGAAATCCTGGTCGCCCGAAACTGTCGACAGAATCAGATCCAGGCTCCCCGCCACCTTTCTGATCTCGCCATTCTCGCGCGTATTCACAAAGTGGTTCGCTCCCAGCTCGCGCGCCTCGGGCTCTTTATCTTTCGAAGTAGAGAACGCCGTCACCTCACACCCGAACGCCCGAGCAAACTGCAGTCCCATGTGTCCCAGGCCGCCAATGCCGACGATCCCAACGCGTGAGGAAGGCCGCGCCAGATGGTTTCGCAGCGGGCTATACACCGTAATTCCTCCGCACAGCAGGGGCGCCACGCTCTCACTCTCCATTGTTTCCGGCACCGGAATCACAAACCGCGAGTTCACCCGAACCGACTCCGCATACCCACCATTGCGCCCGATGCAAGTCGGCTGAGCCTTCGGGCATAGGTGCTCATCGCCCTGCACACACCATTCGCAGATCCCGCAGGAGTCCGCCTGCCAGCCAATTCCCACGCGAGTCCCGAGCTTCTGGTTCCGCACCTCCGACCCCATGCCCGTCACCGTGCCCACAATCTCGTGGCCCGGAATAAACGGATACTTGCTCATCCCCCAGTCGTTGTCGATCAGGTGTATGTCGGAGTGGCATACACCGCAGTGCGTAATCCTCACCTCGACCTCGCGCGGCCCTATCTCCCCCACCGAATATTTGTAGGGAAGCAGCTCGGCGCCAGCCGCATGCGTTGCGAATCCACGTATCTCTGGCATGGGAGTGCTCCTCGTTCCTGCTTCAGTGCTTCAATTAGGCCTGTGTGCAGACGTCCATGTGATGCGAGCGCTGGCGCTCCACGTTTCCTAACTTCTGGCTTTTCCTCATTCTAGTACCGAACGCGCTGCAAATTTTCTCCATCCACAGCTCCCAGATGACAGGTTTATGTAATAATCATCTAGCGCCTCTGGTCGGGACGACCCCCCACCGGTCGCATCCCTTGATAGGAGGCGCGATTTGAAAGCAAAGGGTCCGCTGGCACCCCCCGGCGGCCCTTTGTGTTTAAGGCAGAGTGTAGGGGATAGAGTGTAGAGGATAGAGAAGGCGGCCTCGATCGGCTGCAGCACAGCAAGGCCCCGCCATCTCGGTCGGGGCCTTTGTTTTCTCTACACACTACACACTACACTCTATCCCCTATCCCCTGCCTTTATGCGAAGCGGTCGAAGTCATCGCGCCCGTGTACCGACGCCAGCCCCAGCAGCACCAGCCCCGCAAGCAGCACTCCGCCCTCCACGCGCACCGACACCTTGTGCAGGCGATTGAACTGCTCCCGTGTCGGCGAATTCTCAGCCAGCTTCGTGATATCCCCACCCGCCGAAAGCCGGTCAGACTCCATCCGCGGGATCACCGAAAACTCTGAGAAGCCGGTCAGCCCGAGCATTACGATCACCAGCGCCAGTTCAGCAGCCCGCACCGGATGGGTGTCCCTCTGCGTCGCCAGCAGCGCCAGCGTGAACAACAGGTAGACAATCCCACACACCAGCCCGATATGGTGCAGCGAGATCAGCGCCCCGCGCACCATCAGGCCCGCTTCTTCCACCGCGGGCAACGTCTTGAACGCCACCGCAGCTACAAATCCAAAGAACACAAGGCCGCCCACCCAGACGGCCAGCGCGAACAGTCGAGCGATACGAAACACAGTGGTCATTGGGAGATCTCGTTGGAACAGTCTTAGAGCGAGGTCTGTGGGCCGTGGCCGGGTTAGACTACTGTGCCTGTCGGGCAAACTACTTCGAGCGGGCAAGACGCTTCAGGCTTGCAGCGCTGTCACGCGAGCGAACGCCTTAAGCGTTCGCGCCCCGTTGCAGCGCGCGCCGCAGGATCAACTCCAGCGCCGCCTTGCTTTGAAGATACTCCGCCTCGTCCACACGCCCTTGCAAGCGCTCGGTCTCCAGGGCAAACAGCTCTTCCTTCAGCGCCTGCATCAACTGCGCATGATGTCCTGCCACGGAAGTCGCGACCACGGGGGCAGCGGTCGCCACTGCAACCACCGGCCGCGCCGCTACCGGCGACGTTATATCCGCAGTCCCGGCAACTACCGGAGCCACCACCGGCTTGCGCAGCAGCACGCCCGCCGCAGCCACCAGCAGCAGCCCAAGGCCGCCCAGGATCCAATACTTGTACTTCGACGACAGCGGCTCATGCGTTCCATTCGGATCCAGCGGATTGCCCAGGCCCTTACCCGGAGCGTCATCCGTAGCCTGGCCACCGCCAGCGCCTGCCGGTCCACCTGCAGCCTGCCCGCTCTGGTCGCTCGCACCCGTGTCGCGCGGCAACTGACCCGTGCCCGAGATCGCAAACCCCACCGACTGACCCGCCTTCATCCCGCGCACCAAATAGGTCGACGCGTTCAAATCTCCATTCGCCGGAATGAACTGTCCGTTGCTTCCGCCATCGAACTTCATGCTCTTCGGCAGGCTCACGGCAAACATATCTGTCTGTCCGGCAACCTTCATATTCACCTTCATGCTGCCGCTATAAGGAACGTGATACGCAATCTCAATCTGCGTCTCGCCCGGCTTGATCGGAAACATGACGCTGTATTCGTTCTTCTCCGACTGCGGCGCCAACTCCTCGGACGTCGGCATTCCATTCGGTCCCTTGGCCGCCGTTGCCTCCACCACCGCACCCGATGGCAGGTACACATCAAACGGCGATTTCGAGTACTGTGTCGTCGGTGGCGTCGACGCATTCTTCACCACAAAATCTTCCGTCACCTCAAGGTTCGCGCCCGCGGCATCTGTCTGCGCGCGCAGCATCAGAACCTCCGTGCTCACCCCCGCCACCTTCGCAGCCGAGTTGTACACATCGAAGTTCACCGGCTGCGCACTATCCGGCGCCGACTGATAATAGCTAGCCATATCATGCGTCACGCGAATCAGGAACTGTCCCCCCGCTGGCGCATTCAGCGAATACTCGCCCTGGGCGTTGGTGGTGGCCGAAGTCACCTCCTGCATCCCCTGCTGCGGGTTCACCAGCGTCACCTGGTCGCCGGCCGACGGCTTATTGGTCGTGCGATTGGTCACTGTTCCAGTAATCGTCGCTGCCATCGCGACGGGAACAAACATCAACAGGGCACTAAGGCCCAACAAGGCGGAGAGGCTGCGGAAAATGCGTCTATAAGCGTACACACGACAAGAATACTTCACGATCTCATGCTCCATTGTGATTGCCGCCACCAACCTTACCCCTAACCCTCTGGCAAAATACCTCGTCGCTCTACCCACCTAACGACTCCATCTCGTTGACCACCTTCGCAGCCTCCTGCTCCAGACTCTCCCGCTGCCGCGCGTAGTCATCCTCCGGATACTTGCCCGCCCGATACTCAAAGTTCAAATCGCGCAGATTGTCATACACCACTTCCTTGCGCTCGCGCAGGTAATCCAGCCGCGTCTTCTCCACCGGAGCCACCACCCGCTCCTGTGGCCAGAATACATACGCAATGCAACCAATCGTTAGCGCCACCAGCGGCAGTACCGTCTGAAAATCCATCGTCCCTCCAATTACTCTCTACCGAATCCTACGCCCGCCGGCCCATCCCGTTTGTGATCCTGATTACGTCGCACCCATCCGACATGGGCTACACGTTCAACCTCCGCGCGGCGTCCAAGGTATAGTCTAATTCCGTCGGCCCGGCCTCCACGGCCCGCCAAATCATGGGAGGAAACGATCGCTTTGCCCCCAAAATCCCGGAATCCTCGAGCCCCCCGCACGCCGTTCCTCGCGCTCCTTCTCGCAACCCTCGCTCTCCCGCTCCACCTCTCTGCTCAAACCCAGCCCCACACCGACCCCCTCAATCTCACCCCGCAGGTCAAGCAATCCCTGCAGCTCTTCTACAACCTCAACTTTGACGCCGCGCTCAAAATCCAGGAACAGGTCGCCCAGCAGCATCCCAACGACCCGATGGCCTGGAACTACATCCTGACCACCGTCATCTTCCACCAGCTCTACGATCAGGATCTCCTCGACACCACCTACTACGCGCACAACAGCTTCCTCACCGCCAAGCGCCAGATCGACGTCCCTCCCGCCATCCGCTCCCGCATCGAGTCCACCACCGCCAAAATCTTCCAGCTCAGCAACGCCGAGCTCGCAGCCAACCCCAACGACGCCAACGCCCTCTTCGCCCGCGGCTACGCCAAAGGCATGCACGCCGTCTTCATCACCCTCGTCGACCACTCCTTCGCCGCCGCCGCCCGCCAGGGCTACTCCGCTCGCAACGACTCCGAAGCCTGCCTCAAGATCGATCCCCAGTACGCCGACGCCTGGATGGCCATCGGCATCCAGCGCTTCGCCGTCGCCAGTCTTCCCGGCTGGCTCCGCTTCATCGTCGGCTTCATGGGAGTAGGCGGCAACAAAGCCGAAGGCCTCGCCGACCTCCGCAAATCCGCCGACCACGGCGTCGTCACCCCCATTGAATCCCGCACCATCCTCTCCCTCTTCCTCCGCCACGACGCTCAGTATCCCGCCGCCCTCACCGTCGAGCGTGGCCTCCAGAAGGAGTACCCCCACAACTACATCTTCTGCCTTGAAGTAGCGAACCTCCTCAAGGACGAAGGCCACGGCCTCGACGCCATCGCCCAGTACAAGCAGGTCATCGCCGACGCCCAGAAGCCCAACTACTTCACCCAGCCCCGCCTGGAGCTAGCCTGGTTCGGCCTCGCCGACACCGAACGCGGCTACAACCAGATCCAGGCCTCCGCCGAAAGCTTCACCCAGTCCGCCGACCAGCCCAACGCCAGCGACTGGCTTCGCAAGCGGGCCCTCTTGAGCGCAGGCCAGATGTACGACCTCCTCCACCAGCGCCAGCAGGCCGTAGCCATGTACAACAAAGTGCTTACCCCGGGCGGCGACCAGTCCCAGGCCGATGCCGCCCGCCGTTATCTCCAAACCCCCTACAAAGGCCGGTAGCCCACTTGGAAACCATGGGTGGAAGCTGCACGCGGTCGGCGTGCAGCTCCCAAAGGGGGAGAGTCCCACCTGCCAGCGGAACTCAACCCTCGCAGATCATATGCGAGCTAAACCGATGAAAGGACCTATCTTTCGATAGCCATACGCGTCGGAAAACGACCCTTCGCCTCAACCCCAAAAATAACTCCCCCCAAAAACAGCCCAAAAACGTCTTGTCAACCCCTTAAACGCCATAAGTCTAACATTCAAAAGCGGATCGACTTGGCATAATCCCTATGGCGCTTCGCGTACAATAAAACTATCCCCCCATCGAGCCAGGCCTTCGTATCCGTTGCGCGGAGAGGTAACGATCCACAGGCCGTCATCTGAATGGGCGTCCGTCCGACCGGACATAGCGCCGTACCAAAAACGAGGCCTAAGTCCAATCGTTTGTCATTCTTAGCCGTAACCAGTGGCCTGTCATGCACTTACGGGAATTCTTTGCCGTATCCAGCTCAAAACAAACCGCTTACACAATTCAATGACTCCACGGAACCTTGCCCTGTAACACCCCTGTCCTGAATACCTTAGAAACCAAAACCGCCGCAAAAAAGGGGGAAGGGGGGAGGGGGGTACCCCCAGCCATCCGCGCGAACCCGGGCCCCTGGCCATTACGGAACCGAACCGCGCGGAGTACCGTATGACACGTTAAGTGGAAGACGGAGGCGCGCGATGAACTGCACCGCATGTGGCAAAGAGCTTAGCCAGGGATCGAGATTCTGCAGCAACTGTGGACAAGCCGTGTACGCGCAGACCTATGCGCCGAATACGCCTCCCAACGCACCGCCGTACACGCCTCCCGCTCAGCCCTACACAGCCCAGCGCCTTTACCGCCCCCTCTACGGACGCATGCTTGGCGGCGTCTGTGCTGGCCTTGCGCAACATTTCGGTTGGGACGTGGCGCTGATTCGCGTGCTTCTCGTGGTTCTCGCTTTCTTCGGCTGCGGTACTCCCATCCTCGCGTACCTCATCGCCTGGATGGTCATCCCCAACGAGACGTTTTTCTCCTCGCAAAGCTACGCGCAGCCAACCTATACCCCACCGCCCGCTCCGCCCGCCGCCCCAACCGTTTAATTGGCGAGCTGTTGCAGCGCGAAATCTCAAACTGATTAAGATAGACGAGTGAGCACGTCCACTTCGCCCCGTCCCTTCGCCTACGTTGAAAACCGCCTCACCTGCTCGGGAGCAGACCTCACCGCGCTCGCCGAGCAGTTCGGAACCCCGCTCTACGTCTACTCCGCAGACGCCATCCGGGAGCGTGTGGGCATGCTCCAGCAGGAGTTTGCGAGCGCTCCGCACACGCTCTGCTACGCGGTGAAGGCCAACTCCGCGCTGGCTATCCTCAAGCTGCTCGCAGCTCAAGGCTGCGGCTTCGACATCGTTTCTGGCGGCGAGTTGGAGCGCGTTCGCCGTGCCGCGCCAGAAGTGCTGAGCCGCGTCGTCTTCTCGGGCGTTGGCAAGCAGATCTGGGAGATGGACGCAGCCCTCGCCTCCGACATCCTCCTCTTCAACGCAGAGAGCGAGGCCGAGCTGGATATTCTCTCCGCCCGCGCGGCGGCGCTCGGCAAGACGGCCAGGATCGCGCTCCGCGTCAACCCTGACGTCTTCGCCGAGACGCATCCTTATATCTCCACAGGACTGCGTGAGCACAAGTTCGGCATCGCCATCGAGCGCGCCCGCGAGGTCTACGCCCGCGCAGCCCAGCTTCCCGGCCTCGAACCCGCTGGCGTAAGCGTCCACATCGGCTCCCAGATCCGCTCCGTCGAGCCGTTCGCCCAATCCCTGCAGCGCGTCCGCAGCCTGGTGGAAGACCTGCGCGCAGACGGCCAGAACATTCGCTATGTCGACGGCGGAGGAGGCTTTGGCATCGAGTACGGAACCGCAGCCTTCGACCCCGCAGCGTCGGTCGCGGCCTACGCCGCAGCCATCCGCCACGCGCTCGACGGCCTCAACGCCCATCTCCTCCTCGAACCGGGACGCTTCCTCGTAGCTCAGGCCGGAGCGCTCCTCACTCGCGTCCTGTACACCAAGCAGAACGGCGCCAAGCACTTCGTCATCACCGACGCGGCCATGAACGACCTCATCCGCCCAGCCCTCTACCAGGCTCACCACGAGATCCTTCCCATCCTCGCCGACGCCGACCGCCCAACCCAGACCGCCGACATCGTAGGCCCCGTCTGCGAGACAGGGGACTTCTTCGCCCGCGATCGCACCCTCCCCGAGCTCCGCGCTGGCGACCTGGCCGTCCTGCTCGACGCCGGCGCCTACGGCATGTCCCTCGCCTCCCACTACAACACCCGCCCCAACCCCGCCGAGGTCCTGGTAGAGCACGGCGCCGCCCGCCTCATCCGCAGGAGGGAGACACTTGACAACCTCCTCGCTCCGGAGACCCCCTAGCCGTTCTGCACCCCCGGCCCCCCACCCCGTGCGTGCTACAATTTTCTTCGACGAAGTTGCGCGAGAAGCGCTTTTTAACGCCTGTTTTCGCGAACATACGATATTCAAGCCGCAGAGGTTCAGCACATGTCCGGCCACTCAAAATGGGCGACAATCAAGCACAAGAAGGGCGCGCTGGACGCTAAGCGCGGCAAGATCTTTACCCGCCTGATCAAGGAAATCACCATCGCCGCAAGAGGCGGAGGAGGAGATCCTGACGGCAATCCTCGACTGCGTGGAGCCATCGTTGCGGCCAAGGCCGAGAACATGCCCGCGGACAACATCAAGCGCGCCATCCAGAAGGGAACTGGCGAGCTAGAGGGCGCGAACTACGAGGAGATCACCTTCGAGGGCTACGGTCCTGGAGGCGTTGCTGTCATCGTTGAGACCATGACGGACAACCGCAATCGCGCCGTCTCCGAGATTCGGCACGCCTTCTCGAAGAACGGCGGGAACCTCGGTGAAACCGGCTCCGTTGGCTACATGTTCTCCAAGAAGGGCGTCATCGTCGTGGCCAAGTCGGCTGCAGATGAAGACAAGCTGACCGAGATTGCACTCGATGCAGGCGCGGAAGATCTGGCCGACGAGGGCGATAGCTGGGAGATCACGACTTCGCCTAAGGACTTCGAGGCAGTTTCCGAAGCGATCAAGGCGGCCAAGATTCCGACCGAGGTTGCTCAGGTCACGATGGTCGCCTCGACCTACACCAAGCTAGAGGGCTCAGCCGCCACCGCAATGATGCGGTTGCTGGATGTCATCGAAGACCTGGACGACACGCAGAATGTCTACTCCAACTTCGACATGGATGAAGAGTCCGTTCCGGCTTAGTCGACAGAACAGGGTAAAACCGAGAGATGCGAAAGCCGCCACTCGATGGCGGCTTTCGGCTGTGAGGGAGATAGCTTTGAGGATGCTTTGTTTAGGCCTGGGTGTGTTGGTGATGACGGTGAGCGCCGCGGCGCAACAGAGCGGCGCGGTGAGCCACGTCAACCTCTCTCCAGTGCAGGAGGCAGCCCAGTCGAAGTGGGAACTTGGCGGCTTCTTTGAGGGCGGTCCTGGCCTAGAGCAACGCACCAACTACTCCTTTCTGTCGGCAGGCGTGCAGGCAGGCAAGATCCTTACGCCGGACTTCGGGCAGGGCATGTTCAAGGGCAACTTCGAGTACGCTGTCCAGGTGATTCCTTACTGGGAGTCCGTCACCCCAAAGTTCCAGCACCTGGTTGACTGCCCCGCAGGCGCGACCTCCGCTTCGCAGTGCTATGGTCCGGTCACTGGTGGCGGGACATACCACGGCTTCAGCATCACGCCCATCATCCTTCGTTGGAACTTCACCCATGGAACGCGGTTCATGCCCTGGGTGCAGGCGGCAGGCGGCCTTTTGTACACCACTCGCAAGTATCCGGGTGTCGGAGACCTGGACTTCACCGACCCCACACAAACGGGACCCGCCGCCGACACCAGCGTATGGAACTTCCTGCCGCAGGGTGGTGTCGGCGTCCATTATTTTGTCCGTGACAACCGTTCGGTAGACTTCGGAATCAATGGCGTGCATCTTTCCAGTGCTAGCCTTGGCGACAAGAATCCCGGAGTGAACGTCAGCCTGCAGATGTCCGTTGGATATACCTGGTGGAAGTAGCGCGATGAGCAACGAAGAACGGAACGAGAGTCCAAATTCAGAAGCTCCAGACGCAATTGTGGAGTGTGTCCCGAACTTCTCAGAGGGCGTTAATCGGGGCAAGGTTGAGGAGATCGTGCGAGCGATGCGCGTTGATGGCGTGCATTTGCTGGATTATTCGTTGGACGCCGACCATAACAGGTCTGTGGTGACGATCGCCGGGACTCCCGATGCTGTCGTTGAGGCGGCGGTGCGTGGCGCTGGGAAAGCTGCTCAGTTAATCGACCTGACCCAACAGACGGGAGCCCACCCTCGGATTGGAGCGGCGGACGTCATCCCGTTTGTTCCGGTGAGCGGCGTCTCCCTGGTGCAGTGTGCGATGCTGGCGCGCCAGGCCGGATTGGCGATATGGCGGAGATTCGGCGTGCCTGTCTATTTCTATGAGGCAGCGGCATCGCGGCCGGATCGAGTGAACCTGGAGGATGTGCGCCGCGGCCAGTTTGAGGGGTTACAGCGGGAATCAGTGCGGGATACTCGCCGGCAGCCGGATGTGGGCGGCCCAGAGCTGCACGCAACGGCTGGTGCAAGTGCCGTGGGAGCCCGTAAGTTCCTCATTGCATACAACATATATCTCGCTGCCCATGGGGCGACGGAGGCGGTCAGCCTGGCGCGGTCGATTGCCAAGGAGATTCGGGCATCCGGCGGCGGGTTATTCGGCGTTAAGGCTATGGGCGTCATGGCAAATGGGCGCGCCCAGGTGAGCATGAATATCACGGACTTTCTGAAAACGCCGATGACTCGATTGCACGGTGCGGTCAAGGAGATTGCTTCCCGCCACGGCGTGGAGATCGCTGAGGGAGAGGTGATCGGGCTGATTCCGGAGCTGGCGTATGAGCCAAACGCGGACTGGGTGCGTCAAATACCTCAGTTCGACCCAGAGGATAAGGTTCTTGAGCGGCGTCTGAGACGTCCGATGAGCTGGCCATAGCGGTCGATTTGCGGGATGCAATAGTATCGGTAAAGAATATAGATTGCGGCTGTTTGCGCAACTTGTCAGGGAGTTTCCACTTGAAGATGGTTAAGAGATGGCAGCATAGGACTACTTGGACGGTGCTGGCGATGATGGCGGTCGCCCCGATCACGGTGCAGGCTGCGCAGTTGAGCGGTGACGCGCGCGCGTCGATACCGAGAGACGTACAACAGATTATTGTGGTGGATTATCGGCAGATGCAGAACTCACCGGCAGCCATGCAACTGAAGGACAGAGTTTTACCTCCAGAGCTTAAGCACCTGGAGAATGCTTTGAAGACCTCGGGGCTGCAGGTGGATCAGGATGCGGACACCCTGGCGTTTGCTGCTTTCCGCCTTCCTGGCGCGAGCAGTTCGAACGGGACAGGAACACGCATCCTCGGTGTGGCGCAGGGGCAGTTCAACACCCAGGCCATTATGGCGAAGTTTGCCAAGGATAAGACCAAGCCCACGATGCTGCGGAACAACGCGATTTATCCCATGGGTTCCGGCGGCATGAGTGTGGCCTTCCTGAATCAGACGACGATGATCTTTGGCGATCGCGAGGCGGTTCGCGCTGCTCTGGATGCCCGGGACGGTTTGCAGCCCAACTTTCTGCAGAACAGCGACATGATGAACGAGATGTCGGCGATTGATTCCGAAGCGGTCTGGTCCATCCTCGACCAGAAGGGCACGCAAACCATGATGAAGAGCGTGTTGGGCGCCGCCGCAGGGCTGGCTGACTACGATACGGTCAAGAACCGGATGAAGGACGCCAGCTACACGATGGACTTTAGCAACGGCGTTCGATTCAACATGACGGTAGATATGTCTGACACGATCACCGCTGCGACGGCCGCGACGATCATGAAGGGCGTGGCGCTGATGAAGAAGTCTTCCGGTACGGGCCAGGAGAAGTCTGCGATTGACGACACGACCATTGATTCGACGGGGAGCGTGCTGTCTGTGGCGTACTCTTCGTCGGACAGCCAATTTGCCGGATTGCTTACTTCGCCGCTGTTCCAGCAGGTGGTTGTGAAGTAACAACGAGGGTTTAGGTAGAGCAGAAAGGGTGGCCTAGTTGGCCACCCTTTTTGCTTAGGACTCGAGGCAGATCTTGAGGATTTACCGGCCGGCCGGCTTGGCCGAGGACTTAACTTCTATATCGGGCAGCTTACCGGAGGCCAGACAGCGTTCCATGACAGCAGCACGGAGTCGACTGGATAGTTCTTCTGGAAACTCGTACGAGACTGCGCCGCGGTAGACGTCGATGGTCTTACGGGTGGTGTCGACGACAACCTCACAATGATGACAGGTGCCAAGGTGAGCTTTGACCTCAGCGAGAAGGGAAGGATCGATCTGTCCATCGAAGTAGTCAGTGAGTTTGGAGAGAAATTCCGTGCAGTTCACTTTGAGGCCTCGTTGTTTTGCCGAAAGTAACGGCTGAGGCGCTCGCGCAACTGCAGGCGCGCACGCAACAACCGGGACTTGACCGCCGGGACGCTCAATCCGAGCGCTGCGGCTGTCTCTTCCGTCGACAAGTTTTCGATGTCGCGGAGAGTGAAAACGGTTCGAAAACCTGGGGGCAGACCCGCAATTGTCTTGCGGAGGATCTCCGCGAGTTCGGCCTGGGAGTAATTTTGCTCGGGATTGGGCCGCCATTCGGCGAAATCACGAGGAATGGAGCCTTCGTCCGTTTCAACGTCCTGATCCATGGAGACAGTCTTGGAAGTCTTGCGCTTGCGAAGCCGCATCAGGCTTTCGTTGACGGCGATCCGGACCAGCCATGTGGAGAATTTGGAGTTGCCCTGAAACTGTTCGAGCTTTTGGAAGGCCTTGAAGAAGACGTCCTGGGTGATGTCTTCCGCATCCTCGCGATTCTGGGTGATGTGCAAGGCGGTGCGAAAGATCTGCCGCTCATATTGTTGGACGAGCTGTTCGAAGGCGGCAGAGTCGCCAGCTTTGGCACGCTCCACGAGTGCCAGATCTGGGTGGGCCGTCTCCTGCAACTCTGCGGCAACCGCTTCCCCGAGGGGCTGGAGGGGTTCATCGGCAATGGGAGAGGTTTGGACGGCCATACGTACAACTATTTTACAGGAGACGGTTTTGCATTTTCCTTTTGGTTCGCAGTTATCTTCGGAGGTTCACCGGATGCGGGTGGTGTGCAAACAAGGACGTAAGGATCGACTTACAGTTAAGTTGGGTGGTTAGCCGATGAAGAGGTTGAGGTCGGGATGGATGTTGGGCGTCACTCTGGGTGTCGCGCTGTTGCTGGCGATGACCGGGTGGCGTGTGGGGGCCCAGCAGACGACTGCAAGCGCCAGATCTGCGAGGAGCAGTCAAATTAAGCGCGCTAGTCGAAACAAACGGCGGGGCACGAGTCGTAGGCGCGGTGTTGAAGAACACAAATCGACGGCCGCGGAACATCATGGCCAGACAAGAGGGCTAACGGAGCGGGAACGCAGACGACGCAAGGCAGAAATCTCGGGTCGAAGAGGGGAGACTGGTCGCGAGATTCCGGAACGGCGGCGCCGACACGAACCACCGGCGACTGCGGAGAGCCGGCGACTCAATGTCGCGTTCACTGCGTCGGCCAATTTGCGCCCCATGGCACAACAGCTAGTCACTGAGCGCAGCCCGGCGGCGTACGCTGGCGTGCTTGCCTATGCGGCCAGCCACCAGGGCGAAGCAGCAGCCTCCGCGGAGCTGGCGTTGGGTCATGCGTACATGTTGGATCGGCGATACGCTGAGGCGGAAAAGGAGTTTCATCAGGCGAGCCTCCATGGCGCGGCATTGGATGACTATGCTGATTATCTGCAGGCGCAGGCGGCGGTGCAGGGAAATCGGCCTCAGGATGCTGTGCCGTTGCTGGAGCATTTCGCTGATCGTCACCCGGGAAGCTTATTTGACGATTCTGCGCCGATTCTTCTGGCCAATGCCTACCTTATAGGCGGCAATCCAACGGAAGCTCTTCGAGTGCTGCAACCATTGATCGGAAGCGCCGTTGGAAATCACGTTGATTTTCGCTCTACGTTAGCCAAGGCATACCAGGCAAGCGGGAATCTGGAGAGGGCCGCTTCGCTGTATCGAGGACTGTATCTCGGAGACCCGCTAAGTCCTGAAGCGAGCAATGCGAAGACACAACTGGACGCGATGAATCTTCCGTTGTCCGCCGCGGAGCGAAAGGAGCACGCGGATGCAATGTTCAATGCGAAACAATACTCGTTGGCGGAAGAGGAGTACCGCGCCTTGGAAAAGAGCGGGAATAATCTAAGCCAGTCGGACAGAGATGCGCTCGAGATTTATGCGGCCGTATGCGATTTGCGGCTCAAGAAACTGTCGCGGTCGGAGGTGGAACACCTGCCGGTGACCGGGGATGATAGCGCCGCGCTGAAGATCTATCTTGAGTCGGAATTAGCTCGAAACTCCGGCGATATGGACCGCCATGACGCGTTCGTGCAGCAGTTGGTGGCCCAATATCCGCACAGCCGCTGGCTTGAAGAGGCTCTGTACTCGGGCGGAAACATGTACTTAATTCATCAAAATGACGCTAAGGCGATTGATGACTACCAGGCGCTGGTGGAGCATTTCCCGAATAGTATTTACGCGCCGCGCGCGCATTGGCACGAGGCATGGCTGAGCTATCGATTGCGCAGATATCCGGACTCCGCGCGATTGATGGACGAACAGATTCGAGACTATCCGGCAGGAGAACAAATCCCCGGAGCACTCTATTGGCGCGGGCGTCTTTACGAGGACGTTGAGCACAACTTTGGGCAGGCCTTGAATTATTACAACAAGCTCAATGAGAGCTTTGTGAATAGTTATTATGCGATTCTGGCGCGAGAGCGGATCGCGGAGATTGGCTCTCGCGAAGAAGTCCCGCCTTCACCTTCGCTCGCTTCGGTGCCAGTATTTTCTGATCCAGAGCTGACTGACGTACTGCCGGAAAATGATCTGCATCTCATCAAGGCCAGGCTGCTAGCGAACGCAGCGCTGAATGAATACATAAGGCCAGAGATTCAGCTCAGTGCAACGTCGAGCGAGTGGGGAGCGCTGGCTGAGGCTGAGATCTATCAAAGCTTTGGTGAGACGACTCGCGCACTGCAGGCGATGAAGCGCAGCAAGATTCCATTCTTTTCGCTGCCAGTAAAAGATGCGCCGGTGGCGTATTGGCAGATGCTACTGCCACGCCCGTATTGGCAGACCCTGGAGAATGATGCCAGGGCCAACGGCCTTGATCCCTATCTCGTTGCGGCTCTCATCCGTCAGGAATCGGAGTTCAATCCAGGGGCGGTGAGCAGGGCAAACGCCTACGGTCTTATGCAACTGCTTCCGTCGGTGGGGAAGTCGCTGGCAAGGAAGGATGGGCAGCGGCGGTTCAAGCCGAGCGAACTTCTTGATCCTACGATTAACCTGGAATTGGGGACGCAAGACCTTCGTAAATCCATTGACCGATACGGCGGCCAGGTTGACTATGCGTTGGCTGCGTACAACGCTGGCGATTCGCCGGTCCATCAATGGCTCTCGACCAATGACTACAAGGACGTTCCTGAGTGGGTAGAGTCGATTCCTTATACGGAGACACGGGATTATGTGCAGGCGATCATAAGGAATCGCGAGTTATATCGACAGGTCTATGAGGGTCACTGATACTTGCGCCGCGTTTCTTTATTCATGGCGCAATGCGACAACGGGATCCATCTTTGCCGCTCGAATCGCCGGCAGCAGGCCGGACACGATTCCGACAAGTCCCAGGATAATCAATGAGGCCAGCATGATTCCCATGGAGGCGTGAAGGATGATGTCGCCGTCGTGGTTTGCCGTTTGATACATCGCTGAATATAAGGGCATCGGTGGAACCAGATAGGTTGTGGCAATCGAGACGAGCACTCCGGCGAGGCCGGCTAAGAACGTCAGGAGAAGACTCTCTAGCAGAAACTGGGCAAGGATGTCTCGGGGGCGGGCGCCGAGGGCCTTCATCAGACCGATCTCCCTGGTTCGTTCCGTGACGGAGACGAGCATGATGTTCATGACACCCACTCCGCCGACTGCGAGCGTCATCGCACCGATGATCCCTAACAGCACCTGCAGCGCAAAGGAGAACTGAACAAGTTGTTTGCCGTCCTCAATGGTGTCCCACGCGTTGATCGCTTTTTCATCGAGAGGATTGAAGTGATGGCGCTGCGCAAGGACTGTTCGAACAGCTTGAATGGCTTGCAGGTGAAGAGCGGGCGTTGAGGGTTGGAAGACGATGGAGTCCGGATCGCGCTGCTGGCGAAGGGTGCGCATCGTGTCGAATGGTACAAAGATATTCTCGTTATCAGGGCCGTTATTGGATGAGTCCTGAATTTTGTTGCGCAGGACGCCGATTACCTGAAAGGGTTGCCCTTCCACCTCTACCGTTTCGCCCACAGGCGGGTATCCATTGAAGAGTTTTTGTGCGGCATGCGCGCCGAAGATGACGACCTGGCGATGTTGGCTGAAGTCATCGGCTTCGAAATAACGACCCTGTTCTACATCCAAGCGGCGCATGCGGCCATAGGGAAGATCGACTGCTTTAGATGAAATTGCAACTACTTTCGGACCGTATTTGACGCTGAAGTTATCGTCAGTCTCTCGTGATATGGCGCTGAGAAACGGAAGCGAGTCGCGTATCGCTTCCATATCACCGTCTTTAAGGTGGATTTTCTGGCCGGACCGTTCGCCGCCCGCCTGCATCGAGGTCTGCCCTCCCCAGACCATGATGACGTTGTTGCCAAAGCCGAGAAATCCTTCCATGACGGCGTTTGAAACGGCGCGACCATAGCTTAGAAGGAGAACGACTGTCACCAGTCCCCAAACGATCCCGAGCATGGTGAGACCAGAACGCAGGCGATTGCGTCGCAGCGACTCTACCGATTCGTTGAGAGCTTCGCTAAGGTTCATAACGGAATCTCCGTGCCTAGTCCGTGCGCAGGCACTCGATGGGGGTTAGGTTTGCAGCTCGCAAGGCAGGATAAGTACCTGCCGTGAGTGTGATGGCTGCGAGCGTAATAAGGGAAGAGATGATGGCTGTCGCGGAGATCACAGGGTGCGGCAGAAATTGGGGCAGCGGAAGGAGTTTCAGAGCGAAGATGATGCCGACACCAAAGATCAGACCGAGGGTTCCACTGACGAGTGTGATGATCGCCGACTCTAAGAAGAATTGACGGCGGATGTCGACGGCGGTCGCTCCAAGAGCTTTCCTGACACCGATTTCGCGGGTTCGCTCAGAGACCGCGACTAACATGATGTTCATCACGCCGATGCCGCCGAGTGCCAACGTCAGGAGAGCAACAGCCGCGAAGAACAACGTCATTGCCCGAAAAATGTTGTCGGTGAACTGTGCTCCTTCCAATGTGTCCCATACCCATACTGCATCGAGATCTTTGGGATCAAAGTGGTGACGTTCGCCGAGGATCTCGCGGACTTCGCGGAGCGCAGCGACGTGCTCGGCTGCGGAGACAGGCTGTACGACGATGTTGCCTACGATGCCAGGGAAGTCGCCCTTGTCGTCAGGAGGAAAGTCACGCTCCATCGATGAGAAGGGAACAAAGAGCTGTGAATTATCCGGTCCAGATCCGTAGCTGCCATTCTGTTGTTTGCTGGCGAGGACCCCAATGACCGTATAGGGATACCCTGCGATGGAAAGGGACTCCCCAATAGCGGATTTGCCAGGGAAGAGTTGACGATTGGATTCCGCTCCGAGGATGACGACGCGAGCACCGGAGTTCTCGTCGTCAGCGCTCATGAGGCGCCCCTGATCGATATGCAGGGAACGGAAGGCCTGATATTCGGGCCATACCCCGCGGACGGCGCGGCTCGCGGCGTTCCAGCGGCTCACCTCGCTGACTGTTCGCCGCAGTTCCGGCGAAACATGCTTGACCAGCGGGGCACCGTCTCGGATGGCGATGGCGTCATCTACAGTGAGCGGAACATTACGTCCGGCGGCATATCCCTGGTAGGGCATCGCTGTCTTTCCACCGAAGCAGATTGCGATGTCGGTCCCAATGCTCTTGAGTTGATTGCGTTGGTCGATCCCAAAGCCGATTCCGAGTCCTACGAGCAAAATAACGGAGCTGATACCCCAAATGATGCCAAACATAGTCAGGAAACTGCGGAGTTTCGTGTCCCACAGGGCGGAAAGCGTTTGTTTGAAGATTTCGAAAATAGGCATCGCGCGATCGGCCGGCTATGAAGTGGCTTTGAGCAGATACGCGGCCGTGGGCTGAATGGTTCCATCGGAGGGCACGACGGAATTGGACGAGATACCATATGGGAGGACATACCAGCCCGGATGGTGAAATCGGCAGACACAGCGGACTTAAAATCCGCAGACCTTAACCGGTCGTGGGGGTTCAAGTCCCCCTCCGGGCACCAGACTCTAAAGGACATATAGGCAGAATGGCCTCTCGTGACGGGAGGCCACTTTGCCTTGGTGCCTGTTTTAGTGCATGTTGGAGTTTTTCGTCGCCTTGCCTGGCTGCTTCCGGCCTTTCCTCGACCGCTTACCAGTCTTGCCAGGCCTATTGAGGTTCACGATCCGCTCTACAACTGAGAGTTTGAGCGTCGGAGATAGGTGTCCTTGGCTCGGGGCTTCTCTCAACGTGGGTGTTCGGAATGAAAGTAGCCGGGCGCTATGAGCATTGAGCGCACTCTGTGATCCCTATCGGATGGGACGGCCGCACTGGGACGTTGACGATCGGCGATCGTGGAGGAGTCTTCCCAGGGATGGTCGAGCACCGCTACTTCCACATCATCCTGGTTAGGAGAGGACATGGTGCTGGCGAAGATATCAGCGGCACAGCCGACGCGGAGATCAACTACGGCGGCAAAGAAGTTCAGACGGCGTTTCGCTAAATGCGGTTCCCCGTGGCCAATCTGTTTACGCCAGAAGGATTGCTAAACTGAGCACACGCAGAGAGGGTTTTTCGCTGCAGGATTCGTCACGCGTGACGGCTTGGAACGCTCCTGAACAGGTGCTCCACAGTGGCTGGAGCCTTGCACGATGCTGGATGGGTACCTTGGATAAAGTTTGTCATAAAGGAAACGTCTACGACCGAACCTATGACCTCGACCACTCGCACTGGCACACAGCCTCCAACCGACGATGCGCTTCGAGCAGGCCTTCGCCGGCGCTGGCTCTATGTGTTGCCAGCGGTCTTCATCACATACTCGCTGGCCTATCTCGATCGTGCGAACTATAGCTTCGGGGCGGCCGCAGGTCTTGCGGCGACGCTGCATATCACCGGAGAGCAGACGTCACGGCTAGCGGCCCTGTTCTTCCTTGGATATTTTCTCTTTCAGTTACCTGGCGCCCGGCTCGCGCGCAGGTATAGCAGCCACAGGCTGGTCGCGATCTCGCTAGTCAGTTGGGGAGCGCTGGCCGCACTCACCGGCATCCTCCGCAGCTTCTGGATGCTGGCAGTGGTGCGTTTTCTGCTTGGCACGGCAGAGAGTTTTATCTTTCCGGCGATGCTGCTCCTTTTGACCCACTGGTTCACCAGGCAGGAGCGATCACGCGCGAATGCAATCCTGACGCTGGGAAATCCAGTCACGGTCCTCTGGATGTCTGCCATCACGGGCTACCTCATTCAAGCTGTCGGCTGGCAACGCACCTTTATCTACGAAGGCATCCCTTCGATACTCTGGGCGGCTGTTTGGCTCGTCTTCGTACGGGATCGGCCGTCGCAGGCGAGCTGGCTTCACCCATCATCGGCCAGTGATATTGAAGCGCAACTTGCTCTGGAGCAGACCTCGGTGCCTGGGGCGGCAAGCATCCGTATCGCGCTTCTGCGCCCCGACGTCATCCTTCTCTCGATCGTCTACTTCACCTGGAGCCTGGGTGTATACGGCTTCGTGATGTGGCTTCCAACCATTGTTCACCAGGGCTCCGATCTCTCGATGGGGCGAACTGGCCTTCTCTCTGCCGTGCCGTACGCGCTGGCGATCATCATGATGCTTGGCGTGTCCTACCTCTCCGACCGGACGCAACGCCGCCGCGATCTCATCTGGCCGTTTCTAGTGGCCGCTGGACTAGGTCTACTGGTCTCGTTCAGCTTCGCGAGCCACAGCTTCGTCGTTGCATTTCTGGGCCTGGTGATCGCTGGTGGATGTATGTACGCGCCGTATGGGTCGTTCTTCGCTATCATTCCCGAGCGTGTGCCCCCGACGGCGACGGCGGAGGCCTTCGCCTGCATTAATAGCGCCGGAGCGCTGGGCGGCTTTTTCGGTAGCTACGCTGTGGGATGGCTGCAAGCCGCTACGGGTAATGCCAGAGCAGGTTACCTGTTGATGTCGATGGCGTTGATCGCCTCCGGATTGCTGCTCCTTCGACTGCCTGAACCGCCGCAGTCACAACTGCTTCCAGGAGAGAATCTGTAGATGTCTTCCGCCGACGAAATCCTCAACACCGACCCAAGCTTCTTCGCCGCTGTCCAGACGCATGCTCCGGGACCCGAAGGGGTGTTACCGATCAGCCCCGAGATGTTGCTTCACGAACCCTCGGGCAATCTCTTCGGGCTTTCACAGAATGCGGGTATGGGATGGGAAGCACGGCGGCTGCTGGATCCTGAGTTTCTCATCCTGAGCACGCATGGCGGCTTGCGTGCGGCCGACGGAACACCCATTGCTCTGGGTTTTCACACCGGCCACTGGGAGGTTGGGCTTCTGGTCGCAGAGGCCGCTCGCGAGCTGCGCAACCGCCACGCGATCCCCTTCGCCGGCGCGTGCACGGATCCCTGTGATGGCCGCACGCAGGGCACCTCGGGCATGCTTGACTCACTTGCATACCGCAATGATGCCGCGATCGTTTTGCGGCGGCTCATGCGCTCGCTGCCGACGCGGAAGGGAGTGCTCGGCATCGCGACCTGCGACAAGGGTCTGCCTGCGATGATGATGGCGCTCGCCTCGAGTGGACCCTACCCGAGCATTCTCGTGCCGGGTGGTGTGACCCTGCTGCCGGACGAGGGAGAAGACGCGGGCAAGGTCCAAACCATCGGAGCCCGCTTCGCGCAAGGACAGATCTCGCTCGACTATGCCGCCGAGATGGGCTGCAAAGCATGCGCGTCGCCCGGCGGAGGATGCCAATTTCTCGGTACCGCGGCGACATCGCAGGTGGTCGCTGAGGCCCTTGGTCTGTCTCTGCCACACAGCGCCCTGGCGCCTTCCGGGCAGCCGTTGTGGCTTGACGCGGCTAAGCGGTCCGCTCTCGCACTCCTACAGATGGCGCAGCTCGGCATCGGCACACGCGACATCCTTACGCCCGCAGCCGTCCGCAACAGTATGGTGGTGCATGCGGCGTTTGGAGGTTCCACAAACCTGCTTCTGCATATCCCTGCAATTGCGCATGCCGCAGGCCTCCCTCGACCAACGATGCAGGACTGGATTGAGGTCAACCGCGAGGTTCCGCGCCTGGTCGATGCATTGCCGAATGGGCCTCTTGGACATGCTACGGTACAGGTCTTCCTGGCCGGCGCTGTACCTGAGGTGATGTTGCACCTGCGCGCGGCCGGCCTTCTCGACACCTCCGTGCGCACCGTAACGGGCAATACGCTGGATGAGAATCTCAACTGGTGGCAGGCAAGCGAACGCCGCCACGCTTTGCGCGAGCGTCTCCGCAGTCTCGACGGCATCCATCCGGACGGCGTCATTATGTCCCCCGATCGCGCGCGTTCATTAGGCCTCGCCGCAACGATCTGTTTTCCCAGCGGCAACCTCGCACCGGAAGGTTCTGTCGTGAAGAGCACATCTATCGATCCTAGCCTTATTGATGAGCACGACGTTTACCAGCACACCGGCCCAGCGCGCGTCTTCCTTACCGAGGCCTCCGCCATGGACGACATCAAACAAGGTCACATCTCACACGGCGACGTTGTTGTGCTGATCTGCGGCGGGCCCGCGGGCGCAGGTATGCAGGAGATCTACCAGGTCACGTCCGCTCTCAAGAGCCTTCCCTTTTGCAAGCATGTAGCTGTGCTGACGGACGCGCGGTTCTCGGGTGTCTCGACCGGCGCCTGCATTGGTCACATCTCTCCAGAAGCACTGGCCGGGGGGCCGATCGGAAAAGTGCGCGAGGGCGATCTGCTGCAGATTGTCATTGATCGTCGCGCTCTGCGTGGATCTGTGGATATAGTCGGAGAGATGGTCGCAGGACAGTTGCAGCGCTTCACACCGGAGGAGGGCGGATTACGTATGGCCGCCCGAAGTCTGCGACACGATCTTGCGCCACATCCTGATCTACCCGATGACACGCGACTATGGGCCGCTCTGACGCATGCCAGCGGCGGTGTTTGGGGAGGTTGCGTGTACGATACGGACGCCATCCTTGCCCGGCTCGCCAGCGGCGGGGAGTGACGAGCGACGCCAAACCTGGAAGTTATGTCAGTGGCAGAGCGAATTTCTATCGATTCAACAGATCCACGAAAGGCATATCTCACGATGAAGCTCTTCAAGACCACCCAAGGCATTCTTGCGCAGTCCGATCCCCAAGGCAGCTTCCATAACGTTCCCACAACAGATTGGGATCGCCTACTGACGGACCCAGGTCTCTATGAGATGGTTGAGCGGTCGCTCTCAGCCCGAGCTGTTCCGACGCCCCGGACTGAGGAGATCCTTGCGCCCATCGGTGCCCAGGAGGTATGGGCTGCCGGCGTGACCTACTATCGGAGCCGCACAGCACGCATCGAAGAGAGTAAGGTTGCCGGCGGGGGCACCTTTTATGACCGTGTCTATGCTGCAGAGCGCCCGGAACTTTTCTTCAAGTCTGCGGGTTGGCGTGTCGTGGGCAGCGGTGCTCCAGTTCGCATCCGCCAGGACGCAAGCTGGTCTGTGCCGGAGCCTGAGCTCACGCTGGTGATTGCTCCAACAGGCCGGCTCATCGGTTACACGATCGGCAACGATATGAGTTCTCGCGATATCGAAGGCGAGAACCCGTTATATCTTCCGCAGGCGAAGGTCTACAACAGCAGCTGCGCGATCGGTCCTTGCATCCTGCTGGCCGCCCCAAATGCTGAGCCGCTGACGAAGTCTACCTCGATTGCGATTGAGATTCATCGCGGCGCTGCCCTTGCCTTCAGTGGGCGGACGACCCTGACCGAGCTCAAGCGCGATCCTCTCTCGCTGATCGAGTACCTCTACCGTGAGCTCGATTTCCCGAACGGCGCCATGCTCATGACTGGCACAGGCGTCGTTCCACCCGACGACTTCACGCTAGCCTCAGGCGATGAGATTAGTATCACCATCGATGGCATCGGATCTCTGCAAAATAGGGTTGGCTGATGCCCAATCGCCCCGGATAAATTGGGCACCGCTGTAACGTGGCCCTCTCAGCACGGATTTGAGCCACAGCCGGCACCCCGTAAGATCACCGCATAAACGTACGAAACCCGGCATCGAGTTGCGGAAGGATGGGCGACCATCCTTCCGCAACGGGCAAAACGACGCCTAGCTGCGCTCTTCAACGGAAGTCCGCCGACTCTTCGGTGCCGGCGGCAATGAGCATCGCAGCCAATCGAGTGTTAAGAAAACCATTGAATGACCGTATGAGGGCCTTCGGGAAGCCCATGATGTTCCGAGTACGGCTATCGGTTGCTCCGCACTTAGCCACATCGAGCAATTCGCCAGGGATCTTGGATCGACCGCTCATGCGACTAGAAGCTGGCGGCGATTCCAAGGCGATGACTCGCGCCTCGGATCGTGTCTTGTGAATGCGAGCTGCACAAGCAGCACACCGGTGATGCGATGTCGCCTGGAGTTAAGCGGTGAATGGCACCCGTTGATGATATGTGAGTGACGCTGGCCGTACGATGGCAAACAGAGACGGCCCCTGCAAGCAGAGGCCGGTCTCATCGTCTTATGACTCTTTACTGAACCGTGATGCTCAACGGCGTTCCATTGTCCGATCCGTTGAAGGTCACGGAGAGGCTTTGGGTTCCTGTTGGTGTGCCGCCGGTCAGGTTGGAGCCGCCGCAGCCGGAGAGTCCGATCAGCGCACCGGTGCAGACCACGAGGAAGAGAAGCAAGGAGAGGCGCTCCCTGATCTTGCTGAGTTTGCGATTACAGCTCATCAGGAGCAAGAGGAACGAAGCGCACAGGCTGCCCAGCCAGGTTCCTGCGCCAAGTCCCGCAGCCTTGGTGACGGCGGAATGAGGCGCGGTGGTCTGGATGGTGATTACGGCGGTTTGAGCGCTGGTGGAGTTGCTGCTTGTCCAGTTGATAGACGTTGGGTTGAAGGCGCAGGTGACGAAGATAGATGCGCCATTACACGCAAAGGTCACGGTTCCGCTATAGGCTACACTGGGTGTGACGGTCATGGTGGTTGTGCCGGAGGATCCTCGCTTGATGGTGATCGACGAGGGGTTATAGGAGACCGTGAACGAGACGTTGGCGATGGTCTCGGTGAGTGCGGACGAGACCACTGCACTATAGTTGCCGTCACCGCCATAGGATGCCGTGATGCTGTGTGTTCCTACACTTAGGGCCGAGGTGGAGTAGGCCGCCGTTCCTTTGCTGATGGTGCCGGTGCCGAGCGTGGTGGTGCCATCAAGGAAGGTGACGGTGCCGGTCGGCGCGGTGGATCCGGTGCCGGTTAGCGTTGCGGTGAAGGTGACGCTGTAGCCCGGAGCCGCTTTGGCTGCGGAGCTGGCGAGAGTGACGGTCGCGGTATCTGCCGTAACGACTTCAGTAACAGTCGAGGAGGTCGTCGTGCCATAGGTTGAATCGCCGCCGTAGCTGGCGGAGATGCTGTAGCTGCCTGCCTTGGCGAAGGACGTAGCGTACGTGGCGACGCCGCTGCTGTTCAGCGTTGCCGTGCCGAGGGCCGCGGTTCCGTTGAGGAAGGTGACCGTCCCGGAGGGAGTCGCACCCCCTCCGGTTGCCTTTGCGGTGAAGGTGACGCTGGCTCCGGTGGCAACGGGCGAAGCTGACGTACTGAGGCTGAGGGTCGCGGTGGCAGCCGTGACAACTTCTGTAACAGTAGAGGATACCGCGGTGCCATAGGTTGAATCGCCGCCGTAGCTGGCGGAGATGCTGTAGCTGCCTGCCTTGGCGAAGGAGGTAGCGTACGTGGCGACGCCGCTGCTGTTCAGCGTTGCCGTGCCGAGGGTCGTGGTTCCGTTGAGGAAGGTAACCGTCCCGGAGGGAGTCGCACCCCCTCCGGTTGCCTTTGCGGTGAAGGTGACGCTGGCTCCGGTGGCAACGGGCGAAGCTGACGTACTGAGGCTGAGGGTCGCGGTAGCCGGCGCGCTGATGGTGACGGTCGCCGTGCCGGACGTGCTGGTGTCGTAGTTGCTATCGCCGCTGTATGTTGCGGTGAAGGTGTAGGTGCCGGCGACCAGAGAGGTGGTGCTATAGGTGTCCTTACCCGTGCCACTCAGCGCCACGTTTTTGAGCAGCGTCGGCGTGGAGTTGGTAGACGTTGTGTAGTTGAGGTTGACACTGCCAGTGGGGATTGGTGAACCAGATGGTCCGGTGACTTCGATGGTGAAGGTGACGGACTGGCCCGTCGTAGTGGTTGTGGGACTGATGCTGAGTGAGTTGGTCGGAAGCGGGAGAATTGCGGAGACCTTGACGAAGAAGGGGATGGGACCTGTGCCGGTATACGCGGTGGTATAGGTTCCTGTGGTGGTCGGCCAGTTCGTCAGTGCCGCGGAGCCGATCGAATAGTTTCTCCCCGCACTGGTGAGTCCAACCATGTAGATGTTGCCCGCAGAGTCGAGGGCCAACCCGTTGTGCATCGACGCGGGCGCCGTGACCTGATTGCCGCTCGGAGCAATCTGCGAGGAGAACAATACGCTTGACCCTGTTGGATCAAGAACACTCACAAAGGCATAGGGCTGGTACCAGAAATTAGGATATTGTGTGATCGGATTTACGGCCGGTATCGTTCCTGTACCCGAGTCGCCGTAGATGTAGACATTTCCCTTTGCATCGAGGCCGATTCCATTGGCATCCGCACTCGACGCGGCGCTCTGCGTCGGGTTGAGAAATGTGGACCAGCCGTAGGCTGTGCCCGTAGAGTTGAGCTTGGTGATAAAGATTGTGTTGTCGCAGAAGTTGGCGCCGCTCCTGGTGTCGGCGGCGCAGGTGGTGGCGTAGGTGCCTTTCGACGTCGGATACAGCGCATCTTTGGTGTAGCCGGTGACGTAGGGGTTGCTCGATGCATCTGTGGCAACCGCGGCGAGATTGGTCGTTACGGCGCTGTTCGTATTTGTTCCGCTGGTGATGTAGGTCGTCCATAGGAATGGATTGGACTTCGACAGATCGAACGCAGCGACGAAGCCCGCATCGCTGAGACACTGCGGCTGAGTTCCCGGGTATTGGCTCGGATTCACGCTGGTATTCACGATGCAATTGGGCTGTACCGTTCCGGCGGTTCCAGGAAGCATGGTGGAGTCCGTCTCTCCGGCGAGGTACACCTGTCCATTTGGTGCAATCGCGATGCCGGAGGCGACGGTGCCGCCCAGGCAGCTTCCGCAGCCCTGGAACGTAGGCTCAGTCTCGCCGAATACTGTCGAATATTTGACGGTCTGTCCATCGGCGCTCAGGACCGTGAAGCCGATCTCCTGATCACCTACGCCGTAGGCCTGCAGGGCATTGGGAGTGGTGTAGTAGAAGATCTCCTGCTCACCCGGACTCGTGTTCTGCTTGTCCGCGAGGACGAGGTTGTTGGCAATGTACATGTTGCCGGCGGAGTCCAATGCCAGGGCCTCCGGATAGGTCGCGCCGGTGTAGCCGAGGAATGCGCTGTAGAGCAACGTGGAGCCGTCGGCGCTGAGCTTGGAGACAAACCCCGAAGGTCCGCCGACGGTAAATTCCGTTCCTCCGCCAGCGTTGTTCCCATCGCAGATTGATTCGGACGCACCCGGGGTTCCTGTGTATGGTTTGTAGTAGGGCTGGCACTCGTTCATCTGTGGGATATTCGGAGCGTTGACCAACGGGAAATCATTTGACGACGTTTGGCCGACGACAACGGCGTTTCCGGAAGCGTCGGACTGGACCAGAGATCCCTCTTCGCCTCCAGTAAATCCGTGAAGGTAAGTGGCATATATAAGTTGCGTGCCGTCCGCGCTGAGCTTCATGATGTAGGCGGAGCTCAACGAACCTTCATCCCCGACTGCACAACGGATGATTCCATTCTGCGTAGCGATGGTACTCACCGGACCGCAGCTCGTCTGATACGCTCCGGACGTCGCCGGGAAGTTCAAATCAAAGGTTGTTCCGACAATGATGAGCTCTCCCGAGGGATCAACGGCCATTCCGTAGGGCGTATCATTTTCGCTTCCAGTGGTGGCCGTGCCGGTGTAGACCAGCGTGGGATCGATGACCAGTTCACGGGAGTGATCGTAGGCGCCGATGTGAAAGTTGACATGGCCGTTCGCGGCGATCTGGTAGCTTGAGTCGACCGAAGTGCGCACGCCGTTGATGGTCTGGTAGGCAACTGGCTTGTCGAAGCGCATGGTTGACCCACCCTTGGTGTCGCCGCCGATGGGCAGAACAAGATCACCGTTGGAGGCAAGCGAAGGCTTGGCTCCGGTGAAGCCGAGCGAGATCTGGGCAGCGTTGGCGTTGGGCGCAACGACGAAGTCGTACTCAAGCTTGCCGCGCTCACCGTGGTAGAGCAAGCTGACGCCGCGATAGACGTCGCTGAGCCGCACCTGGCTGTAGAGCGGCAGGTTGCGCTGCCAACGGGAGCTGTCTCTGCCGGTGAAGTAGTTGGCCTTGCCTAGCTGCAAGCCCTCGCCCGCGCTGGATGTTGCAGGGTGCGCGTTGAGCAGGCTCATGCGCAGCGATGTGGTGTGTGAGATTGTCTGCTGGATGCTGTGGGTCTTCACCTTCTCCTGGCGATTGATCTGAACAGTGGCATCGTCGCCAGAGAGATAGAGCGTGGACTCCGGGCCGCGCGCCAGCCATTGCACCTTTGATGAGGTCTGGCCAAGGTTCTGTTCAAAGCTGAGGGGGAGGTGGCCGAAGTTGGCCTGGATGGCCGGAGATATAGCCGTCGATTTGAGCTGAGACGGGTTGGGAGCCTGGGCGGTCTGGGCGGAGAGTACCGCACCAGCAAAGAGGCACGACAGTACTGCAGCGATGCGACGCACACTGGAAGAGTTCATTGAGAGGATCTCCTGCAATGTACGCGCTAAGATGGCTGGATATGCCTCAGGGTAAGGGAACTATTTTTCGGCAGGCCCGCTGCTTTCTGTTGCCAATTGTGTTTTCAGCGTAGCCAGCAGTACCTGCGCCTGGGATATGTGCTGCTTATCCTGGTAGCCGTCGTCAGGCTCTGCCTGCCCCAGCGCAGAAACTGCCAGCTCAGCGAAAGAAAGGGCCTCGCGATCGCGATGTTCGGCGGCCAGCGCCTGCGCGCACAAGAGGTACATGGTGCCAAACCCCGCAGAAGATGGGCTGAGCTTACCCTTAGCGAGGGCCATCTCCTCTTTTACAAGCTTCTCGCTTTCGGCTGGATTTCCCGTAGCGAGGTTAGCCCAGGAGAGCACATAAAGGAAGTTTGCAAGGTGCGGTCCGCCGGCGCCTCGGTCCGCCTTGCGTTCGTCATACACGATGGGTTTCATGATCGCGAGAGCTTCGGGTCCGCGTCCGAGCCAGAGCAGGTCCTGGGCGACAAATCTTCCCAGGTAGCGGGCCTCTGCGTTATCTGGACCCGCGCATTGCGTAATTACCTGGAAAGCGTGCTGGTTATGGACAAGCGCATCGCTGAGCTCTCCGCGTTGCAGTTGAATGCGCCCAAGCTCGCCTTCGGGCTCTGCTGCATCGCAGGCGTAGGCGGGGTCCTGTGTATAGAGCTGGAGCGCTTCCTTGTAGCGGGCCTCCGCCTTGTCAAGATGGTTTCTGCCCCGCAGGGTTAGGGCTAGACCGAAAATCGGCCGAGCTCTTTCGACCGCTGGAAGACCGGCTGCCTGTGCTTCCTGCACGGCCTGGTTCAAGAGTCGTAGATTGTCGTCCGAGTGGATTCCGTTGACCTCGCGATTAATGGCGTACAGCCTTTCTGCAGAGACGCGAGCCAGAGGGGAGACCTTCGAATTGTGGGAGAGTGCCAGGGCGCGGGTAAGGAGAGTGGTTGCGCTGTTCACTTGGCCGCGGTAGTTCGCAATATCTCCCTCTGAGGCAAGCGCCTGGGTTTCAGCATTGACATCGTTTTCGTTCTGCGCACTCTGCGCCACTTCTTCAAAGACCCTCTGCGCGTCAGTGTAGTCGCTATTCTGGAGGAGCGATTCGGCGAGACTGAGCTGCGCGGCGCGAAGATCGGCTCGGTCGTGGATGTAGAGCGGGAGGGTGCGAACGCCGAGGTTCAAAAAATCGTTCACGCTCATGGTGGGCTTGCCAGAGTACTGCCAGCGGGCGATGCTGAACAGCGAGAACATCATGGTCTGCATGCGGATGGCCCGTTGGCCGGCCAGCACCGCCTGGTGCTGACGCCATCCGGCATAGCCTATAGAGGTAGCCAGGATCAGCGACGCCAGCGCGGCCGCGGCGACACCTTTGCGATTGCGCCGCGCGAATTTGCCGAATCGATACAACGCCGTCTGGGGACGCGCCGTTACAGGGCGGCCGTCCAGGTAGCGGCGGATGTCCGCCATGAATACATCCACCGAGGAGTAGCGATCTTTGGGGCGGTGACGCAGACACTTGGAGACGATGTTTTCCAGGTCGCCGCGCAACACGGTACGTATGCGGGGAAGTGTGAGGCCACGGCATCCAGCGGCTTCCTCGGTGGCAGCGCTCTGCATACGCTCCGGTTCTTCCTCGCGCAGGGCCCGTTCCATCATGATGGCGATAGACGACGTCCCGCCCGGCCTGCGACCACTCAGAAGCTCGAATAGCACTGCGCCGAGGGAGTAGATGTCGCAGGCTGTGGTGACGGCCTCGTTGCGCAGCTGTTCCGGGCTGGCATAGGCCGGGGTGGCCATGATGGTGGTGGTCAGCAGGCTGTCAGGCTGAATGATCTTGGAGGTGCCGAAGTCCAGGAGCTTGGCAACTCCTTCCTTCGTCACCAGGATGTTGGAGGGCTTGAGGTCAAGATGGACGATGAGGTTGCGATGCGCATAGGCGACTGCATCACACACCTGCAGGAACAGCTCAAGGCGCTCCCGAACGCCAAGACGGTGCTTGTCACAATGCACGTTGAGGTGAGCGCCGTTGACGTATTCCATCACCAGGTAGGGATGGCCGTGTTCACTCACGCCGGCATCGAGCATGCGTGTGGTGTTGGGGTGTTCCAGCGATGCAAGGATGTGTTGTTCGCGATGAAAGCGCTCTTCGAACTGCGGACCCGCCGCGTGCTGCGCCAGCACCTTCAGCGCGAAGCGCTGCGGCGTGTTTCCCACCAGGCGCTCTGCGAGATAGACCGAGCCAATGCCGCCCGTGCCCAGATGGCGGACGAGATGATACGGTCCGACGCGCTCATTCAACTCAGGCTTGAAATCACCCGCCGGAGCTGGTTCGGCCTCCGAGGCGCTGAGAATCGCCATGACACGCCGTCGAACGTCAGGGTCTGGGCACGCCTCGGCCAGCAACTGCTCGCGTTCGTCCGGTGGCGCTGCCAGGGCGAGGTGAAACAGTTCCTGCAGTTGCTCCCACTTTTGCGAGTCGATGTTCATGGAGTTCATCACCCAGTTCGCGTTACGCGACAACAAAACGACTCAGGCTTCACGCTCGTGAAGACGGTCGTAGAGCCATGCGCGGACGAACTTCAGGTCGCGGTCCACGCTCGCCTTCGAGGTGTGCATCAGCTCCGCAGTCTCTTCGGCTGTAAATCCGAGAAAGAACCGGAGCTCCACCATGCGGCACTTACGCTGGTCCAGGGCCTCCAGATCCAGCAACACCCGGTCAAGATCCATCATCTCCGTCGATTTGGCACCCATCCACACCAGGTCATCGTTGAGCGGTACGGGGGCTCCCCAGTTGCGTTTGTCGCGCTGCTCCAAGCGAGCGTGATCGACCAAAACTCGCCGCATCATCCTGGCCGAAAGACTGTAGAAATGTTCTCGGTCCTCAAATCTCAAGCTGTGCTGGCGGATCAGCTTCAGGAAGAGTTCATTCACGACACTGGTCGGCTGCAGGAGACTCTCAGGCCGTTCGCCGCGAAACAAAGCACCAGCGATCTGCCTGAGATGAGGGTACACAAGCTCGAAAAGAGGCTCAATGGCCGCAGCATCTCCATCGTTCCAATCGCGCAGCAAAACCGTGATGGGACCCTGTTCCATAGTCGATTCTGTTGGTAAACCTGACGCTGAGTTATCCCGGCATTATACAGAGTTGCCTATTGCATGAGAGATAAAACCGCCCCTGTGGCGATGAGCGCCACAGAAGCGGTTCCCATCGCTTGTCCGGCCAGAATGGCTTTATCGTCTTGCAAGCGGGAAATCTCTCGTTGCCCGTTTTCTCTCCGGCGCACAGAATGACAGTTTCGAGTGGGCAGTCGTCGACCTCCTTTGAAGCATTCCCCTTGAGCCTGACGCGTGCCAGTCAGAGCTTAGAACGCCTGGTGTGGCAGGTGTCCTCGTGAAGGACGGAGTCCATTCCAACTCCTGAGGAGTTGCTTGTTCGCAGCTTCAGCTCCTCAGTCCCGGATCGAATGACCAATCTTGAAACTTCACATCCATTGAAGGTTAGGGTTGCTTGGGGTTCCGCGCTTTGGCGCGGGCTATGGCGCGGAAGTACCAGCGAGTGCCGAAGATCAGAAAGAGGATGAAGGCCACGCAGTCGATGGCGAGAGTGGTGAGGCAGAACCACAAGTATTGCGGGTGCTTTTCATAGAGCAGCGTGGCGGGCAGGGCAGTGACGTAGAGGAAGATTGCGAAACCGAAGCCGAAGAGCATGACCTTCCACGTGAGGATGCCTTTGCGAGAGGCATCGCGGAGCACTAGGGCGTCGGTGAGAAGCTTAAAGAGTTCGAACATCCAACCCTCCGGAATGGCATTCGAGCTGTTTTCTTATCGCTGGTGGAGCTTGGGTTTCCAGCGACGGCAGAGGAGGAGGAACCAAACGAAGTTGAGCGCGGCGATGATCCAGGCGGCGGTCCAGACGAGGACGAAGTGACGGCTGCGGGGTGGGGCGAACTTGAGCGGCAGGGTGACGATGAGGCACTCCAAGGCGAGGAAGCCTATGACGCCGAGAAAGACCTGCCAGCTCCAGATGCCGGCGCGCTGCATCTTGCGGTAGCCGATGTAGGCGATGGAGAGATAGAAGAGTGCGAAGAAGAGACCGCCCATGAAGGACCTCGCGCGGAATTAGTAGGATTGGCCGTTGCCGCGGACCTTGGTGTCCTGGGTCCCGTTGCCGGGGAGGACGCCGTTGGGATTGGTGTTAGGGTCGTTGATCTGGTGCCAGGTGGTTTGGTTGCTGGTGCTAGAGGACCAGGTGTGGTCATATGCGCTGGTGATCTTGGCGTCGCAGCCGGGACCGACTACGGTCTGATGGTCGAGGGCGTAGTCGACCCAGTCGGAGGCGGTGGTGGTGGTGCTGGCGTGGATGCTAGGAGCGAAGTGCGACATGTTGTCGGGGATTTTGACGGCGCGCTGCTGATAGGCCGCGCCGACAGACATGGGGAGGGCGCTGATGGCTTGCGGCAAGGTCGGATGGGAGAACAAAGCTTCCGCGATGGTGAGGGGCGCGATGCGCGTGAAGTGGCGGAGAGTCATGGACGCCTCGGGGCGTTCCCTTTGGGGAGACTGTTTGTGGTGCTTCACCTCTGTAGGCGTCAGGCGCAGAGGAAATGACTCATGCGCGAGGTCGTTTGCGCCAGGACTGGTACGCGAGGTGTCCAGGATGAGTTGCCGGAGAGCTGGCGGAGTAGTGGGCGACTGTGGGTGGAGGGTTGCTGGAAGGGGAACGGGTCGATCGCTTGGCTCTAGAGGCCTATTGCAGTGACGCGGCATATTGGAACTTCATCGGGGAATGGATAAATCGAAGAAGCGCAAAGAATTAAGCGCTGAAATGGAATCGGTCTCTCTTCGGCTCTAGTTATCAGCTGAGGCTTGTACGTCGTGTGAAGTTGATATTCACGCGAAGGGTATGGGCGCTCATGTAAAATCCAGTCGTTACGGAAACGTCATTACGCTCCTGGGAGGCGTTCCATGTCTACTACCCCTGCCGACCCAATCAACCTCGACGATAAGAAGGTGCCCGAGCTGGTCTCGAGCGAACTTGGAGTGACCGGGGGCGCGATCGCGTGGTCGAGTTTCTTCTTTGCGTTGCTACAGAGCATCTGCACATTTTTTGTTGCTGTGAATGGCCTACGACTGCTCCTTGGGGTAGGGGCGCTGGCAATCAGTGCGGGATTTGCTGCCGATCTGGATAGATTCCACCATAGCTGGATTCGGGTGCCGATGATTGCTCTCGCGCTGGGCGGTTCGCTTTTGAACATCGTGATCCTGATTCAGATCCGAGTGTTGAGGAACCGACCCTCGTCAAAATGGCGGCAAGTGGCGCTGACCTCTGGGAAGATTCGGATGGAGCGAATGCAGTGGCTACTATCGATCGCGACGATCGGGTTGGTCGTGGTGGAGGAATATCTGCATTTGAGAATCACGGGGCATTTGTAGATCTTTGACTCGGCACCCTTGTTCGCCCGAAATTGTGCCGGAACACACGATGCATATCTAAGTGTCAGAGTCCTTCGGTGGAAGAAGGCCTGGCAGTTCTCGATCGAGACGCGCGTGCAGCCGCTCGCTGTATCCGAGAGGAAGCTCATAGACGCGATCGTCTGCGGAAAGAATGAGAATATTGCGGGTCGAGTCGAGGACTGCGGAGCAAATCTCGCAGACTTCGAGGTGCTTCTGAACTGCGATGAGCGTTGCAGCGTCGAGCGTGCCATCGAGGTAGCCGGAGATCTGGTCCCAGACATGTTTGCACTCTATGACCATGAGAACCACCTCCGTTTCGGATTGATGTGCTTTAGCTCCGGCACAAGACGTTTTTGCAGCATGATGCGAGCTCGATGCAGCCTTACTTTGACAAGGACAGGAGAGATCTGGAGAACCTCAGCGGTCTCGGCGATGCTTAGCTCCTCGACGTCGCGCAGAAGGAAAATCTCACGATATGCGGGTGGGAGATCTTCAACTGCAGCCTTCAGCATATGACGAACTTCCTTGCGCTCCAACGTATCGGAGGGGATTTCGCGCCAGTCGCGCAAAACGGCAGGAGAGACATAGGCCTGGTCATCAGGGTGTGCATCGATGGAATCGAGTTTGACGGACTTTTGCCGTCTCAGCCGGCTGCGAGACTCATTCAATGTGATGCTTATCAGCCATGTGCCGAACTTGGAGTCGCCGCGAAAAGTGGACAGGTTGCGGAACGCCTTGAGGAATGCTTCCTGAGCAGCGTCTTCTGCGTCGGCGTCATTCTTGAGAAACGATAGAGCCATTACGTAGACACTTCGTTCGTAGGGGCGGATCAGTTCGTGGAACAGATGGGTCTCGCCCGCGACAATCGCGGCGACCATCTGGGATTCATCACGAGGCTGAAGATCAAGGGGCATGCTCAATTGATAGTAGTGACTGTTGCACCCATGCGAATCTTCCGGGCGAGTAAAGTGTCGACGGAGAACAAGCCTGCACCGAAGAAGAGTATCAGCAGTGAGGCAAAGAGGAAGGTGAATGGGTCCGCGACGTAGAACTTGCCTGGGTCAGAGAATATCGAAAGAAGAGCGACGTGGTCGGCTGTGTAAAAAGCTACGAGCATGTTCGCCGCCAACAGAGCGGATACGATTCGCGACCCTAGTCCTAGCAGCAGAAGAATGCCGCCGAAGAATTCAAGGAACGCGATAGCGTGCGCGTTCGCAGCAGGGAAGGGAATGTTGAGACTGGCAAAGAAAGTGGTGACGCCGGCAAGATTGTGGAGCTTTCCCCAGCCGGTCTGGATGAATTGCCCGCCCCAGTACAGGCGAATGAAGAGCAGCATCGGTGATTGCATGAGGGACGCGATGCGAGAGAAGCGACGATAGCAACGAATAGAGAAATTCACGTGGTCCTTCTTGAAATGGGGCTGAGACGCCCAGGCGGTGTCTGCTGCACACCGGTTAGAACCAGCGCGAGATAAATGGTTACAGGTGGAGTAAGGGAAAATCCTTCAAGAAAGATTTCGACAGGTTGTAACCTCTCGGCCCTTCCCGTCTCCAACGTGCAGCACAAACATCCTGCTGACGGAGAGAGTTCAACCGTCAGCGGCTCCCAACGTCCGGCGCGTGAGCGCGGCCTAACCGATCTGAAAGGAAAACAACATGACGAACTCGACGAAATCCCTCGCTCTGGCCGCGGCGCTTGCCGGCCTTATGGGTGGCACAACCCTGCGTGTACAGGCCCAGCCGATATCGCACAACAGTGCACCGGCGTTTGCCCAGCCTGGTACACCAGCGCCGCAGACCACGTTGCCGAAACACTCTTGTAAGGGCAAGAACGATTGCAAGGGACAAGGCGGCGGCAAGCACCCTGGGAAGAATAGCTGCAAGGGTAAGGGCGGCTGCGCAACAGATGGTTCGAAGAAGTAGTTGAAAACAATTCGGGGACTTGAATGGATTTCAGGTCCCCGAAGCTACCACGCTGAGGACAGCAGGAGCGAATGATGCCCGCGAATCGGTTCAACGGATATACGGACTACGGGGTGGGTATAGGGCTACGGGTGCCGCACTATGATCACATTCTTGCAAAGAGACCGGTGGTGGACTGGTTTGAAATCATCTCGGAGAACTATATGGTGGATGGCGGTCCGGCGCTTACTGTGCTGGACCAGATTCTGGACCAGTACAAGGTAGTGCAGCACGGGGTGTCGATGTACTTCGGCTCAGCGCAGAGGGCAGATCGCGAACACCTGCGGCGGTTGAAAGAGCTGACAAAGCGCACGAAGACGCCATGGGTTTCGGATCACCTTTGCTGGGGTAGCGTCGATGGAACGTATACGCATGATCTGCTGCCGTTGCCCTACACCTTTGAAGCGGTGCGCGCGACAGCAGCGCGGATACGCGAGGTGCAGGACTACCTGGAGACTCCGGTAGCGGTGGAGAATGTTAGTAGTTATGCGGAGTTTCACGAGTCTCAGATGACCGAGTGGGATTTTCTCAACGAGGTGGTGCATGCGGCGGACTGCGGGATTCTGCTGGACGTGAACAACATATATGTTTCGTCGCAGAACCACGGTTTTGATCCGATGGAGTATGTGAACAGTGTGGCGGCAGATCGAGTCGCGCAGATTCACATTGCAGGACACTCGAAGTTTGAGAAGTACACTTTGGACACTCACGACCATCCGGTATTGGATCCAGTGTGGCGGATGTATGCGCGAGCCATTGAGCGAACTGGGCCGACAGCGACCTTGCTGGAGTGGGACGATAAGATACCTTCGTTCGATGAGGTACATGCAGAGGCTCTGAAGGCCAACCGGTATCGCGAGGCAATGCCGAACGAAGCAGCTGAAGAGGTGCTCGCATGAACCTGCTGGAGTTCCAGCGACGCATGGCTGAAGATGTGCGTCGGCCGCTCACGGACAATTTTGAAATGCAATGCGAGACGCCGGAGGAAGGCTCGATCACGCAGGTCGCGGCTGGATATGTGAAGCCAAATGATCGGCTCACGTCATTTGAGCGCCTGGAGATTTATAACCGGCAATATTGGTTTCGCGTGCTGGGAGCGTTGGAGGAAGACTACTCCGCGCTACAAGCGGTTGTCGGTGCGAAAAAGTTCAACGCCTTGGCTGTGGCCTATTTGCAAGAGAATCCATCGAGATCCTTTACCCTGCGGAACCTGGGTTCGGGACTTCCGGACTGGCTGGAGGCCCATCCGGAGTTCGCGGGAAGGCGTCGTCGTCTTGCTCTGGATGTTGCGCGACTCGAGTGGGCCTATGTGCAGGCATTCGATTCGGCCTCGCTCGCACCGTGTACAGAGGTTGAGATAGCTACCCTGAATGGGCAGTCCTCCATTGTGTTGCAGCCTCACGTGCAGTTGCTATCGCTAAACTACCCGGTGGATGAGTTCGTAATTGCGGTTCACCAAAGCGACTCCAGCGGGGATATGCGGAGCAATGCTCTCGAGGGGCCGAGGAAAGCCGAGCAGTTTGAGTTGCCAAGGATGCATAGGCAAAACGTGTATCTGGCGGTGCACCGATATGCGGATGCAGTCTACTATCGGCGATTGGAGCGCGAGTGCTTCCTTTTGCTTGGCGCTCTGCAGAAGGGGCTAACGCTCGAGCTGGCGCTGGAATCTGTTTTCAAACGAAGTTTTCTATCGCCGGAAGAGCAGTCGGCTACCATTGAGGCGTGCTTTGCGCATGCCACGCAACTCGGTTGGTTTACGAAATAGCAAGATCGAGTCAGGCCAGTTTGATTTTGGTAGCCGCATTGTCGGCGAATGTGACCCGCGACGTGGGCGCTGACGCAGCCACAAATCGGTAAAATGCCGCCCACCCGCCGCTAAATAGACCAGTTTCGAAAGTTGCCACATTGCGCGGAACGGTAATCTCGTAGCTTTCGTGGCGGGGACCATCCTTTGCCAAGGGAAATGCCGCATGTGCGCGGTCCTGGGCGGGAAGTTTGTGGGAATGCAATCAAAATCGCGGAACAAATATTCTGTTTTCGTTTGCAAAAGCTTGCGCTTTTCCAGTGTTGAGACTCGCTAATCAATTCATTCTCAAGGATAGTAACTTGGCCGATGAAGTGCTGCTTAGGTTGCAGAAGCTCTGTAATAAAACCCTTTGCGGCACGGAGAAACGATGAAGATTCACGCTTTGTCTGGTTTGATCGCTGCGTTGGCCCTAACCGTTCCTGCATTAGCCCATGCGGACCAGGTAATTACATTCGAAGGATATGCAAGTGGAACCGTTTTCACCAACCAATTTCCGGGTGTAGATTTCAGCAATGCAACCGTTCTCACGGAAGGCATCTCGCTCAGCTCAGATTATCCTCCCGAGTCTGGGGTCAACGTGGTTTATAACGCGGTCTCAGGCCCCATGACGATTACCTTTACCGACCCGGTGGCCTACTTCGAAGGCTACTTTACCTATGATCAGCCCCTGGTGATCGACGCATATAACGCTGCCGATGTCCTTGTGGACTCGTATGACTCGGTCTGCTCGGCCAATTACATCGGCTCAGGTACCGCATGCAGCCCAAATGAGCTGGGCGAGGTGACAGGAACAGATATCACCGAAGTCACGATTGCGGGCGGCGGCGGCGACAACTTCACCTTGGACAACGCGGAGTTCACTGGCTCGATCAACTCGGCGACCACTCCTGAGCCGGGAACGATCGCCTTGTTGGGAACCGGCATCCTCGGGCTTGTTGGTAGTTTCCGACGCAAGCTGGCAGCCTCACGCTCGTAGCGCAGGGTTACATACCACTACACGGCGGCCTTCGGGCCGCCATTTCATTGGGAGAAACGGTGAACAGATCACTACCCGCAGACATCGCAGAATTCTGCACACGCTCGGCGCGCTCGAAGTCCGATGGAAATCGCAGTTTCACTCTCTTGCGTTCGCGGCAGGTTCGGGAAGGTGAAGACAGAAGTCAGAGGGAAGCCAGATTACCTGCATTGTGCTGATCGGGATGCGCTGGTGGATTGGCAGCGCGTGTCGCAGTACAGCACAGAGTCTGACTCCTGTTTCCATCTGTCAGACTCAATGGGCAGAAACCACTGACGCCGGATATGGTGTCGAAGAAGATCATCCGGCCGGCGCTCAAGGCAGAGGCCATCACAGACAAGATTGTTGGGCGGCATTCTTTTAGGCACTCGCTCGCGACCAACTCCGCAGCCTGGGCGTAGACGTCAAGACAACCCAAGCCCTGCTCAGGCACCCGAATTCACGCACCACAATGGACCTCTACACGCGCGCTTTATCCACGGATAACCGGATGGCGCGTACGAGGCAGGTTGAGATGTTGATTGCGGGATGAAAACGGTCGGAAATAGTTCCGTACCGTAGGTTCTGGTAGTGTCACTTTGTGTAGGCCGTAAACCCTGTATTTCTCAGGTTTATGGCGGGGACGACGGGGCTCGAACCCGCGACCTCTGCCGTGACAGCTAATTCGTGTTGCGTAACTTGTTGATACTAGGCGTAGCGGATGGCTCCCTGAGCGCCTTATTAGACCCATGGCACCGGTTATTGGACCCTTATCGGACCCGCGACCCTTGCCCTGTGAACCTTTGCCCTGTCTCTCCGTTTTTCGGAGATTTAGGTCATTTTTTCGCCGAATTTCGGCCGAGACTTCTGCCGCTGGAAGGCAGAGGTCGCGGGTCCAAATCATTTTACGTATGGCCTCCTTGAATGGTACACTTGTGTACGCAACGGTACGCAAGGAGAATGCTATGGAAGCCGTGAAGGTCGGTATGAGAGAGTTCCGCGATAAACTCGCCACCTATCTGCTCGAATCGGAGTCTCCGGTGGCCATCACGCGACACGGCGATACTGTCGGGTACTTCATCCCCGCTCGCCGCAAGCGGAGCGATGCGGATAAGGAAGCCCTACGGGAAGCGTCGACTCGCTGGCAGGAAGTTCTCGATGCTGAGGGAATCTCCGAGGATCAGGTCGTCGCCGGTTTCAAACAATGGCGGAACAAGCAAAAGCCATGACAGATCAGAAGCGCCTTGTTCTCGATGCGAACATTCTCCTCCGGGCCGTCTTCGGGGTGCGAGTGCGCCACATTCTCGAAACCTACGAGGACTCCGTTTCGTTCTATGCTCCCGACATCTGTTTTGGCGATGCGCGCAAGTACATCCCTTCCATCTCAGAGAAGCGTCGGATCAACCCGGGCCCAGGAATCTTAGTGCTTGATCATCTGTCACATTTGGTGGAAATCGTGGACAGAGGCCTTTACGAAGAATATGAGACTTCCGCTCGCGAGCGAATGGTCTCTCGAGACGAAGAGGATTGGCCGATTGTTGCGGCCGCGCTGCTCCTGAAGAGCGCTGTCTGGACCGAAGACAGAGACTTCTTCGGTAGTGGCATCTCCACCTGGACCACCGAAACGGTCGACTTATATCTGCGAGCATAAGTTGCATCTGTACTCGTCATATTTTCGGGGCACAATAGAGACCCCACAGTTAGGGAGGATTTAGGCTTTTGGAGAGGGAGCGTCTAGGACTATGTCTTTCTAGACGGTTCCTGGCCTAGGACTCGCATCTCTAGCTTTCGGCTAATAGAGCAGGTTTAGAGTTCGAAGCACGTTTGTTGTTACGAGGTAACTCGGATGGCGGAGGGCGATTCTGGAGCCCGTTCAGCACGTAACTTGACGCAGTTTTCCCTCGCGGTCACTCTTCGGAGACCACCCGAATGGTTGTTCCCCACCGTTTGCTTGATACCTGCTCGCCAACAGAACGGTCTCTGAGTTCTGAATTCGTCAGACGGAGAGTTTTCCCGTGACGCGTCTGTGAAGAGGGCGCGGCAATCTGCGAGTCGTTGGTGGCATGACTTCGGCCTGATGCGTTAGTTCGGGCTTCAGCCCAGCGTCAGCAATTAGAGTAGTGAGCGACGCACATTTTCTAAGCACCGATGAAGTGAGGCGACCATTCTACTCATGCCATCCAGCGCACCTCGCGACTCAAAGGCAAAGTCGGCCTACTACATATCCCTCGATGGCTTGAGGGCCGTGGCCGTCATCATGGTCTTCTTCCAGCACTATGGCGGCGGCCGAATTTTTCTCTTCGACTGGGGCTGGGCTGGTGTCGACGTCTTCTTTGTCCTCTCCGGCTTCCTCATCACCGGCATCTTGTTTGACAGCCAGCACAAGCAACACAAGTTTCGCGACTTCTACATCCGCCGAACCCTCCGCATCTTTCCGCTCTACTACTTCGTGTGGCTCTGCGTTCTGCTGCTCACCCCTCTCGCACACTGGCAGTGGAACTGGCGCTGGGCGCTCTGGCCCGCCTACCTCGGCAACTACGCGCGCTTTCTATTTCTGCATCTCCCCGGCGATCCCTACCGCTTCGACAAACTAACCTTTGGTAACCCTGTCAATCACCTCTTCGGCTATACCGTCCACCTCTACATCGGCCACTTCTGGTCGCTCTGCGTGGAAGAACAGTTCTATCTCATCTGGCCATTCGTCGTGTACCACGTGCGCCGCCGAGAGACGCTGATGAAGATCTGCGCGGCCGTCGTTCTCCTCAGCCCCATTCTTCGAGCTATCCTCAGTCAAACGCTCCCTCACAACCTCTTAGTTATGGAGTTTCTCTACCGGAGCCTCCCCACACGTCTCGACGCGCTTCTTCTCGGCGGCCTCCTCGCCCTCGCAATCCGCGGCAAAGAACAAGACATCGTGCGCCGGGCAAGACGCCCTCTGTTCGTCCTCTCCGCGGCATTCCTCATCGCCTTGTACTTCATATCGGTAAAAATCATCGGCCTGCGCTACGACGGCTCCGCCTCAACCTGGGTAGGCATCCTGGGCCTTACATTCATCGATCTCTTCGCAGCCGCCCTGGTCCTCGAGTGCATCCATCCCGGCAGCGCACTCGGCCAAGTCCTCGGCTGGCGACCGCTCCGCGCGCTGGGAATCATAAGCTACGGCTTCTACGTCTATCACGATCTCCTCCACGACTTCTTCGCGGACTTCGCCCACCGCTTCTTCCCCCAGCACAGCTACGCCATGACCCTTCTCACCGCATTCGTCGGCACGATATGCATCGCCACCATCAGCTATCAATGCATGGAGAAGCCTCTACTCAGGCTGAAGGATCGATTCACCGGACAAGTACACACTGCCCCTAAGGCGTAACGGCAGCGAGCCACAGTCAATATCGAAATTGAAAACGACCGACATCCAGAAGTCTCCGACGCGCGAAATTTGAACGATCGTCGAAAATCCAATGCACTCATCGACAAGGCTCCGTGCGGATTGCCGCCTACACTTCTTCGATCTCAACGCCAGGTTACTTCCGGTTAGACGGTGATGCGCCCGGAATCATTCGACGAGTGATTTGGCGATTTTGCGTCAATCAAGACGTATCAGATCCGAGAAACGCGTTTTCCGCCGTTCACAGCCAACCACAATGCGGTGCGCCCTCGGCATCGCCAGTCAATCGACCTTCGGCGCATTCATCGACCCCGAAGACCTTCCCATTAACGCTCCCCTACGTAGCTCCCTCCAACAGCGCCTACAGCCGCTCACCGACGGCGAGCTCTGGCTCTCCGGTGTCAATCTCGATCCCCAAAAAGCACACCGTCCGCATTAGCGGCTAGTTCATCAAAGATCCCACCAGCTATGCCTGGTAGCTCTCCGATCCTAACCAACTCGTTCTCACCTCGGTGCCACCCGACCCACCCAAAACCCGACCCCGCGTAAGCGCGGCTCCCACTTCATCAGCGAATGGCGGTACGAACGTTAGCCAGCTTCGACGTGAAATTTCCTCATCGCTGGCTGCTCCCCCATCGCGAGCAACCCAGCGATGAGGGAACAGCTTAGGGTCGGTTCGATATTGCGATTTACTCCGCTGCCTGCCTAATCACGTTGGCGACGACGTCGGGGCTCGCCACATAGATTGCGTGACTGCCAGGGGCTTCGGTAACGCGAGCTCCGGCCCGCTCCGCCATCATGCGCTGCGCGGGCGGAGGAATCATGCCGTCGTTTTGCGCCACAAGATACCAGCTCGGCTTTGAGCGCCACGCGGGTTCAGTCACAACGCCCTGCAGGGCTTCCAGGCCCCACGGCACCTGAGAGTCGCCCATGAACGCTGCAAGGTCCGGGCGCACGTCGGCAGCAAACGAAGTTGCAAACTTCTCACGGTCGAGGAACAGATAGCCGTCGACTGGCGGAAGGATAGGAGGCACCGGCGCCCCCGGCGCAGGGTTCGCAATGAGCGCAGCAACGGACTCGCCCTTATCCAGAGCAAACGCCGTGATGTAGACCAGAGCTTTAACCTTCGGGTGATTACCCGCTTCGGATACGACAGCGCCTCCATAGGAGTGGCCGACGAGGATCACGTCGCCTTTGGCCATGTCGATCGCACGTTTCGTGACGGCAAGGTCATCCTTGAGCGAGATTGTGGGATTTTGCACGATGATCACTTCAAAGCCGTCCTTCTTGAGAAGGTGATACACACCCTCCCAACCGGAACCGTCAACGAAGCCGCCGTGGATGAGAACAATAGTGGACTTAGACATCTCTTCTCCTTTATCAAGTTGAAGTGGTTGATTTAGCGCTGCGCGCCGCTGCCTGACTCAAGCCACAACGCGATCGGATAGAACATTCATGCGGCATGAAGTAGCGGGAACCTCGCTGTTCCCAGGAGCTAAGAGCCACCATGGCTACTTTGAACGCGAGGTTCCAACATATACTCATGCAATCGCTACTTCGAGGTAGAGCTGCCGGCCGCAGCAGCCTCAATGAGCGAAGCAACGGCTTCAGGGTGCGAGACGTAGACCGAGTGGCTTGCCTTGACCTCGACGACCTTTGCACCAGCTCGCTTGGACATGAACCGCTGAGCAGCAGGCGGAATCATGTGATCTTCCGTGGTGATGAGATACCAGCTTGGCTTCGTCTTCCACGCGGCGTCCGTGACCACGCCATTCAAGGCGTCCAGCCCCCACGGAACCTGCGAGGCCGCCATGAACTCTGCAATCTCAGGCTTCACGTCGCCGGCAAACGATGCCGGAAACTTTGCCCGGTCGAGAAGCAGAAAGCCATCCTGCGGCGGCAGGATCGGAGGGACCGGTGCACCCGGAGCAGGGTTCTTCAGCAGAGCGCCGACAGACTCACCGTTGTCCAGGGCAAACGCCGTGATGTAGACAAGCCCGACGACCTTGGGATCAGTGCCCGCCTGGCTGATGACAGCCCCGCCGTAAGAATGACCCACCAGAATGACCGGGCCGTCCATGGCATCGATCGCTCGCTTCGTCACAGCGACATCACCCTCAAGAGAGATGGTCGGGTTTTGAACGATCGTGACTCGATAGCCGTTCTTCGTGAGGATCTTGTAGACACCCTCCCACCCGGAGCCATCCACAAATCCTCCGTGGACAAGCACAACGTTCTTGATGGCTGGGCCAGACTGCGCCTGAGCGTGAGAAACAGTGCTCGCAGCAAACGTAAATGCGAGGGTGGGCAATACCCATCCGAGCATTCGTTTCAGACTAAACTTGCGTGGCATAGATGCCGACATAATCAACTCTCCTTGCGTGAATGTGGTTAAATTTTTGACTCGCTTCAACTGCGGAGCCCGACTGCACTTACCTGCTCACTTGCCTTTGACATCGCTCTCTGAGAGATCAGGATGGGTGAACTTGGCGTTACGAGTGCGATTGTGCCGCGTTTGTTGTTTGAGCGAAACCGCCGATAGATGACCCGAGGAACCCGCTTATCAGTGGGAGGATTACTCCCCCTTTCGGGGGATGAGTGGGCTCTAACGTGGGTTCCTGATTTGTCGTCTGCCGAAACGGCGGGCATCAATCGACCACGCACCGGGGCCAATCATCGCCAGTGTGGCTCCAAGGGTCGCCAGGATAAGGGCCACACGAGGATCGCTGCTTCCAGAGAACATTCCCCAAAGTTCACGGCCCGCGATAAGGGTGCCGACCAGTGGTGTCCACAAGCCAAGCAGAAGACAAAGACCGGCGCAGCCGTCGACGATCTGCAAACTGAATGTTCCGGCCTGCGTGGTCTGATGGGGACTCGTCATCGCGCCGTAGATCAAGACGGTTGCGATCACAAAGCGCTGGAGCATCAGGCCGAAACCCGGCACTCCATTAGCGAAAGTCGAGAATAACCTTTGCAGAAGATCACCTGATGCATTCACGCGCAGCATAGGTGATCGCGGCACCAAACTGAAACCGCATGAATGAGGATCGAACGATCCTCATTTCGGAGGACTACAACTCGATCATGCCGCGCTTCAGCCCAATCGTTACCGCATGGGCTCGATCATTGGCGTCGAGCTTGGAGAGAATGTTGGCAACGTGGCTTTTCACAGTCGATTCGCCGATTGAGAGCTGATCGGCAATCAGCTTGTTGGAGTTCCCGCCCGCAATGAGGCGTAGGACATCAATCTCGCGCAGGCTCAAAGCATCGTCCGTTGCGTGCTCAGCCAGCTCCGCTGCAATGTCAGATGGAATACGCTTCTTGCCGCTGTGGACGTCGCGGATTGCATCCAGAAGCTCACGATGCACGTGTCCTTTGAGGATGTACGCCCGCGCGCCCGCCTTAAGCGCTTTCAGGATCTGAGCATCGCCGCTGTATGTCGTGAGCACGATAATCCGCGCCTCGGCAAACTCGTTTCGCACTTCGATGATGGCGTCGGAGCCATTCATTCCCGGCATCTGAAGGTCCATCAGAGTAACGTCCGGGCGATGCGTTCGATAGAGCTCTATCGCCTCCTGGCCGCTCGACGCCTCCGCAACCAGCTTCATATCCGCTTCCGCGTTAACAAGCGTCGCAATCCCTTTGCGCAGGAGGGGATGGTCGTCAACGATAAGGATGCGGATCAAATCACGCGGAGGGTTCACTGGCTAGGCTCCTTGCGAAACAACTTGAAGCGGCGTCCATTGCGCGCGCACTCATAGGCTCTGGCAGTAGGAATGGTAAGTTCTACTTCAGTTCCTGCTCCTGCCTGACTCCAGAAACTCAACTGCGATCCGATCCGCTCCGCGCGTTCGCGTGCTCCTGGTAACCCCCAATGACCGGGCCGTTGGCTTGCATCGAGAATCTTCGGATCAATGCCCGTCCCATTATCGCGTATTCGCAATCGAAACTGGTTCTTGTCGTACCGAATTTCGGCTTCGATCTGGCTGGCTTCGGCGTGGCGAAACGCATTTCGCAGTAACTCCAGGCCAATCCTGTATACCTCATCCTGCATGTTCGCCGCGAGCTTCCGCGGCTCTCCTTCAACGATCACGCGGAAACTTGGTGCCGCTCGATTTGCATCCTCGGCCGAAGCCAGCTCTGCACCGGCAACTTCCAACAGCACAGCCAGGTCCCCCTCAGACAGCGATTGTGACCGCAGATCGTGAATGGCATCGCGGCTTTCGGCGATCGCTTGCTCGGTTTCGGCGATGGCTTCATCGAGAGTCCGCATGGCATTTTCGGGGCTTCGAGGCAACATGTTGCGCGCCGCTTGAAATTGAAACATCAGCCCGTGCAGACTCTGTAGAAGAGTATCGTGCAACTCGCGGGCGATGCGGGTTCTCTCATTCACGCGGGCATCAAGACCGATGTTGAATTCCTGTCGCATCCGCCAGATACGCCATTGGAAGAATCCCCATAACAACGCGAAAAAGATGAAAGCACACATCACGCGAAACAGATTGGTTTGGTAGTAAGCCGGAGAGATATTGAATTGAAGTGAAGCTCCATCCGTATTCCAAAGACCGCTGTTGTTGGCTGCAATGACACGGAACGTGTAGTGCCCAGGAGGAAGGTCATTGTAGAACGCGGCACGCCTCGTCCCGGGCTCTTGCCATTGAGCGTCATATCCCTCGAGCCTATAGCGGAACTGCATTTGGGAGGGCGCGACGTAACTCAAACCCACATAGTCGATCTCCAGTTGGTGCGTCTTGGGAGGAAGACGCAGACCATTCTGAAACGCATAGGTTTTGCGGTCGGCAACCAGTTGCGCGATATGGACTGGCGGAATCGTGGTGTTCGCGGCAAAATGATCGGGATCGACCATCATCACCACGCTGTTGTTGTGAAACCAAAGCTTTCCGTCGGCGGTGCGAACCGCCGCAGGATGCGAAAGCGGTATACCCGCGCGGAAGCCATCTGACGCTGTAAACGTAGAGACTTGTAGATAGCTTTCAGGATTTGCCCACCAACGTTCCAGCTCTGACTTCTGAATTCTCATCAGACCACATTTCGTCGAGAGCCAAAGATTGCTGTGGGTATCTGAAAGGGCGGTATAGACGCTTGAGCACGGAAGACCGTTGCGCTCATTGAGCAGTTGCAAATTGCCGTTTCTATACCCGATGACGCCTCGATTTCCCGTACCCCACAGAACGCCATCCGCGTCAAAGGACACGTTGAAGAGGACTGGCGCAGGCGAATATCTTCGTGCCAGTGGCTCCATCGACAGCTCGTGCCACTCCCCGTTTTGATAGTGCATCAACTTTCCGTCAAGGGAACCGATCCAGACGCCACCATGCGGATCCGCCACGACAAAATAGGCTGCCGGAACGTTGGGAGGCTCGAACTTTTCGCGGACTTCAAAATTTTCAATGCGGATCAATCGTGCGTTCCGGCCATTGATCTTTGCCCAGATTGCATGGTCTGTGTCTTCCGCGAGAGCCGACACCGCTTCCACGGAATTGTCCTTGAGAACAACGCGCCACCTGCCATCGACCTCAACCCTCAATCCGCCACCGCCGCCAATCCACAGATTGCCGTTGTGATCTTCCAGCATAGCTGTGGGATGCCCTTGCAAGCCCGGAGGCAGTTTTTCGGAGATGATCGCCGAGCCCCGAATCGAATTCACGGATGACACGCTCGCAATGGCGACAGAGCCATCGCGGCGGGCCATGATCGCCGCAACGTAGTCCTCACCAACTCCCTGAAGGCTCGAATAGGTCACAATCGGCAGATCGCGAAAGTGATCGATCCCTTCGCTGGTCGCAACCCAGATACCTCCCTCGCGATCCTGAAAGATGCGGTTTACGGAGTTACTGGACAGACCATCTTCATGGCCAAAATGATCAACGGACTGGCCTCGTAGGCGATAAAGTCCCTGATCTGTTGTTCCAATCCACAAACAATGATCTGTATCCAGAAAGAGAGTATCCACGCTGACGTTCCCGCCATTGAAGCCTGGCACCGCGTAAGGCTCCCATCTCCCGTTAGAAAAACGACGCAATCCATCGCCAGAACCCTTCTGGTGCTCGCCGGTCCAAACCGTGCCTTCGGCGTCGACGACAACGCCTTCAACCTCACGGTTATCGGAGTCGGGCCCGCCCGGCAGCATGTGCTCCTTGATGAGCTTCCCTTGCCACTCCAGCATTGTGCCGACGCCGCCAATCCAGAAACGTCCCAGCGCATCCGTCGCGATGGGGCCAGCGGCTATAGTTTCGATCCCATCAGGTTTCCCAAAACATTGCTCGCGATTATCCGAAATCTTGCAGATTGGCCCGGTGAACTCGTGCATATGGGATCGGGTAATCCATATCGTGCCTTGACGATCTTCAGCAATTGATTCCACTGCCGCATTGGGCGCGGCCACGACGCTGAACTTCCCGTTGGCCCAGTGCGCCAGCCCACCCCCGGTGCCAATCCAGAGGCTCCCGTCTTTGGCCACATGAAGTGACGTTATACCGGCAATGCCGGATGGATATAGCTGACCGACAGGTGGATTCCACGGCAGGAAACTCACACCGTCGAATCGATACAAGCCACTTTCGGTTCCAACCCAAATGTAACCATCGGGTGTTTGAGCAAAGACGGTGGGGCTTCCGTTCAAAGCTCCGTCCTGCACACGCCAAGCCGCATGCCCATATTGAGATATACGGCTGCCGGGATTGAGCGCCAGCAGGGGCGTCGCCCATGCGGTGACAGCCAAAGATACGAAGAGCAATTTGCCCGCGCGCATTGTTTTGCGCCAGCCCCGATGTTGCGGACTGGCGCACTGAGACTTCAACGATCCGCGCCGGGGGCGCAGACTCTTGGTTGATGGATAGTTTTGATCGCCGTTGGCGTTTATTTGCGGCATGGAGTTCAAAATTGCCAAGGGCTCGAACAGGGGGATTGGAGCTTTGTAGCTATTCTAGTCCCAACCGCCGCATATTCCGCGAGGGTCTGCACCGTCTGTATAGATGTCAGCACGTTGCTGAAGCGGCCGTTCACTAGCATCAGCCAACCTCAATATGTGAATCAAAGACAGCGCTACGAGAATATCGTTCAGATATACGCACAAGGCGGGCGAAGCCGGTTTGGAGAGGGGTTGTGCAATCTCTTTGCGAATTGAGCGACGCGGGGAGGAAGGACAAGCCTGCGATCGGACATCGCACCCTTAGGGTCGTGGAAGGTTGCGACGTGCTGCGATGTTAAGGCAAGGCAGCCTCGGGCTTGGGCTTACAAGGCGTATTCATAGTTGAGGTCGAGAGCATTTCCACTCGCCCGTCATCAGCGGATTCCTCTGATCCGGGGTAGAAATTGCGACTACAGGCCAATGCACGTTTCCATTACGATCGGGGTAGATGAGCACATGGCGATTTACTACTCATCGAAACGGGCTGCCGTCAATGTCGGAGAGGCGCTGAAGCCTGGCCCGGTCCCCCCACTTGTCGTGGCGGGGTACAAAACTTCATTTTCTCTTGGGAACCCTGTGCCTATGGAAGCGATCTGTCTCCTGCAGCACGAAAATCAGAAGAGAAAATGTTCCAAGTGAGATCCCGACGCCGGTGTAGATGGATGGGGAGAACGGGGCAACCTGAAGAAGACTCCTGCTAAGAAGGCTTTCACTGCCTGCCATAAGCAGAGCACCCGCTACGAGCCCTAGAAGCGTGGACGAAAGTGTTTGGCGTAAGGCGACGTCTGCTGAGAGTGTCATCTCGCGTTTATCGTCGTATTCGGTCTCATTGAAAGGCCGCTCGGAGCGGGTCGTGAATAGCGCATAGATCCCGATGGTGAGTAACAGCAGCGACATCCCGCTGAATCCTTCGAAGAGAAAGAGCACAACTCTCTGGTCTTTCTCAGACGCGAGTGCCAGTTGATACATCGTTGTGACTTGAGAGATTGCGGTGGCGCTATCGACGTTCAGAATCGTCGTCCTTACCCGGTTTGCAATCGTCGCATCATCCCGTTTCGCGCGCAGAACCAACCAGAAAGTCCGGTCTGGTAATAGCCACTGGCTCGCCGGCAGGTAAAACGCTCTTTCTCCTGGTTGAGACAGAGACTCCTGTCTTACATCATCCACAACCCCAATGATCGTAGCCCAGGAACCATCCTTCTTTCCTGCATTGAGCCCCACACGAATTCGCTGGCCAATTGGATTCTTATCGCCAAACTGCCGCACAGCCAGACTCGCATTGATGAGCACAACTTTGTCCGCGTTCACCTGCATGTCCTGTGCATTCAGTAGGCGTCCTTGAAGCAGGCGAATCTGCATGGCTTCGAAGTATCCAGGGGTTACTGAATAGTGAAAAGCTGAATCAGGAACGTTATCTGGTTGCGAAGCAAACTGAATTCCGTAGACCTGATGCTCTCCGCTGAGCGGAAGCTGGCTCACGAGCCCGGCCGCTTCGACACCCGGGATACCTCTAACTGCATCAAGCGTCTTCGCAAAAAAAGAATCAGGAATCGGTTTGCCGTCCAATGTCGGCTCTCCCATTCGAATCTGAAGCGCCACCACACCTGCTGGCTTAAAACCAGGCTTCACCTCGGAGAGGAGACGTCTGCTCTGGAGTAGCAGCACGGCGCTGCCAAGCAGAGCGAACGAAACTGCGACCTCGATGATCAACAGGCTGCGGTACAGTGGATTTCGCATTCCGGTCAGGCAAGCAGTTTTGACTTGCCAGAAATGGCTGCGCCGGACGAGAAGAAAAGGCAATGTCCCCAGCAAGAAGGAGATGGATAGGGTGAAAAAGGCAGCGAAGATGATGGCATTGCGATCAAGATGTGCAACATGAAATAAGGGGGTTCCGTTGGAGAGAATCGATTCGAGGGCTCCAGCTCCAAGCCTTGCTGCGTAGACTCCAATCACGCCGGCTGGGATAGAAAGGGCCAGGCCCTTTAGCAGCAACTGTCGCAGAATACGAAACCCCTTGGCTCCACGCGCCACACGCATAGGCTGTCCGGTTCGCCGCTGCAGCCCGTAAACAAGCAGCAAACCAGTCACAGTGATACAGACGAGAGCAAGAAATAGCGTCGCGGCGGCCAGAATGGCGATAAAGGTTGGCCGCTCCGCATGCAGGCTCAGATAATGCGATGATTCGATCGAGACTCCTGGCGGAGCTCCGCCGGAGCTGAGATAGCCGGCTACATGCGTCTGTGCCCAGTTCGCATACACCGCTGCGAGTTCGTGTTGAGCTTCGTTGATATGGACCTGAGGCAAGAGCCGCCCGATAATATGCAGATGATGCCCCCACTCTCGTCCATCGGAGGGGAGCGTATCGTCGTACTGGAGAGGTGTCCAGAACTCCGAAGAAGGCTCCATCGCGTCTGTGAACGCCTGCGACATCACGCCGATGATGGTGTAACGGCTGCCATCGAGATTCAGCTGTCGACCCAGCACGGAGGCATCACGCTTGTAACCGCGTAACCAGAGTGCGTCGCTGATCACCGCGACGTGCTGGCCTTGGATGTTACGGTCGGAAACGTGAAAGACCCGGCCCAGTGCCGGTTCGGCGCCATATACCGCAAAATAATCCGGGGTCACTTGCTGTCCCTCGATAACCCCTGTAGATCCCGATACGTTTGTGACCGCCGACCTTGATTTAACTGCGGCGATCGCGGCAAAACTATGCGTGTGTGTCGCTATGCCACGGAAGGTACCGTAGGTGTCGGCAATCAGGGCCCCATCGGAGGCCTTCTCCCATACGGTCACGATTCGGTCAGCATTTGGATAGGTTGACGAAGAAAAGAACAGCGGCTCCGTCACGATGAAGATGGAGACACAAGCGCTTATGCCGATGGCGATCGTCAAGATGCTCGTGAGAACAAACAGGTGGCAGCCGCGGAGTTGACGTAGGGCAAAACGCAGGTCGTCGCTGAGAGGCCGTAGGTGATTTTCCCAGCCCACGGAGCGTATGCGCTCACGCTGCCCTGTCAGATCTCCAAAGGAAGCGAGGGCGGTGCTGCGAGCTTGATCGCGCGATATGCCAGTCTCTTCCAGAGCAACGGTAGCTTGTTCGAGATAGTCTCGAATCTCATCAGCCACCTCGCGATCGAGGCCTCGTGAATGGAATAGTCCACGCAGCCCTCCCCTGAATTGGCTCCAGGCTGACATGCCTACCCTTCCGCCTTGAGGAGACGCCCTATTGCAGCGGCTCTACGGTTCCAATCTTTCGTCGAGGCTTCTAATTGCTTTGCCCCTTCGCGTGTAAGTCTGTAGAACTTCGCTCGCCGGGAGTTGTCCGTTTGCCTCCACTCGGCATCCAGCCAGCCGTTGCGCTCCAGCCGTTGGAGAGCCGTCAGCAGCGATCCCGGGTTGACTTTGAAGACTCCACGAGAGACCTGCTCCACTCGCCGGGCGATGCCGAAGCCATGAATAGGCTCAAGACTGACCGTCTTCAGGATCAGCAGATCCAGAGTGCCCTGAATTACATCTGTATTCTGTTCTGTCTCTCTCATCTCCGCCCCACGACACCATTCTATGCCAAATTTCATCTTCTACATCATGATTGTCAAGATGTGAAAATCATGTGTAGGATATGCCTTGTTCGCCCCCTCTGAGCCGAAACGCCATCACTCAGGCAAAGCAGGGTAGGCAAGGAGATATATGTCGCTGAATAAATTCCGCACTCTCTTTCTTGTTGCTGTATCAGCCGTTCCGGTCACTGCAGTCGGTTATGCCCAGACCATTCCGTTTCGTCGGAGTGCAGCGAGCAACCGTGCAGAGCTTGATCGGGCAATGCCCAAATTTGCCGTCCAGGTGGGCGCCTCCTATCGTGAGGATGATCGTATCGTCTTCCTCGATCATGTATTCCGCCTGCAGTTTGTCGAGGGGCAGTACCAGAAGGCGCTGGACTCCATCACGATCATGCGACAGCTGATTCGCGAGCAGCCGATTATTCCCGAACGGGCAGCCTGGGTGGATGTGCCTTATGAAATATACGCACACGCGAAGATGCGGCAGATGTCGCAAGGCGTGTCCTTTGAAGAGGCGTATCGCCATGCATTTCGCGATCGTTTTGCTCGCCTCGATGACTGGACTGCTGCGGAAGTCATCCGCACACTCTCTTCTATCCACTCCGAAGACACTGAGCAGGCCTTGCACGACGATCTGGCTGCTCAAGCCAAGGTGGACACTTTCGGCCAACGAGATGCCTTGAACCTGGTCAGCGACTATCTCGTCGATAAGGCATATCACGAGACCTCTTCTTTAATTCCTCCCCTTATCGCCGAGGATGATGTCCGCCGTTACATCAGCGAGCCGAAGCGTCTCGTAAAAATTTCAGCAGACGTGGGCGTATGTACATATAGCCTCCGCCCGCGCCACACAGGACGTCTGCCGACGCTGCTCAACTTCACGATCTACGCCGGTTCGGATGAAGAGAACGAAGCAGAAATCCGCCTGTCCGCTGCTAAGGGTTACGTCGGAATCATCGGATTTCCCCGAGGGAAGGTCTGTAGTCCCGGCCAGCCTACCGCTTACGTGCATGACGCGGAGGACGTGACCGGGCTGATCAACTGGATCGCCAAACAACCCTGGAGTGACGGGCGTGTTGGCATGTACGGCGGTAGCTACGAAGGGTTTACGCAATGGGCCGCGGCTAAGCGCATGCCGAAGGCGCTCAAAACCATCATTCCCGCTGCCACAGTGGGCCCCGGCATCGATGTCCCGATGGAAGGAAATGTCTTTTGGAACTTTATCTATCCGTGGCCGTTCTTCACCCTGGACAAGAAGACCGATGACGACGCGGTGTATAACGACGCATCACGTTGGGCCAAGCTCAATCGCGATTGGTATGTGAGCGGACGTGCTTATCAAGACCTCGATAAGATTGACGGAACGCCAAATCCGACCTTCGATGAATGGATCGCGCACCCCTCGTACGACCGGTACTGGCAGAACATGATCCCGTATCGGCAGGAGTTCGCAAAGGTCACGATTCCAGTACTTCTGACTGCCGGTTATTTTTATGGCGGCCCTGGAGCTGCGACATACTACTTCGAACAACTGGAGAAATATGCCCCGAATGCAGAACACTATCTGCTGATCGGCCCTTACCATCACATCGGCGCGCAGTACGGCACGATTAGTTCCCAAGGTAGTCTTCGTCCAACCCTTGCTGGCCTTAAGCTGGACCCTGTCGCAGAGATAGATATGCTCGACCTCCGTTATCAGTGGTTCGACTACATTTTCAAAGGCGCGTCGAGGCCTGCCCTGCTCGCGGACAAGGTGAATTACGAGCTCATCGGTACGAACACCTGGCGGCATGTCCCCAGTCTGGAAGGGATGAACAATGCCCCGTTGCGCTTCTATCTGAGTTCGAAACAGAGCAGTCTGTCGAACCTGAAACAGAACGGGACAACTGCTGAGGGGAAGGCCGGAATCATTTATCAGCTTTCGTCACGTCCTGAGCCGGGCCATTCCGTAACGCTCACTGTGGATCTGTCAGATCGTAGCGATGTAGATCGGCAGCCAATTGGCGGCGGTATCATAGACGACGCTGTAGACCTGCACAACGCGGTTGCATTTGTGAGCAATCCCATGTCTGAATCCAAAGATGTCAGTGGGCTTCTCTCTGGCCGTGTTGATTTCATTGTGAACAAAAAGGATTTTGATTTCGAGATCGATCTGTACGAGCTGAATGCGCAAGGGCAATACATCCAACTTACGCAGTATTGGACGCGTGCGAGCTACATGCAGGACCGCACCCGGCGTCACTTACTAACTCCGGGTCGCGCTGAGCAGTTTAGCTTCCGTACCATGCACTTGGCAGGCCGCCGACTGCAGGCTGGCAGCCGTCTAGTTGCTGTGATCAACGTAATCAAAGAGTCTGGGCGCGAGATCAACTACGGCACGGGTAAGCCCGTCAGTACGGAGACAATTCACGATGCAAACGCTCCCCTGCAAATCCGATGGCTCGGGTCTAGCTATCTGGACGTACCGATTTACACCCGCAAATGAGGGTGCTATTCGGCAGACAAAAGTCCGTTGCACGGCGACAGCGAATCCTATCTTGCGGTCGCGATAGATCATTTAGTCCGCTTGTATTTACTGATCGCCAATGCAGCAAAGCCTCATTTGGTGATATCAGGCCAACGCACGTTTCCAGAGTTCCTATGTCTCTGGAAACCTGAGTTGGCGATTTGCCGCCAACTGACGATAATTGATGGCGCTCAACGAATCCCGGTGACAACATTATTCCCGTCATCCATCCCATTCGCCAGGCAAGCCGATTCACCATCTCCCGTTTCTTGTACCGACGTCGGATTGTCAAGCAACCGGCCATAGTCGTCTCATTTACACAAGAAATTTGAGGCGGCTTTCGCGGCCGCCCCGGGACAAAAGCTGACTACGGCTTCAGGTCAAGAGATGCTTTTCCAGTCGCCGTATCGAACGGCACCGAGTTGTGCTCATGCGTCAGCTTCCAGGTTCCTTCAACCTTCCGATAACATGCTGTCCACCGCCACCACATGTCAACAATCGCTCCAGCCTTTGTTGTCGCGCTCACATGGTTCAAGCCGTAGCTGAACGCGATACCGTCATTCGCATTGATCTGCAAGTCGCGTATTTCAAACCCGATGGGTCCATCGAAAGAAGAGAACCACTCTGCCGTCCGGCGACGCGACGCTTCCGCTCCCGTCGTTTGCAAGGGATTCACCACGTCGAACCGAACGAGGTCAGAGGAGACCAGCTCCGTTGCTCCAGCCACGTCCCTGGCTCGCACCGCTTCCACTCGCCTATCCACGAGCTTGCGAATTGCCTCGATCTCTGGCTCTGGCTGCGCCGCCTCTGTCGCTCGGCCAAAGTACACGATGACTTCCTTCACCTTGTCGTCTTCTACACGGAAATACTCCGTGTTTCTGAATCGCGCACCGCTCTTTGGTTCACACTCATATTGAACGAACGCTTCATTCCCGGCGTTCGCTAACTTCTCAATGTGGAACGCCTGCACTCGCTCGCTGAACGGCCAGCACCTCCCCATATAGGCTTCCTTGCTGATCCGGTTGTCGCGAGGACTGCTGAATACGAAATCCTCACTCAGTAGATTGCGGAGCGCAGCTTGATCCTTCGCTTCGTATGCTTCAAAATACCTGCGAACAATTAGGTCGATATCAATTTTGCCCATGATCCCTCCCTCACTTCTAGAAACTGATTGCGAACTGCAATCAGTAGGCATAGTAGGGCTTACTGGTGCGATAATGCAACTGGTTGCAATATATCTTGATGGAAGATCCCAGATCTCAATGTCCGATCAATCTCTCTCTTGAAGCATTCGGCGATCGCTGGACGCTGCTAATTCTCCGCGACATGGTCTTTGGTGGGAAACGCCATTTTCGCGAGCTGCTCCAATCCGAGGAGCACATATCGTCGAACATCCTGGCAGATCGTCTCGAAATGTTGCTGAGCGAGGGATTCATTACACGATCGGACGACCCCAGCCATAAGCAAAAAGTGATCTATTCGCTCACAGACAAGAGCATCGCGCTGGTTCCCGTCTTCGCTCACCTTGGGGCATGGGGTCGCAGGTATCTGCGGGTCAGCGAAGAACTCAGCATGCGCGCCGAAGTCCTCGAAAGAGGCGGTCCAGCTATGTGGGGACAGTTCATGGAGGAGCTCCGTGAGGCTCACCTCGGCTCGGACGTGTCGGGTGGCTCCAAAGCGAAGCGCATGCCGGTTCGCGACCGCTTGCAGAGGGCCTATGAACAGGTCGTCGCGAAGAAGGGGAGAAGGTAATCAGCCAGAAAAAACTCAGGCTTTCATTCGCAGGCCACTCGAAGTGATTCTGGGTTGTCGCCAACAGGCCAATGCACTCGTTGAAAGGGTTCCGGGCGGGTTGTCGCCGATCCAGAAGTAGACGCCGCATGGCTTCACCTAATGCTCAGATAAGGTGCCATTAGTCGCCGGCCGGGAGGACATCGTCTTGACGGCAAGACGTATCATTTTTGGTACACATCGATTTGGCGTCTCATGGAATGAAAGGACATTGCGAATGACGAAAAAGAACATTGGCTCTGCATGCGATAGCTGGCTCCGGGAAGAGGGCCTCTACGAAGAAGTCCGTGCGAATACCATGAAGCGCGTGATCGTCCGCCAGATCGCATCCGCAATGGCTAAGAAGGGCCTTACAAAGACTGAAATGGCGAGGCGGATGAACACCAACCGCGCTTCTCTGGACCGGCTCCTCGATCCCAAGAACGGCGCAATCACCTTGAGCACATTGCAGAAGGCCGCGTGTGTTGTTGGTAGGGAAATCCGCTTGGAACTCGTCTAACGCGCCGGTCTGGACAAGTTGAGCTCATCTTTCGACGACATACTCGCCGGTTTCGCTTCGACCTGCAGCCGGGATGACATCGGTCTGCAGACCTACTGACGCAACTACTCGCAAACCTATCTGTTCCAACGCTTGCCATCAGGTGACAATGAGATGATGAGGATAGTTTGCACGGGATCGGCTTGCAAAATTATTCACAAGATTGCGGTGTCGATGCGAAACGCTCACCGGCACGCGTGCTCATACATCCGAGGAAGGTCGAACGCAAGTTTGTTGGCAAGAGAAGCGGGGACAATTTCCCGTCGCACTGACAAAGCTGTATTTTGTGTTTCCATATTTGCTGTTTGCAGACAGTCTAGGTGTGATCTTAATAGCCATCCTAGGGAGAGAAGAACTCACATTACCGTCTGCTAATCAACGGTTTGCGGCTAAACACCGCGGGTTCTGGAATATCGCTAGTTATATTGCGGGTTTCGAACGCACCAGCACCAGGCAAGAATGACTTTTGATTGTCGCGCGCTTTCAAAATGAAATGTCTCTCCATCTCGAATATCTAATCCGCAACTACAACGGTGTAATTCAGAGTATGGCTGATGAGTGTGGAACTTCCATTGCTCGTTCCAGAGACGACGATAGGGATGGTATAAGTTCCGGCAGGTGTAGAGTCCAAACTATGGCTTCCGCAGCCGACCAGACTCACGAGAAGGTTCCCGAGACAAATAACCGCGAGCGTGAGTGATGCCAGGTGGCGAACCCGTCCCGCGCCGCCTTTGTTTTTCTTCAAGCGCAGAAACGCAAACGGAAGCAGCAGCGAAAATAGAACGCCCTGCATCTCGCTTGATCGCGAACGTAGGAGGGCTGTTTGCGGATTCTGTTTTGTGTTGATTGTCAGCGTGCTTGATGCCATGCCGTTAGCAGAGAGTGTGACGGTGCTCTGCGTGAACGAACAGGACATGTATTGGGGAAGTCCGCTGCCACAGGAGAGCTGAACGGAGCCGGCAAATAGCCCGAGTGAGGTTACGGTGATGGTCGAAGAACCAGACTGCCCGGACTCAATGCTCAGGGAAGTTGGATTCGCCGCGATAGAGAAATCAGGCACGTCGACGGTCACGGTGGAAAGGGACGAGGAACTGGCGACGAAATTTCCATCCGCCGGTGTGTAGTTCACCTGAATCGAACCCGAACCAGCCGGAAGCGAACTGATGGAAATGGTCGCAGTTGAGACGACCCCGGATGTCGGTGTCGTCAACGTTGCAGTTGCCAAGGTAGTCGAGCCCTGAACAAGCGCGACGCTTCCGGTCGGCGCAGCCGTTCCTTGCGTCGCAGATACGCCAACGCTGACAGAGAGGGATTGGCCCTGGTGTACAGGATTGGGCGAGGCGGAGAGCGTGGTGGTGGTGGGATTGGCCTGTATCTGTTCGCTGAGAGAGGTCGATTGCGCTCCGGTGTAGCTGCCGCTTCCTGCGAAGGAGGCTGTGACCGTATGCTGCCCGACGCTGAGGCTGGATGAGGTGTAGGTGCCTACACCCTGGGCGTTGGTTGTTGCGGTCGCGACGTTTGTACCGTCGACAGCGAAGACAATGGGAGCGTTGCCTATAGGTGCGCTGCCGCCGAGCAGGGTGGCCGAGAGGGTGACAGCCGAGAGCGCGGGCGATGGATTCGCGCTCGGGGTGACGGTGAGAGTCGAGACGATGTGGCTCACGCTGACGGAGGCGCTGTTGCAGGTGCTCGGAGCGTAGTTGCTGTCGCCGGAGTAGGTGCAGCCGAGCGTGTCGGTTCCGGCAGGCAACCCACTGGTCGAATAGATCGCGACGCCGCCGACGAGCGAAACGGTTGCGAGATTGGTGCCGTTGGAGGTGAAGGTGACTGTGCCCGTGGGCGTCGTGCCAACGGGCGTGGCGGTCACGGTCGCGGTGAGAGCGACCGCGGAGCCGACGAGGGCCGGATTCGGGTTCGCCGTGAGCACATCGACGGCGACATCCGGATTCACCTGCTGCGAGAGCGTTGCGCTGCTGGCGAGGAAGGAGCCGGTGGGAACATAGGTCGCCGTGATCGTGTGCGTGCCGACGGTGAGAGCGCTGTCGGTCATGGAGGCCGCGCCGGTGCTGTTGAGCGTGACCGTCGCCAGCGTGGTAGAGCCGTCGGTGAAGGTGATGCTGCCGGTGGGCGTGCCGGTGAGGCTGGTGATCTGGGCGGTGAAGGTGACGCTCTGGCCGAGCGATGAGGGGTTGAGTGAAGAAGACAGCACGGCGGAGGTCAGGCCGGAAAGTGCGATCGTACCGGAGATGCTGCCGGTGTAGTCAGAATCCCCTGAGTAAGCAGCGTCCACTAGCTGCTGGCCTACTCCAACAGGAGAGATGTTCGTTGCTGTGGCTGTAACCTGCTGCGTTCGCAGGGACGTTAGCGAGGTGACCGAGCTGAGATTCTGATTCACCACTGCCAGGTCCGGGATGCCATCTCCATTCCAGTCTCCGGCGACGATCGATGTTGGTTCAGCCCCCGCTGGCAAGGGAACGCCGGCCGCAGCACCAAACGTGCCGTCCCCATTGCCCAGCAGGGTGCTGACGGTTGAGACATCTTCGAATAGCAATGCGACGTCAGGCTTTCCATCGCCATTGAAGTCGGCGACGGCGATGCCTTGAGGGGTCGGACCGATGATTGGCGGGGAGCTAGCTGGTGCACTGAATGTGCCGTCCCCATTACCCAGCAGGGTCTCCGTGCCATACGCGGCGTCGACAAAGATGTCAGGCTTTCCGTCCTGATTGAAGTCACCGACCGCGAGGCATGTCAGGTAATCTGGCGTCAATACTGCGGGGAGGGTCTTGAACGTTCCATCTCCGTTCCCGAGTAAGACCACGACCGAGCTCGCCACAGCTCCGTTTACGAAGGCAAGGTCAGGGATGCCGTCACCGTTGAAGTCAGCTTCAACCAGATCTGCGGGGAAGCTGATGCCAGACGCCACGACGTTGGACGCATTGAAGGTGCCGTCGCCGTTACCGAGGAGGATAGAAACGGAACCACTGCCTGATGAGGTCGAATTTTCGACGGCCAAATCCTCGATACCGTCACCGTTGAAGTCTGCTACAACGAGCATGGAAGAAACTGCGGCGGTTTGCGAATTAAGGATTGCCGGAGCAAATGTCCCATCTCCATGGCCCAAAAAGACAGCGATCGTGCTGGTGTTTCCCATCACCACGGCCAGATCGGCATTGCCATCCCTATTGAAGTCTCCGACCACGGCCATCAAGGGTCCACTGCCCTGGGAAGAAAGTTGCAGCGTATTGGGAGCCGCTTGAAAGGTGCCATCCCCTTTTCCCAGCAGAATGGTGATCGAATGGCCTACCTCATTCAATACGGCCAAATCCGATATCCCATCTGCATTGAAATCGGCCCTCACAACGTACGCAGGATTCTGTCCTACGGCTGGCGATTGTGCCGTGACCATGCTGAAGGTCGTGGTGACGTTACCCACGGCTGCCTGCGCGAGTTGCTGGTTGCTGTTGGTCGAATCCACGAAAGATATGTTGCCGGTCGGCGCGATGGCTCCTTCCGCGGTGACGGTGGCCGTCAACGTGTAGCTGCCGACACTGCCAGCTTGGGTGATGGTCGTGGTGGTTGGCAGCGACGCGGTCACCATGAGATTTGATGGGGCGGATGCGCTTGCGGCATTCCCGTTGGAAGACATGAAGACAGCCTTGATGCTGTGACTGCCGATGCCAGGGACGAATCGAAGGACCGCCGTTCCTGAGCTGGTGAGTTGCGCGCTGCCAAGCCTGTGGATCGAATCACAGTCAAGCGCCGTGGCATCGCAGAAGTTCACCTGCCCGGTCGTCAACGACGTTGAGCCTGTAGAGACGGTCGCGGTAGCTGTGACTGTAGTCCCCAGATTCACCGACGTAATCGGAACTCCGCTCGAAGTGAGTGAGAGCGAGGTTGAGGTGACCGTCTGTGGACCGACCACCGTTACAGGAATCGTAGTGCTGGCCGTCAATCCGCAACAGGTTCCGGTGATGGTAACCGGGGACGTACCGAGAGGAGCTGCGCTGCTAGCGCTTAGGGTCATCGTGCTGCTGGCGTTGGTGGGATCAGGAGAAAACGAAGCGGTCACTCCGGAGGGTAGAGCGGATGCAACCAGAGTTACGCCGGATGGCAACGGAGCCGGTGACGTGGCGTACAGAACGGCAGTCGCTGTCCCTCCCTGGTGAAGGGTGATGCCGGCGGACGTTGACGAGACAGAGAAGGTGGGCACCAGCACGCTTAGCTGCAAGGGAGTGGTCGTTACAGCTGAACCTGATGTGCCAGTGATGGTGAGGTTGTACACCCCCACGAGCGCCGAACTGCCAGCCGTAATCGTCATGGTGCTGGATGTAGTGGTTGGATTCGGCGAAAATGATGCGGTAACGCCAGCAGGCAGACCCGCAATCGAAAAATACACGCTGCCTGTGAATCCCAGATACGGTTGCACCTGCAGCGGGATGGATGTGGAAGATCCCTGAATGACTTTACCGGCACCTCCACCCCCGATAACGAAAAAAGGTGCCTGCACACTCAACGAACTCCCCGTCGTTACGGTCTGATTGCCGGAGGTTCCGGTATAGGTGAGGTTGAACAGGCCCACCGGTGTAGTGGGTGAGGCTGTCACGGTCATCGTGCTGCTGCCGGTGGTTGGGTTGGGAGAAAAGGAAGCGGTCGCTCCGTTGGGCAGGCCGGAGACAGAGAGACTGACTGCGCTGGTGAAACCGTTCTGCGGGTTGACCGTAACCGTTCCCGTCGCACTGCTCCCTTGTCCGACCTCGAACGCAATGCCGGGCACACTGAGGGTAAAGGTCGGGACATAGACACCCATATAGAGGGTTGCGGTCGCTGTCAGAGTGCCCGAGGTGCCTGTAATCGTCAGCGCATACGGTCCGGGAGAAACGCTGTTCGATACGGTCAGCGTCAGGATGTATGAATAGGTCGATTGTGAAAAAGCCGCTGTGACACCGCTGGGAAGACCGCTGATTGAGAAGCTGACGTTGCCGTTGAAGCCAGTGGTCGAACTTACCTCGATGGGGATGTTGGAGGTCGTGCCCTGTCCGAGGAAGACATTCTCTTTAATGAAACTGAGAGTAAAACTTGGCCCAGCGATCACCAGGGTGATCGAAGTAGTGGAGGTCTGGCCGCCCGAGGTTCCAACGATTGTCAAGGGATACTGTCCCAAAGCAGTCGTGTTCGCAACGGTCAGGGTAAATTGACTTTGGCTTGCGACAGGGTTCTGTGAGAATGAGGCCGTGACGCCACTTGGAAGACCCGAAACCGACACACTGACGTTCCCTGTAAACCCATACTCATCGGTTATGAAGAGCAATCCGTTCCAGGTCATGCCCTGTCCCATAGAGATGGTAGAAGACCCTGACACGTTCACAGTGAAGGTCGGCACGTAGACCCCAAGTGCAATCGTGGTCGTCGATGTATACGTGCCCAGAGTGCCTGTGACGGTGAGTGAGTATGGGCCTGGTACGACTGCGCTGCTGGCACTAAGGGTCAGAACGGATACGCCCGGTGCGGTGGGATTCGGGGAGAATGAGGCTGTCACGCCACTGGGAAGACCTGAGAGGCTCAGACTGACATTGCCATTGAGACCATCGACGGTAAGAATGTTGACGTTGATCGTCCCCGACATTCCCTGGCCAATGCTCAGGCTCCCTGTGCTGGTCAGCTCAAGCTCCGGCGCATTGATCGTCAAGGAGGCCGTAGTGCTCGCCGCTACACCGCCCGATGTCCCGGTAATAGTGATCAGGGTTGTACCCGGCGTGGCGCTGGCGCTTACAGAAACATTGAGAGAGGCTCCGCTGGTGGTTGGGTTCCCCGTAAAAGCGGCTGTTACGCCGATCGGCAATCCAGAGACGGCTAAGGCCACTGACCCGGTGAATCCATACTTGGGAACGACGGTGATTACCGACTTCCCGGTGCCTCCCTGATTGACGCTGGGAACCAGAACAGGCGCGCGACCTGAAGACACGGTCGTCGCGGTGAGACTGAAGCTCGGCGTTTGAATGGCGAGAGATACGTTTGTGGACGCGGTTAGCGTACCGGAGGTGCCGGTGATAGTAATCGGCCCGGTTCCTAGTGTAGCTGTGCTGGTCGAAGAGACTGTCAGGGTGGATGCGTTGGTTGCCGGGTTCGGAGAAAACGAAGCCGTGGCGCCTTCCGGCAGTTGTGAGGTCACGGCCAGATTCACCGGGCCCGAAAAGTCGCCAGCGTCGGTGACATTGATACTTGTGGAAGCTGAGCCTCCCGGGTTTTCCGAGATCGTTCCCTGCGTAGCTGCGAGCCAGAAGCCGGGGATCTGCGGGCCGGCGAGATCATCGATCAGGTTCTGTCCTTCGGGACTTCCCCAGCCGGTGGTGAGGTCGTAGCCAGGTACAGCGTTATAAAAAACGGGTTGGTTATCGGTATCGTTGTTTCCGCTGGTGATGTCGTGCAGGTCGTTTGCGGCGCCATTTCCTTGTGCTAACGCATAGAGGGGCGAGTTGAGAAAGCCGATGCCGCCGGCTGGTGCGTTGTTCGCCTCAAGCGCCTGTTGGTTCACCAGGGCCATGAACCCTGCCCAGCGCGGGGCCGCAAAGCTGGTTCCCCCCACGTCTCCGAAGCAGGTTCCGTTGGCGCAGAGGTAGTTGTCAAAGTCCCCTTCCATTGCGACATCTGGTACGTTGCGAAGCGTTGCGGACCCTCCGTTGGCCGAGTTAGCAAGACCAGTCTGCCAGCCTGGTATCCCGAAGCCGTCCGGGCTTGTGCCTCCTGTACTCCCGCTACCGTCATCGTTCCATACGACCTCTGAGCTCCAGTTTCCCCCGGCCGCGATGGTCGAGAGGGTTGTCGCCCCAACTGCCGTCACAAACTGATCTTCCTGAGGGTAAAAATACGGGCTGATGGCAGCATCGAAAGCACCGTCGTCACCGGAGGCCACAAAGAAGCTCTGACCCTGCGCTGCCATCTCCTGAAAGAACGAGTCGTTTGCGGTCAGGCTGTCCGGCACCCAGCTCCAGGAGCAACTGATTTGCTGCGCCTGGTCTTCGGACACCATGGAGTTGAGGATGTCGGCATCTACTTCTCCTATGTAGACGCGCACCTGACTGAGCCCCGGTGCCATGCCGATGGCCTGGACGACGTCCAGTGTCTCTTCTGTATCGTCATCAGAGCTGAAGGGGACGTATCCTGGAGCTCCCGTTTCACCATCCAGCAGGACCTCGTTGATAGGCACATTAAAACTCTGCCCAGCCGTGCTGAAGGTGCTTTCGACATCGCTTAGATCGAAGCCATTGAACTCAAACAGACCAACGGTCTGTCCGTTGCCTGTCAATGCTGTTCCGCCGTAGTAGGCGGCCCGCATGTCACTCGCGAGGTAGGAACCGCCGGGACCCGACCCTGTCACCGTATTGGGGTGCTGTCCCAGGACGGCCTTCTTCACCATTGGTTGTGGCAGCGAGTAGTTGTTCAATCCCGCGATACGCGCAACGGCCACTCCGAGATTGAGAGACGGCTCCCTGTCCGGAGAGTAGAACGTACGGCTCTCTGTCGGATGCTGGTACACATTCATGGAAACGTGAAAAGCTCGGTTAATCTGTGCCACTGTGCCGCTCATGGGTACGGTGAGCCGGTTAGCGGGGATTGGCCCCACGACAAACCCATTGGACCTGGCAAACGCCACTACCGCCTGGTAGTCGTCCGCTGTAGGACCGAATTGCTGCGTAAACTGCGCCACGGTCAGGAAGTGACGATAGTTCGGGTCCTTCGGGTCATACAAACGGCTCAGCAAACTGGTGAGCGCGGTCTGATTCCGGAGCGGTAATACGATCGAAACATGAAGCTGTTGGTCCGCTGGCAGAGGGCTCAGCAGTGCCGCGCGCCCATCTGACACCGCAGCCCGCACATGATGGTGAAGAACCTGGAGAGGCTGCTGGGCGACGGCCGAAATCCATCCGACGAGAAGAAAGAATGTCAGTGGGATAACAGACGCCAGACGGGAAACTCGCTGGCTGCTAGTTCTGTGTCCTCTACAAAGTCCACCCATCGAAGTATCCGGCGAGCCCGATACAAGCCAATCCCGTTGAATCCCTGCGATCATGCGCTTACCTGCCCCGTACAACTTTGCTGTGGACATCCGGATAACGGTCTGGTGGTCTTTGCAGAGATTATCGCACGGTGCGGCCACGGAACGGACGGTTTGAAGAAGCTCTACACGGACGACGCCACCAAAGGCGTGCCTCCCGAGACAGTAGATAAACTCCGCAAGATGCTTGCCTTTCTGGACGGCATGGAAGACCCGGAAGAATTGCGGATGCTGCCCTCATGGAAAGCGCATACTCTGACCGGCGACCGCAAGGGCACATGGAGCCTGAGCGTTACGGCCAATCGACGGTTGACCTTTCGTATCGACACCGCCGAACGCGAGATTTACGACGTGAACCGTCACGGAGAACGGCTGCTCCGCGGCCGATCAGATGACGCCGAAGGGAGAGGTGCTGGATACGGATCGCATTATGTACCTGCGCAACTGCCTGGGCCAGCTGAGTAAGGCGGTCAGGGACGGGGCAGGGTCAAGGGCTACTTTGTGTGGAGCCTGCTGGACAACTACTAGTGGGCTGACGGTTATCTGTTTTTCTGATGCGCGCAAGTACATCCCTTCCATCTCAGAGAAGCGCAGAATCGAGACCGGTCCCGGACTTCTGGTGCTCGATCATCTGTCGCGTTTGGTGGAAGTCGTGAAAAGGAGCCTTTACGAGGAATATGAAACCTCCGCTCGTGAGCGAATGATCTCTCGGGATGAAGAGGACTGGCCGATTGTAGCGACGGCGCTCCTTTTGAAGAGTCCAGTTTGGACGGAAGACAAGGACTTCTTTGGTAGTGGAGTCTCCACCTGGACTAGTGAAACCATCGAGCTGTATTTGCGGGATCAGTAAGCAGCTGTCGTCCATCGGGCTGTCTAACGCATGAGGGAGGATGAGCTGCTTCGCCTGGGTCGAACTATCGATCGTTATCGTACGTCTTCATGTTTGCCGGTCTCGCTAAGATAGAGGGCTCCCGATTCGGAAAGGAGGTCCAAGAGATCACACACAAGACTGCGAAAAGCAACGCTAAGCTCGTATTCGATGTGTAAGACGAGATCACTCATATCCTTGCGGACAACGATTCCATCTGCCTCTAGATGACGAAGGTGTTGTGTGAGCACTTTCTTCGAAGCGCCGGGAACCAAGCGTCCCAGCTGGCCGATCCGAACAGGACCATGCCGTAAGACCCACAGAATATGAAGACGCCATTTCCCCTGAAGAAACACTTCGAACGCAAGTTGGGAATGCCGCACGGAAGGAATTAACTCCGTTTTCTTTGTTTGAACTCTTGGACTGGCATTTCTCATCTGGGGAGCCTTCTCTCGCGATACGCAGTCTTGCGCTCTGAATCGGAAGATCTGTTGCAATAACTGCGATATGCGTTTCGTGGCGAAAGTGACTACCGTCAACGCCAGCGTCAATGCAGCTTCCTGGCTTTGACTGTCAGACTGCATCCGTGAAGCGCGTTTTGATGTCCCTTGCACATCTCATACGTTCGTAATACTATCGCATACATCCATAGTAGATCGGAACTGGAATGCGAAATGCCCGGACCTAAACTGACGAAACTCGAGCTTCAAATCATGGAGACGCTCTGGACTCAGGGCGAATCCTCTATCCGCGAAATTCAGGAAGCGTTCCCTGCTAAGCGAAGACCGGCTTACTCAACGATTCAAACAACGGTCTATCGGCTGGAAGGTAAGAACGTAGTACGCCGGATTAAAAAAGTTGGAAACTTTCACATCTTCGGAGCTGCCGTTTCCCGTGATGTTGCACAACGTCGTCTTGTAGAGGATCTGCTCGCGTTGTTTGGGGGGCGGACACAACCGGTGATGGCGCACTTGATTGAATCCGGCAAACTCACGCTTCAAGACATAAGGGACGCCGAGAAAGCCATAAAACAGCTTGATAGAAAGGATGCTTCTTCATGATCCCCAACTATTTTTCAACGGCATGGGCAACAAGCTTGCCAGCACTAAGCAATCATCTTTGGCAATCTACGCTTTTCGCAATGATCGTCGGTTCGCTAACACTCGTCATGAGAAGAGCTCCGGCGCGCACCCGATACTGCTTATGGTTCGCTTCATCGGTGAAATTTCTTATCCCATTTTCTGTTCTGGTTAGTTTCGGCAATCATTTTGCTCGACCGCACGCTCACACACAACTACAACCCATCGCATTTATTGCGATGGGAGAAGTCAGTCAACCTTTCATCCAGCCTACGGTGTCAGTCGTTTCCATTACGTCCTCGGCCTCTCCTTTAAGCTTCGTCGCTTTTTTACCAACGATTCTCTTATCGATCTGGGTATGCGGCATTGTAGTCGTTGTATCTCTGTGGTTTGTGCGTTGGTATCGAATCTACGCGACTCTATCGATAGCGGAACCATTGAGTGCAGGCCGCGAGGTGGAAGCGTTGAAGCGCATAGTAGGTGCACAACGAATACGGAAACAAATCCGGCTATTTTCTTCAAAGGATTCGGTTGAACCAGGAGTATTCGGCATAGTCCGACCCATTTTAATTTGGCCGGAGAATATCTCAAACCGCCTTGATAACGCCCACCTAGAGGCGATTCTCACGCACGAGGTATGTCACGTGCGCCGTCGAGATAATTTCACCGCTGCGATACATATGATCGTGGAGGCGATCTTTTGGTTTCACCCTCTGGTCTGGTGGCTCGGTGCGCGCTTAATTGCGGAGCGCGAACGCGCATGTGACGAGGAGGTAATCAACCTCTGCAAACAGCCACGGGTTTACGCAGAGAGCATTCTCGTGGTTTGCAAGTTCTGCGTAGAGGCACCGCTTCCTTGCATCTCTGGAGTCACGGGTTCGGATTTGAAGAAAAGGATAGTGCACATTATGACTGAGCATGTTGTGTGCAAGTTGAGCCTCAGTCGGAAAGTACTGCTGTTTATTGTTGGATCTCTGACGATTGCGTTACCTGCGGCTGTTGGGGCACTCGGCGACCCGGTGCGTCAAGGTCAATTGGCCACCCCTCCTTCCAATCCTATTAGGTCAGCGCCCGATGGTTCATCAGTAGCCCAAGGGGTGATCGAAACGGTGTCAAATGCAGATCCATCGTTTGAAGTTGCGACGATCAAGCCAAACAATACCCGCGTGCCGATGATTCAGGGGATTCATGAAAAGGGGCGCTATTTCTCAACGAATAACTCTTCACTCTGTGATCTGCTGCAGTTTGCTTATGATCTTAACGCAAAACAACTGACCGGTGGGCCAGATTGGATTTGCAAAGATCGATACGACATCAGCGCTGTGTCAAACGAGAGCGGTGTGCCTCTTTCGCAAGTGCGTGTCATGCTTCAGAAGTTGTTGAGGGACCGATTCAATCTGACATACCATCGCGAGAAAGCAGAGTTACCGGCATACGTGCTTACAACCGGAATGAGTCAAGAGAAACTGATCCCGACTAAGTTGAATGGCCCCGTACCTGTCAACAGCCTGAAACCAGCGTCAAACGGATGGACCCTCACAATGCGGAACGCAACTACTGCGGACTTCGCAGGATTCCTTCAGATGATTGTTCTAGATAAACCAGTGGTTGATGAAACCTCAATCAAAGGCAGATTTGATATGAGCATCACGTTTGCACCTGACAACTCGGAGTTCAATGGGAATCCTCCACCGATGCCGGAGCACACCGATGACTCTCAAACTGCACCTTCTTTATTCGAGTCAATCCACGAACAGCTTGGGCTGAAGATTGAGCGAGAAAGAACTCTCGTCGATGTAATCGTGATCGACCATGTGGAGCGTCCTTCCCCAAATTAGATTGCGGGCTATCCATCGACATGTGAGGTAATGAGGATTCGAAAGGAGATATTGGTGACAAGGCTTGCGTTTCTCGTACTATTTTTCACGGGGACCGGAGTTGCTCAACTCCAGCAATATAGGACTGTCGATCCACCCCGACCCGGCGAGAACATCGCTCAACCATGCCGTTACCAAGCATCTTTCCCGGCTGGGGACAGGCCCGTGAGGGCCGCGTGGGTTACCTACGATAGAGGCCCCGATATCACTAAGTTCTACTTCGATGCTACCGTGCTTGCATTCGCAGCGAAGAACGATTTGGCAATGGTGCTAGCTCGTCAATGCCCGGCGATTCGAACGTCTGAGAAGGGCGAAATGGATATGTATCCGCAGCATGGTCTTGGACGGTCGCTCTTCAGCGCGCTGAACTCGTTGGGTGAAGAGAGCGGTCATCCTGAGTTGAGAAATGCAAAGCTCATCGTTTTAGGTTTTTCCGGAACGGGCGCGTATTTTGGGCACTTTGTAGCGTATGCCCCAAAACGAGTTCTCGCTGCGATCCTCACCAATCCTGGCCAAACCGATCCTGACAACATCGACAAAATAAAGTTAGACCCGGACGGAGTTGCGGTGCCAGAACTCATCATTGCTGGCGGAAGAGACAACGTCGGGGGTGTAGTAAAGCCCTATGCTTTTTACGACCATCATCGTGCAGAGGGTGCTCCTTGGGTCTTTCTCGTTCAAAACAATATTCCTCACTGTTGCATTAACAATACAAAGTCTTTCATGCTGAATTGGCTTCAGACAGTAATTGATATTAGAAAGCCAGACGCCGAAAGGCCGTTGCAGCCAATGGATCTCAAGTCCGGTTGGTACGGCTCCATTCAGCCGTGCCCGACGCCTTTCAAGGATCACTGGGGGTTGCCGCTATGGAACGTCTGCGATGCACATATTAAACGTGTTGGAAAACGGTTGCCCTCTGGAGAATTGCCAGCCGGCTACTTTCCGACGGAGCCTTTAGCGCGCGAATGGCTAACTTACGTCAAACTGCCGGATCATCCGAAGACCTCGTTTTCGAGACCCGATGATCCTAACTTCGGAGAGCCACAGTAATGGGAAAACCTGCTTACAACTTGGATAAACTAAGTGGGGGGAAGGTCCAGGAGGAGGAACTTGACTCTTGGCGCGTAGCCGGCGAGCGAGGGCCGGAGTGGGGCGGATGAGGGTTGCAGGGAGAAACCGGCACGGGTTCTCCCTGCGCAATTTTTCGGCAACGGAATGTGAGGGACGGTCGCCCGCCCCTCGTTGGCTGAATGACTAGGCTGCTTTCTTTGCAGCTTTAGACGCGGGCTGTGCGGTCTTCTTTGCCTTCTCCTTCGCGGCGAACTCCTGCTTCACCTTGGCGGCGACGGCATCGGTGTCCACCTTGTAGGCTGTGGCGGCATCTTTGAGGACAACCGCCGCGTTGCCGCGTGAGGCCGCTAGCAAGATGCTGGACTCGACCAGCAGCCGGGAAAGCGTCCCTTCATCGGCACGGCGAAGGAAGGCGCTGAACGTCTTTGCCAGACCTCCATCATCGCGCTTCTGCCGGATGCCATGCTGCCGCGCCAGCATCTCGACACGGTTCTCATCCATGACGCCGACCAGCTTCTCAACGATGAAGAGTAGGTCGCGCTTCAACAGGCGAACAGGGACAGCGGAACCGATGGCGGCGAGGACGCGAAGGCCGGTCGTGTTGGCGATGGCCTGTTCCTTGCGCTGCTTCTCCTGCTCGGCTTTCCACTTCTCATCGGTGCGGCTGGTCGTCTGCTTCGGATGATGCACCGGACAGGAAGGGTTCGCACACACCTTATGGATAGTGCCAATGTCACTGCCCTCGGTGATGATGGCCTCGGTAGTGAACTTGCATACCTTGTACTCCGGCCTCTGGGCTTGCTGCTTGTCCTTCGGTTTTTCATCTTGAATGGCGGTGTACTTGTTGCGTGGGAGTACCGGACTATCTTCCTTTTGTCCGCCGTAGGCGGTGCTGATCTGCACCAGCTCAGGTTTCGCAGCGAGGGTAACAGCGACGTGCGCTGATACTTTGACAGCGAAGCAGCCGGGGTCGGTGCAGCGGTCGCCCTGCTTTCCGAGGTCATCCCCGAACAACAGCTTGTTATGTCCCGTCCGCTTGGGGCAGTCGGCACAACTGCCCGCAGCGGGCACAAGTTGGGCATCGCGCTTGTTGAACGGCGCATCCTTGAGGACTAACAGGATATTGCTATCAATCCAGAATTGCAGGTTGCGGACGGGCAGCAGGATACGCGTTGGCTTGGCTCCATTGTTGTAAACCTCTTTGAAGCAAGCGGAGAGCGCCTGTGTCTGTTGTTCGGCTGGCAGCTTCGCCAATAGCAACGCGTGGCCTACTCCGATGTCATCAGCATAGAATGCCTCGACAGCAGCGGGTACGAGGTCAGCTAACTTCAACCTCGACGCCACGAAGACGGGAGATTTGCCAACCTTCGCCGCGATCTGCTCGATGCTGTATTTGGGTTCGTCCAAGTCCAGCAACGCGCGGAAGCCCTGTGCCTCTTCCATCGGGTGGATTTCAGACCTAATCAGGTTTTCCACTAGCTGAGCTTCTAACGATGCAGCATCGGAGAGATGGACGATGCGGACGGGCACGGTGCTCTGCTCCGCCATCTGCGCGGCGCGATAACGCCGTGCTCCGGCTACGATCTCGAAGCCGTTCTCCGTGAGTGGGCGAACAAGTAAGGGCGACAGAACGCCCTGGGTACGAATCGATTCCGCCAACTCTTTCAAGGCGGTTGGCTCGAAGGTGCGGCGCGGGTTGGTCTTCGACTCGTTCAGTACAGACAGCGGGACGTTGCGGTATTCAGTGGCATTGATAACGGTGGCTTCCATGATGATTAGCTCCTTTCGAGCGGTTGAGGGTGAAGGCACGGAGCGGCACACGTTAGGCATAGTGCCGCTCCACCGAGGGAGCGGACTAGCCGAGGATGCACTTGTCCGTAAAGGCTTCTGCGTATCCTTGCAATCGCAGGTTGTTATCCCAAGCTGCGGCGAACTTCTCATGTTGCTTCTGCAACTCCAGAAGGGCTACATAGTGGTCGTTCACGATGGCGCGGGAGACCTGCTCCACGGCAACGTAATCATTGCGCCATGTGTACGGAATCAGGTGTGCGCCTCCGGCATATCCAAGCTCAAAGCACATTTCGGGATCACGCATGGCATCGCCGTTCTGTTCGCCGTAGTGACAGACAGAGAGGGCGGGCAATCCAAGCGGGCCGGACTCGTCCACTGCCTCAATCACAAGCGGCATGTAGGGCGGATTTTCGATTTTGACGTAAAGGCTGGGACGCCAGCCTCCCGCCTTCTGCAAGATGGCAAGTAGGGTCTTCATGCTGCCACCTCCACGAGTTCATCGGGGGTGACTTCGTCCGCGATGGGCGGCTCCAATGCTGCGAGGATGACGCTGGCGGTCTGCTGAATCACTTCCAGCGACTCGGCCAACAGCGAAGCGTTGCCGTGATAAAGCTGGATATAGTCGGCGCTGGCGCTTCCCGTTACCAGTCCAACGGCCTTCCCGACCACAAAGGCCACGGCCTCGGCCTCTGTCTCCCGAACCGTCTTGGTGGTGGCGGTGCGCCGTTCTGCCTTGTGCAGCAGTTCATGTGCCGTCTCGTGTACCAGCGTGGCGAAGGTTTCCGCCTTTGACTGGCCGGGCAGGATGGCGATGCGTCCGCCGTAGCTCATGCCGAGTGCGGGGGCAATCTTCTCGTTGTACACAAGCTGAATGCCCTTGCTCTTGAGGAAAGCGGCCAGCCGGTCGATGCTCTCGCCGGGGTCGCCGGAGACTTCGTGCATGGTGGGCAGCTCTATGCCATCGGTCTGCGACACGTCGAAGACATAAGCATTGCGGAACCCCAAAAGAACCCGCTCGTTCTGCTTGGTGATGTCCTTTTGCGCTTCCACGTCCTTCTTGCGTCGAACGCCAACGATGGGGGCAAGAATGCGGATGCCTTTCTGTCCGGCCTTCACAGAACGGCCAAGGTTCTTCCACGTCCAGAATCCCGCGACTCTGGTTGCGGTCGGCATCTGCCGCGCGATCTCCAGCACATTCCCGAAGGAATACGAATGGAAACGGCTCATGGCGGTGAGGTAGTTGGTGAGGGCGTCGGACTGTCCCGCTTCCAACTGCTCAATCAGCAGCTTGATATTGGCGGCGATGAGTTCTTGTTTAGTGTTGGGTTTCTTGCTGTCGATGTTGGCGATGTTGTGGGTGGTGGCTGGGGTATTCATGGGTGTTTTCTCCTTTGCGGTTGCGGTTGTTTTTCATGCCATGCGTGGCATGTACCTACATGCCGAACGCCTCCTGGCGAAGGCGGGGCGGCAAGGCGCAAGGGAGGGGTCTCCCCACCCTTGAAGCGCAGGCAAAGCCGGAGCGGAAAGGGCGGAGCGAAGCGGAGGTCTGCACAAGCGAAGCGCGGAAGATTGGGGACGCCCTTGCGCCGCGCCAGGGCAGCGCCCTCAGCGAGGTTTGGTTTCCCTATTCGCGTGCGTCAGCACGCAGGAATTGTCAGGGTCGCGTTGCGGCAGGAACAGGCCGCTGGGGTGGGAAGCGGAGAATGCAGAGCGGTCGCGGCGCGGGAGGAGACCCCTCCCGAGAAACGGAGATGCACCGCACGTCGGAGCCTATGGCAATCTCATGATTGCCAACTTCATGGCGATGTCCGAAGATGTAAGTGGGACGGGCACGCACCGTCCTGGGGTGTGGAAACCCCATTGATACGAATCACGCCGCGAGGCGTGGTGCAAGGATTCCCTACGACTTTGTGCGTCGGGGTGCTGTGGACGTATGTCCAGGCCCCAAAGCTAAAGGTCCACGGAGCCGAGTATCAACGGCTTTCCAACTCCCCGACCTCGGGTTTATGGGCAAATTTGCGGGGGCGCACCGCAGATGCTTAGGCCCAAGCCAAATCGGAGGAGTATGCTGATCCCGCCTATCCTTCCTGTCGGTAGAGCGTCCTGCTGTTGCGAGGCAGGAGGCCTAAGTATGTCTATGAAGCTGCCTGTCTGCCCCACTATTTGGAGAAGGAGTCGGACGTTGCGATGACGATGCTCCGCGAGCTGAAATTTCATTCCGACGACGAAGGCAGACTTTCGCTTCCACCGAGATGCACATTGGACCTTTCCTGCTTTGAAGAGCCTGAAGTGCAAGAAGCCGTTGCCATCGTTCTTGAAGAAGATCTTTATATCGCCGCCTATGCCGGAATCGATCTCAAAGCGCTTGACGGCATTACCGTTGCGTTTGACTGCCAGGCCGCGGCGAGCGCGTTGCAGAATCTTCCGGAAGGGGAAGTTCCCCTGGAGATGAGCCCACAGCCCGAGTCGATGGAGATGGCCAGGACCGCTGCTGTACGACGCGAGGGAGATTTACGATTCCACATCGTCGTGCGACCTGGTCTTAGCCTCATGGCGCTCTCACCGGAGAAGGAGATGCAGCGTCTGGCTCAGGCGTGCATTGCCCATGAGGCGGCGCACGTTCAACACGAGAGTCATCTCTACCGCATGTTCCCGGAGAGCTATGGCAAGCCGTTGGAGTGCGGGAACCGTTCCCGGCAGACCTTTTTGAAAGCGATGGATGTATGGAGCGAATACTCTGCATGCCGGTCTTCGGCCAGCTTTCGGCCCGAAGCTCTCGAAGAGTTTGAGGGGATTCTCTGTCGGGCGATTGAGGACAGCTCCGATGCCGCCAGAGAACAGATGCAATCGCACCGTGAGGGCGGAAGCGCGGCGGTGCTGTTCCGAGAAATCCAGCAAATCTTTGGCGACATATTCATCTGCGCCGGTTATCTGCTGGGGCATGCCCACGGACTGGAAGGCAATCTTTGCGATCGAGCCCCACGGCTTCATAACCTGTTCGAACAGCACCCTGAGACGGGTGGGCTAATGAACCGCCTAGAGCGTATTTTGCGCGAACTCTGGCTGAAGGAGTTTGTATGGGAATCGATTGAGGTTTTCGCGCCCATCTATGATCTAATCTCCGAGATGATGGCACTCCAGGGATTTGTCTTTGCGAAGTCAGGGACGGAGTGGCGGTTGGGCATGAGTGAAGGCGCTGGATCGACAGACGGGTGAAGGATGCGCTTTCTCTCTGGATGAAGAACGACAGCTAAGCTGCAGCCGGATGGAAGAAGTGCGAACGTGCTTGGACACGCAAGAAACACGAATCAATGAGCGCATCAGTCTGTTACCGTCACTCGAGAACCATGGGGCAGGTTGTCCCGTTCATATGAACACTAATGAATACTTAAAACCGACTGGATTAGATAGTCCTGTAACCGCAGTGTCTGTTCTGCTTATAGGGCGTGACGGAAAATCGCCCACCAAGGCGATAGGGAGTGGCGTCTTCGTATCCACCGGCTTGATTATGACCGCTCGCCATGTGGTTGAGGGTTTTTGGGACTATTACGGCGATCCGAAAGTCGATCTACATACCGAGGGCACGAAAAAGACTGATTTCAGCGTGTACGCTGTGCAATTTCCTGGGAACGGTACGGCCTACGCCTTATGGGCAACCAAGAATATGGCGTTATGCCCGTATTCAGATCTTGCTGTCATTAGCGTTGTGCCCGTAAATGATCTAGCGAAATCCTACCCATTTCCACTGATGCCGCACATGGATATTTTGCCTCCGGCTGTGGGAGAGGAGGTAGCTGCCTTTGGATATGCCGACACGAGCGTTCTTTCGGAAGATGGAGATACGGTAAAGTTTCAGCCGAAACCGCTTAGCACCATTGGTAAAGTGACAGAGGTTTGGCCGGAGTCGAGGGATACCTCTTTCCTTCCATTTCCGTGCTTTTCTGTGGAGGAAACGGCGTTTATAGGCGGTATGAGTGGTGGCCCAATCTTTAATGAAGCAGGGCATCTCTGCGGATTGATTTGTACGGGGTTCGATGGCGCGCCGGTTGTATTTGGGTCTGTGCTATGGCCGATGCTTGGCATTCCCATTAAACACGCTCCACCGCCAAACACGACTGTGCATGGGAAGTATCCGATGGCTGATCTGTCTAAACTGGGCCTCATGTTTGTCAACGGATGGGATTACGTGGATGCAAACATGGAAGAGTTTAAAGATGCAAATGGGGATAGGCGATTGCGGTTGAAGCCTCCAATGAATCCGTGAAGGGTTTTTTATTTCAAGAAATCCTGAGCACGAGGCGGGGTGAAGTCGGCGGGTCTGTACCGGGAGCACGATATCGGGAGTTGTGCCCCGTTGATCGCGGCCTCATCGCGATGAGAGGTCCTGGGGTGAATGTCGGAATGTGGGGACAGACGGGACGGACCCCGCATTTCCCCAGTGCTGCGCCACCGGACATTCTTTACTTCAACTGCCTAATCCGCGCTTGCAGGAATTGCCGCTTCGGTTCCTGTTGGGCCAGGGACAAAGTTTTCTCATAAGAGGACCGGGCCTCGGCTGTCCTGCCCAGCCTGCGGCACATATCCGCGCTGGCTGAATGCGCCAGGTAGTAGCATGCCTATTCGCCATGTCCCAACACCGCGTCGAGATGCGTCAGACCGGCCTCTGGACCATCGCGCACCCACAATTCATCGGCGCTACGATCACTCGCACGTCGTCAATAAGTGCCAAATCTCTAGTGCCGTATCGGCAGTGCTCCGCGGCGAGAACTTCTCGTGCACCGGTGCTGTGGGTGCGGAGCAGTGCGGATACGGCGATTTGCAGTAAGCCGCTAGCGCGGTAAGAGTATGGGGATTGAAAGCTGCTTTGAGTGAGCTGACGCGGCTGACTGGGCACGAAGTGGGATGACGGTGAACTCAGAGGGTCCGGTCAGGGGTGCTTCTTCGGTATGGATGAGGAGGCTGTAGCGTGCATCGAGGTTACTCCGAGCTGATTCGAGCCATGGGGTGGCGTTGGCGGGATGAGCGCCGGCTGGTACGAGGACTCGGGTTGGCACGCAGGTCAGCATAATCCTCCTCAGGATGAGTCGAAGTGTGCGAGCAGTGCACAGGAGGTAGCTGTCCGATCGGGTAGCTGGCGATCGGCGACGTGCAGGGTACCGCGCTTGCACCGGGGACAGGATCGGTTGAGTGCGGACTTCTGCGGTTCGGTCAGCAGTGCGCCGATGTCTGAAGGGGTGGCGTGGAGATGCATCCTGCACAGAGCGAGGGCCCGGCTGCGGTTACGGTTGGCAAGCAGACCGAAGTGGCGGATCTTGACGAAGCCCGCGGGCAGGACGTGAAGCAGGAACCGGCGGATGAACTCGACGGCATCGAGGGCCATGACTGCACTGTGGTTGTCATGTCTGGAGTCCCTCCAGCGGAAGCTTACCCGGCCGTTCTCGAGGCTGAGCAGACGTCCGTTGGAGATGGCGACACGGTGCGTGTAGCGGGCCAGGTACTTGAGCACATGTTCGGGGCCGCCAAAGGGAGGCTTGGAGTAGACCACCCACTCTCGCTGGCGCAGCGTACGCAGCAGAGAGTGAAATGTACGCGGCTGAGATATCTCAGCCGGCGTGCCAGAGAAGCAAAGTTGGTTGTGCCGATAGCTCTGCTTGAGGAAGGCGAGCAGCTTGCCGCGGAACATGCGGCTGAGCACACGTACCGGCAGGAAGAAGTTGCGCCTTGATCGAACCCAGCGGGAGCGATCGAGCGCCAATCCACCGGCGGGAACGAGACAGTGCAGATGCGGATGATGTCCGAGGTTCTGAGACCAGGTGTGCAGCACGGCGAGTACGCCGATGCGTGCACCGAGATGGCGTGGATCAGCCGCAATCTCCAACAGCGTCTCGGAGGCGGCGCGAAAGAGCAGGTTGTAAAACAGACGCGGGTTGCGGAGTGCGAGTGGCGCCAGTTGCTCGGGCACGGTGAAGACCACATGGACGTAGGGTACTGGCAGCAGGCTGGAGGCCTGCTTCATGAGCCAACGATCGCGTGCTGAGGACTGACACTTGGGGCAGTGCCGGTTGCGGCATGAGTCGTAAGCGACAGTCTCATAGTCGCAGCGATCGCATCGTTCGAGATGAGTGCCGAGCGCCGCCGTTCGGCATCGGCCGATGTCGCGCAGTACCTTGCGCTGCTGGTCCGAGACTACGTGGCCCCAGCGTTGAAGGAACTGGTTCTGGTGAGCGTGAAAGACATCGGCCACTTCCAGCCGATGTCCTGTCATGCGGTTCTGTTCCCTCCCTGAGCCGTGGGTGGAATGCGGATGGGCAGATCGTCAAGCGGGCTCGGCGTTGCGTGCAGCCTGGCTTCGGAGACGTGCAGGTATCGGGAAGTCGTCTCGAGGTCGCGATGACCAAGCAGCAACTGAATGCTGCGCAGATCAGTGCCAGCATCGAGCAGATGGGAAGCGAAGGAGTGCCGCAGCACGTGCGGGCTAAAGGGCTTCTTGATCCCCAACTGCTTGCGCAGCTTCTGGCAGACAACACGAACCGCGTTCGCCTTCAGTTGCTCTCCAGCGCACTTGCCGGGAAAGAGCCAGTCCCTGGGCTTGCGCCCACGCCAATAGACGCGCAGGATCTCCAGAAGCTTCGGCGACAACATCACCTGGCGCGGGAACTTGCCCTTGCCCTCGCGAACGTGAATGATCATCCGCTTACTGTCGATGTCAGCGACCTTCAGGTCGAGAGCTTCCTGGCAGCGAAGCCCGGCGCTGTAGTATAGGGCCAGCAACGCTCGATGCTTGATGTTCATCTCTGCATCGAGCACAGCACAGACTTCCTGCCGGCTCCAGACTGTGGGAAGCTTGCGCCGCACCTTGGGCTTGATGATCTCCTGATCGAACCAGGTCTGCTTCAGTGTCCGCATATAGAGGAACTTCAGCGCCGACCGGGCACCTTGGATCGTTCCCCAGGCAAGCTTCCGTTCGTTGAGCAGATGCAGAAGGAACGTTCGAACATGTTCGGGCCCGAGTTGATCAGGTGACTTGTGGAAGTAGGTTGCGAACTCGGCAACGGTGTGTGTGTAGTGGCGAACCGTGCGTTCGGAGAAGTTCCGTAGCCGGAGATCCTCCTGCATGCGTTGGCGTAGCTGTGTCATGGACACCTCCTTCGGTGTCCAACACTCTATCCAAAAGCCACAGAACCATAACCCCGCCGCGCTAGCGGCTTAGTGCAAATCGTCAATGCCCTCATTGAAAACGGGCGATAACTACCGATATGCCGACTTGTGAGGACCGATCCTCCCTCTGCCTCTGTGGGGAAGAGGTCCTGTATCCGATTTTCAATTGCATCCGGTGAACTCGTGGGCACAACGCAAGTTAAGGTTTTATGACGATGCGGAGGCTTCTTCACTGGGCTTAGGTTCCTCATGGTTGGGCTGAAGAATGAAACGCCAGAGCGGCAGCTGTTTCTTCTGAAAATGCCGCGGGATAATCGGCGCGAGGGATGCCGGGTTTTTCACATTCAGCTGCGACACGCAGCCCTGTTCTAACGTCAGGGAGTTGTAGACCTGGGAGTAGAGCGAGCTGAGAGAGCCGATAATCTCGAAACCCTGATCAGGTATCGGATTTTCAGGCGCGACCTGATGGACAACAGCGATGGGCAGGCCCTGCTCATCAAACTCGACCTGGGCTCCGTCGTAGTTCCATTTGCCGTACATCATCAGGTAGAGCGCGATGTTCTTCTCGGCCTTGTCTTCAATCAGCACATCCCCGACCGTGATTTCTGCGCTACCAGTCGTCATCGTAACGTGCCTCGCGGGCGACGTCTCCCTGGGCTTGTCCATGTCGGCGTTCAGGCGCAAGGTGATGGGATATAGTGTGCCAACGGCGAAGTCACCGAGACTTGCCATCTCGCTCTCTTTGTAAGCCCGAAAGAATTCGATCTCCGCATAATCGCCGTTGACGGCGAAGCGCTTCGGGTCATTGAGTGTCCATTGGTTGAGCGCAGCCCAGTAAATGGCAAAGCGAAACGCAACGCCTGTGAGATCGGCATAACGCCCCAGCGCCAGTACATCGGAATGGCGAATTCGGTAGCGCTTCAGCGGGTCTTTAGCAAAGTGGTTCTTGGTCTCGATAAGGAACGGGTCCCCCTTGTCCGTGACGATCCGAAAGTCCGGAATGAGGATTTCTGCCGGTAATTTGTAGTAACACTCGCCGGCATCTTCCTCTTTGATGAGCTGAACCGAATCGAGATTGGTAACAAGACTGCGGAACATGGTTTGGACCCGAATGCCGTGGAGCGTGGATTCGGAACTCAGTGCATTGGTCAGGCCCGAGTCGACCTGGGCCAGGAAAGACTGCCGATTCGCGGGATCGTTTAGAGTACCTTCCTTGCCGGGCCGAAGCATGGAAAAGAGATTCAGCGTTTCGAGCTTCTGCGGTTCACGGCCGACCTTCTTCACGATGACGGACCCTCCCTGTACTCGATATGCTCAACGCTTGGCCTATCTCCCTTTCCGTTTTGCCCCAAAGTGTCGCGCACCAAGGCAGATTGGGACACCCGACGAGGTTTCAAAAGCTCTGGCGCTATACCACTTTCAATGTTCTGACATCTTTAAAGTCATTGGCACTCAGACAGTGAAGGTCATCGCGAGTAAGCCTAAAGGCGGCAGCAGGCGATCTACCAGGGGTTTCTGGGTCTGTGTACCCCTGCGGGTTGCGGTAATGGGCGGCGACCAGGGTGAATTTGCACATTGCAACCTTGTGATTGGAAAGAGCAGATTTCACGTCTGCTAATGAAACATCTAAGCTAATCAAAAAAACAAAATCGCCGTCGGGGTGAGTCGCCTGGCAGAGGTGCCCTTCATCAGTAAGCTTGAGATACTTCACATCGAGCACTTCAATCGGCGGCAAGTAGGATTCAAGTTCCTTTCCGTCACTCTTTCCTAGTGCGTGCTGAATGATGACCTTCGCCAACTTTATTCCTTTTTCGTCGCCAGGTTGAAGCGACGTCGCCGGATTAGTTTCGAATGCTTTGAGGATTCCCTCTTCGTCGTAGCCCTGTTGATGGCAAAACCGAATCCACTCGTAGAGGTACTCAAAGCGGTTTCTTCGAAATGAATCAGCCGCACCAAACTGGACTGTTGCTGATGCAACACCAATATTTTTAATGTCGTTTAGGGCAGCCTGTATGCTCTTAAAGACTTTTTTCCCGCCCCGAGCGACCTCAAGCCATCCTGAAATATGTGGAGGAAGCGGTGTTCTGAAAATCAATTCAACAACCCAAATGCTCCCTTCTTCGGTTGGCTTTTCAATTGCCTTTGCACCCGTGATTGCACCCACTTGAAACATTGAAAGCGCCTGCGCATAGTCCATATATCCTCCATCACATTCAGACATATAGACATTATCATACATTTGTACAATCAAAACTGGCATTTTGTGGGCACGTATCTATAGATAGCAAAGAGAACCTAAACCACCACATAATCTTTCCCTCATCTTTCAAGATTCTCATTGTAATCTATACAGATTCTGTGTATATTCTTCTTGCAGCAAGCAGAAATAATCTGACCCCAAGAAAGAGAACAGAATGACACGAGTCACGGATCTCATTACCCTTCGGCAACAACAAGACGAAAAAACTGAGGCAATTACCGCCAGAATACCCATGTCGTATGTGGCCCATCTCGATGAGCTTTCATCTTCCCTGGATGTCACCCGTCAGTTTCTATTGATTGAAATGATTAAAGACAAGGTAGATGAAGCGTTGGCCTTATATGAAAAGGAGCAAAACACCCCGGAGACAATGGACGGTGATGATGAGCTCGTCAGCGGCTCGAAGTTTTTCATCCTGAACACGAACAAGCGGCACGACGCAACCACCCATCGCGATATGGTCACGAACGGAGTAGCAGCCGCGTTCTGTGACCCTTGGAAGCTGCAAATCAAGAGGATCAAGGAAGGGGACACGGTTTTCCTTTACGAGAATGGCGTCGGGATCGTAGGTACGGGGATAGGTCCGTGTGGTGAGGTTGAAAAAGTGGAATATCACGGCGTGGCTGAAGATGCCTACCGAAAGAAGCTGACGAATTACAGGAGGGTGAAGCCTCTGAACGCGCGAGACATCAAGAAGGTTGTCGGAAGCAATCTCATCTTTTTGCGGACTCTGATTGAGGTGCCCGCAGAGTTCGGCATGAAGATACAGGAGAACATGCAGGAAGCATAGGAACGTCGTGCGGCAACCAAAAGAAGAGAAAGGCAAGCGGGCGGATCACCTGCTAGCTAGGCGAAGACGAGAGACCACGACAGCGTCTGGTCGCTGTGACGAGTTAAACAGTATGCACGATTGTGATTAACCACGTAGGAGGCCTGAGATGGACGAATCCACTTGCTACGATGTGACTGCAATGTAAGGTATCGGAATGCACTTTTCGGCGCCCTCCCATCCTCTTGTACTACAGTCCAATACCGAGTTCTAGCATCTCAGCCTCGGACGTGGAGCCTACTGGCAGGCTGTCTAAAGTCGCTGAAATACCTCTAACAAACGACGTAGTTTCCGTACCTGTAACAGCCTTCTCTACTGCAGACTGCCGGCTGTAAGAGGTGTACACGGCGAGATCGTGAAGGCGCGGGGAGAGACGTCCTAACGATTCTTGTTGTTCTGCGAGCTGTGAAGTATCGCCCGTAATTAGGACACGGTCTACTAAGGCAAGCGGCGGAACTTCCACGGCATAACCGTACTCGATATGCTGGGTCTGTTCTGGAGTCAACACAACGGATTTCCCGTTGTCGAGACGCACGAAGAGCGCATTGTTGTCCGTGATCCGCGCGACAGTTCCGGAGTGTACGGATCGCAGGTGAAGTTCGCTGTCAGACTCAGTGAACAGTATGCGCTCGCCAACAGCAAGATCGCGCTGCTCCTCCCGATAGACCGTGCTCTGTGCGGTCTGTTTCTCTAAGAGCGCGGGGTTGTAGGAGACTTCGTTTCCGTCGCGGGTGGCAACCGTGAGTGTATTGGCATGGGAATCGACCGAGAGGACGATAGCCGTGCTGTTGTCGGCGATGCCATGTTCAGCGAGGCTGCCCGCTTTGAAGTGGATCTCATCACCCAACGCGTAGTTCGCGGCAAAGCGTGGATTGCCCAAGTCCCTCTGGACGAGGATTGGCAGAGAGCGGCTTTCAGTAGCGAGCCTCCCCTGTTGCTGCAGTTCATCCCGAATTAGTTGCGTAAGCTCTCGGCGTTCAGCGGGGTCGGGAGCAACGACGATGGCACGGTCTTCCTGCGCGGTATACGCAGCGGCGACGGCTGCAAGTCGATGTTCCTTGCTGGCGTATTCGTGGATGCGTCCCTGCTCTTGTAACTTCGCCGTGCCGGTCGCAGGGTCATTACCGCGAAAAGCCGCGACAGCCTGGTGCACCTCGTGAACAGATATCGTAGTACGAAAGTCCAATGCCGCAGTTTTAGAGATATCCGTTGCCAGCCGCTGGCCGAGAGTCTCAGCGTTGTTGGTATACACGCGGGCATCGTCCGAGGCGCGGGAGATGGCAACGTAAGCAAGCCTGGTGTTAATGAGACTGTACGAGCTATCGCTATCGAAATGCGCGAGGACGCGCCCCGCTGTAAGCCCTTGTGAACTGTGAGAGGTCACGGCATAGCCGTGATCGAACTGCCGGAAGGCAGACGGATCGAAGGTGATGACGTGCTCCTTTTTGCCGTCCATCCGCACGCTGATCTGTCCATCTTTCATCTCCGTGATCGTGCCGAGGTCACGGTTCGCGACACCAAGCTCTTTATTCGGAGCTGTCGCTTGAATCCGGTCTCCAGTAGCGAACTCACGTTCGACCTCACGGAAGACATTCACACCACGCAACCGACGCGGATCATAAGTCACACTCGTTCCATTTGCAAGCTCGACCGTGAGAGCATTGGCACCCCCATCGACCGCGCGGACGATGGCGAAGCAGTCACGCTCGATCCCCTCGGACTTGCTGCCGCTGGTGTACAGGAGCACGTCTCCGATGTTGTACCGAGCGGCCCAGGTGCGATCCGCGCCAGTCATATCGGAGCGATGCGAGAGAGTGCGAAGCAACTTCCCATCTTTAGCCAGCACGCCTCTCTGGAGCAGTTCGGCGCGGACCGCTTCATTGATCTGCTGGCGGCTGCGATTGTCGGGAGAGACGATGATCGTGTTCTGAGGATTGGCAGCATAGTCCTTGGCGATAGCGACGATGCGCTCCTGCCTGTCGGGGATCTCGCTTATACGGCCTTGGCTGGCGAGCATGTCGATCCCTTGCCGGGTATTGTTGTTCGCAAGCTGCTCAACCGCCTTCAGTAATTCAGGATCTTTCTGGCGCATGATTCGATCAAGCTGGGATGTGCGCATCCCGGCGTCGCGCATCTGCTCGAAGGGTTTTCCGGCGTCTACACCCTGGTGTTGGCTGGTGTCTCCGATGACCAGCACCCGGTCGCTCGGATTAAGCTTGTCCAGAAACGAACGCATCTGCCGGGTGCTGGCGAGACTCGATTCGTCCAGCATATATAGATGGCGTATTTCGAGATTGGCGCTCGGGTGATTTGCACCGCGAGCAAGGAAGCTTTGTAGGGTCGTCGCGTCGATTCCGGCCTCGCGGAGCTGGGCGGCGGCGCGAGAGGTCGGGGCAAATCCTTCGACGATATAACCGCTCTTTTCCGCGCCCTCGCGGATGGAAGCCAGGACGGTCGTTTTCCCCGATCCTGCCCGTCCCTGCAATCCATGAATGCGGTCAGTGGAGTTGAGAGTTTCCTCGATCACGCGGCGTTGCGAGTCATTGAGGAAGTCGCGCGAACGTGCTTGTTCCTGCGCCCGCTCCGCACTCATGATCGGCTGAACGGCATTTTTCCCGGAGAGAACATGGGCAACATTGGCGCGCTCGGCAGCAATCGTCTCCGGCGTGGTAAAACTGCGGCCGGAGGCATACTTTGCCGCCTCAACGGAACGAAACTCCCCACGCTCGCGCCGTGTCTCGAAGTCTACTCGCACCTCGGCATACGTCGTCTCCCCCATGCCACGCCGTAAGGCATCGCGGAAGATCAGCCGCTCCTCGGCGACGGCCTCACGCTCAAAGAGACTGTCCCGTGCATAGGTAAGCGCCTCTTGGGCACGGACGCCTTTGTCAGGATTGTGCTGCTGTGTTCTGGCCCGTTCACGGGCCAGGGCAACCACGGCCTGCGGCTGATGTCCGAAGTCGGCGGCCACGCTGCGATGTGCCTCCAGAACCTCTTCGCGGGTGAGGTTTTGCTTCTTATCACGAGTGGAGTGCGCGGCGATCTGCGCAGCTCGGGGACCGCTGACGCCCTTCTTTGCCATCTCGTCTTTGATTTGCTGCGAACGCAGGCTGGAGGCGTCAAGATAAGCCTGCGTGTATCCTTTGATTTCGGGAGCGCCACTCTTCCCGGTTTCGATTTCATAGCCAAGGCCACGCAGCTGGTAGAACAACTCGGACTGATACACGGCCGTCGCAAACTGCTTGCTCTGAAAGAATGACCGATCCTGCAATGCCCGCGTGGAACCATCTTCGCGCTCGGTGACATTGAAGATGACGGCATGGGTGTGGAGTTGCGGCGCGGCGTAACCATCGACCGGACGGGCGGTATCGTGCTCGAACTTGGCGGCGATGAACTTACCTGTTGTCTCGGCAGGATGGTTTCCCCCGATGCGTGCCTGGGTATACCGTTCCAACTCTGTCAACGCAACGGTTACGGCGGCGCTGTGTGCCTCGCGAACGCGATCATCGCCGCCGACGAGTGCCGTAAGCGAAACGGATTTCGGCGCGGAGAAGGTAGCATCCCATGCCGCGCGATGCTCCACGGCCTTTACCGTCTTGCCGCCAACGTTCTTGTACTCCACCGCTTCGCGGTGCCGAACCATCTGGACTTCCGTCTGCGGATGCTGCCCCTCGGTCAGCCGGGAAAACTCCTGAGCCGTGACTTCCCCAGAGAGTCCGAAGGACGAGGCAAGCCGCCCTTGCCACTCTCCCTTTACCGCATCACCCTGTTTGTAATAGCTCTGCGAGGGAGCGGTGTAGTCGAGCTGGTGATACGTCTGTGCTTGTCCGGCGGCGAGTGCTTTGGGCATCGACATCATGGCTAGGGCTCCCGGACGTATGCTGGACCATGCAAGCATTCTTCTTCCTCGTCCAAGGTCTCAACAGGCTCGGGCCCATTCACTTCGCCGGCAAGCCTGGGTTCTACCGCATCTTTGCTCGGCCACTGGATCGGTGCTCTTTGCAGAGCAAGCGGCGCATCGTTCGACGTGCCGACTTTCGCTTCGTCGCTATCATCGGCCGGGGCGGTCGGAGCAGCAGCAGGACGGCGTGGTTCTAGGGTGTCAGGATCGAAGCTCAACCCACCATCGGCGGCATTACGCGGGATGAAGGCCAGTGTCGGCGTGGGCAGGTCCATGTAGTCGAAAGCGAACCGCGCCACATCGTTTCCCAGTTTAAGGTAAGCGTGCCGGTCATCTAATCCAGTAACCTCAGAACCCATCACCAACGGCTCGATCTGGCGCTCGACGGTGAAGTTATGCCCGGATCGCGTACCGTCAAATTTCGTCTCCTTGAGACGTTCGATCTCGACTTTGCCAATGGCCTCCGATATCCATTCGGCAGCCTTCGGCTCCGCCGTCTTCATGAAGATTTTGGTGGCGGGCTGGGACAGCATGACCTCCGCAAGATGGCCATAGATGACCTCAAGTTGGGCCTTTCCCTGGAAGCCCAGAATCAGCGGGTTCTTCGATTTCCGGTTCTCTGTGATGGCAGTATGAAGCTGTGGGAGCTTCTGCAAACTTGCCAGCTCGTCAATCACAAACCACACGGGTTTCTGTCCCGGCTGTGGCGCAGTCAGTAGACGCATGACGAGCAGGTCAATCCAGAGCGAATGCAGTGGCCGAAGCGTCTCCCGCTCGGGCGGACGCGAGGTAATGAAGATCCATCCTTGACGTTTCTTCGACCAGGTACGCGCATTCCAGACGGGGCGTTTTTCATCCCGTTCCGGCAGCAGCCGAAAGCACTTGGCGACAAGTCCCAAAGACGACAGAACCCCCGCTCGTTGTGGCCCAGCCTTTCTATCGATATAGAAGGCCATCTCAGTTCCTTCGACGCGCTTCAGCAGCTCCACGTCACTCGCCATCCATGCCGCGAGTTGGTGTGGTGTTGGCCCCAGCTTCAGTAGGTGCGCGAAGATTTGAGCGGGCGTGTCATGGAAGAACTCGTCAACCTTGTCGGTCTTCGGTTGGTAGAGCGAAGCGGCTATGGCATCGGCCTCGGCGTTCGATTCCATCTCCTGCGCTGGTCCCCAGTATGGACAGCGGGTATCCAACGGATTCAGAACAATGTCGCCACGGCTGGCGTCATAGAACCGCTGAATGTATTCGCACGCCGGGTCGTAGACGATGGCCGAATCACCCCGTCCCCTGATCTGCCGGAGGCACTGCATGATGAGCTGAGTTTTGCCCACACCTGTGTCACCCATGAGCTGAAGGTGCTGCGCTTCTTTGCGCAGTGGAATCCGCATCATGCGGTCGGATTCCGTTGTCTTGAACCCGATGCCGTCACCCTTTTGCGTCCGGTTGAACTCGTTTGGGTCAAGCAACTGGGGGCCGCGCAGAACACGGCCATACTTCATACTCCTGAAACGCTGGATGTCCTTTGGGATCGCAAGCCAAAGCATCAACACCAGACAGACGCCACCCTCAACGAAGCTGACGGTGAAGACGGATAGGATACCTTTTTCGTCAAAGATCGCACCCCGCAGCCAGCGGTACACGGACGCATCGGCGAGCTTCTGAGCCGGGGCACGAAACGGGAAGCTATAGCCCTGCGCCAGTGTCAGATTGGACAGGGTGAAGGTTACGGCTTTGCCGTCTGGCAGCGTCATCTTTCCCGGCACGAAGTCCGTCGGGAATGCCAAACGGGGCTTCGCTTTTCTGCCACCCAGATACACCAGCCGGTAGGTGCCGTGCATGTGAACGATGGCTCCGGCCTCCGAGCGAACATACTCGGAGATATATGCCTGCTGCAACGGTGGCAGCGAGAAGTGAAGCCGCTGCCACACGAACAGACAGGTACAAAGGAGCGCCGCCGCCAGGGCGGTATAGCTCATGACCGGTGCGTGCGGCGGCCAGATGATCGTCTCTTTTCTACCCCATTGATTTGCCATTGTTATCTCTCCTTCGCATCCTGCGTGTACTGCTGCATCACTTCTTGAGCCGCTTTGTGTTTCTCTTTTCGCACCATCGTCATCGCCTCGGTGATCCACGTCGGCGATACCTTTTCGCCAAGGATGAGAGGCTTGATGAGGTTCACTAGCAGCATTCGCGTGGCGACCAGCTCCGTGAATACTGCGTCATCTTTGGAGCTACGCGCCTCACGCAACAAAACCTCTCGCGCCCATTCACTGGCGGATTTACCATCCGCCGCGGCGGCGTGGGCTAGTTCCTTTTCTTCCTGAACCGTGAGCTTTGTACCGAGACTGCGTGTGCGGCTGTCGCGAATCTTCCCGCGTCCCATGCGTTGCGCGATGATGGATGAGGTTTGCATTCAATACTCCTGACTCGGAAATCTGTCGGTTCTCAGCGAGGAACCAGCAGTTCCTAGCTGGGAACCAGTGGCCTGCAAACATCGCTTTTGCAGTTGGTTCGCAGGCGGGAACTTTTGCCGTTCAGACACCACCCTGGAAGGGATCAAGTGTCAATATTCTTCCGGTGCGCAGCACCGTAGTGGTTCTGCCACGGATCTAAGCGCGGGATCATGCCTTCGATCCCGCTACGAATGCCGGTGTTTGGGGTGCGGAAGACGCTGCAGAAACGGGCTTCTTCACGGGCGGTTCCGGTGCATCATTCGCGGATGCTCTACGCACGCGCAACGTCGGCGTAACGCGCTGTGCTTCAGGAGTACGAAGGAACTCCTGAAACTCGCGGTCTTTGGAGAAGACATAAGCGAGAGCCTGTTCTACAACATCATTTGCAGAAGCGTGGATGAAAGCGGCGTACTGATCGACCTGCGTAGCGGTCGTATCGGTGAGCCGGATGGAAGCACTGAGCTGTTTGGTTTGGATGACTTCAAGTAGTGGCATTTGGTACTCCTTTGGGTGATGAATTAAGCAGCTGAATCGCGTGTGAGTGAGCGTTGCGCTGTCGCCGCGATCTCCCGCGCACGAGCGGAGCAAGTGCCAGCGGGAATCTGGCCTTCTCTGCGGGCTTCGAGCATGGCGATTACGTCTGAAATGGCTGTGCCTTCGCGCAGCCAGAGGCGAGCCGAAGCCATGTCTACGGTGCGTTGGGCATAGTAGTTTGGGTTGGGCTTATCGGAGCGGCGCGAAGCCAGCTCCAGCGTGAGCTGCCCGGCGTCTTTGCCGTGGGCAAGCTCACGCGAGACCCACGCCCAGTCATGCTCGGAGTTGGTGTTCATGTCGGGGCGATAGTGTCCCTCCCGGACAGGAGGAACCATGCAGGCTTCACGCAGAACGTATAGCCGAAAGTCGTCCGGCTGATACGTCGCGTCCGAGTGGTACTGCACCGTGGCAAGCTGAGCGGGATCATACTTGTGATTGAGGAAGCCAGGGATGCGTAGAACGCGGTTGCAATCCGTACAGGAGATATCTCCGTGGAAGGCCATCGCGAGCAGTTTGAGCGTCGTCTCCTGCATGTAGAAGTCGAAGTCTTCGACGCGCCATAGCACCTGGTACTTGCCCGCAGAAGTCGAGACGATGATGTTCGGTTCCGGCACCAGGTCTGAAGCCCGGAGCGCGGCGAGACGGGCTTCGCCGTTCACGTCGATATCGATATAGAGATGGCGGACAGAAGCGATGCACTCTTTAGTCCGTTTGCGGCTGCGGGCAAGCAAGGGATTGGCCGCAACGTAGATGTTTGCACCGTTGTGGTTTTCATGCGCGAGCCAGCCGAGGTATCGAGGTGCGAGCGCACGCTCCGCCAGCACGACCCGTTGCTGGGTCTTTGCCTCGCTCTCATTGCGAAGCAGGAGAGCAATGGTGTCTCCCGGTGCGAAGCAATGGGAGAGAAAGTCTTTGGCTGTTTCGTTCATCGAATTACCTCCGATCTGGTTTGCGTTGCGAGCGCGATACTGTGGGCATTAGCAGGCGAAGAAGCCCGGTGGTTGCCGGGCCTCTTCAGTCACGGAAGCGGCCTATGCGGCCTCTTCCTCGGTGACCTCTTCGTCGTCTTCCGCCGTGGCCTTCTGAGCCCGATCCAGCTTGAGAATCGAGTTCACCCGAATCTCCCAGATGGTCACTTCGGTGTTGGTCTTCGTGCTGTCGTACTTGCGGCTGCGCAGCTCGCCCTCGACCTGGACATGAGCGCCCTTCTTGAGCGTGGCAGCGAACTCACCGAGCTTGCCGAAGACGACGCAACGGTGCCATTCGGTGTGCTCGATGTACTTGCCGTCCTTCTTGTAGGAAGACTTGGTTGCCAGCGAGAGAGTGGTGAGGCTGCGGTCGTTGTTGGTGCGAACCTCTGCGTCGTTGCCGAGGAATCCGATGAGGGTGACTTTGTTCGAGTACATGGTGGTGATCTCCGTTTCGTTGAATTTCCCGTATCCTGCTCGGGTCACACTTGGCGAAGCCAGCGAGTGGCCCCTGCTCCCAAGGCCGAAGCTCTGCATTTACGGAGGGTCCGGCGAAGCTGGAAACCGTAACCCGCAGGGTGGCGAAGCCAAAGCAGAAGAGCGAGCCTGCCGCAGGGCGCAGGACAGGCCCGAAGCGTGACCCCGAGCAGAGGACGGGATACGAGGCGGAAGGCTTCCCGATGCACCCAAGTCATGCTCTGTACCTCGGCGGCTGATGTTCGCCTCAACTGCAGCCTCCATTTCGACCGGCAATGGTTCCGGAGAAGGCCGGCTTTGAGCACGCCTCCTTGCGTGTACGGCAGCTCAGGGATGCCACGCGGGACGCTTTCAGAGACGAGTTGGACTGTGCAGCCGATTTGGCAGCATGATGGGACATCGAAGTGACCTCGATTCGGGTTCTGGTTTCTAGCTGGATGCCTGACGTTCAGGCGGCGGAAGCACGATAGATGTCCTCCGTCTGGAAGCATTGGTCGGTGTGACTGTAACCAGCCACGGTAATCAGTTCGCGCACGCGGCGTCGGCCCGCGGCGTCGCGCTCGCAATGAAGTACAAAGTCCACGGCTTTGCCGGTCTGCGACCGGACAAATGCCTGATCCAGATTCGTCCTCGCACTGAGGGCCATGTCAGCGAGTCTGTCTAACGCATCAACGGCAGAGTCAGCATGCAATGTGGACAGGGTTCCTCCGTGGCCGGTGTTCATGGCCTGCAGTAGGTCATAGCCGCACTCATCGCGTATTTCGCCCATGATGATGCGGTCGGGACGGTGGCGCAGAGCAGCGGCGACAAGCTGGCTCGGCGTGATGGCAACCTGGCCGGGGATGGCATCCACTGCCTCCCACCGAACGGCATTCGGATGGGCGATCTTCAGTTCGGCAGGCTGTTCGATGACTACAAGCCGTTCATGCAGCGGAACATGGTCCAACAGCGCCTTCATGAGCGTTGACTTACCCGAGCCAGTTCCACCGCTGATGATGCCGTTCTTCCGCCTCGCAATCAGCTCTACCGCAGCATCGCGAACACACTCTGCCAGACTGCCCGCTTCTACCAGTTCATCCGAGCTGTACCAGCGGTTGAATTTGCGGACAGTGAGCGTCGGGCCGTTGATCGAAGAGGGAGCACCTACGACCGCCACGCGCGAGCCGTCGGGCAAGCGTGTATTCAGGATCGGATTCTGGCTGGTCAAGTCCTGCCCCAGAATCCTCGCTACACGCTCAATGGCTGCCTGTAGGCGGTCGTTGCTATACGGCATGGAGAGCGGAATATGCTCGATCACGCCTCCGCGATCGGCGAACACTCCGGTCGTTCCGTTAATCATCAGGTCGGAGATTGACGGGTCGAGCAGGAGCGCCCGCAACTCCTCGGGAAAGAACGGAAGTATGAGCTGGAAGCTCATCGCGTGGCTCCGGCAACAGGTTGCGGTGCGGCATTGGGATTCACCATGCCGACACCTGGTGTTGTCAGGTCTACAGAGACGCGATTTTCATGGAACTCCGTGATGGTCAGACCCAGCGGGTTGATGAACTCATATTGCGGGTAAATCCGTGACTGGTCGCTGACCTGCTTCGGATTCAGGTAGTACGTCACGGACAGCAGCCAGTGCTCGGTGCGGGGCTCGTGGGAGTGCTCTTCGGAGAACATCTTGTCGAACGTGACAAGCGCCGTCCCGCGTGCAACTGTAGCCCCTTGTACTGTCTCTTCCGACATGGACGTGATCGTGACATCGCGCACCTGCACGTCGCTCGATTCCACCTGCCCACTTATCACCTGGGAAACGAGGTGACTTTGGTTGTCTGAAGCCATCAACTGCGCAGCTAGCGGTTCCGAAAGGAAGTAGTAGTTCAATGGATACTTCTTCGCAATCGTCTCTCGATTGATGGTGTAACGGTAGTTCGCCCAATCGGTGAGATAGGTGCGGACTTCACCCTCGCGCGGACTGTAATTGAGGTCGCTGTATTGGATCGCCTGGGCGCGTCCCATCTCGTCGATGCGGATGTACCGATTTGCAATGGGGCGATGGGCCAGAGAGAAATTTAGCCACATCGAACCGCAGAGCAAAACCGTTCCACAACCAAGGATGAGACGGTACGCCTTCCGCTCGGCATAGTGGGACGAGTAGACCTCATTACCGATCCGGTCAGTCAACATGGAGACTGCAGGCGTAAGTGGCTGCTCAATGGGTGCTGTGTGCGTGGCCATGGGGATGCTGACTCCTCTCCGAGACTGCATGGAAGACAACGTAGGCATAGATGAGCCCTGCAATTAGGACACCGATGGCGAAGAGCTTTACCAGAGGCTTCAGAAGCCTCCGTGCAGTACGTGTTGCACCAATTGCGCCACCTATCGGGTGGCCCCAAAGTTCCCACATATCTATGCACCTCCTGCGATAGCAGCGTAGGAAGCCGCCTTGCCTACGACGGCTCCCATGCTTCCCGCCATTCCAGCCGCACCGCCAAAGATGGCTTGCGTCATGCTCGGAATGAACAGCATATTAATGATGAACGCGACAAAAACCATTAAGCAAGGGATGAGATTGGCGATCCACATATCCATCGAATAGTTGCCATTGAAGGTCTGCTGAAGAAACCCATTCATGAATCCGGCCCACACAAAGATGAACGCGGCGGCAACGGCGCGGATCATGGCAAAGCTGATGAGCACGTCAAGGAATTGGAAGAACTTTGCTTTGAAGTTCTGCGTCATCAGCAACGGGATAAAGATCGGTCCGAAAAGTGCAGTCACGCCGTACAGGATGAAGGCGCTGCAGTTGATGACGAACAGGATGGCAGAGGCCAATCCAAGCATGATCTGGACGAGCACATAACAGAGGATCTGAACGGGCGCGGTGAAGGACGGCATCGCCGTCCCATCACCCGCCGCCTTGAGGAGCTGCAACAACTGATCCAATGAGTGCTGATCGAAGGCCGCAACCATCGCCTGGGCGATGTAGCTGAAGAAGTGATTGATCCCGAAGCTGGCGCCCGGAAACGGGTTGACCCAATAGTTTTCAAGCAGGCAGCACAGGATGAGCTTGAGTAGGAAGTTCGTCAGATCGCCAGCGCGCACAGGATGATGATGCAGGCGGAACGTCATCGAACTCGTGTTCCAGTTGATGACCATGCTGATGAGAGTGAACAGCGCAATACAGCTCAACTCCGTCAATCCAAGCTGTGTCAATGCACCGCCATTCTGCGTCGTGAGGTTGGTCAGATTATTCGTAAACTGGTAGAGCCAGTCCATGCCCGACGATGCGGACGGCAATGCTTGTGCGAGAACGATCACGGCGCTCATAAGGAATCTCCGTAGGACTTAAGGGATGTAGCTCTTCCAGGTCTTACCTTCATTGCCGGCGGCGGAGTTATGCCGCTTCTTGTCCGCTTCGACCTTCTTGCGGAACGCCTCATCTTCCTGCTTCCGGTGTTCGGCGTCACGCTGTTGCTGTTCGAGGATGGCCGCGGCCTTGGTAGCCTCATGGCGTTGGTAGATCGCGGCGCTGGCGAGGGCAGCCAGCACCGCAAGAATGGCAATCAGCAACTTCGTGTTGAGGAGTTTCAGCATGGCTCTCCGTTACGGCAAGTACGTCTGCCAGGTGTTGTCTTCCGTCGCCGCACTCATGTCATGCGTGGAGTGCTGCGTCTGAACGAAGACGGCGGTGTTGAGGTCGGTCGCAGCGGCATTTCGCTGCTGCATGTTCGTGACGGCCATCTCCGACGCAAGGCAAGCCTGCAAGACACCCTGCGACTGCATCTCGGACATCTTCTGGGCTTCCGCTGCGTTAAGGAGATTGAGCTGCTGCACTTCGCTGTTAGTAGTGCTCGTGCCGTCAAGCTGGTTGGCTGTGAGGCTGCTATTGGCGGTAGTGTTCTGGGTCCGCGCCGCCCGATACTGACCGACTGCAGTAATGCAGTCGGGCGAAACAGAATCGGACATCTCGATCATGGCAAGCTGCGAGAGTTGTGGACTGCCCGGAGTTTGAGTGCCGAGATACGTCGGCATGTCAGAGCTGACGGGCACTGTTGCCGCCGTCCATCCGGCAGAGGATGCAGACGGTGAGTTGCTGTTGAGCGCCGTGGTCATCCCATTGGTCTCGCCAAACATATTCTTCACGTTGGCGTTCTTCAGGGCCGTGAGCGTCGTCTGCCACTGCTGCTTGATAGAGAAATGCTCGATGTTGTTTTTGAGCATCGCGTATTGCGATTCCAGAGTGGTCAACTGGGACACCAGACTGGCGTAGCTGGTCGGGTCGAAGACAATATCTCCGATGCCGAAGAGCGCAAAGCTCGGCGTAGCGGTCAGCAAGAGCAGACCGCCTCCGATAAGCCATCTGCGCCGGTTTTTGAGTGGAATTTTCATAAGACCTCCGATACAGAGAGTCAGAAACAACGGGGATACGTCGGATCAAGCCGGTCCAGGGAGATGTCATGGGCCGTGCTGATGAGGTTGCCGACAAACTCAAGCGAAGCATCGGCCGCCCGCACGAGCGCCGGGATGCCTCCTGAAAGCCCGATGGCAACGGATACGAGCACAACCGGCAGGGCGAGCATCAGAGAACGGTGCGGACGGACGATGTTGGGGTGCATGGTTCCTCCTTTCGTTACATAGTGGGATCGACGCGATGCTCTGCATACGAAGGAATAAGGATGTCGCGCCCGATATACACGCGAGCGCGGGAGCCCTCTTTGAGCGTGATGATGGGCAGACGATTCAGGAAGTGATTCAATACCTGCTCACCTTCGGCGGACGACTGCTCGGAGATTCCGTTGCGAATCTGGGTGGAAGGATCGAGCACTGTGCCGTTGTTGCCGATCTGCGCGAGACCGCCGAGCCCGCCGACGGCGGCGGCAGCGCCGAACGCCATCAGGTAGCCGTGGTCAACTTTCGTAGCGAGGCCGGTGGTTCCGATCTGGTCGAGGCCGATGTACTTGTCGAAGTCGAGCGAGAAACCATCCGGGCACACGGCACGATGGAAGGTAACGAACATCTTCCGCTGCTGGGCGTTGCCCACGCTCTGCACGGTTCCAATAAGCCGCGTACCCTGCGGCATCAAGAGCTGCTGGTGGTCGTGGGAGTAGTAGTCCGTCGTCAGCATGACAAGGATGGGGCCGGAGAATCCGCCGTCAATGTGGTTGGTGACGACGCCTTCCAGCACCGTACCCTCGAAGATCCGATAGAGGCGGCCTTGATACTGATCGAACGGATATGGGGCCATCGGGTCGGTTTTGGACGCCTGCACAGAAGCGGCATCGACCACGCCGGAGCGCGTAGCGGAATTCTGATCAGAGGCGGTATCAGTAGCGCTGGCAGCCTTTGCACCCTGGGCGACGACTGGGGATGCCGAAGCGCCTGCGTGAGAGAAATCAATTGCCACGGTATCGCTATTCATGGCATCCTGCCGCTGTTTCTCTATGGCAAGCTGCTTCTGCTTAGCCTCGGCCTGAGCCTCAGAGATATTTGAAGTATGCTGGGGGCCGTTCGAGCTGTCCCCATAGATGGAGTCCCGCTGCGCCGCTGTCATCGCCGGAGTACCAGCGGACTCCGGGCCGGGAACATCCTGCTCCTGCTGGAGCTGCTGCATCGCAGCTGCGAGAGCTTGTTGACGCTGCAACTGATCGGCATCATGCCGCGCCTGCATCTGCTGCTGGGTCTCGAAGCTCGATACTTGCTGCGCGTTCGGAGTTGTCGGGCTCATCGTGAGCGAACTCTTAGCGGCGGCCTTCTTGTTCCCGCTAAGAAGGCTGGAGACATTGGCAATCCCAATCAATCCGACGATCACCACCAGCGCGATGACAATCGGCATACTCTTCCGGAGTGGAGGCTTCGACTCCGGCTGCTCAGGCACGGTGGCAGGGACATTCTCATTCGGCTCCGGCATGGCTATCTCCCCTCCGTGGTGCGGTGAAACTCCACCTTCTGCTTGCCGATGGCGAGATAGCCCGCATCCACCTCCTTCGGCACGATGTACAGGCCGTCATTGAAATCGAAGTTGATGAGTGACGGCTTCTTGTCTTTCACTTCGTAGAGAGCAGGCGTCTCCTGGAACTGGCCGCGCAGGTAAGTGAACTTGTCGTCGCGCCAGATTTGCTGCAAGCCAAGCTCTTTGCCCTTCTTTTCATCCCAGACGTAATCGAAGTGAAGGCTGCCGGGATACTGGCTGCGATAGGTCTCTTCCTTGGTCTGTTCGGCCTTCAAAGTCGCGGCCTGGGCTGCTTGAGCTTTAGCGGCCTCCAGCTTGGCTTTGTCGAGGTCAGCAGCCGGCACGAACACAGGTAGTTGCGTGAGCTTGCCTATGGCCGCCTTGTCTGATGGTTCAATCAACACCTTCGAGTCATAGTGGGCGTCCGGATCATCGGAGACTTCCCGCAACTCAAGCGTGTACTCGTTGCCGTGGTCAGAGACGATATGGATGTCCGTCGAACTATTCGCAGTCTTAGGCTTCACGCTGATGAAGCGGGACGCCACATGCCCGCCATCGAAGACCCAGTCCACAGTGTCGCCAGCGAAGACGTTGGCAACCTTCTCCTCGGCGGGCAACACGATCAACGTGGATTGAAGTAAGCCAGCGCGGATCACAGGTGGAGTCTGAGATTCCGACACAGCGATCGTCCTTGGAGCGCTGGGCTGCAGAGTGTGGGTTGGCGTCGTGGCGCGGAGCGGCATCGACGCCAGCGTGAGTCCAATCGAGATGATGATGGGGATGGGCGGCTTCATGAGTGCAATCCTTTCTTGGTGGCTATTCGGTTTCACCCTGGGCAAAACGTGCGATGCCCTCGGTGAGTCCATACCTGGCGATGAGCTTGGAACGACGAACACGATCCTTCGGCTTGGTAGAGAACGCGGCGTAGCTGCGGCTATCCAGATTCAGCTTCACAACTTTGGTGAGGCCATCGCGGCGCATGTACAGCGCCTCGCGATCCTGCAAGCTCTCGAAGAGTGCGAGCTGCTGCTCGTTCATCTTGAACAGCTCGGCGTACCGCTTGCGATTGAACGTCGCATCGCGCAGGAACAGAAATGACGTGCAGGAGTTCACAATCGAATCCGCATTCGCTCCAAGGTCTTCCGCACTCTGGCCGATCATGGTCACTCCGCCGAGGTTCTTGCGGACGGTCTTGATGGAAGCCAGCGCGCCATCAAGAAGCTGCTTGTTCTTCATCGAAGAGAAGATCTCTTCGATGAGGATGTGCTTGGGAACCCCAAGATTGGCTGGGTTGTAGAGCACGTCATTGATACGCCGCAATAACCAGATCATTAGTGGTTCGATAAGGTCGGCGTACTGGGCGTTATTGACGCCCTGGAAGTCGAAGCACTGCACACGCGACAGCGAGAGACTATCCTCCACGTTGTCGAAGATGGCGCTATAGATTCCTCTGCCAACCCATTTCGAGAGATAGCGATCCAACTTCTTCGGCAGATACAGATTCGACAAACGGCGATTTGCAGTGTCGAGTAGGTACATATCCTGCACGGCCTTGTGGATCACATCGTCGTCTTCCGGCTCCAGCTCCGCGCCGCCATTGGTGAGTAGCAACTTGATGAAGCTATAGAGGAACTGGATGTTGCTCTCGGTGGGCTCCAGCGCGAATGGATTCACGCGAGGGCCATCTTTGCCTATGCGGTCTACGCGCCCGCCATACAGCTCAACGACGCTCTCATACGAGCCGCCGATGTCGAAGATGTACGTGAACCCACCGTACTTTTGTTCATGTGCAATGGTGAGATTCCCGGTCACGGATTTGCCGCTGCCCGTGGGTCCGAGGATGAGTTGCACCCGCACTCCATCCACATAGGCGTCCTGAAAGAACGGCGTCCGTGTACGGGTCTCGAAGACATTCAGGTACTCCGCGTCGAGGTCATCCGAGTGCGGATGCCCGAGCTGCGGCGCGAAGATGGAAGATAGGCGCGCGTGATGGTCTTCGGCCAGCCACATCGGGAAGACATTGAACCTCCCGTTACCGGGGAACATCGCATAGAACGCAGAAAGATTTCCCAGCGTCTCTTCCATGATTTGTGCGCGGGCTTCGACGAAGACGCGATGCACAGTGGGAGAGATTGCGTGCAGCTCCGCCGCGCTGCGAGCGGCCACAAGCAAGCGCAGGGAGAATTCACCGTGCGCCTTCTTATCGAGAGCGCGGATCACGTCGCTTAAGTCATCAACGGCATTGTTCGCAGCTTTCGCCCCGGCGCCAGTGTCCAGAGATGCCGTATCTTTTCCAGCCATGACGCGCGACAGAACACCAACCTTGAAGAAGCTGATGAACTTCTCCTGCTGGTCGATCTCATGCCTGGCCGTGGCGGAAGACTTGGGCCGCCACGTCGAAGAGAGGATGCTGTCGCAGTCCAGCGTGAGCAGGTCGGAGAACAGGCACGGACGCGATGCTTCCGGAGTTGTCTGCAACGAATACATCTGTACGAATCGCCTGCCGACGCGGAGATGGTCGCTCTCCCACACGACGGGGCTCTGCACGATCTGGCGGTCTACGCCGGTATCGCTGAGGAGATGTCCTTGCTCGGCCCAGCCTTCAAGATTGAACAGGTAGCTGAAGAACTGGAAGGTGCTTTGCTTGTCGAGCAGGCGCAGGCCGATGGAGTTGCCGAGATTTCCCCCAAGCAGCGTCGCCGCCTTCTGTAGCTCCGCCAGCATCCGCGACGTGGCAGCGGTATTTTCATTCGGCTTCCGCTCGAACGATTTCACCTTCGACGGCTCCAGCGTCAGACACCAGTGAAGATCAATGCGGCGGAAGCCTGCGGATGACTCAAGGAAACGCAAGCGCTCCTCGACGAAGACCTGAGTGACGGTAGTCGCATAGTTCTGTTGGTGCGGAAGGCTGAAGCCAGACATCACCCGCGTGTACTGGTACAAACACGCACCTTCCGGAAGACCACGCAATGCACCTTCGATCATGCGGAGTTGTGATTCAAGTTCCTGGTCGGTCAACCCCTCTTCGTCCACACCGGAGAGATGAAAGAGACATCCATAACCGCCACCCTTCAGTGCAAAGATGTGGTCGTCGACGAAACGAGCAATCGGCACGATGCTGCACGCCGCGCCAGCCTTGGCGAACCACGGAACGAATTTGATTTGTTCAGCGTTTGCGCGAGTCATAATAGCTCTTCTGGTTGAGGCTCAGGCCCCATAGTTGAAACATCTTAGGGTGCTTGCGGATGATGAGCCACGCGCCGATAGCCAGCGTGGGGAATGCCATCATCGCCACCAAACGAAGGCCGACGAGGAAAACCGCAATGCAGACGAATACGATCGCCATCCATGCCGTGAGGTCCAATCCGAGCTTGGCTCGGGGACGATTCAGCGCCTGATTGATTGCCTGCGGTTCTCCTCGACGAGCCATAGCCGATGCACCTCCTACATCGACTGCCCGGTCAAAGAGCCGATCCAACCGGCTCCCCAGCCGAGAACTCCGGCACCGAACAAAGCGCCGAAGAGTCCGGGTATGGCGTCCTGAAACCTCCCCGACATCATGCGGATGCCGGCGAAGATCAAGCCACCAAGACAGATGACAGCGCCAGCGTAAATGGCGAAGGTTTTGAAGGTTCCCATTAACGTTGTCGCCCCAGAGAAGTCCATCGTTCCCTGGGCATGGGCCACGCCTCTGCCCACACCTGCAAAGGTGAGCGCAACCAGCGTCGGCCCCATGACGTGGGCGGCGCGGCGTAGCTTTCGATGAAGTTTATGGATTCGGAAACGGAAGCGAATTGGCATCGGCATTCTCCTGATGGCAAAGGTTCGTTCTGCCATGTCACGGAAGGTAATGTCAGGAGATTGGCGAAGTCCAAGACCTAATATCTATAGTGCTCAAAGTTTGGTTTATAGATGGAGGATCAACCGATGAGTTTCAGTTGACGGGGTTCACGGAGCGCTGCCGGTTGTGGCTGCTTACGGATGCTTCCAAGATCGTGTTCATCGAGATATTTCTCGACGAACATCAGGGCCATATGGCTGTGACTCTTTGCCGTAACGAATGCCGTATCCACTGTCCAGTCCAGGCCGGATAAGGGCCTCGCAATCAAGCCGGCCTCCAGAGGACAGAGCTGGTCGATCAACGCTAGTCCGTAGCCCTGTTTCACCATCAGTTGCATGTCCGCTGGCGTCGCAGCAGAACTGGCAAGATGCAGTGGCATACCCACCTCAGCAAACATTTCCGCGAGGCGCGAGTGCGCGGCGGGATGCAACTCAGGATCGCGGAACACCTTGAGTCGGGGTGCAACTTCATGAGCATCCACCTGGGCCTGGCTGCTGAGGGGATCGTCTGAACGCATGCAAATGACGAGCGGTGAGTGTGCAACCTGACGCACCTTCCAGATGTCTTTGTCGATGGGCATAGATAGCAACGCGCAGTCGAGTGCGCCGTTCTCTAGACGCTCCAGAATGTGCTTCGTATCTCCACTAAATAGATAGATCTCGCACTCTGGAAACATCCCCTGATACACGAGCCGAAAGTTGTCGAGAAGGAATCCATTCACAAAGGACGAAAAGCCTAAACGGAGCGGAGGAACAGTTCCGTCATGGATGGCTTTTGCGATGCGGAAGGTCTCCTTCTTTGCGGCGAGGACGATTCTTGCCCAACCAAGTACAAACTCTCCGGCAGGCGTCGGATAGACCCCGTTGCGTCCATCGCGGACCAGAAGAGGGTAGCCAATGTCGGCTTCAACCATTTTGATCTGATGACTGACAGCAGGTTGTGACCGCAGGACATACTCAGCTGCTTTGCTGAAGTTCTTGCGTTCTGCAATCGCAACCAAATATTCCAGATGGCGAAACTCGACAATATCTGACATGGCCCGTCAACTCCGCTGGCAATGATGTCAGACCCCGCATCTCCCTTGGGGATGGGAGTCGATGGTGCCACTTAATGGTTCAACTAGGAACTCAATTCGTCAATTAGGTTCCAAATGGTGGCTGGCAATGTAGGTAGGTAACTAGGAACCTCAAGGTAACTATCTTAACGCGACTGGTATTCGTAAAACTTTGAGCGGTATAGATGAGAAGTATTGGACGCTTGTGGAGACTGGCGTCACTCTGGGAGTCGGGTATTACCCCATAGAGAGGTGTACATGATGTCTCCAGACTTATATGAAGCCGACGACTCGAATCCACTCAGAAAGAAACCACCTGCTTCTGCCGGAACCTTCACACCAGAGCGATTGCTGGATAGTGATGAGGCCGCAAAGATCATGAATGTCCACCCGAAGACGCTTCAGAAGCTCGCTCGCAAAGGTATTGTGCGTGGTGTTCATGTGGGGAAGCTGTGGCGTTTCCGCGCTTCCACGATTGAGGATTGGATTCAACGCCAGCTCGCCAGCTAAATCCACACAACAAAGACTCGACCTTTGCCCGGCACAGCGTTAGCCTACTAGCAGCCATCCGTTGCGCCGAAGACAGGAGAATGAAATGTCTAGGCGGACACGGTATCAGAATGGAAGCGTGCAGCGTGAAAAGCGCCAGAGTGGACCTGATGTATGGGTCTTCCGCTGGTGGGAGCCTGGCTCTGATGGCACGAATAAGCGGAGGAAAGCAATCGTGGGGAATGTCCACACACTGCCGACCGAAGCAATCGCCCTCAAAGCAGCTCGCGCGTTGCGCATCGACGCTAACTCACAAACCCCGCAGGCAGAAGGCGGGCCGGAAACTATCGCGGACCTGGTTGCTCACTATCGGCTCAAGGAATTGAACGAGAACAGCCCCAGCCAAAAGGCGTTTCCGACACGAGCTGCTTATAAAAGCTATCTGGACAATTGGGTACTGCCTCGTTGGGGCAGCCTCAAGCTAGATCAGATCAAACCCGTTGCAGTCGAAGAATGGCTCGGCGGGATCAAGCGGGCGAAAGCTACACGAGCCAAGATTCGGAACCTAATGAGTGCTCTTTTTAGTCACGCGATGCGCTATGAGTGGACGGACAAAAATCCGATCAAGCTCGTGCGGCAGAGTGCGAAGCGGGAGCGCATTCCTGATGTTCTTGAACTCTCAGAACTTCAGCTTCTTCTCACCAAACTCGACGCGCGGGAACGCACGCTGGTTCTGCTGGCTGCTGCCACGGGGCTGCGTGTGAGCGAACTGTTAGGGATTCGGTGGGCAGATGTAGACTTCGAGGCGCTTGAGCTGAGTGTGACCCGATCCATCTGGCATCAGAAGATCGGTGATTGTAAGACGGAAGCCTCTGCTAAGCCGGTTCCGCTCGACGGCTACATGGCGGAAGACTTGCTTCAGTGGCGGAAGAAGAGTCCCTATCCGATGCAAGAGGATTGGGTCTTCGCCAGTCCAACCATGAAGGGGGAGCAGCCCTACTGGCCGGATAACCTCATGAAGCGCTACATCAAGCCGGTCGCGAGAGCGAACGGCATCTACAAGAACATCGGTTGGCACACCTTCCGCCATACCTTCGGCACGCTTCTGAAGGCCAACGGGGAAGACGTGAAAACCGTCCAGGAGCTTTTACGGCACGCCAACAGCAAGATCACGCTGGATGTGTACACGCAGGCAGTGGGATCGAACAAGCGGGCCGCACAGAGCAAGGTTGTAAGGATGATGATTCCCGGCGTGGGTCTAAAGGCGGGTGAAATGGACCCGCAAAAAGCTCAGGTTAGAGCCTAATGGACCCTTATTGGACCCGGATTTCTTGTCACTTGAGGACGCCATTTGATTCTAAGTCTTTTAGAATCTATGGCGGGGACGACGGGGCTCGAACCCGCGACCTCTGCCGTGACAGGGCAGCGCTCTAACCAACTGAGCTACGTCCCCAAGAAGCTTTTCAACAACTTGGAATTATGTCACATAGAATCAGACGTTTCGCAGCTTTCGCTATTTTCGCCTCATTCTACCTTGTCGCTGCTCTGGACCTGAATTTCGGGGTTGTTTGGACACCAAGTGGACACCAAACTGGACACCAAAGCCGTTCCCGCAGCGACAGAAACAAGTCTACCAGATGAACTGCGGGTTTTGGTGTCCACAGGGTTTGTCACAGGAAGAATTCTTGAGCCAGAACTTGAATTGCTGCCTGCGCTCTTTAGAACGTCACAAGGATCGCAGTCGGAATCAGCGTTTCTCGTTACTTATCCAGTACGACGCGTAAACCGAGATCGATGAGTGCATTGGCCTGTTATCGAAAGCTGAGAACTGTGATTGACGGTAGAACGACTTTTCGACGACTGCACCGGTACCAGCGGCACGTGTTAGGACGTAGATCAGCAACTGCCACAAACTTGGCCGCGAAATGCTCGCCGGGCTTCGATGACGAGGATAGGGATGGCAGCGAGTGCAGCAAGTGGATCGACCCAACGGATATGGAAGGTTGCATTTAGGATGACCCCTAGGAGCGTTAGGCCCGCGAGATAGGCGCAGGTGGCCGATTGAACCGCGTCCGCTGCCATTGCACGATTGCTGGTCTCGTTCGCCTGCCGACGCTTGGCGCGGCTCAGGATCGGCATAATCGCAAGCGCAACCAGCGTGACTCCAACGCCAAGCTTGCTCTCGTTCGGCACTACTTTGAAGAGCATGGCGCTCACAGAAACGATGGCGATGATTGCAGCCACGAACAGCAAGAGTATTCCCGCGAGCCGAGCAGCGCGCTCGGTGCTCACTTTCACGATCGAAGTGAACTGGAGCAGAACGACGGTTGCGGACATCAGTTCCACAGAACTATCCGCACCGAAGGCAAGCAGCGCGGGACTACAAGCTCGCCAAGAGGCACTGAGCGCGACACTGCATTCAACGAGCATCCAGCAGACCGTGACGACTTGAAGGCGTTGGATGATCCGATTGGTTTCCTTCGATACGTGGGAACAAGTATCGCTGGGCGCATGCTCCCCCTCAGGCAGATGCAAGATTGGCAAGTCATGGAATTTGCTCATTTGAGATACGCCCTCGCAAGGTCAATTATGTCCTGTGCCTATTCGCGGGAGTTAATCCATTTCAAATGAGCAATTGAACCAGGGATTCATCTCCTTTTCATAGTGCTCGGTCTACTCTGTATGCGTCAACGCGCATAGACGCTTTTTAGATCTAGCGACGTACAAGGCGGAGAGACGGAAACCATGACTCGGATATCAAAATGGATTATTAGCGCATTAGCAATCGTTGCGACGGTGTCACTCGCCTTCGCAGTTGGTTGTGACTACTCGGAAGATGGTAAGCCCGAGGAGATCAAGTGGAAGACCACCGATACGCTCTGGTTTGCGGCTTCCGGAAGCACATTCATCGCACCACTGCTCAATCGATGGGGCAGTGATTACGAGAAGACACACAAGGTACATCTGAACTACCAGTCAATCGGGAGCGGAGGTGGAATCAAGAACCTTCGCCAAGGCACGGGGGCCTTTGCCGCCAGTGACGCTCCGCTTAGCGATGCCGACCTGAAAGGAATGCCAGAGATCTTGCAGATCCCGGTGACTGCCGGCCCCGTGAGCGTAATTTATAACCTGCCCGGTTTGATGACGCCGTTGAGGTTGAGCGGAAAGACCCTTGCCAGCATCTTTGGGGGAGATATCATCAGCTGGCAGGATCCGGCAATCGTCAGAGACAATCCCGGGTTGAAACTGCCGCACGCCGCCATCATCGTTGTCCATCGTTCTGATGGAAGCGGGACCACCGCCATCTTCACTAACTATCTGAGCAAGGTGAGTCCGGAATGGTTGAGCAAGTATGGGAATGGGCTGACAGTTCCGTGGCCTACAGGGATCGGTGGCGACGGCAGCAGCGTCGTCCTCAGCACGGTTAAGCAGACCGCGGGAACCATCGGTTACCTCGAACTGAGCTATGCGAAACTGGCGGGTTTGCCAGTTGCATCCATTCAAAACAAGGCGGGTGAATACGTCGCGCCGACAACCGCAAGCGCCTATCTCGCGGTGAATGCGTCAACTGAGATACTGGCGAGAGACGTGCGAACCCAGATCGTCGATCCGCCAGCAACGGCAAAGGGTGCTTACCCGATCACGGGCTTGTCCTTCATCTTGATCCCGAAGGACAACACGCATGGGCGTGGAGAACAACAGGCTCTCCGCGATTTAATCGCGTATTCGCTCACTAATGGACAAGATGTGGCCGAGGAGATGTCGTACTCCAAGTTGCCACCCCCAGTGCAGCAGGAAGGCCTAGCGGTCATGGCCCAACTCACCGAGAACGGAAAACCCACTAAGTAAGGTTACGTGTTTTGCGATTGAAGGCATCCCCTCGTCCCACAGTTGCGTGAGTCACCTGATACAGCGCAGCTCGACTTCGCGTGTGCCTGACCGGAAGCAATCGCTTGGAGGGGATGATTGAAAGGGTAGCAGCGAGTGCGGTAAAGGGCCGGCCCGTTTCGTTCCTTTGGATGTTCTGGTGATATCGGGTGCGAATGCTTCCGTCGAAAATTAGGCTGCCGCTATGACCTTCAAGAATCGTAGCGGCAGCCGTCAGCCATTCACCTAATAATTGAGCGTCTTGATTGCTTCCAACTCTTTGTCCACAACAGACTTGGCTAGCGGAGCGTAAGAAAGCGCCTGAGTCGATTGCTGGCCATCGGTGATCCCCCACAGAAGGAAACTCTTTACCGCCGCACCCTTCGCTGCGTCCTTTATGTCTCTCGGAACAAGCATCCAGGTGAAGCTTGAGACGGGATAAGTCGCGTCGCCCGGCGCATTCGTGATGGAGACTCTGAAATCCGGGGGCATATTGGCTACTGCTCCTGCTGCTGCTGCGGTAACTGAGTTCAAATCTGCCTTCACAAACTTTCCAGCGGCGTTCTGCACCTGACCGTAGGTCATCTTGTTCTGCAACGCGTAGATGAGCTCAACGTAGCCGATAGAGTTTGGGGACTGTCGAACCAGCCCAGCGACTCCTTCGTTGCCCTTCCCGCCAAGTCCGACCGGCCAGTTGATGGACGTATCGACTCCCACCTTGGTCTTCCATTCCGGGCTGACCTTCGCCAGGTAATCCACCCAAACGAAGGTTGTTCCGCTACCGTCAGAACGGTGACACACGACGATCTTGGTGTTGGGAAGACTTACACCGGGATTGGCTTTCGCGATTTCCGGGTCATTCCACTGAGTAATCTTGCCCAAGAAGATTCCTGCGAGCGCATCGGGGGTGAAGTTCAAGCTCGCGGTCACACCGGGCACGTTATAGACCGGTACATCTGCCCCAAGCGCAACCGGAAAGTGGAGAATATCTGTTCCACGCTTGGTCTTCGCGGTGGCCAACTGCTTATCGTTCATCGGGCTATCCGTGCCCCCAAAGTCGACAGTACCTTCGGAGACTTGGCGGATACCGCCGCCAGAGCCAATCGACTGGTAATTGATGTGAATATTGGGATGCAGTTTGCCGAATTTCGAACTCCACGCTGAATAGAGGGGATAGGCGAATGTGCTGCCGGCGCCCACGACGTTGATTGACTCTGGGCCCGTTGAAGACTTGCAGGCTGTGAGCGAAAGGGAGATGACGGCGGCGGTTACGAAAGCGATGATCAAACCACGACGTTGCATGAATTCCTCATTGAACGGACGCCAATACAGGTAGAATTTGCATTGGTCTATGCGTCTACACGCATAGACACTTTATCTGAAGAATTGTGAATGTGCGATGAATGCAAAAACAGATTGCTGCGATGAACCCACGGGAACCTTTACTCTTAGATCTGCAACGCTTATGGACAATCTCGCCTCATATTTTAAAGGCTTGGCCGACGAAAACCGGCTCCGCATCCTGAATCTGCTCTTCCACGGGGAGCTATGCGGGTGCGACATTCAACACGTCCTCGGGGCATCGCAGTCGAGCGTTTCGCGCCATCTTGGTTATCTCAAGAATGCGGGGCTCGTCTGCGATCGTCGGGCAGCGAATCGCGTTTATTACAGTTTGGCGCCGAAGGATGGGCCAGGGATGGATGGCCTCTTCACTTTTCTCCAGTCCATCTTCGTCGACAACACGATGCTTGCGAAGGATCATAAAGCACTGGTGGCTGCCATCAAGGATGGAGATTGCTCTATCAGTGAAGCCACATCCGCGGTCCCTACTCACAGGAAAAATCGTGGCAAGAGATAGTCACACCTACTCCGCTCCCTCCAACGCAACAGTCAACTGGATAGGATTGCCTCGTGGAAGTTCGAGCGAAATGAGGGCCGCTATCAGGATCATGATGGCGGATCCCCAAAGGCAGCCGGTGAAGCCAGCCCGCTGGAAGATGAGGCCCGAGAGTAATGTGCCAAGCAACCGGCCCCCTGCATTCGCCATGTAGTAAAACCCAACGTTCAGGGCGACACTGTTCGCGTCGGTGTAGGCGAGCACCAGGTAGGAATGAACTGCTGAATTGATGGCGAACACTACCGCGAAAGCTGCCAATCCGACCATGAGGGCGTTGCTGGGGTTGAGACCATAGTGCAGTGCTGCAATCAAGCCTAATGGAATTACCAAAAGGATGAAGGCCCAATGCTGTGCAGCTGGGCCGTCCACTTTTTCCCTGCCAACTGATCGAAGGATGTCTGGCACGAAAGCCTGGATGATGCCGTAGCCGATAAACCATAGAGCGACGAATGCCCCGACGCCGGCGTTCGTCCACCCCAGTTGGGAAAGGAACAGGGGAAGCCCAACAACGAACCAGACATCGCGGGCACCAAACAGGAAGAGTCTTGCTGCCGAAAGCCAGTTGATTGCTGCGCTCTTCGAGAAGAGCGCGGTGAACTTCACCCTCTTTTTGGAACGTCCGATCTCTGCGGGTAAGGAGAAGACCGTCGCGAAGAGGACCATGACCAGGCCTGCCGCCATCGCGACCAGCGCCCCGATGAAGCCGAGGGTTGAGAGGAGAAGGCCGCCCACAAAGAAGCCCGCACCCTTGAGTGCATTCTTTGATCCGGTAAGCCTGGAGACCCACTTGAAGAGCGTTCCTTCCGTATCGTCCGGGACGACTACCTTGATGGCGCTTTTGGCACTCATCTTGGTCAAATCCTTCGCGATACCCGAGAGTGCCTGCGCCGCCATAACGTACGCCACTGAGAGCGACCGCGCCCATGACGGCTGTAGCAGAGCCAGCATCAGCAAGGCGACGATCTGGAGCGCCAATCCACCGTAGAGTGTGATCTTCAGGCCCGACCTCGAAGCGATCCATCCTCCGAGAAGATTCGTTACGATGCCGAAAAACTCGTAGAAGAGGAACAGAAACGCAATCGCTATGCCGCTGTAGCCCAGCTTATAAAAGTGCAGGACAACGAGCATCCGCAGGGCGCCGTCTGTGAGCGTAAAGCCCCAGTAAGCGCCCGTAACTAAGGCGTAGTTGCGAATGCCGTTCACGTTCTTCATATCCCTAAGCCTTGGCGGGCAGCGAGGCAGCGATCTTTGCGGCCAACTCTACCATTCGGTTCGCGTATCCCCATTCGTTGTCGTACCAAGCCAGAACCTTGACCTGTGTACCATCGTTGACCATCGTCGAAAGAGCATCGATGATCGAAGACCGTGGATCATTCAGGAAGTCCACTGACACCAAAGGTCTAGCTTCATAACCGAGAATGCCTGCAAGTTCGCCCTCTGCAGCCTGCTTCAGTAGCGTGTTCACCTCCTGGACTGTCGTGGGCCTCTCCACTTCAAACACACAGTCTGTCAATGAGGCATTCAAAAGCGGCACTCGCACTGCGAGACCGTTCAGCTTCCCCTTGAGCTCAGGATAGATCAGGGTGATGGCTGTAGCTGACCCGGTAGTGGTGGGAACAAGGGATGTAAGGGCGGACCGGGCACGACGGAGGTCCTTATGCGGAGCGTCTACCATTGTCTGCGTATTGGTTACGTCGTGAATGGTCGTAATGAGACCATGACGGATACCCAGTCCCTCGTGGATTACCTTCACAACGGGAGCAAGGCAGTTCGTTGTGCAGGATGCAGCAGTGATGATGTCGTGAACGGCTGGATCATAGAGGTGGTCGTTCACGCCTATGACGATGTTGAGCGCGTCCTGCTTGACGGGCGCGGCGACAATCACCTTCTTCACGCCTCTTGCGAAGTAAGGGGTGAGGGCCTCTCGTGTCAGCATCTTTCCGCTGCACTCAAGCACGACGTCCACCTGAGACGCCTCCCAGGGCACATCTCCTGGCTTTGCCTCCTCGGTAAAAGCGATCTGTTGGGCGTCGATTGAGAAGCTGCTGTCGGCCGCTTCGATGTTCTTTGACCATCTGCCGTGGACACTGTCGAACTCCAGCAGGTAAGCCGCAGTGATGGGTCCGCCCTTGAGCTCGTTGACGTGGACGAAGGTAAGATCATCACGTCCCCAGGCCGCCCGCATTGCCAGTCGTCCAATTCTTCCAAATCCATTGATTCCGATACGTGTCATACCACTCCTCATACTCAAACGCCGCATTGCGTTTCAAAAACTATTACTGTCTTCTGATGACTACTCTTGCCCCGCGTTGATCGCTTCTGTCTTGCTTGTAGCGAGCGACTTGCTCCACTGCTGAGCGGCCATCTGCACCGGATCCCACGGACTACTCAACGGCGGAGTGTAACTGAGGTCAAGATCGGATAACTGCTCGACGCTCATTTCATGGAACAGTCCCGTGGCAAAGATGTCGAGACGTTTCGATATTTCCGCGCCCCATCGGCCGAGCATCTGAGCTCCAAGGAGTCTGCCTGTGTCGACGTCTCCAGTGAGTCGAATGGTCAGCGATGAAGCTCCCGGATAGTAGGCCTTGTGGTCGTTTACCCTGCTTTCAACAGTGAAGGGGCGAAACGGCTCCGCCAATGCTTCGTCATGGCGTAAGCCTGTGCGGGCAATCACTAAGTCAAATATCTTGACGACTTGTGTTCCGAGTGAACCTGAAAACTCACGGTTGCCTCCCACTGCGTTCTCGCCTGCCGTGCGTCCTTGCTTATGTGCGGTCGTTCCAAGCGGAAGGTAGGTATAGCGGTTGAGGATCCGGTGCCATGTCTCGCCACAGTCGCCAGCAACATATATACGAGAGTCTTCAGTCTCCATCCTGCGGTTTGTGAGCAGCGCTCCCTTTATACCCGTCTTCAATCCTGCGGACGCCCCCAGTTCAGAGTGTGGTCTCACGCCCACTGCGATCAGAACTATCTCGCATTCTTGCTCGAAGTCCTTGCTGCCGACGACGCGAAGATGATCGCCGGCCTGCTCGATGCAGTGGACTTCCACATCCGTTTCTACCTTCACATTGTGGTGCTCCATGTCATTGCGCACGAGCGCTCCGAACTCCTGATCGACGGTCGCAAGAACGGTCGGAGTCCTGCTTGCGACTGTCACCTCGATCCCGCGATGGGTAAGCGCATCCGCCATCTCCAACCCAATGTAACCCGCTCCGACTATCACAGCTCTGCGCGGCTTTGCTGTTTCGAGATACTCCTTCAAGGCAAAGCTGTCTTTCATGGTGTGCAGCGGAAAAACACCAGGGAGGTCTCTCCCTACAAGGCTAGGGCGAACGGGGCCTGCCCCGGTTCCGATCACCAACTTGTCGTAGCGAAAAAAGCAAGCTCCACCGCTCCCCGATTGAGCCTCGACCGTTCGTGCTGCTGCGTTTATGGATATTGCTCTATGCCCGCGACGGATTGCGATCCCCTCAAACTCAGTTCTGTGAGCCAAGCTGTGCCAATCTGGTGTCTCGCCACTGAGGTAAAAGGGCAATCCGCAGATGCTGTAGTTTGGAAAGTCATCCTCCAGCAGCACAGTTACTTCGGCACTTGAGTCGACTTCACGGGCGCGAAGTGCCGCACTGATTCCTGCATCGCTGCCACCGATGATAAGAAGCTGCATAGGTTTTCCTTAGCTTTTGCCGATATCGTCGAGCTTTTCCTTAAGAGCAAACGTGCTTAGAGTCTCTATCGGTAGACATAAAAAGAGGGTAATTCTACGGTCAAGGATTGCGTAAGCTTCGACGAACGCGCGTTCGACCTCCGCCTGAGTACCAACAAACGCGGCGGGATCCGGTACACCCCACTGCGCAGTCATGGGCTGACCCGGCCAAAGAGGGCATACCTCCTTCGCGGCACTGTCGCAAACAGTGAACACGAAGTGTAGATGAGGAGAGCCTGGTTTGGAAAACTCTTCCCAAGACTTGCTGCGATACTCTGCTGTACTCAGACCGGCTTTCTCGATTTGGCTGAGAGCCTCGGGCCGGACAAAACCATTTGGATGGCTGCCGGCGCTGTAGGCTGTGAAGTTCGCTCCGCCCTTACGTCTCAAGATGGCTTCGGCCATGATTGACCGGGCGGAGTTGCCAGTGCAAAGGAATAGCACGTTGTAGTGCGGCATCAGGTCGTCCTTTTCGGGTGTCACGGTTAGGAGTTGGATTGTGGTTTGATCGCGTAGACCTTGACGCTAGCCGCTGCTGCATTCACGTCGTACTGTGAAAGCAACGTGGTCAATTCTTCATGCAAGGTCGCCGACGGTGCGGGTGTCGGAGTGCAACAGGTCGTGTCGATCATCTGGAAGGGACTTGCTTCATCCATCGAAGGCGAGCAGCAACCCGCTTGGTTCTCGACCTTCGCGTAAGCGTTGAGGTCTGCCCCGCTATCGACGATCTCGACATGGGCGAAGCCGGCAGCAAGTAAACCGGCGCGATAGTCCTCTATGAGGATGGCTCCCGCGATGCACCCAACATAGGCGGCCATGCTTTGCGCTACAGCTTCGGGTAGATCGTGCTTGAGAGCAATGTCGCTGACCGCGACGCGCCCACCGGGCTTCAGAACACGGGCAATCTCGCGAAATACTGCGGGCTTGTCCGGAGCAAGGTTGATGACGCAGTTGGAGATCACACAGTCCACCGAGGCATCGGGAAGCGGAATCTCGTCGATAGTCGATTGATAAAATTCGACGTTCTCGTAGCCGCCAGATTTTGCATTGGCTCGCGCACGTTCGATCATGGCGGGCGTCATGTCGATACCGATAGCGCGTCCGCGTGGACCCACCATCTTGGAAGCCAGAAACACGTCCAGGCCCCCGCCTGATCCGAGATCGACAATCACTTCACCCGGACGTATATGGGCAGTTGCCGTTGGATTTCCGCAGGAAAGGCCCATGTTTGCATCTGCCGGTATGGAAGTCAGCTCCTCGGCTGAGTATCCGAACGCCTCGGCAACTGCCTGCACTCCCGCATGATCGTTCGATAACGTGCTTTCCGCTACAGCGCCATATTTCGACTTGACCGACTCCAGAACCTGCTCTGCCATGTGAAACCTCCGCAAACATATCTGCCAAACCGACTATATGTCTTGTCATCACATCCGTCAATGCGTATAAGTTAGGTATGGCTGCAAAAACATCAACCTTTAACATCGAACTCTTCTTTCAGGCGCTAGGTGACAATACCCGGCTCAGACTGCTCAATCTCATGGGCGACCAGGAGATTTGTGTTTGCTTTTTGGTAGAGATTTTGGGTCAAGGGCAACCCAAGATTTCGCGACACCTGGCCTATCTGCGCCGCGCCGGGATCGTCGAGGCGCGCCGAGACGGCAAGTGGATGCACTATCGGATCGTGGTGCCGCCAAACATCGGCGCCGCCCAGGTTCTCCGCCAGACATTGGCCTGGTTGAAGGAGGAACGTTCGATGCAAGCGGATCGTTCGCGCCTCACCAAAGCTTGTTGCAGCCCAGCCAAGTTCGTAGCGCTGCAGGGCGCTCCGCTGCCAACACCAGTCACTCTTGAGGCTCAATAGCTATGTCCAATACACCCTTCACGCAGGCCCAGATTTGTGCCCCGGGCGCTCGCAAGAAGCTGTCCTTCCTTGATCGTTTCCTGACACTCTGGATTTTTCTGGCCATGGCCGCGGGTGTCGCGATCGGCCACTTCGTTCCCTCAACGGCCGGACTCGTAAATCACTTCCAGAGTGGCACGACGAACATACCGATCGCCATCGGTCTCATCATCATGATGTTTCCGCCATTAGCGAAGGTCAGGTATGAGAAGCTCGGCGAGGTGTTCCGCAATAAACGCGTGCTGGGTCTGTCCTTGGTGCAAAACTGGCTCATCGGGCCAGTGCTCATGTTCCTGTTGGCAATTGTCTTCCTGCGCGGCGAGCCCGCCTACATGCGAGGTTTGATCCTCATTGGGATCGCCCGATGCATCGCAATGGTGCTGGTCTGGAATGAATTGGCGGAAGGCGATACCGACTACGTGGCCGGCCTCGTGGCCATCAACAGCGTGTTTCAGGTCTTGTTTTACAGCCTCTACGCCTGGGTGTTCTTGACAGTGCTTCCGAAATGGTTTGGGTTAGAAGGAAGCGTCGTCCAAATTGGAATCGGACAGATTGCGAAGAGCGTTGGCCTCTACCTTGGCGTTCCGTTTGTCGCCGGTTTCCTTACTCGATACATTGTCATCCGGCTAAAGGGTGAGGAATGGTATCGGACGCGCTTCATTGCTCGCATCAGCCCGCTAACCCTCATCGCACTGCTATTCACGATCCTTGTGATGTTTTCGCTCAAGGGAGACCTGATCGTACGGCTCCCGCTCGATGTCGTGAAGATCGCCATCCCGCTGGTCGTCTACTTCCTCATCATGTTCTTGGTGAGCTTTTGGATGGGTAAGAAGCTGGGTGCCGACTATGCACAATCTGCAACTCTGTCCTTCACTGCTGCCGGAAACAATTTCGAGCTAGCGATTGCTGTCTCTGTGGCAGTATTCGGACTCAATTCGGGGGAGGCGTTCGTGGGCGTCGTCGGCCCTTTGATTGAAGTGCCCGCGCTTATTGGTTTGGTCAATGTCGCATTCTGGATTCGGCGCCGCTACTATGCTTCCGAAGCGAGAGGACTGCAGGTTGTTTGCGCAGAAGACGCGCCGTAAGCAAAAATGCCACCACTCTGGAAAACCTCGACAGGTTGGCTCCCGAGGCCGCCTACCTCCTAACCAACGCCTTCGCGTCGTTGACGTTGGAGCAGGCCGGCCGCATTTTGGCCGAAACCGAAGGACTGGGCGGTGGCTTTCTCGGCGACGGCTCACGTTCGGTGTCTACGTAGCGATATACCATGGCACCTCCTGAGCTTGAAATGACTCCGGACATCGGGACTTCAGATGCGAAAGCTCAGTCTTCGCGATATGAACTCTAGGTTCGCCGCAGTCCTATCGCCAAGGCGACTTCACGCGTCGATCTCAAGTGTCGGGAGAACTTCGGCTCGCCCACGCTGCACGAGGAGCTATCAGAACTGCTCAGCAAGTATGACGTGAACGCAGCGGCGGCCAGTGTGAAAGTGTATGCCATCAGACCTGGACCACCGCAACCGCTACGCCCTGCTGCGCGCCCGGCTGCTGTTCCTAAGCGAAGGACATGACATGCTCAAAGTAATCTTTGCCTGCGTACACAACGCGGGACGCTCGCAGATGGCCGCAGCCTTCTTCAATCAGCTTGCAGCCCCCGATAAAGCCGAGGCCGTATCTGCCGGCACAGACCCCGGCGAGCGTGTTCATCCCGAAGTCATTGCCGTTATGCAGGAAGTCGGCATCGACCTCAGCGCTGCGAAACCACAAAAGCTGACGGAGGACCGCACGAAGGGCGCCCAGCTCCTCATCACGATGGGCTGCGGCGACAAGTGCCCCTACGTTTCAGGTCTGCGAAGAGAGGATTGGCCGCTTCCTGACCCGAAGGGTCTTCCGATGGCGGAGGTCCGGGCAATCCGAGATGAGGTGAAGAACCGCGTGCAGCGCTTGATGCACAATGAGCGATCGAATTAGTCCTGATAGACGTGCTTTTCCTCAGTGAAGAGCGCGGTTTTCACTGTTGACGCCAAATCGCCAATGCGCTCATCGACAACAACACCACGAACACTTCCTTGCGAGGACGGCCCATTGCGCTGTCGATGTAGCTGTAAACCCAACGTCGCCTAGAGTGCTCACACCGAACTGAGCCTTGCGGTGATGGCCTACAACCTTGCACGTATGGTAAATGTAGTCGAAACTGCATCTCTGACGCCGGAGCTACAAAAAACCCAAACCAATCTAGAGCGTCGTTCGCCTTACTGGGCGAATCGACGGTGCGGCATGAATCCTCAACTGTCGAGTTCCGTAACAGACCCGTTCCCCCTCTTGCACCTTCCCTTTCCTGCCTGCGGCCCAATACACGATGTGAGAGACCTTGACGTTTTCGTCAATCTAATGGCGCGGCTAGAGTTCAATCAGTGCGATGGCCTCAAGTCGCTTCAGGAGTCCTTTGTGGCAAAGGTTTCAATGTGAAGAGTCTGCGGCCACCACCTAAGAATTTCGATATACCCTCGATCAGTTGAAGCCTTTACGGAAAGTCGCCTTCCCGAACTTTAGCGGCAAGTTCCTTGTTTACGAAACGAAGTTCGAGCCCCGGGTATAGGATGAAGGTGCATACGCAAGTGTCAAAGGTGAAACGTGCCTTCTAGTCCCTTTCCATACAGAATATTGATCGTTGAGGACGATCCAAGCTTACGGGAACTTGGGAGGATGTTGCTCGTAGCACAAGGCTATGAGGTGCGTGGGGCGGAGGATGGGTTCGACGGTTTAGCGTCACTTAAACAGTCCCTCCCTGACATCATCATTTCCGATCTGCAAATGCCAAACATGAACGGATTCGAGTTCCTATCGGTTGTCCGTCGGCGCTTCCCGATCATCCCGGTAATTGTCATTTCAGGGGAATTCTCGGGTGTATCTGTGCCCGAAAGCGTCCTCGCAGACGCCTTCTTCCCCAAAGGCGGCTACAACGCAAAACAGTTGTTCGAGAAAATCATCGATTTGCTCCATGAACTGCCGACTCGGCCGAAAACGGGTAAGCCTAACCAAGCCGCAGTGTGGGTCAAGAACGACAAAGGCACTATCGCCGTCACCTGTTCGGAGTGTCTGCGGACCTTTCCGGTATCGAACGTCGCGAAAGGCGTTAACGAGGCGGAGTGTGACTTCTGTTGCTGTCTCGTCCACTTTGAGATCATAGGAGAACAGAGGTCTGGGGACGGACACGCTAACCTGGTTCTCCCGACGAGTTGATATCGGTTCACTACCGACAACTGCCACTCGTGCCATTTCGTGTCCTATTTCAAATAAAATGGAAGAGCGCTTTGGCCTGTTCTCGTCAGTCGAGAACGTCTGGATGACTTGCTGACGATATGCCGACTTGAACGAAGCCGCTGTGCGGCGGACGCATTCGCGTGCGCTGGGCGAGCGGTGGAGGTGATGATCTAGCGTTTGTCGCAGAGAAGGAGGATTCTCTGTGACCCATCTACGTCAGATCATGCTGGAAGAGTTGGAGCGCCGCAACTACGCTCCGTCCACGATTCGCGCCTACATCCGCACCGTCGAGCACTTTGCCCGTCACTTCCATTGTGCGCCGGACAAGCTTGGCCCCGACCACATCCGCCAGTATCAGGCGGCGATGTTCCGCACCTGGAAGCTGGCACCCAACACGGTCACGCAACGGCTGGCAGCGTTGCGCTTCCTCTACATCCAGGTGCTGAAGCGGGGCTGGAGCGTTGCCGAGACACCCTACCCGAAGAAGGTCTTGCATCTTCCGCAGATCCTCAGTCAGCAGGAGGTCGCTCGGCTGATCGATGCGACGGAGACGCCGTTCCAACGCATCCTGCTCATGACGCTTTACGCCACGGGGGCACGACGGGCAGAAGTGGCTCAGCTGAAGGTGACCGACATCGACAGCCAACGGATGGTGGTTCACATCCGCGGAGGCAAGGGGCGCAAGGACCGGGATGTGATGCTGAGTCCGGCGCTGCTTGAAGCGCTGCGAACTTACTGGCGCGGGCTTCGGCACAAGCCGAGCGAGTGGCTGTTTCCCGGCAACCGATGGCACACATCGAGCCGGCCCATCACCACCAAGGTGCTGTGGACAGCGTGTCAGCAGGCCTCGTTCAGCGCCGGCCTGGAGCATAAGCACATCCATCCGCATACCCTGCGCCACTGCTTCGCGACGCATCTGCTTGAGGCAGGAGCCGACCTCCGCACGATCCAGATACTGCTCGGCCATCGAGATCTTGAAGAGACCACGATCTATTTGCACCTCTCCAACAAGCACCTGAGCGCAACAGCAAGTCCGCTCGACATGCTTCAACTCGCGACATCGGGAGAAGCGATACGCAGCGTCTAAGCCGGTCTCCGCTGGAGATGGCCGACATCGTTCGCTACGCTGGGCAGGGTTTCATCGAACGCAGTCGCAAGTGGATCAACGGCCAGCATGAGAAGGTACTGCTGGCGATCGCGCGATGCCGCACAGCTGCTCTCGGTGGCCATCGCGATCAGTGCTCCAGTTGCGGTCATACCGCCATCTCCTATAACTCGTGCCGTAACCGGCACTGCCCGCGCTGCCAGGGCAACGCCCGCATCCGCTGGCTCCAGCAGCGCGAACGCGAGCTGCTGCCCGCCCGCTACGTCCATGCGGTGTTCACGCTCCCGCGTGAACTGGCGCCGCTCGCACTCCAGAACAAGCGGTTGATCTATGGACTGCTGTTCCGCGCCAGCGCCGCCACGTTGCTGGAGGTCGCTCGCGATCCACGACACCTTGGAGCCGAGATCGGATTCTTCAGCGTGCTCCACACCTGGGACCAGAGACTGCAGCATCATCCCCATGTCCACTGCGTCATCGCCTCCGGCGGTCTGGCACCGGATCACGGCAGTTGGATCTCGTCACGCCGCACCTTCTTCCTCCCGGTCAAGGTGCTTGGGCGTGTCTTCCGCGGCAAGTTCATCGCTGGCCTCAAGACTGCGTTCCGTGACGGCAAGCTCGAGTTCCACGGCCACCTCGCATCGCTTGCCGAGCCACGCAGCTTCGCCGCCTGGATCAGAGTGCTTTTCCGTCATGACTGGGTCGTCTACTCCAAGCCTCCTTTCGCTGGGCCGGAGCATGCCTTGCGCTATCTCGGCGCTTACACCCATCGCGTCGGCATCTCGAACAGCAGGCTGGTCGCCCTCTCCGACGGCCAGGTCAGCTTCCGCTGGCGAGACTCAGCTCATAACAACAAGAAGCGCGTCATGAGCCTGCCGGTCGATGAGTTCCTGCGCCGTTTCCTGCTTCATCTGCTTCCGCGAGGCTTCGTCCGCATCCGCAACTTCGGCTTCCTCGCCAACCGGCAACGCGCCATGCTGCTGCCGCTCTGCTTCAGCCTGCTCCAGAGAGCACCCCATCTATCAACCCAGGAACCTCGAGTCACCCGACCACAGACGCTTACCACGTGCCCGCACTGCGGTGGAACCATGCAACTCATCGAACGGTTCACACCGGCACAACTGCTGGATCGATCTCCACCGTGCGCACAAGGGCGTGCCGCATGAACCAACACCTTCAGCCCGTGCCTCGGCATGCATACCCGGCCTGCGCCCGCAGCGACCTTTACTGCTCTTGTCTTCGTCCGTCCACACGCTTCGACAACGTTCCGAAGCTTATACGCCGCCATAAACACATGACGCAGGTCCTCTCGACACACCCAAAACTCCGCCCACCTGCCCAGCACAAACGCCTCGGGCATATTCAACGCCCATAGTCAGCGGCCCCGGATGAAGCGGCTTCCTTCAAGTCGCTGTATCTGAATCGCCCGCGCAGAGATGCCCCGCTACCGGCTTCGAACCAGGGCGATCCAGATACAGCACTAAGACTTCCCGAGACAAATCCAGTATCTAAGCAGGCTCCGCAAAGAGATCGGCTACGACCCTCTCGACGACAAGCTTTTCTTCGTTGACTATGACCTCTAGCGTTACCTTGTCGGATAGAGCGGCTTGCTTGTCCCCGGCCAGGAAGGTTCCCTTGAGGTCGAGTTGATCCACCCCAAGATCGAGGGAGAACACGCCTATTGTCTCGCCCGGATAGATGATCCTTTGAGGACCGGACTGTTCCGCAGGAATCCTAAATCGTCGTCGCGTGGCGTCCGCTGAATGCACCTCGCCGTGGATGCCGCCAGATTGGTGTGTCAGGCATGCTTTCGGCACGGATATGATGCAGATGTACTTCGGTATCTCTTTAACATCCGACACGTTTTGAATGAGCGCTTCGATGGTGACCGTCTTCACATCGCCGCTAATACCTCTCCGTGGCGTGTTGATAGACACCTTGGCCAATGCTGACAGTGGAGGCTTTGCGTCCGCAGCAGGGACACCGAGGAGCACATTCACCTTCGCGGCGAGGTGCCTCAACACCATGCGGCGAAACTCGTCCTTGTTGGGATAATCGAAGACCACGCCGTTATCGCGCATCCTTGCCTTGTATGCGAGGACACCAGCAAGCTGTTTCGCATCATGGCTTATCGGCACCGGAGCCTGTGAGAAGTAAAGAGACACAGGCCGCTTCGTGGAAACGAACTGCGCAATCTCCTCGGCCGTACCGGATTGGAATTCTCCGGTCGGTGTTCCGAGGCGATGCCAGAATGCGCCTAGGAGCATGTCCGCCCTCTCGACCACTTGCTTATTTATGATCTCTTGGGCCCGCGCACCCATTTCTGGAAACACGTCCAGCTCCCACCGGCGAGGTAGAAGAACGGCACCCACATGTTCGGACTGCGACGAGTTCCAGTCTTCGATGCAGTCGATCAGGATTTGGCGCTCAGTGCTTACATCGCCGGGTGATGCGATTAGCACTTCGTAAACACGGGCTGTTCTAGACATTGCCAGATTGTAAATCAGCCTCGACGGACCTATTGACATTGCCGCCGCGGGAGAGAAGCGCCGATAATTCAGATAATCACCGCTACACCTTCTCCGTACAGCCGCCCCTTTCAAACTCAGCCGCCTTAGACGTGACGAAACTTCACGATTGGTCCCGATAAACGCCGTTCTCGTCAGTTCAGACGAACTTGCCGAAAACGCCCCGTTTTCTAGCACCTTCAATGACCCAACAGGTATATGCAGCCCTCATTTGTTTTGGATGTCTTTGATATTCTTCACAATTGAGGAACCGTAGAGATGCTAGACAGTGAAACCAGTACCAGCAAGAAAATCGTCAAGATCAATGCCAACGCCCGTCTCCATGAAGCGTTATCGAAGTTGTCAAAGGTCGGTGGAAACTCACCTACCGGTACTGTCATACCGACGGCACTTGGAATACTGACCTCAGATCAACCCAGATCAACGTGGAATGCTGCGGCAATCCTCAACAAGATGATGCGGCTGGCTGAACTTGAAATCGAGTATTACTTGCCCGAGGAAGACTCGTTCTATCGGCCAGTCATACACCAAGTTCGTAGCGCAATTAATCCAAATTTATGGCACACACCGTGGGACCAATTGAAGGGTGTTCTCACCCAGGGCCACCTCACTCATATTCTTCATACCGGCCAAAGGCTGAAGACGCTTGTTCCGGAGGCTGAACTTCGCAAAGAAGACTTAGATAGCATCCTTTCCTCCCTCCAAGAATTGGAACGCACCATTGAAGAGTTGGGCATTTCTGAAACGTCCAAACACAAACTACGCGAACGTTGTTCGGCCATTGAAGATGCCGTTGAACAGTACCGCTTTTGGGGGGTTCAGGGAATTGACATCACGCTTGAGTCCGCAACAGGCGCGATGGTTCCTCTTGTCGAAAAAGATGCTGAAGGTAGACCAACAATCCCATGGCAGAAGATCATTAATGTCGTATTCCTAATTTCAAAAGTCTTAGACTGCGCCAGCACCGACGCCCAACACGTTCGCAAAGCCTACCTTTTCCTTGAGCCGACAGTGACAATAGTGGAACAGCACGCAGGACATTTGATTGAAGGTTCTATCGATAAGCTTCAATGAGGGCAACACCTCATCGCGCAAAGGGTAACAATCCGCAACTGCCCTTAAAGTCGGGTTTTGAGCAACTACGGCTCGCCCCCTCGCCCACCTGGGTCGAACTTGGACGAAACACCGTTTTAAGGAAGCTCTAATCCAGCTAGTTAGCTGAAGGCTTCGCGACCTGATCGATGACGTACACATCGACGGGAGCCTTGACGGGCTCGAACTTCAGCCCGATCTGTTCCTGAACCGCGGTGAAGAGGCCGGGAGGCGCGTCCGGGTCAGTGGCTTTCTCGACGTCGTACGTGTACCGGAACTTGAAGTCATAGCGCCCGGTCAGGCCTGTCTGGTCCACGATGGGACGATCCAGAAAGAATTGCATGCCCATCAGAAAATCGGCCATAGAAGCGCTTGTGTAGACCTGGGTCATCTCGGTGCCATGACCCTCGCCTTCCTGGTCAGGCTGTGCATCCGGGTCGGCAGCTGCGCTCAACTTGGGACCGCCTTTCGCCACCTGGATGGCGTAGGCGGGTAGGTCCCGTTTCTCTTTATGAAATTTGAGTTGAAATCGCTCCGCGAGAATCTTCTGCAGCATCTCTTGCTGCTGATGCAGGTCGGGCTCTCCCGGTGTGTCTACCGTGCCCTCAATATCGTAATGCGCACTCCCGGCCCACTCCGGCAAACCCACAATCTGGTGTGGATTCAGCGAGTAGGCAAACATCATGATGCCGACGATGCCTTGGTTGAGGATGGTGAAGCGGTCACCCACAGCATTGAAACCCTGGTGGTGGGAGTCAGGATCGTGGGGTTTGATGGTGGCAACCGCGAAGGATGGATGAGCGTTCGCGGCCATCGGCGCTCTTGCCGTACGCTGCTGTTGAGACGTAGCCGCAGTTTGACCGGATGCCTGCATGGCAATGTTTGCCATAGCGACGGCCGCAAACAGCACAAGTATGCGCCGGGGGCGGCTCCGCCTTAGACTCGTATGCTCAACCTGGAAACACATTGAAAACTCCCAAGCAAATTCGGACCATGATACCCGAGCACCCGTTCGGACGGGTCGAAACTCCCGTGAAGTCGGGATTTGAGAAACTACGGCTCGCCTACTCGTCCAAGTGGGTCGAACTTGGATGAAACACCGTATTTCGTGCATTACGGCTTCTGCATGCCTGCATCCCATCCCGAGCACCACCAAGCTCGCCGGTTAGGGCTCAATGAGTGCATTGCCCTGATATGGAGTGCCCGGCGCATCCCATTCCTGAACGCAAATGCTAGAGCTGGAATCGCTCCTTTCACCAGCATCCTTGTTTGCCTCCGTACCACCGCACCAGCCCGAGCGACGCGGTCGTCTGATGATTCGAGGGTGCTCCTACATCGTGCGTGGTGAAGTACGGAACCTATTTCATTCAACAGGTGAGATACATTGACGCAGACTGTCTTCCTCTCAACGTTTTCCTTGCTTCCAGTTCTCACTGAAGTAATCGGGTCTCTGGCATTTAAAGTGCAGGACGATCCCACGCGCTACCTAGGTCCGTGAGACCGTCCGCGGGTTGGCCCGGGAAGGGTTATGCGGCAAAAATGGCAGACAAGTCCTGCTCTGCCGTGGTGATCGGCATCAGGTTGAACTTTTCCTGGAGAATGCCGAGTACGCCGGGAGAAATGAAGGCAGGCAGCGTTGGTCCAATGCGAATGTTCTTGACGCCGAGGAAGAGCAGCGTGAGAAGGACGGCGACGGCCTTCTGCTCGTACCAGCTGAGGATGATGGAGAGCGGCAGATCGTTGACGCCGCACTCGAAGACGTTGGCGAGAGCAAGGGCAACCTGGATGGCGGAGTAGGTGTCATTGCATTGGCCGAGGTCCAGCAGGCGTGGCAGGCCACCGAGCGTTCCAAGCTCCATTTTGTTGAAGCGGAATTTGCCGCATCCCAGGGTCAGGATGATGCAGTCCTGGGGAATCTTCTCGGCGAGTTCGGTGTAGTAGCTGCGTCCGGAACGAGCTCCGTCACAGCCCCCAACCACAAAGAAGCGACGCAGCACGCCAGTCTTGACGGCATCGATTACCTGCGGGGCAACGCTCAGGATGGCTTTGTGTCCGAAGCCGACGGTGATCTGCTGATCGTCGCCGTCCTCGGCAAAGCCGGGACTCTTGAGGGCAGCGGCGATGATGGGAGCGAAGTCCTGATCGGCGATGTGCTGCACTCCAGGCCACGCGACAGGACCGCAGGTGAAGATGCGGCTTTTATAAGCTAAGCGTGGCTCCTGGATACAGTTTGACGTCATGAGGATCGCGCCAGGGAAATGCTCGAAGTCGCCTGCCTGATCGACCCATGGACCGCCGTAGTTGCCGGCAAGATGCTTGTAGGCCGTGAGCTTTGGATAGCCATGGGCGGGGAGCATCTCACCGTGCGTGTAGACGTTGATGCCGAGACCTTCGGTCTGCTCCAGCAGGGCGTGCAGGTCATGGAGGTCGTGGCCGGAGACGAGGATGGCCTTCCCTTTTAGAGCGCCGAGACGGACCGGCGTCGGCTCTGGCGTACCGAAGGTTTCGTTGTGCGCTGCATCCAGCGATTCCATGACTTTGTAATTGAGTTCACCAACGGCGAGTGCCTTGCCTAAATACTCTTCAGGAGTGTGGTCGGACTCGGCAAGGAAGTTCATGACTTCGTGGATTTGAGCAAAGGTGGCGGGCGATCCGGCGCCAAGTGCAAGAGCGTGTGCGGCGTACGCGGCGGCGCCCTTGATGCCATACATGACCAGCTCACGCAGGTTGGCAATCTCTTTGCCTTCGGTGAGAAAACGTGTGGGGAGCAGCGACTCGCGGCCCTGGGCGAGCAAGCCGTCCATGGAGGGCGCGGGATGGAAGGCGGCGGGTCCGCCGAGTTCAACGGGCGTCTGGCCGGCGGCTACACTGGCCTCCTTGTAAAGAGCGCGAGCAGCGTCGCGAGTGACTGCGGCCTGGCGAACGAGTTCGGCAAGACGCTCCGGGTCGAAGTTGACGTTCGTTAGCGTCGCGAAGATAGCCTGGATGGTGAAGGCGTCAATCTCAGGATCGGCGGCGCCAAAAAGACGGGCACGGTGCGCGTACATCGAGATGCCCTTCACGGCATGGATAAGCAGATCCTGCATGGTGGCCGTGGCTTCATCTTTACCGCAGACGCCGATGGTCTGGCAGCCTTCGCCCTTGGACGTTTGTTCGCATTGATAACAGAACATGATGGTTCCTTCCGGAGATAAATGAACTCGCATGTTGAGAGTAGAAAGATTGTGCAGGGAGAGAAACGACTTAAGTCACTATCTTCATCAGAGCTTGTCGGTCGTAAGACGCACCCACACGGCGTGTGCACTTTGAAACGACTTAAGTCACTGAGCGGGGCGTATAGTTCGCAGTACCTTCAGGACAGCTAACTGAATAGGTGAGGGCTAATCGACATGTCGTTTCGATCGGTGTTTACGGCAGTCGTGATTGCGTTCGCGCTCATCCTGTCCGCGTTTCTCGTCAACCGCGCTCGACCGAAGGTAGAGACTGACCAACCCACCGCCGACTTTGTCCGCGCTTCGGGGAAATGTGCAGAGTGCCATGCGCGGGCACAGTATTCGGTGGTGCATGAGTTCGAGATGTCCAAGCATGCGAAGAAGGGCGTCACTTGCTTGGACTGTCATCAGCCTGCCGCGAACCAGAAGAAAGTGGATCACCACGGCTTCGTGATTAGCGCACATCTCACTGCGGGTAACTGCCGCTCCTGCCACGAAGGCGTGTATGACGAGTTCTTACGCAGCCGGCACGCCGCTCCGGCCTGGGCCGCCGTCTATGGGGCAAAGGGTTTGAGCGCACAGCAGGTTTCATACAGCGAGCAGTTTCAGCCTGGCGGAACCAACCGTCCGCCCAATCCGCTCACGCTGCCGGAGGGGCATCCCGCTGTGACATCCGGATGCGGCCAGTGCCATGCGATAGGGAAACCGAATGACGACGGCACTATCGGAAGCTGTACGGAGTGTCACGCACGCCATACGAGCTCGGTTGCACTAGCCCGGCTGCCGACTACTTGCGGCCAGTGTCACATGGGTCCGGATCATTCGCAGATCGAGATCTACAACGAGTCCAAGCACGGCGTCATGTTCGCGGCACAGCGGAACCAGATGAACCTCGATGCAGATCCTCGCACACTCACGACTCGCGATATGTTTGTGCCAACCTGCGCAACGTGCCACATGAGCGGCATCAACGGTCTCAAGGTGACCCACAATCCGTCCGATCGACTGAGTTGGTATCTCGCCGACGCTGTCAGCACCCGCCGTCCCAACTATCTCCAGGCGCAGATCAACATGAAGCAGGTCTGCACGCAGTGTCATACGCAGGACCTGGTGGACAAGGTCTATACGCAGGCCGACCAGGTAGTTGCGAGCACGAATACGAAGGTGCTTGCTGCTAAAGCCATCATCGACGGCCTAAAGGCGGATGGAACTCTCACCGGGCCTCCTCTCAGCCATCCCATCGACTTCACGTATTTCAACCTCTGGCACTACGACGGGCGGACTAGCAAGCACGGTGCTTTCATGGGTGGAGCGGACTTTGTGCAGTGGCACGGAAACTATGAGCTGCTCGCAAAGACGGTCGAGCTGCAACACCAGGCCGACGAGATGCGGAGAGAGCATGCTCACAAGTAAATTGCTCGTCCGCGTTCAAAGTGCCGTCACAGAGCCGCGCCTTCGTTGGGCGCACAATCCTCAGCTTTGGCTGGAGTTGTTTGTCACCGCGAACCTGGCGATCCTTGCGGCAGACATCTACATTGCTCACTCGGTAAATCATTTCCGCAACACAGCGGAGTACATCCCGTTGTACTTCTCCATCGGCGCCGCGGTTGTTATGGGGTGTCTTATCGCCCTGCGCTGGGTGTGGGGCTTTCAGGCGCCATGGCGCGACGTGGGGTATCTGATTGGAGGGTTAGCCGTTCTGGTAGGGCTAGGCGGCGTGCTCTACCACCTGGAGAGCCGGTTCTTCCTTGACCGAACGCTCAAGAGCCTTACCTACGCGGCGCCGTTCGCAGCGCCTCTGGCCTACACCGGGCTCGGGTTCTTATTGCTCATGAACCGCATGATCGCGTCGCGCAGCGCCGACTGGGCACGCTGGGTGATCCTGCTTGCAGTCGGCGGCTTCTTTGGAAATTTCGTACTGTCGCTTACGGATCATGCGTCGAACGGCTTCTTCTTGAAGACCGAGTGGATTCCGGTTATATCATCCGCATTCGCGGTTGGGTTTCTCGTCATTCCGCTCCTCACCAGCGTCACACGGCGCTTCCTCGATGTGTGCCTTCTCGTTATGTTCGCGCAGGCATTTGTCGGAGTCTTGGGCTTCTGGTTCCACTTGCAGGCCAACCTCATCGAACCGGGCCATGGCGTCTTCGACAAGTTAGTGAATGGCGCTCCGCCGATGGCTCCTCTCCTGTTTCCAAACCTGGTAGGACTGGCGCTGATCGGTCTATGGGCGTTGATTCCTCACCTACCGGAAGCTGCCCCGGGTAGCTCCTGGCTGGGCACTGTCTACGACTGGGCGCATCCTGAAGTGACCGCAAGCACTGCCAACTAGCGAGTCGGTTGCCGAGAGATCTGCAGGCATCTTTTCTTCACTTCACGTATCGTGTTACGATAGCTGAAATGAAGAAGCATGAAAAAGTTGAAGGCGATGATGCGTTTGAGCCTTCCATTCGCGCACTTGCTGAGTTTCGCTTCACACTGCGACAGTTCCTGCACTTCAGCGAAGAAGCTGCGACTCGCGTAGGCCTCACACCGCAGCAGCATCAACTCCTATTGCAGATAGCGGGTGCACCCAGGGGAACGGTGACGGCGGTGGGCTATCTCGCGGAACGGCTGGCCCTTCGTCATCACAGCGTGGTGGAGCTGGGCAATCGTTGCGAGGAGGCTGGATTGATTGTGCGCAAGAGCGATCCGGACAATCGACGTCATGTTGTGTTGAAACTCACAATCGAGGGCAATCGCATTCTGCGAAGACTGTCAGCAGACCACACCCGCGAATTACGCGAGCTGGGGCCGCAGCTGCTGACAGCATTGAAGGCCTTTGCCGTTTGAACTGAGGCACCGAGCAGGTAGCGAATGGAGAAGCGTAGTGACCCGAATCAAGTTGACCGACGGAATCATGCAGTACCCTTTGCTCCGTCGCTATTTCCCGAAGGTTCACGAAGACCTTAGCGCGACCTATGCGCGAAATCTACACAAGTGGCTTTTGATTGCACCGCTGATCGGCGTCATAGCGGGGCTCACGATTACGGCAGTCGCGGTGTTGATCCTGCGCGAGATGTGGCCTCCGGTCCTGGCGTATTACCTGCATCACCACTGGGCCATTGTTCCAGGTCTGGTCATTGGATGCGCTTTGACGGGACTGATCATGCAGTATCTGACCCGCGATCCCAATCAGCATTCGACCGAGGAAGTGGTCCAGTCCTATCACGAGCATGAGGGCCGGATCGACATGCGTGACTTCCCTGCGAAGTTGCTCGCGGCGGTCACCACGGTGGGCTTCGGCGGGAGCGCTGCACTGGAAGGACCGAGCATTTATGGCGGGGCCGCGATCGGCTCCTGGCTGTGGACACACTTGCGTGGGCTACAGCGCTTCCAGCTCGATCAGCGTGACCGCCGCATCATGTTGATCTGCGGCGCGGCAGCTGGTATGTCCGCGGTGTTCAGGGCTCCGCTCACTGGAATTGTGTTTGCCCTGGAGATGCCTTACAAGGACGATCTGGCGCATGAGGCACTGATGCCGTCGCTGATTGCTTCGGTGGTGTCCTATATGACGCTGAGTGCATTCCTGGGCAGCAAGCCGCTGTTCAACTTTAGCAGCGCCGGTACCTACACGATGCGCGATCTTTTATGGAGTGCCGTACTTGGGCTCTTGATCGGGCTGATCGCGATGGTCTTCGCCATCACCTTCCGCCGTCTCCGTAGCTTCGTCGTGAAATGGACGGCACCGCATTGGATCAAGCTGACGATTGGAGGTCTGCTGACTGGGCTCTGCGGACTTGTCTTTCTGCAGCTCTATCCCGGGACGCTGATTCCACTTGGACCGAACTATGAAGCTGTCGGGCAGATCCTTACCCAGAGCCACAGTTCAAGCGAACTCGTTATCTTCGGCCTCTTCAAACTGGCCGCCACCGCCTTCACCCTTGGTGCGGGCGGCGTAAGCGCGATGTTCGTTCCGCTCTTCCTGACCGGTGGCGCCATCGGCATTGCGTTTGCCCAAACGGTAGTCCATGACCCGTCGCTGGCACTCTATGCGGCCGTTGGAATGGCGTCATTTATCGCAGCTGCTTACAAGACTCCGCTCGCAGCGGTGGTGTTCGTCGCGGAAGCAACAGGGGGACATGCGTTTATCATTCCCGCTCTCATCGGGTCTGCCGTTGCGTATGCGATCTCGGGCGACGCCTCTGTCTCCGGCGATCAGAAGCTGCACGAAGAGATTCCGCGCAGTCAAGCGAGCGTCGAGGCTACCAACTAGATCACTCTCTCTACGCTGTGCATACATGGCTCGCATTCACTCTAATGCTTCCCGGGAAAGCCTCCGAGTCCATGGAAGGTCATGTAAAGCGAGTAACCGCAGACGGCTACCGCGATGAGCATTTCCAGGAGAAGGACGGCGACCCCATACTTGTACCAAGGCTCGCGTGGGATGGAGTTGGCGGCGGTTGTTTCGGTGATGTTGGTGTGCATGAGGACCTCACGGGTTCGGGGGTTGGGGTTAGGCGGCTTCGGCTACTAACTCGCGGTGCTCGATGAGGCCGTGCTCTTGCGGTGCGCGCTCATACCGTGCGGCCCAGAAATAGAAGAGCGCGATGGGGACGAACATGTAGAGGGCGACGTAGGCATAACCGTAGTGAATGTTGTGGCCGCTGGCGAAGATGAGTGGATAGACGATGCCCGCGGCAGTGGACACGCCGCCGATGAAGCCTGCGGCTGCTCCGGGGCGGTCGTGGAAGAGCAGCGGAACCAACGCGAAGGTGCCGCCGGTGGCGAAGGAGATGGCGACGCCCATGGCGACCAGCACCAGCACGGAAAGATGCAGCGAGCCCATGAGGCCAGCGACGGTGAGGCCTCCCATGGTGAGGGTTATGAGGATCAGTGAGAGGCCGAGCCAGTGGAGTCTCGGAGCGTACGGGAGGGTCTTGGCGATGAGGGGAAGGGGCGTCCAGCCTTTGCGCTGGAAGAGGTCGGACATGAAGCCGGAGAAGGGGCGGAAGAGCGATGCGGTGAAAGATTGCACGGCCGCGAAGGTACCGGCGGCGATCTGAAGGCCGGCTACTCCGGTGAAGCCGAGCGCGAGGATTTCGGCGTGGAAGCCGCGGGTGAAGTAGCCGGGAAGCCAGGCGTTCATCGCGATTTCGAGGCCGAAGGACATGGCGTAGGCGAGCATGAGGGCGATGGCGATGTAGCGGCTCCAGACAAAGAGTGTGCCGCGGAAATTGCTTTGTTTACGGACGAGAGCCTGCTGAGCAATGGAGCTGGCAGCCTGGCCGCGAATGAGGTACCAGGCGGCAATGACGAGGGCAATGACGCCGAGCCAGAGGAACGCCGCGTGGTAGTTGGTGCCGAAAAGGCGCGGGAGAACAAGAGCCCCGGCGCCAGCGCCTACATTGCCGGTGCCAGCGAAGAGGCCTTCTGCGGTGCCGATCTCATGGGCTTTGAACCACTGCGCGACATGCTGGATGCCGACGACGAAGGAGACGCCGGCGATGGCGACGATGACTCGCTCTGCGAAGAGGAGCTTGTAGCTGGTGGTGTAGGCCGAGGCGATGGAGACGAGGCCGCAAACGCTGAGGATGAGAGCGAAGGTGCGGGGCGCGCCGAAGCGGTCTGCGGCCCAGCCGGCGACGATGCGGCCCACGGGGGCCATCCAGATGGCGGAGCTGGCGAGCAGGCCGAGGGCCTTGAGGCTGAGGTGATAGTGAGCGGCGATGCTGGGGCTGAATGCGGCGGTCGAGAACCACATGAGAAAGCACCAGAAAAATCCGACGGTTGCGATGATGAGCTGTTCCACTTTATGCGTCTTCATAGTCGTAGTCCCTTGCACGTGCTTGGCGTGGTGCGATCGATGAGTTGGAGTGAGCACCGGAGCGACGGAGTGTTGCTCTTCGGCGTGGACAGCAACGTCGTGGTTGCCGGGGGAGATGTCACGGCCCGGCGAATGCACCGGGGAAACTTTCGGTTCAGGCTGAAGCGGACTTCTCGACGCGAACGGCGCACTGCTTGAAGTTGGGCTCGCGCGAGATGGGATCGAAGGCGCCGAGGGTGACGAGGTTGGAGTTGGCCTCGGGAAAATGGAAGGGCATGAAGACCTGGCCGGGGGCGACGATGCCGGTAACGCGGAGCTCGACCTGGGCGACGCGGTTGCGTCGGGAGATGACGGTGACGCGATCGTGGGAGCGGAGTTTGAGTTGAGCGGCGTCGATGGGATTCATCTCCAGCCACGCGTTGGGGACCATGCCGTTGAGCATGGGGATTGCGCCAGTCTTGGTGCGCGTATGCCAGTGCTCGACAGTGCGGCCGGTGTTGAAAATGAAGTTGTACTCGTTGTCGGGCTGCTCGGCGAAGGGTTCGCAGGGGACGGAGTGGAGGCGGGCGCGGCCGCCGTCGAAGGCGAAGATGCCGCCGGTGTAGAGGCGCTCGCCGCCCCACTGAACGCCGCCCTCGCGCTCAATCTGCTCCCAGGAAATATTGCTATAGTCGCAGGCGCGGCCGGCGGAGACGCGCTGCCACTCCTTGTACGCGTCGTGGGTGGTGGTCCAGCCTGGATAAAGCTCTTCGCGCAGGCCGAGCTTCTCGGCGATGGCGAGGAAGATGTCGAAGTCGGCGCGGGCTTCGCCGGGAGGACCGACGACCTTGTTCACCTTGCTGATGCGGCGCTCGGAGTTGGTGTAGGTGCCTTCTTTTTCGCCCCAGATGGCGGCGGGGAGAACGAGGTCGGCGAGTGCGGTGGTGGGGGTGGGATGGAAGCCGTCCTGAACGACGAGAAACTCGATGTTCTTCAGCGCGAATTCGAGTAGGTCATAGTTGGGAAACGAGACCGCAGGATTGGTGGCGACGAACCAGAGCGCCTTGACGCTGCCAGTGACTGCGGCTTCGATGATGTCGGGATAGGCTTTGCCACGCTGGGTTGGAATGCGGCCGACGTCGATGTTCCAGATGTCGGCGAGTGCTTGACGGTCTTCTGAGTTGTCGAACTTGCGATAGCCGGGCAGCGACGAGGTGAAGCCGGTCTCTCGGGTGCCCATCGCATTGCACTGGCCGGTGATCGAGAACGGCGAGGCGCCGGTGCGGCCGATGTTGCCGGTGATGAGCGCGAGGTTGTTGATGGCGGTGACGGTGACGGCGCCCTGGGTGGAATGATTGACGCCCATGGTCCAGCCGATGAAGGCGGCTTTCGCATTGCCGTAGAGGTGAGCGACGTGCTCGATGAGGTCGACGCCGAGGCCGGTGACGCGCGAGGTGTGCTCAGGGGTGAAGGTGGCGACGAAGGCGGCGAATTCGGTGAAGCCTTCGGTGTGGGCGTCGATGTAGGCGCGGTCGATGAGGCCGTCGCGGATGAGGATGTGGGCGATGCCGTTGAGCAGGGCGATGTCGGAGCGCGGCTTTACGGGCAGATGGATGTCGGCCATCATGGCGGTTTTGGTAACGCGCGGGTCGGCAACGATGAGGACGCGGTGCTGGTTTCGTTGCAGGCGCTCGCAGAGGATGGGATGGTTGTCGGCGATGTTGGCGCCGATGAGCAGGATGACGTCGGCGGTTTCGAGATCTTCGTAGGAGCCGGGAGGGCCGTCGCTGCCGAAGGAGAGCTTGTATCCGGAGACGGCGCTGGCCATGCAGAGGGTGGTGTTGCCGTCGTTATTGGAGGTGCCAAAGCCGAGCTGCACGAGCTTACCGAGCGTGTAGGTTTCCTCCGTGAGGAGCTGGCCGGTGCCGACGACGCCGAGAGCTCCGCGGCCGTGACGCGCCTGGATGGAGCAGATGCGCGTGACCATGGTGGTGATGGCTTCTTCCCAGGAGACGGGGGTGAGGACGCCGTCTTTGCGCAGAAGGGGCGTGGTGGCGCGGCCGGAAGCGGTGAGCATGTGGTGTTCGCTGAGGCCCTTGGGACAGAGCTTGCCACGGTTGACAGGGTGGTCGGGATTGCCGCGCGCGGCGACGGCGATGCCGTCCTTGACACCGATGAGCATGCCGCAGCCGACGGAGCAGTAGCCGCAGGTGGTCTTGACCCAGGAGTCTGCGATACGCGATTCCGAGATGTGGCCGAAGCGAGGATCGTTTCCGTACGCATACTTTGCGCGCGCAATATCGATGCCGAGAAATCGTTTGGTGTGGGCGACGAAGTTGCGGGTTGTGGCAGCGAGATTCATGCGCGCCTCTCTCGAAGGAAGCTGAGACCCATGCTGAGCGGGACTACGGAGACGAAGAAGAGATATCGCGCGGAGAGGACTGCGATGATGGCGCAGAAGAGGCCGAGGATCCAGACGCCGCCGAGGACGACGCTGGCGGCGAGGAGAGCGAGTGCGAAGGATGTAATGACGGTGGGACGCAGCAGAGCGCCGCGCATGAGAGCGAAGGAGGCGCGGCCTTCAAAGAGCGAAGAGCTGCGCAAGCGAAGCAGGCGAACGACCTGGTTGGTGAGCCACAGAACCGTGATGAGGACTACTGGCCACGAGGCGTAGTGAACCGGAGTGTGCGCGAAGGTACGGGGTGCGAAACGGCCGAGGAGAGCGGCGGCTTTCTCCAGCACAGGCGCGAGGATGACGCCGAGGAGCGCGGCGGAGAGCAGGAAATCGAGCGGCGTGTGGATCATGTTCCACGAGGGGCGGGCCGGCACGAGATAGATGTAGGCGCTCGCAATGGTGCCGAGGACTCCGAAGAGACATGCCGTCCAGCCGAGAAGCGGGACGGCGTTGAGATGGAGGACGCCGAGGGTGTGCACCCAGGAGGCAGCGGTGCAGGCTCCGATGTTGAGGAAGAAGAGAGCGAAGAGGAGTACCTCGCGGCTGAGCCAGGAACGACGCCACATTTTGAGTGCGCGCCAGGCGTAGGCGGGGCGGCCGAGGTGGAAGACGGAGATGTTCAGAGCGACCGCTGTGACGAGCGCGAGGAGTGTGAGGCTAACGGTGTCCGTGGCGTGTGCGAACAGCATGACGACCAGCGCACCGACGACGGCCTGCACCATCGTGGTCATGAAGACGAGCGACCAATGCGGATGCTCGGCGCGGATCTGGCCGCTGTCGACGCGCTCGAGCTCACCCCCGGCGACGGCGGGCGGGAGCGTGATGCGCGTGGTGGAAATGGTGTGGCGGGCGGCGGGCATTCCCGGTGAGTCGGCCGCGGCGAAGTCGGCCTTCCACTCGGCCTTGTTGACGATTTCGATTTCGATGGCGTGCTCTGGGCAGGCATTGACGCAGGCGGCCTCGAGGCCCTCGGCGAGGCGGCCCTGGCACATGTCGCACTTGCCGACGACTCCGCGCTCGGGGTTGAACTGCGGAACGGAGTAGGGGCAATTCCAGACGCAATACTGGCAGCCGATGCAGGCGTCGGCGGAGTGAAGAACGATGCCGGTGATTGGGTCCTTGGTGTAAGCCTCGACGGGGCAGCCTTTGACGCAGTCGGCGTCGAGGCAGTGGTTGCAACCCATGGACAGATAATGGCGGAGGGTGTCGGGATAGGCTCCGCCTTCGAGTTCACCGACACGACGCCAGTTGATGTCGTAGGGATTGCCGTTTTGTTCGTTGCAGGCGACTTCGCAGGAGCGGCAGCCGATGCACTTGGTCATGTCGAAGTGAAAACGGTACTGTTCGCCCTCCTCGAGGACGCGCTCGGGGATCAGGGCGTTGACCACGCGCGCAGGCGCTCCGGACTCGATCAGCGACAGGCGTACGAGATCGAAGCTGTTGCCGTCTGCGGCGCGATCGTGGAGTGGAAGAGGCAAGATGGATCTCTTTCAGCGTGCGCAGATTTCTAGTAGACGTCGCGGTGATAGCGGTTCTGTTCCTGCAGCTCCTGCACAAACTCTTGGGCGGCTTCGCTGTCCTTCGAACCGTGCTCTTCAATCAGCCGATGGAGGGCGGCGTCGACGTCTTTGGCCATGCGGGAGGCGTCGCCGCAGACGTAGAGCGAGGCGCCGTCGTTGAGCCACTTCCAGAACTCTGCGCCGAACTCGACCATGCGGTCCTGCACATAAACCTTGTGCTCCTGGTCGCGGGAAAAGGCGGTGTCGAGACGGGTGAGATGGCCGTCGTGGCACATAGCTTCTAGCTCGTCGCGATAGAGGAAGTCGGTGCGTGCGCTGCGGTCGCCGAAGAAGAGCCAGTTGCGGCCAGTGGCACCGAGGGCGCGGCGCTCATGCAGGAAGGAACGGAAGGGAGCGATGCCGGTGCCGGGGCCGATCATGATGATGGGGGCGGCGGGATCGGCGGGGAGACGGAATTTTTTGTTGGGCTGAATGTAGATGGGGACGCGGGCGCCCAACGGTGTGCGTTCGCTGAGCATGGTGGAGCAGACGCCGCCGCGATCGCGATTGTGCGCGTGGTAGCGGACGACGGCGACGGTTGTGTGTAGTTCGCCGCTGTGGAACGCGGGGCTGGAAGAAATGGAGTAGAGGCGCGTGGAGAGCTTGGGAAGGATATCGATGAGTTGCGCGGGTGAAGTGAGCAGGCCGGGGCACTCTTCGATGAGATCGATGAGGCCGCGGTCGTACATGTAGGCGTCGAGCTCTTTGTGGGCCTCGGCGGAGAGGAGGTGCTCGAGCCTGCGGCAGTCGCCGAGGGCGGCGTAGGCCTGGACGGTTTTGCGGGTGAGGCGCGAGGGCTGGAGGTGATGGGTCAGAGCTTCGAGGAGCGTGGTTGCGCCGAGTTTAGGAAGGGTGATGATTTCTTCGGGCGAGAAGTTGGTGCGGGTGAGGATCTCTTCGACAACGGCAGGGTCGTTCTGCGCGATGACGCCGCACGCGTCGCCGGCTTCGTAGTGGACCTCCGAGCCGGCCAGCGAAATGCCTACGTGCACGGTGAGCTTGCTGGAAACTTCATGCGTGAGGTGACGCTTGTCGATGACTTCGGCGAGGTAGGGGTTTTCACGCGTGTGGGTGTGGGGCTTTGCTGGAGCGCTGCCCGGCTGCGCGATGGACGCGGATACGCTGAGGGAAGGAGGCGCGGAGAGGCTGGCTAGCACTGTGCTCTTCCATTGATCGAAGGGCTCGTCCACATCGACGCCGGAGTCGACGCGATCGCAGAGGCGCGTGCCGCCGAGGGCGTAGAAGCGGGCGTCGAGGTCTGCGCCGAACTTGCAGAAGTGCTCGTAGCTGGTGTCGCCGAGGGCGAAGACGGCGTAGCGCAGATTGTCGAGGCGCGGTGCGGAGAGCAGGTGGAGAGACTCGGCGAAAGCTTGCGCGCCGTCGGGCGGATCGCCTTCGCCGTAGGTACTGGCGAGCACGAGTGCGTGGGTTTGCTCGGCGAGCGAGGCGGTGGTGTAGGTGTCGAGCGAGGCTAGCTCGGGTGCGTGGCCTTGCTGTTTGAGTTCCTTCGCGAGTTTTTTGGCGAGGCGCTCGCTGGTGCCGCTCTGCGTGGCGAAGAGTATGGCGATGTTCAGCGCGGGGGCAGAGGTTTTTGCGAGTGGAGCTTCGACTGTGGAGTAAACGCCAGCCAGAAACCCGTTGAGCCAGGAGCGTTGCTCGGGGGTGAAGGGCGCGTCGTCGGGAATGAATGGGACGGTGGGATTCATCGTGCGACCTTGGTGGCGCAGAGGGTGCGGAGTTGTTCGATGGTATGGCGGCGGGTGAACTGGAGGAAGCATTCGTGCTCGGCGCGCTGGCTGGTGAAGGCCTGGAAGAGGCGGTGAAGCACGGGGGTGAGTTGGGAGAATTTGATGGCGGGGATCAGCTCGCGGGCCAGGCCCTGGTCGGCGTCAGCGCCGCCGCCGAGCAGGACTTGATAGCCTTCTTCGCCTCCGACCTTGACGCCCATGAGGCCGATGTCTCCGATGTAGTGCTGGGCGCAGGAGTGGTGGCAGCCGGTAACGTGGAGGTTGACGGGCTGCACGATGTGGAAGTGTTCATCGAGCGAGTTGGCCAGAGCGACGGCGTGGGTTTTGGTGTCGCTGGCGGAGAAGCGGCAGCCCTGATTCCCGGTGCAGGCGACGGTGCCGCTTAGCACGGTGCCCGCGGTGAAGTTGAGGCCGGCGTCGCGCAGAGATTGTTGCGCGGCTTCGAGATGGACGATGGGGATGTTGGGAAGGATGAGGTTCTGCCAGACGGTGAGACGGAGTTCGCTGGTGCCGTACTCGTCGGCGATGCGCGCGAGGGCGCGCATCTGCGGCACGGGCAGACGGCCAACGGGGACGACAACGCCGATCGAAACTAGCCCTGGCTGGGACTGCGGGTGGATGCCGATGTGGCCCGCGCGGTCGATGGCGCGGCGGGGCTGGCACTGGTTCGCGGGAAGGTACATAAGAGGGAAGGCGAGCAGCTTTTCGGTCTCTTCGAGGAACTTCGCGATGCCCCACTTGTCGATCAGGTATTTCAGGCGCGCTTTCTTGCGATCCGTGCGGTCGCCGTTGGCGTTGAAGACGCGGATCATCGCGACAGCTACGGCGACGGCCTGGTCGGGACGGAGGAGCAGGCCACAGTCGGAGGCGAACTGGCGATGACCGGTGATGCCGCAGAGAAGGACCCGGAAGTAGACGCCGGCTGGGATGTCGTTGCCTTCGGCGACTCGGACGGCGATGAAGCCGATGTCGTTAGTGTCAGCGACCACGGAGAGGTCGCCGCCACTGTCGAAGGCTACGTTGAACTTGCGGGGGAGGCCGAAGAGGTCGCGCGCGTTCGAGATGTAGTGCTGGAGAGCGGAGGCTAGCGGTTGGACGTCGAGCAGCTCCGTGGGGTCGAGGCCGGAGAGCGGTGAGGCGGTGATGTTGCGGATGTTGTCTGCGCCGGAGCCGCGAGAGGTCATGCCGAGCGACTGGACTTTGTTGAGCACGCGGACGATGTCGCGGGGCTGGAAGTCGCGGATCTGCAGGTTGGCGCGGGTGGTGAGGTCGCAGCGGCCGGCGCCCCAGTCTTCTGCCATGTCGGCGAGGCCGCGCAGCTGTGCAGCGGTGAGAACGCCGCCGGGCGCGCGCAGACGCAGCATGAAGGAATCCTGCGCGGGGGCGACATAGAAGAGGCCGTGGAATTTGAAACGGAAGATGTCGGCGGGCTCGGGGGCGCGGTCTTCGCTGGCGTGGGCTAAGAGCTTCTCCCAGATGTCGAGGCCATTCTGCTCGTACTTCCAAAGCTCTTCGCGGCAAAGTTCGCTGATGGGCGTGCCAAAGTAAAGGGGCTCGGGCTGCTCGGCGGCGAGGTTCTGTGTGCCGGTGGAGGGATCGTTGGTGATGCGGCCGTCGGTGAGATAGCCTGCGAAGGGAACAGCGCCGCGGTGCTGCAGGCCTGCGAAGAAGCCTTGCAGATAGTGCTTCTGCTCGTCAGTGAAGGCCGGGTTGTCGAGTGAGGCGACAGGCATGCGGCGAAACTCCAGGGAAGCTGGGTCGAAAGAGACGACGGCTGAACCGTATGGAGTTTCGGGAGGCTCACTTCAAGAATGGAAGGATCTTCAGGCAGTGAGAATCTGGACTCGAACGGCACAGAGTGCGGTGAATGCACAGCTCATCACGGAGACTGAAGTTGCAGAGGGAACGTACTTACAGGACAAGCGCGGCATGGGGCTTATCCGGCTGCGGCGGAACTTCTGCGAACGAAAGCACGCCAGCGGTTAGATGAATCCTAAAGCAGGTTGGACGGAACTGCAAGAAGAGTTTTCGGCGTGCGGCGGATGAGCGTGAAGATTAGCGTTTTGTGAAGCGGAATTTGCGCTGCGGGGGATGCCATGCTATACCTCACGTAATCCTCTGCAACGCCGCGCGACACCCTGACGTGACTCGCGCATAGGATGGAACTGTCGGCTGGTCCTCTCCCAATGAGGAATGTGGACCGGGCGAATCCAGCGGTTCCGCAGCTTACGCCGCTGAGTAGAACGACTGCCCTGATGCGGTCCGGATGCAGTACCCGCCCAAGCCAAAGACAATCTCCGGGGAACGCTTCGGAGCCTTGCCGTATGCGCCCCTACATTCTCGCCAACTTGCGCGAGCATCCTGTTCCTCCGAGGTCAAGACTTTTGAACCGTCTCGTACTGCTCTGCGCCGCCACTTTCGTTTCGCTCTCCTGCATGGGTCAAACTCCCGCGTCCGCGCCTGTCTCGAAATCGCCCGTCAGCATTACCGTGTACGACCGAACGCGACTGGATGTCTTTCAATGGTTCGCGGCACCGCCATACGCGAATACCTACGGGTATCTCGAATCGCTATTGCGGGTCGGGATCGCGCAGAAGCACAAGACTTTTGACTGGGAACTGGAGCTTACACAGCCGTCCGTGCAGTTTCTCCCGAGCGACGCTGTCTCCTCGGTTTCGGCGCAAGGACAGCTTGGGCTGGGCGGGACGTACTACGCCTCGAACAACAACCAGACGGAAAATGCGGCAGCCGCGTTAAAGCAGGGATTCATTCGCTTCGATGGGAGCACTCCGGGCCGCTCGTTGCGGGTTGGACGCTTCGAGTTCTTTGACGGCGAAGAGACGACGCCCAAGAATCCTGATCTGAAATTTCTACAGACAAGCAGGATCGCGCAAAGGCTGGTCGGGAACTTCGGCTTCTCCAACGCTCAGCGGAGTTTTGACGGCGTGGATGGCCACTACGACGGCAAGACGTGGAACCTTACGGCCATGGCGGCGCGCTCGGATCAAGGTGTATTCAACATGAATGCGAATCCGGAGCTCAATGTCGATTTGCAATATCTGGCGTACAGCAAGTATGACTTCAGCAACCACTTTCTGTGGCGCGTATTTGCGATGGGGTATCACGACGGGCGGACCGGGCTGACGAAGACCGACAACCGCGCGCTCGCGGTGCGGCAGACAGACCACAAGAATATCCGGCTGGGAAGTTACGGTGCGGACTTTTTGACGTCGATACCGGCGGGCGGCGGCAAGTTCGATCTGCTGGGCTGGGGCGTGCTGCAAAACGGCGATTGGGGCTTGCTGAATCAGCGTTCAGGAGCGATTGCGGTGGAGGGTGGCTACCATGCGACGCAGGTGCGGACGGCTCCGTGGGTGAGGGCTGGGTTTCTCCGCAGCACAGGCGACAACAATGCCACCGATGACCAGCACAATACGTTTTTCCAGGTGCTGCCTACGCCACGTGTATACGCGCGATTTCCGTTCTACAACATGATGAACAGCAAGGACCAGTTTGTACAGTTGATGGACAAGCCAACGAAACATCTCGCGATGCGCTCGGATATGCACTTTCTGCAACTGACGTCGAACAAGGATCTCTGGTACCAGGGCGGCGGCGCGTTCGACAATAAGGTGTTTGGTTTCGTGGGGCGGCCGGCGAATCTGCACTCCAGTTTCGCTTCGGTGTTCGATGTCTCGGCGGACTACGAGATCTCGAAGAACCTGGCGCTTGCGGCTTACTATGCGCACGCATGGGGAAAGGGCGTGGTGGCGGCGATTTATCCCGCCGGACATTCAGCGCAGTATGGCTACCTCGAGATGACGTACAAGTGGGGCGAGGCGCAACGACCGATGAAGTAACGGGGATCGCGAGGTTTGAGGGCGGCAGGACTGCGTGTATTCTTTGCTATAACGGGCTTCGTTCAAGGCGTCTGATCGCCACCCTGTCGCTGCTCACCCCGGTCAGACGGAAGACTTCTGTAATGTACATCGCAGTTTTTCGACTGCGACATCTCCATCTGGTAGAACCCAAGGACTCATGGCCCATGCCAGCTTTGACGGTCTCAGGGTGCTCGCTCTAGAGAGCCGCCGCGCAAAGGAAGTTGAGAAGCTCATACGCACCTACCGGGGCGAGCCATTCGTCGTGCCTTCCATGCGGGAGGTCCCTCTGGAGACGCAGACTGCCGCGCTCGACTTTGTGCGAGATCTGCTCAACGATCAGTTCGATCTCGTCATCTTTATGACCGGCGTCGGCGTGCGCGCGTTGATGGATATTGCAAAGACAAAGTATGATCCAGCGCTCGTCGTCGATGCGCTTCGCAAAGTGCGCATCGCGGCGCGCGGTCCCAAGCCGGAACAGATGCTGCGCGAGATGAAAATCCCCGTCTTAGCGACCAGCAACGATCCCAATACCTGGCGCGAGGTAATGGCCATGTTGAGCGAGGTCTTCGGACCCTCGCTCGCAACGATGCGCGTCGCGCTCCAGGAGTATGGCGCGTCGAACCCCGAACTTATCTCTTCACTGAGCGAGCAATGCCTCTCGGTGACCAAGGTGCCGGTGTACCAATGGGCGTTGCCTGAAGATCTTCAGCCGCTGCGAGAGTGCGTCCTTGGAATTACGACAGGTTTCGTAGACGTCGTTCTCTTCATGACCGCCGTGCAGGTCATCCACCTCTTTCAGGTCGCAGAACAGATCGGCATGGTGGAAGAATTGCGCGCTGGGCTGGCTTCGATGGTGGTGCTTTCCATTGGCCCAACGACGACCGAGGAGCTGACCCATTATGGAGTCATCCCCGACTTCGAACCCTCGCGCCCGAAGATGGGATTTCTGGTCAACGAAGCCGCGCAGTACGCCGGCAAGCTCCTCAAGACCAAACGCGATCACGCCGTAGCCGGTCTCATTCCTCAGCAGCCCTCTCCCCCAACCGACGGCTCCGTGCTCAAACCCGGTGTGCGTCGCATTGCAGAGTCGACCTCCACCATGGCCGGTTTCCGAGACGGTCTTCTGCCCATGGAGTTTCTCCACGAGCTTAGCAGCCGCATTGCCAAAGCCGACCCCCTGCATGAAGTCCTCAAACGCGTGCTTGAGTTTGTCACGATGATGATCCCCTGCGACTCATGCTTCGTGTACGTCCTGGAAGACGAAAAGCTCGTCCTGCGTGGCTCGAAGAATCCGCATGCGGATCTCGTGGATCGTCTCGGCCTGAAGCTCGGCCAGGGCATCACGGGATGGGTCGCGCAACATCGCGAGCCGGTTGCGATCAACTCCAAGGCGTCCGACGATCCGCGCTTCAGTACCTTCATTAATCTTCCCGAAGATCGCTTTGAGGCAATTCTTTGCACCCCTGTGCTATGCGCAGGCAGAGTCGTCGGCGTCATTACCATGCAGCACCGGCTACCCTACCAACACACTAGCGTCGAGATCCGTCTGCTTTCTACCATAGGTTTTCTGGTGGGTGCTGAGCTCGAACGCGCCCGCCTCGAAACCGAGAACCTGCAACTTTCGGATCAGCTCGAGACCCGCAAACTTCTCGATCGCGCCAAGAGCGTTCTGCAACGCGATTTCCAGCTAACGGAAGAAGAGGCCTATCGCCGTATGCAGCGCGAAAGCCGGCAACGCCGCAAAGCTATGCGCGAGGTGGCAGAGGCAATTCTCTTAGCCGACGACATGCGGCGTAGTTAGTAGCAACGAACTTATCCAAATCATTCTGGTCAATCAGATGATTGTTTTGGGCTTGCCTTCGGTTGATGACGCCGTACCAATCGACACTGTCCAAAGACTTACCCAGGGAAGCCAGAAGCGCTAAGACTTAAGTCACAGACACCTATGGTTGAACGCGTAGACTTGCGTCATGGGAAACGCCGCCAAACAACCCGCGACACTCCAACTGACGCTAGGCACAGGCGCGTTCGGCTTTTGTTTTGCGGTATTTGGCTCACTCTCTGCGATGATGCCCATCCTGAGCCGCCAGATGCACCTCTCGCCGATTCAGAAGAGCGTCGCGGTCGCGTTACCGGTCTTGCTCGGCAGTCTCGGACGAATTCCCTTAGGAATTCTCACTGATAGGTTTGGCGGTCGCCTTATCTTCATCCTGACGATGGCCTTTTCCATCGTCCCGGCGTTCCTGATGGGCGGAGTGCGCAATTATCATCAACTTCTGATTTACGGCTTCTTCATTGGCATTGCCCTCGCGAGTTTCTCGGTAGGTGTCGGCTTTGTGAATGGCTGGTATCCACCAGCCCGGCAAGGCTTCGCGTTGGGAGTTTACGGGGCTGGCAACGTAGGCCAGTCGGTAGCTGCATTTGCTGCGCCGTTCATTGCAAAGGCGTACGGGGTGAAGTGGGGATTTTGGACGTTTGGTATCGCGCTGATTATCTGGCTAGTGATATTCGCAGCTAAAGCGAAGGACGCCCCGCGTCAGGGTCCACCGAAACCACTTCGTGCAATTTTTGTTCCCTTGCAGGATTCCCGCAGTTGGCTGCTGAGCCTCTATTACTTCCTGACGTTTGGCGGCTTCGTCGCCATGGCGATCTACTTGCCGATCTTTCTGGTTGAGATATTTGGGTTGACACCCCAGATGGCCGGGATGCGCACTGCAGGCTTCGTGCTCCTCGCTACGTTCCTTCGCCCCGTCGGCGGAATACTGGCGGACAAGATCGGCGGCAAACGAATTTTGACTTTCGTCTTTCCGTTTACCGCAGTCATGGCGCTTTTGCTTGCCTGCCCGACAATGCCAGTCTTTACCTTGGGTGCGCTTGGTATGGCTGTTGCAATTGGCCTTGGCAATGGCGCGGTCTTCAAACTGGTTCCGGAGTATTTCCCTACCACTGTTGGAAGTGTGACCGGTGTCGTAGGAGCGGCGGGCGGCCTCGGCGGCTTCTTTCCACCGCTTTTGCTTGGAGCCATTAAGCAGCAGACTGGCTCGTTCACACTCGGGTTTGTGGCGCTCTCCGTGTTCTGCGTCGGCTGTCTCGTCGTCCTCTTGCTCACCCAACGCAGTAAGGCTCTGGTCCCGGTAACCGCATGAACACTGTCAAACACGAGTTCGCGAGAGCCCGAGGCTCAGATATAGCCCGAGCGACCACGTGGGGTTTGCTCGCCACTGTTGCGCTGATTGGCGGGATCTTCATCGGAAGCCGCGGACTGCGGGACTTTGATCCCGCACTAGTCTCCTACGCTGGCGCGACACTCTTCGCAGCCTTCGGCCTGGCCTACCGGTTTTCGATGTGGCTGCGCCGACCTCCTACGCGCCTGTACTGGTATCGCGGATGGCAAATCTTCACAAAGCCCGGCAGACTTGGCAAGAACCTGGCGCACCTCTTTGAGATTTTCATGAGCAACTTCGTCCTACAGCGTTTCATCGAGCGAAGATCTCATATGCGGTGGACCGCGCATTGGTTTCTCGCGTGGGGCTGCCTTTCTGCTGGGGCAATTACATTTCCCTTGTCATTCGGTTGGATTCACTTCGAAACGGCGAAAAACTCCCAGGAAATTTATCGAGCATTTCTCTTCGGAATTCCCGTCGGCCAATTTCCAGTACATTCCATCGTGGCTGAGTTGGCCTTCAACGCGCTGGATATCGCCGCCGTGATGGTTCTAATCGGAGTCTTCACCGCGCTATGGCGTCGAGGTCGCGATCACGGGGCGATGGCGGTGCAACAGTTCGCCGATGATCTAATGCCGCTCATTCTTCTCTTCGCCATCTGTGTCACGGGACTGTTTCTCACAGCTTCGACACACCTGATGCATGGCCTGCACTACATGTTCTTGTCGCAGCTTCATGCCATTACGGTGATCGTCACGTTGGTTTACCTTCCTTTCGGAAAGTTCTTTCACATCTTTCAACGACCCGCCCAGCTCGGTGTGGACTTTTATAAGCGGGCCGGCAAGGAAGGCGAGCAGGCTGTCTGCATCCGCTGCGGCAACGAGTATGCGTCCCGCATGCAGGTGGACGACTTGAAGCAGGTGCAGGCGGCGCTCCACATCCATTACCAGCTGAAGGACGGCACTCATTATCAAGACGTCTGCCCGAAATGCCGTCGCAAGAACCTTGCGCTGATACAAGACGGTATGTGGAAGGACGTTCAGATCAAGGGCGAGAGTTCCTAGGAGCACCATGGCAAAGCTTTCGACCGACATTCCCGATCTCGTAGAAGCTTTCGGACCAAGCCTGAACCGCGTTCCGCCGGGAGGCTGGGCCGATACTCGTGAGGATGACAAACTCGTCAAGACGCATTGTTGCTTCTGTGGCCAACAGTGCGGCATTCAACTCCGTGTCCGGGAGAACAAAATTGTTGGATTCGAGCCTTGGGAAGACTTTCCGTTTAATCGAGGAAAGCTCTGCCCCAAGGGCATTAAGCGCTACATGCAGGACGAGCATCCTGACCGCCTGAAGAGCCCGCTCGAACGAGTCAATGGTCTGGGCTTCGTTCCGGTCGGCTGGGATGCTGCCCTCGATCGCGTCGTCAGCGAGATCAAACGAATCCAGGAAACGTACGGTAAAGATTCGTTCGCCGTCCTGACCGGCGCCTCGATGACCAACGAAAAAGCGTATCTCATGGGCAAGTTTGCCCGCGTTGCCCTGCAGACCGCGAATATCGACTACAACGGTCGCCTCTGCATGGTTTCAGCAGGAACCGCGTCGAAGAAGGTATTTGGAATCGATCGCAGCGGAAATCCATGGAGTGACATTGTCGCGGCGGACGTGATTCTCGTTGCAGGAGCGAACATCGCTGAGTGTGCTCCGATCACCACGGACTACATCTGGCGGGCCCGGGACCGGGGCGCCAAATTGATCGTTATCGACCCACGCATGACTCCAATTGCACGCAATGCGGATCTGTTCATTCCGGTTCGTCCCGGTGGAGACATCGGCGTCTTCAACGGCATGCTGCACATCATGATCAAGCGGGGGTGGATCGACCAGGAATATATCGCGAAGAACACCATCGGCTTCGAAGAGGTGGCTCGAACAGTTGAGAAGTACACACCGGAATATGCGGCGAAGATTGCCGGCGTTCCTGCGAGCATGATCGTCCGGGCAGCTGAATTGTTCGGGCCGGCGAAGACGAGCTTCGTGATGCATGCGCGCGGCATTGAACACCACTCCAAAGGCGTAGAAAATTGCATTGCGATGATGTCTCTGGCGCTCGCCAGTGGGCGCCTCGGCCGCGAAGGCTGCGGTTACGCGATGATTACAGGGCAAGGCAATGGCCAGGGAGCGAGAGAGCAGGGTGGGAAATGTGATCAACTGCCCGGCAATCGCAAGATCGACGACCCCGAAGCTCGGAAGTACATCGCGGGTGTATGGGATGTTCCAGAGGAATCGATTCCGGGAAAGGGTCTTTCCGCGATCCCGCTCGTCGAAGCGATTCATGCTGGCAAGATCAAGGGCTTGATCTCCATCTGTTTCAATCCCGTGGTGTCGCTGCCCGATGCTAACTTCACGCGTGAGGCGCTTGGGAAACTGGAGTTCTATACCAATATTGACTTCTTCTTATCCGAAACGGCCCAGCACGCTGACATCGTGCTTCCGGGTTCGCTAATGGAAGAGGATGAAGGAACTACGACCAACGTTGAGGGCCGGGTCATTCGCCATCGCAAGGTGGTCTCTCCTCCCCAGGGCGCATGGGAAGACTGGAAGATCCTTTGTGAGCTTGCGCGTCGGCTCGGGAAAGGCGACAAGTTCGATTACGCGGGGCCGCGGGAAATCTTCGATGAACTGCGGATCGCCTCGAAGGGCAGCGTCTCGGACTACTACGGCATGACGTGGGACCGGATCGAGGAGAACAACGGGATCTTCTGGCCATGCCCGACGTCCGATCATCCCGGAACTCCGCGCCTGTACGAAAATGGCAAATTTGGACACCCTGATGGTAAGGCGCATTTCATCCCGGTAGAATGGCGGCCTTCTGTGGAGGTGGTAGATGAAGAATATCCGGTAATCCTGACCACGGGACGTGTTGTGTCTCAGTTCCTTTCAGGCACGCAGACGCGGCGCATTGGAGCCCTGATCGATCAAGTCCCTGAACCATTCTGTGAAATGCATCCTCAACTAGCGACGAGATTGGGAGTCATCGATGATGACTATGTGAAGGTTGAAAGTCGGCGCGGTCACGTCATTGTCCATGCAAAGGTCGTCAAGACGATCCGCCCCGACACTGTATTCGTTCCGTACCACTGGCCGCATGACCGCTCTGCCAACAACATGACGATTCGTGCGCTTGATCCCCAGTCCGAGATCCCGGAGTTCAAGATCTGCGCCGTGCGTATAACGAAGACTCAGCGGCCCACAGATCCGATTGCGGAGTTGGAAGTCCAGGCGGGAGGCATCCGGTGATCAACAACGAATTTTTCATCGACTACTCACGTTGTATCGGCTGTGAAGCTTGTGTTCAGGCCTGCGGTGAATGTGATACCCACCGTGGCGTTTCGATGATTCACCTGGAAACGATCGAGCGGAGGGACAGCGTACAAACTGCCCCGCAGATATGCATGCATTGCGAAGATCCCATCTGCGCCCAGGTGTGTCCGGCGGACGCCATCAAGAAAACACCGGATGGGATCGTTCAAAGTTCGCTGAAGCCGCGGTGCATTGGGTGCTCAAACTGCGTGATGTCCTGTCCCTTCGGCGTCCCCAAGTATCAGATCGACATTGATCAAATGATGAAGTGTGACATGTGCTACGACCGCAGTAGCGTCGGCAAGAAGCCAATGTGTGCGACCGTCTGTCCATCAGGGGCACTCACTTATACGACAATGCAGGAGATTCAGCGAACTCGTCAGGGTGTACCCGTGAATGAATGGAAGTTTGGTGCTGAGGTCGTCCATACGAAGGTGTATGTGATGGTCCCCGCGGAGGTAACGCGCATGGACATTGGCTTGATACAAATTCAGACGACCGCGGCGGCTTTGCCGAGCGATCCCTATGACGTGGCATTGATGCTGGAGAACTAAGAATGAGTGACAAGATCGGGTGCGAGGGTTGTAAGAATTGCGGTGGGGACAAGAGCGATCCGCAATGGAAGAGAGACTTTCCCATCGAGTGGGAAGGGGATCACTATGTAAGCCGTCGCGAGATGGTGAAGTTTCTCACCCTTGGCTCAGCCCTTCTGGCGACTGCAAACTGGCTAGTGGAATGGATCTGGCATCGTCACAAGCAGGAGGTATTCGACGCCCAGCTCATCGGGTCGGTGACGACTCTGGTACGTGAGCGGTCCATGTTGTTTCGATATCCGACAGACAAGGATCCCTGCATCGCGGTATGTATGCCAACCGGAGAACTTGTAGCTTATTCCCAAGTCTGCACGCACCTGTCCTGTGCTGTCATTTACAAGCAGGTTGAAGAGGAACTATTCTGCCCCTGCCACAACGGTGTGTTCGAACTCAAGGCAGGGCGACCGACGGCGGGGCCACCTACTCGCCCACTTCCAAGGATCGTTCTGGAGAAGCGCGGCGATCAGCTGTTCGCAACCCGCGTCGAGGTCACAGCATGAGCGTCCAACGCCAAGGCACGACTCTCTTCACCGCCATCCTTGTGCTGGTTGCGACAGGGGTTGTGGTTCAGCTCTGGCTGCTTACCGTCAGCATGGAAGCGGTCTTTCGTCACGACGCCCACGCGGTGATTCCTGCGGCTGTAAGCTCAACTGTCCTTTTCGCGATCAATGCAGGATTTCTGCGATACGTTTTTCGCTTTGATCGGTCACTACGCCAGTAATCCATCCTACTTCCGCCTAGAACTGAATTCGCGCCCTATATCGGCGAGGATCTGATGGTCCAAGGCAGCAGCGGCGCGGGGAAAGACTTCAGTCTCCTCGACGAGAATATGGTCTGTGTATAAACGCTTCAGGCGAGTCGTTCGAGCCTGAAGGTCTGCTTGATCTGAGCTCTCCAGCACGCCGTTTGAGATCCATGCCGTGTACAGCCAGTCAACGGATGCATGCAATTCACCGGCTTCGTCATGATCCCGCGTTAGCCGATCAATCACTTCGTCACTTCCGCTTGCAGCCGCAGCAAGCAGCCGCGGGAAAAGCGACTCTTCCTCGTCAAGCGTGTGCCGCTCGCCGCCAACGTGGAAGTACTGCAGAGCAGCCTTCACTGCCGAGCGTTCTTCTTCCGTCAGATTGCGATTCGTTGCTCGTTCGGCAACGACCCAAAGAATGTCGAGAAAGTGTTCGATGCGACGATGACAGTCTTTCAACATGCCGATGGGGTCATCGAATCCGCTGTTCGGTTTAGCACCTATTTGAACTGCCATTTGTTACCTCTTCGCATTCGTAATCTTGAATGTACGTTTGTGTAGCGAAACCGTTGGCATTCAAAGGACGATCATGCCCCTTGTAGCACATGCAGGGTCGTGGCGCTCTTGGTCGCTTGTGGGGGTTGAATATATCCCTTCGGCACATAGGAGCAGCAAGGCTCCTCCGCGTTGGGATCTCCCGTGAGCGCAAATGCACGTGAACGAGAGCCGCCACATATCTCCTTGAACTCACAGGCACCACATTTGCCTTGAAGCCTTGATGTATCTCGCAGTCCTATGAACAAGGGCGAATTGCGGTAAAGCTCCGCCAGGCCTTTCCGACGGATATTGCCAGCGGAGACTGGAAGAAATCCACTCGGAAATACATCACCAGTATGGGAGATGAATACGAAGCCCTTTCCGTCATTGAGACCGCGAGGAGCCCGCCCGATGGCATCGGATGCCTTCTCAGACGGCGCGAGAGTCTCCGTTCCTGCTTTTCTTTCAGCGACGCGCTGCTGCAAGACAAAACGCCGATAGTGCTGAGCTTCGGTAGTCTTGATATCAAATTTGGCTGTTTTGGAGAGGTTATAGATCGTTGCAAAAACATCCTCGAATTCTTCGGCGCTCAAGAGGTCATTCAACTTGCCTCGTCCGGTCGGGACGAGGAAAAAGACGCTCCACAGTGTAATGCTAAGCTTCTCCATCAACTCAACGATCGCATCCATCTCGGCGATATTCCGCCGGCTGAAGGTCGTGTTGATCTGAATAGGAAGTCCAATCTCGTTCGCCCACCGGACGGCGTCCAGGGTACGGGCGAAGGAACCCGACATGCCACGGAACGCGTCATGGGTGGGGGCGCTGGCGCCATCCATGCTGACAGCCAGCCGTGCGAGGCCAGCCTCCTTGAGCCGCACGACAATCTCCTTTGTCAGTAGCGGCGTAGCGCTCGGAGTCAACGACACGCGGACCCCAACCTCACGAGCGTGGCCTATCAGTTCAAAGAGATCCGGACGCTTGATCGGGTCGCCGCCCGTCAACACAAAAACAGGCACCTTCAAGGCAGCAATTTGATCGATCAGATCTTTGCCTTCCTTTGTGGTGAGTTCCAACGGATCACGGTTCGGTTGGGCCGAAGCGCGGCAATGGACACATGCCAGGTCGCATGCCTGTGTGACCTCCCAGATTGCAATAAAGGGGCGTTCGTTGAAGTCGATGGCATTGATGAGCGGATTCATAATCCTATAAAACAGCAACCTGAGTTCAGTTGCAGTGACATAAGTTACTGCCTACCCCAAGCGTCCTGACTAGTGTGGTGTTGGAGGACGGCATGACTTACACAGACGGCACTACCCAGGCCATTTTGATTCGCGAACGCAGCAGGAGCCTGATGCTCCGAGGATGGATCCTCTGTGGTTTGTTCTTCATGGCCCTTCCGGGGACGTTATTAGGCTTTTCGAATTTGATGGCGATCAGCGCCCATCATGGAATGGCGAATCTCCCACCCGCTTGGATGGAAGGTCACGGCCATGCCCAGATGTTCGGGTGGATCGGAAGCTTCATCCTCGGTATCGGATTCTATTCACAGCCGGCGCGCGATCGCAGAGCACTCCAGGTGCAGGTCATTTGCTTTGGACTGTGGACCTCCGGCGTGACGCTCCGCTGGGCGTCCAATATCTACGCATGGCACTGGCGTATTTTGCTACCGGTTTCGGCAAGCTTTGAACTGATCGCCGTTCTTCTTTTCTTGAGCGCTGCTTCGCGCCACAAGTTGCCTCAGCCAGGGACCGTACCGAAAGCCAAGCCGACAATGGAACCGTGGATGCTATCCGTGATGATTGGCACGGTCGGCCTGACAGTTGGGATCCTTTTCAACTTCGTAGAATGTATCAAGCTTGCCTTCAACGGCGCCTTGCAGTCCTTCCCGCACGCACTGGATCAGAAATACCTTGTTCTCATCGGTTGGGGGTTCCTGGTCCCAATCGTCTGGGGTTTCTCGGCACGCTGGTTTCCGGCATTTCTCGCGATTGCGTCTCCCGACGCAATGAAACTTCGCATTGCTCTTGGACTGGACCTTGCCGGCATACTCTGTGGCGTCGCCGGCTTCAGTCAAGTAGGAACACTATTTCTCGCCGCTAGTGCGATAGCGATCTTCTTCGCTCTCCATCTCGCGCAAAAGCCTTACGGTAAAGCAAAGGTGCAGGGCATTCACCACAGTTTTCCGTCATTCATCCGCCTCGCTTACGTCTGGCTCGTAGCAGCTGGATGCATGAGCGTATGGGCCGCCTACGCCGATAAGAACGGGGGAATCTGGGGCGCATCCCGCCATGCCCTAACCGTTGGGTTCGCGGCAACGATGGTGTTTTCCATGGCGCCACGAATCCTCCCTCACTTCGCTGGCGTCCATGCAATCTTCAGCAAACGGCTGATGTTCTTAAGCCTGGTTCTCCTGGACATCGGCTGCTTCCTGCGAGTCTGTTCCGAACCTTTGGCCTACGAAAGGATTCTGCCGTTCGCATGGAAGGTTCTTCCAGTGTCCGGAATGTTGGAACTCACCGCAGTCCTAGTGTTTGCAGCCAACCTATCCATCACCCTCCTGTTCGGTAAGTCGGTCTTCGCAACCGTCATGCCCGCGCCAAGCTCACCAGAGGAAGTACTGAGCCAGCAGGCATAGCGGGACACTCCTCGATTGCCTGGCGTCGCTCGCCGCCCAAGGACCTGCGTGTCCCTAATCACGAGTACATCAGCGACGCCGCGGGGAAATCTCAGTTGAGAAAACGATCACAAAGATTAGCCGCCCTGTGACTAAAGTCCCTGCATTCCAACCCACTCCTACCTATCTTCATGAGTGTGCCGGATTGAATGAGCAGCAAATGATCTCAGAGTTCCAGAAGAGGAGAAGCATGAATTACAAACGTTATTGGTGGGCCTTGGCCTTGGTCATCGTCGGATCTTTCATCGTCCTGGGTGGCGAAGGGCGCAAGATGATCAGCGAGGCGCCGCCGCTTCCGGATGTCTACACCACCAACGGGCAGCTTCTCTTCACGGGCAGCTCGATCACCGACGGACAAAACGTTTGGCAGTCCATCGGAGGGCAGGAGATAGGCACTGTCTGGGGTCATGGCGCCTATGTAGCTCCCGACTGGACAGCCGATTGGCTGCATCGCGAATCGGAGATTCTACTCAACATCTGGGCAGTCCGGCTCGGAGCTCCGAACTTCACCGCATTGAACCTCGATCAGCAAGCCGCCCTCAAAGCTCGCCTCATTCGGGAGATTCGCACCAACACCTACGATCCCAACCAACATCGAATCGTCATCGATGCGGACCGTGCTGCGGCATTCCAACAGCTCTCCGCTTACTACGCCAACGTATTTGCTAACGGCCGCGCTGAGTATGCCATCCCTCACGGTGCACTCACAAACGTCGCGAAGCAGCATGAACTCGGAGAATTCTTCTGGTGGACGGCATGGGCAGCCGGTACAGACCGCCCGGGCTCGGAGACGACCTACACCAACAATTGGCCGCATGAACCTCTGATCGCGAATGGCCCGACGCCCGGGACAATCCTCTGGAGCGTCCTCAGCTTCGTCGGCCTCCTCGCAGGCATTGGAGGGCTTGTCTGGTGGTACGCCTCGCAGGAAAAAATTGCGGTCCACGGTCCGTATCCTGAAACAGACCCCTTCCTTGAACATCGGGCGACGCCATCGCAGCGCGCCACGATCAAGTTCTTCGTGGTTGCCATCATCCTATGGGGCGTTCAGATCATGATGGGTATCTTGACCGCCCATTATGGCGTGGAAGGCCACAGCTTCTATGGCTTCCCACTCGACCGCTACCTGCCTTACGCAGTCACACGCACTTGGCATCTCCAACTCGCAATCTTCTGGATTGCAACTTCGTGGCTTGCGACCGGACTCTATGTCGGACCGGCCGTCAGTCGCCATGAACCAAAATATCAGCGGCTAGGCGTCAACGTACTGTTCGGCGCACTGGTCTTCGTTGTCGGAGGTTCACTGGCAGGCGAATGGCTCGGTATCCAGCAGCGTCTCGGCAATACGTGGTTCTGGTTTGGTAGCCAGGGCTACGAGTATGTTGACCTCGGAAGGTTTTGGCAGATCCTGCTCTTCGTTGGGCTCGTTCTGTGGCTGGTGCTAATGGTCGCAGCATTGAAGCCCGCACTGGTACGCAAGAGCGAAGACCGTTCGCTGCTGATCCTCTTCCTCATCTCCAGCATCGCCATCCCGCTCTTTTATGCAGCTGGTCTGATGTATGGCCAGCGCAGCAATCTCGTCACAGCCGAGTATTGGCGCTGGTGGGTTGTTCATCTCTGGGTAGAAGGTTTCTTCGAAGTGTTCGCAACCGTTGTCATTGGCTTTCTATTCACGCGGCTCAAGTTGATCGAGATCCGTACGGCCACCAAGGCTGCCCTCTTCTCAACATCGATCTTCCTCTCGGGCGGCATTATCGGCACCTTCCATCATCTCTACTTTGCCGGTGCCACGCCAGCGGTCATCGGTCTTGGAGCGATCTTCAGCGCCTTTGAAGTCGTGCCACTCACTTTGATTGGATATGAGGCCTGGGATAACCTCCGCATCGCACAACCCACGAAGATGTCGCCGTGGATTGCAAACTATCGTTGGCCAATCTATTTCTTCGTCGCCGTCGCCTTCTGGAACTTAGTTGGAGCTGGACTGTTCGGATTCCTCATCAATCCGCCCATCTCGCTCTACTACGTGCAGGGATTAAACCTAACGCCGCTGCACGGCCACACAGCGTTGTTCGGCGTCTATGGAATGCTCGGACTGGGCCTCACGCTCTTCTGCCTACGCGCTCTGATTCCGGGTCGTCCCTGGAAAGATGGGACACTGAAGCTCTCATTCTGGTGCCTGAACATTGGTCTCAGTTTCATGGCCCTCCTGAGCATGCTCCCGATCGGGCTGCTCCAAGCCCGAGCCTCCATCCAGTACGGCACATGGTATGCCCGCTCTGCGGAGTTCATGCAGTCCAGCACCATGCAGACGCTGCGCTGGATGCGGGTCCCGGGGGACATTCTGTTTTCCATCGGAGCCGCCTTGTTCGCGTGGTTCCTTCTCGGTCTGCTCACCGGTCATTCCTATAAACGCGAGAACCTACTCGATTCCAACCTTGATGTGCGTGAAACGACCAGCGAAGTGCGGGAAGAATTCGCGGGGCGCTGATTCGTTCACCATCACCCGGCTGCGCCCTCGATGGAACGACCACAAGGGTGGCGCAGCCTGCGAAGACTTCAGAAGGAGAGATAAATGAAACGCTACTATAGCGAAGACGGACCCCTCACCGTACTTCCCGAGTTGGATCAGCCGTTGCTCCAAGCGGATCTGCCCGCAGAGATCGAGAAACTACGCCTCGCAGAATCCTGGCAACGCAAAACAGGGCGCAGCTCGAAAACACTGCTGAACTCAGCCGCATGTGGCATCTTGCTCATTGCCATGAAGCAGAACACGGAGACGAAAGAACATCGGGTAGACGGGAGAATCACGATTCAGACCATTGTCGGCCGTCTGAGACTAAGGCTGTCCGATCGAACGGTTGAAGTTCCCGCTGGCCATCTGCTGATGCTCGATCGCGGCATTGCGCATGACGTTCAAGCTGTAGAGGAGAGTGTTTTCCTGCTCACCATGTGCTGGCACGGTGGCGCTCGACCCGCTTCAGGCAACTGATACAGTCGATCGACTCATGAAGGCTTGCGGTGTCTGCGGACATGAGAGTTAATCCCCGCAATACCTTCGACGAGTTGCACTGCGTCGAAGGTGTTGCTTCCAGCTTCACAACTGCCTAGTCGCACAGAAAAGAAGAGGCTTATGGACTACACATTCCTGGCTAACCTGCACACAGAGTTCGTCTTTCCTGAAAAAGGAATTACGAGTCGAGTCCTGCATAAGGACGATCATGTAAATGTCACGCTGTTTGGCTTCGCTGAAGGTGAAGCGCTGTCGAAGCATTCAGCCCCTACGCCCGCCGTCCTCTACTTCATCGAAGGCGAGGCCGAGGTCCTGTTGGGGGAGGACAAAGTCAACGCCCAGCCAGGCTCTTTCGTCTATATGCCACCGATGTTGCCTCACGGCATCTCTGCCAAGACGCCGCTTCGTATGCTGCTCGTCCAATTGAAAGAATTGTCGCGATAGCACTGTGAGCGGCGGATACCAGCTTCCGAACACTCCGTATCGGCTCATAGCAGTAGTCAGGAGTTCGTCGCATGTCAGCAAACATTCAATACGCACAATTGCTTGAAGCGATTGGTGACGCGATCGTCGTCGCGGATGTGAGCGGCGCGATCACGCTGTGGAACCCGGCTGCCGAGCGGATGTTTGGCTTTACCCGGAACGAGGCAATGGGCCAATCGCTGGATCTAATCATTCCGCAGCGCTTGCAACAGCGCCATTGGGATGGGTACCACAAGACCATGGAAACCGGTCTGACCCGTTACGGTCACGATCTGCTGCGCGTCCCTGCGGCGCATAAGGATGGTCGCACCCTCTCGATCGCCTTCACCGTAGCACTGCTGTACTCGGACCAGCACGCCGTGACAGGGATCGCAGCGGTTATCCGCGACGAGACAGAACACTTCAACGAAGAACGAAGTCTGCGTAAGCGCCTGGCAGAATTAGAGGCACAGACCACAAAATGAGCTTCAACTCGAAATATCGGTAGAAGAGCTCTTGCTACGCAACTGGTGGGGAGATGGTCAGATGCTTGCGCCTAGAGCACGCAATCCAACCCGTCATTGGAAATACTTCACGAGGCTTCCCCGAGTAGATCGCGAAGTCCCTTCATATCCTTCACCACAATCTGTCGGGCACTGACCTCGAGCAAACCCTCGGCTTGTAATCGCATGAGATTGCGTGAGATGAGTTCCCGGACGGTGCCAAGCTGACTGGCAAGCTCCTGATGACTTGCCGGCAATTGGAATTCGATTCCAGCTTCGGTTTGCTTGCCCCCCGCCTCGGCAAGTCGCACCAACGCCGAGATGAGTCTTTGTCGAACTGTCGTAAAGGAAAGCTCTTCAATAATGCCAACAAGACGCCTCAAGCGGGCTCCCACCACCGCCAACGTCTTGAGCGCGACCTGCGGATGTTCCATACAGAATGCGTGAAAGTCCGGTCGGGAGATGAAAGCGATCTCAGTGTTCTCAATCGCTACAGCCGATGCCGGAAATGCGCCGCCATCAAATACAGGTAGTTCGGCGACACACTCGCCTGAGACATTCAATGCCAGAACCTGCTCCCTCCCCCCAAGCGAAGTCTTAAAGATCCGCACCCTGCCATGGGCAATGATATGCAAACCGTGGCACTTCTCACCCTCCGAAAAGAGAAGTTCGCCGGTATCAAAACGCTTGCATGAGGTACGCGCCGCCAAAAGCTGGGTCTCTGCAGGAGTCAGACTGGAGAAGAGGGCTGTCTTTTGCAGGATAGCGGCAACGTCTGTGCGTTCGTGAACCATGGCGCGAGTCTAGCAGCGATCGGACACCTTGGGCTAATCGGAGCGCGCAGCGAAATCTCTAATGTCCGAGGCGAAGGCTCGGGCACGGATGGCATTGTCAGAAATGTGATGGTGTGGCCACTTAAGTCACTGAGACTCTTTCCCGGCTCCTCTAACGTTGTTGTTGAGGACATAGACATGCAGACCGCAGTAAAACAGGTTCGTGATTTGGCCATTGAGCAACCTTCATCTGTGCGAGTTTTCGAACGATTCGGAATCGACTATTGCTGCGGTGGGCGGAAGCCGTTGGAGCAAGTCTGTGCAGAACAGAATATCTCGCTGCCTCAACTTCTCGAGGGGCTTGCCGAGGCCGAGCATCACTCGCCCCAGCCTACAGAGCCTTGGACGACGCGCCCCCTGGCGGAACTGGTCGATCACATCGTGAGTGAATGCCATGGACCCACCCGTGCGGAGCTGGAAAGGCTTACAGCGTTGGCAAATAAGGTAGTGAGTCGCCATGGCGCCAACCATCCAGAGCTTGCACAGATTCAGAAGCTCGTTCAACAGATTGTGGACGAGATGACCCCCCACATGGACAAGGAAGAGCGAGTGCTTTTTCCATACGTCGTCTCCCTGGACGTGGCAGCTCACAACGGCTCCGCAAAACCTTACGCTTTCTTCGGCGATGTGGCCAATCCAATCGCGGCCATGATGGCCGATCACGATCTCGTCGGCGCGGCTCTTGCCTCAATCCGGAGCCTGACCAATAACTTTGAGCTCCCAGAGGGTGCCTGCCCAACCTACTATGCGCTCTGCACGACTCTTGCGGAGTTCGAGACTCTGACGCACCGCCATGTGCATCTCGAGAACAATGTGCTGTTTCCACGAGCGATCGAACTAGCCGGAAGGGAATGATCGCTTTGGTGAGGCTGTCTCCCCGTCGCGGCCCGCGAACTTCTCGCTGAACGAACGAACTTCGTATTTTCCAGAGCCTGCTCCCATGCGCGGCCACCAGCGTGCGCGATCCAGGTCTGTAGTTGAAGCTACTAAGAATAGCGCCACAGCGTAGTCTGGTTGTGTAAGCACCAAGGACATAGAAACGCTTCACTGCTGAATCCTGACGGTCCCACGATGAAGGAGTTACGTTCAATGAAGCTTCGGCTAAAGAGCAACACGGTACGCTTCAGAACGACACGATCGGAGGTGGCAAGGCTCGTCGAATTGGGCCACCTTGAAGAGACGATCCAGTTCAACGCGGAAGAAGCAGGGACCTTCGCTTTCGCAATTGCTCTCGAAAACGACATCGCCTGCGTCGGGGTTCGATATGCCAGATCGACCATCACTCTTATGGTGCCGGCAGCAACTGCAAAATCGTGGGCTGATTCGGATGCAGTCGGGATCTATGCCACGGTCGAAGGCCAGAGTGGTCCGTTGGAGCTCATTTTGGAAAAGGACTTTGCGTGTCTGGATCGAAGTGATGCGGAAAACGAAGATACCTTTCCCAATCCGCTATTAGAAGCAACTTGTTGAAAATTTGACAGCACAATCGGACGTTGAACAATCCGCCACATTTCTTCGGAATGCTTCGTAAAGAGACCCTCCTTTGTGTTCGGTGTTTCTGATCACATGGACGGCGGCGGGTGGTTGCTAGACTGCTGCAATGAGTGCTGCCGCATGTGTTGACCGAATGGATCTGACGGCGGTGCTAAGGCAGACGGCATTGCTGTCGTCACAGACTCCGGAGCAAATCCGGACACTGGCGGCGCGAACCACGCGTCGACTGTTCAGAGCGGGCGAGGTTCTGTTTAGTGAGGGCGAGCCTTGCCACGGACTGCACATCATTGCGCGGGGTAAAGTGAGAGTCTTCAAGACATCGTTGGGTGGTCGGGAGCAGGTGCTGGCGATGAATGGGGCGGGCGAATCGTTGGCGGAGCTGCCGGTATTTGACGGAGGAGCGTATGCGGTGTCGGCGATCGCGGTGGAGGAGACAGAAATCGCGTTGATCTCGCGAACTGACTTTCAGCGCTTCTGCATGGAGCATCCAGAGGTAGCGCTGAAGATGGTGGAGGTGGTGGGAGCCAGACTAAGGCGGATGATGGGGATTATCGAGGAACTGTCGTTTACAACGATCCGGGAGAGGTTGGCGTCGGTCCTGGTGAAGCTGGCTGAGACCGAAGGCAGGCAAACCGAACGAGGTGTGGAATTCATGCTGCCGGCCAGCCACCAAGAGATGGCGAGTCAGTTAGGAACCGTGCGCGAGCTGGTGTCGCGCAATCTAATGCGGCTGCAGGCGGAGGGGCTGGTAGAGGTGTATGCGCGGGAGATTGTCGTGAGGGATCTAAAGGGGCTGGCTGGAGTCTTGGGATAACGAGACACTCGTCTACTCGTCTTCATCATCCTTTCTGGCAACCCCGGGATGATTGCGAGTCATTCGGCGGTTCGAACCCGTCTTTGGCCACCACGACCAGTGTTCAGGGCTTCGAATATGGCCGCCATGCTGCGATACCAGAACTCCGCGGCGTTTGTCAGGACCAATCCGATGTTTTTACCTGAAACATCGCTGGATGAGCGCTTCGGCCTGAAGTCAAGAGTTGAAATTCTCTTGAAGGTACACTCCTTGCGGGAAAAAGACCTGAGCAACGCCAGCACGTTCTGTAGCGGATCGCAGGACGACATCGACTTGACGCTTACTCGAACCGTAGTCCAAAGAGGCCGCCCGTTTCTGTCGCGTCTGTCAGAACCGTATCCAAAACGTGATCGTGAATCTTAAATTTTCCCCGGAATCCATCCTTCGGTAACGCATCTGAATTCATCGTCACGATGTACTGGAAGCCGCTAGCTTCGGCCCGCTCCGCACCGAGCTGAAGCGCCTTTGCGACTTGGCGTTCGTCTACGCCGTCGAAGAGATGGCTGTCGTGAATGAGGAAGCCAGGACCGCGTCCTTGCTTCTGGCAGATCTCCATCAGCATCATGTCGAAGCAGAAAATCTGCATGTTCGTGATGCCTTTGCTCCGCTGGCCGTCGATATGGACATCAAAAGTCGGTCCCGAGGACGAGTCCGCGATGGTCAGGCTGCCCGCACGCTCATAGAGCGATTCGGAAAGCTGCTCAAATGTGAGAATCGCCTCACGCACCACAGCCGCACGCTCGCGAATGTCATCTCGCAGTGCCTTGAGCAACTGGGCACGCTCAATGTCGATCTCGGTCTTCGTGCTCTCGATGGTTTCGGCGGTCTGGAGCCGTTGCCGCACACTCTGCACCTCTGCCTCCAGCCGACCCAACTCCTCCCGAAGGCTTGTGTAATGCTCCAGCGCTCCCCCGGAGCGGAGAACTCCCATCACCTGCTGGCGACGCCGATCCTGCTCCAGGCTCAAGCGGTCGCGCTCCGCGATGCGCGCTTCGGCGGCCCCAATCTCCGCCGACAGGTGAGAGCGGCGGTTTTCAAGGATCGTACGATGGAACTGCTCCACCTCATCGAAGCGTTTTTGAACCAACTCCGGCATAACCACGCCGACTTCGGCGTAGAGGTCGGTTACATCGCTTATGCCTGGCGTGACTTCCTGTTCGAGCGAGCCGCGCAACTGCCGGATCAGATCCCCGTCGAGCACATTGTCCGTGTTTCGCGTGTCAATGGATCGGGTCAGGTCGTTGGCTTCGCGCTCCAGTTCCTTATATTCGGGTACCACCTGGAACGAATCCAGTTGTTCCCGTAGACGTTTGGCGTGCGCCTCTACGACGGTCAGTCGCGTGCGAAGGTCGGCGGCGCGCCCAAAATACTGGCCCAGCTCTCCAGATTTCGCGGCCTTGCGTAGTTCCTTGGTGACTTTTTCCCTCGCGCTCAGTTCACGGAAACGTTGAGGCAGGTTCCAGTCCAAACCCAGTAGATAGGACACAGCGATCTGTTGATCCCAGGTCTGCTGCTGGCTGGAATGCTGGATCGGCTGGATGAAGCCGCCGCTGCCTTGCCTCCGAGCAAAGTACGAGATCAGCGAACGAAACGATGGATATCCCTCTTCGGACCCGGATGGAAGACCGAACCACAGGGCACCGAGATTGTCTTTCCAGACTTCATTACTCTACTCGGCTAAGCCGTCGATCTTCTCCGTGGGGGCCTTGGGCCACGCTTCAAAGTTGCCCTCGACCACGATGCGGGAGGGGCGTTTGCCTGAGCGTCCCGCTGTGACCTGTGCGCCCTTGACATCTATCCCGATGTCGAAGGAGGAGTCGATCAGTTTCACGCTACGAAAGACACTATCCGGGCGGACTTCCGCGCCCAGGAGAAAGTGGACCAGTTCAATGAGGCTCGACTTGCCGGCCCCGTTGCGGGACTGGCGATCCGAGGCCCCCTCGCTCTTGTCGGCGAGCACGATATTAAGTCCCGACCGAAGCGTCAGTGCCTTGAACGAAGCGAGATCGCTGCCGAGAAACCGGATCATGGCGCGGACCTCCGCAAGGTTCCGCGCTCATAATCGACCGCGCCAATCGAATAGAGAAAGTCCAGCGCGAGAACAAACCACTCGTAGTCCAGCGGAGCCTGGGGAGCAGCAAGAGTTCGGCGACCCCGGATTTCGTCCCAGATGCGCGACATCGTCATCGGCTTGGTCAGCGCGCCGAGGATTTCGGCCCCGACGCCGATCAGAGCGCGTTCCGGCTGAACGTGTTTGGAGGGCAGAATCATATTGTGGCGACCGTTTCGCTCGGGTCTTCAAAGATGTCGCACGCGTCGAAAAAGTAGGTGACCACGGCCAGGGCTGCGCCTTGCCGCTGCGGATCCCCGTTCCCGCCCGCGTAATCCTGAAGACTCCTGAAAATACTATCTGCTGAAAGGCCCAGACTCTTCAATGTCTGGTAGTGTTCCCGGAACGCCTGCGCGATGTGCTCCCCGAGATCGGGCCGTGACCCGCGAGCGAAAAACGTGCGCACCAAGTCGCTTTTCCTTCGGCCCATCTGCAGGAGAACGGCGGCGTCCGAGGAGAGGCTGTTCCGCTGCAGTTTCTGCAGGCTGGGCGGCGTCAAGGGAGGATCGGTCACGCTCGGTTCTGCCCGCGAGAGCGCTTCTATGATCGGCACCAAATCCTGCATCGCGAGCCGGTCCACGACCGCCAACGAGGGTGCATAGCCGAACATCAGTTGATGTGCTGCTAAATCCATCATTTGCAGCAGGGACAACAGCTCCGGTTCTGACCAGACTTCTATCTTCACCTTGGGGTTCTGAGAGCGCAGCAAATCGAGGTATTGGACGACACCGGCAGGGAGGCCCCGCGCATCCTTATGGACGAAAATCCATGTCTTCAGCCAGCCGTCCCAATGGAAGAGGGCTCACTCAAAATCTTCTTTGACCTTCGCGTTCAGATCGGATTCCTTCATCAGGTAGGGGGCATATACCTGAAAGATCGCGCCGACGCTGACCAGCCGCCCGTCGCATTTCAAGTCCCCCTGCTTTCCGTAATGGCGCACCTCCTCAAAGTCCGCCCCGTGTGCGTGCCCGGCGAGCTGCACAAACCAGTCCTGAAAGGCTGTCCCTTTCTTCTCGTGGAAGGCGGCTTTGAAGTGCAGGATATAAAAGCTCTGCTGTACTGCGTCCATGGGCGGTCGATCCAACATCCTTCGAAAACCCTATGGTACGGTACGCACCGACAGTTCGCCACGCCCATCCGGCGGTGCGCACCAAACCTGCAAGTCCCTGATTCGATTGGTGGCATTCTCGGCTCGCTGTAAGCGGCGACCCGATCTCATTGAAGGAGGGTCCCGTCGATACCATGTGGACGCGGATGACAGGGTCGTATTTTGGACGGATTCATTGCGCGGCATGCCTCAGCGACCGCTCAAGGATACTCGGCCCGACCTTTATAGCCGCATCGTGCGTCTAATCAGACATGGCCCGCCGTCTTCACTGTCCGAGCTTGCTAGACCACTCATTAGGAATGTTTTGGAGTTGGCAGAGTGAAACCCGACAATTGCTCAACCTGCCTTAGGAAAGCTGATGGCTTCATTTCGAGCGAGGCGCAAATGTCGAAGATGCTACGCAGCGAGGGATTGGTTTTGCCGAGCTCAATGAGACTGATGAAGGCTCGTTCATAGCCGGATTTTGCTGCTAGGGCCTCCTGGCTCATCTTCAATCGCAACCGATGCTTCCGCAGCAGCTGTCCGAATGCCGCGGATGGATCAAGTTTCGGGTCGTTCTTTGAAGGTGATGCCACATCCCACTGTGGCACCGCAAGTATATTACGCGCCGCTTATAATACTTGCGGAGCCTCGAACCCGAGCTCCGCAGACGTAGGGCTTCATCACAGAAATGGCTGCATATCCTATAGGGATGGGCCAAATGTACGATGGAATGCGCGGTTCTGCAGATCGTCATTCAGCCGCACATTGAATCTTGTTTGAGAGAATCAGATGGTAGAAAAGCGCCTGATGCAGGTGAAAATCGTCATCTTTCCCGGCGACGAGGGTTTCAACGTCGTGATCTGGGGAAAATGGGTCCAGGGGTCGATGCGTGTCCGTCATTTCGAGACCCGCACGAACATGGTCGCAACTCTTTCGAGTTTGGGAATCATCAACTCCGAAGAGGCTCAACTGCTTGAGCATTTCACGTTCGAAGACACCTGCCCGCTGTTCTCGGCTGAAGTCGACGAAGGATCGCTAGAGGGCCACGGCTTCAGCGCAGCCTGATTGTCTTAGACTACGCAGCGGTCGACCATGGGCCTTTCGCGCCCTCGCAATCAGAATTGCGATGTTGGCTCATGATCTCGGCCAGTGAGCGAACGCATTTCGGGACACTCTGTAGAGTTCGGAATTGCCGTCATGCGGGATGAGGGTCGCAGGGAAAACCGGCAAGGTTTCTCCCTGCGCGATTTTTTGGGGCGAAGAAAAGAGGGGCGGGAAGTGCCGCCCCTCGAAGGATGGATCGCTAAGCCGCTTTCTTTGTGGCTTTAGCTGCGGGCTGTGCCGTCCTCTTTGCCTTCTCCCTCGCGGCGAACTCCTGCTTCACCTTGAGGCCGATGGCGTCGGTGTCCACCTTGTAGGTGCTGGCGGCATCGCGGAGAACAGCGGTTGGGTTGCCTCGCGCGGCTGCAAGCAGGATGCCCGACTCTACCAGCAGACGGGAGAGCGTGCCTTCATCGGCGCGGCGGATGTAGGCCGAAACGGTCTTACCTATGCCGCCATCCTCCCGCTTCTGCCGAATGCCGTGCTGCCGCGCCAGCATCTCGACACGGCTCTCGTCCAATGTGCCTAACAGCTTCTCAAGGATAAACAGCAGGTCACGCTTCATCAGACGAACGGGAACGGCGGCACCGACTGCGGCGAGAACGCGGAGTCCGGTGGTGTTCGCGATCGCCTGTTCCCGGCGCTGCTTCTCCTGCTCGGCCTTCCACTGGGCATCCTCCGCGACCTTCTGCGGACGCGGCTTGGGATGATGCACCGGGCAGTTGGATTCGGTGCAGACCTTTCGCAGTTCGCCCTTGTCGATGCCTTCGGAAACGATGGCTTCGGTGGTGTACTTGCACGTCTTGAACTCCGGCCGGGTCGCCTCCTGTTTGGTGGCGGGCTTGTCCGGTCGGATTTCAACGTACTGATTGCGCGGCAAGGTCGCGCTGCCTTCCTTCTGCTGCCCATAGACAGTGCTGATTTGCACGAGCTTGGGTTTGGCGGCGATGGTCTTGGCGACGTGGGCATCGACCTTGGCCTGATAGCAGACAGGCGAGGTGCAGGCGTCCAGTTTGCCGAGGTCCGAAAACAGGAGTTTGTTATGCCCTGTCCGCTTGGGGCAGTCGGCGCAACTGCCAGCGGCGGGGACAAGTTCCGCATCCCGCTTGTCGAATGGCGCAAGTTTCAGGACGAGAAGGATGTTGGACTCAATCCAGAATTGCAGACTGCGGACAGGGAGCAGAATTCGTTTCGCCTTCTGCCCTCCGCCGCTCCAATCCTCTTTGAAGCAAGCGCCAAGCGCCTGTTCCTGTTGCTCTGCGGGCAGCTTCGCCAGTAACAGCGCATGCCCCACGCCAATCTCCTCGGCATAGAACGCATCGACGGCAGCAGGAACAAGGTCGGCCAACTTCAGCCTCGACGCCACGAAGACGGGCGTCTTGCCCACCTTCGCGGCGATTTGCTCGATGCTGTACTTCGGATCATCCAACTCCAGCAACGCCCGGAATCCCTGCGCCTCCTCCATCGGATGGATTTCAGACCTGATCAGGTTCTCCACCAGCTGAGCCTCCAAGGCCGCCGCATTGGAGAGATGCACGATACGGACGGGCACGGTGGGAACATCGGCCATCTGCGCGGCGCGGTAACGCCGCGCCCCGGCGATGATCTCGAAGCCCGTCTCGGTGAGAGGCCGCACCAGCAAGGGCGAGAGAACGCCCTGGGTGCGGATGGAGTCGGCCAGTTCCTTCAAGGCGATCTGCTCGAAGGTGCGGCGCGGGTTGGTCTTGGACTCACTCAACAGAGCGAGCGGGAGGTTGCGGTATTCGGTGGCATTGACGACTTGGGTTTCCATGGTGGTTGGCTCCTTTCGAGCGGGTTGCATTGCATAAGGGTGGTGGAGCGAACGCGCTGCCCTGTGTCCGCTCCATGGGCGGGGAAACTCGGGGGCTATCCGCGTATATGGCGGTTCGGGTCGAAGACCTCCGCGAACCGCTGCCAGCGCAGATTGTTGTCCCACGTCCGGGCGAAGCGGACGTGCTGCGCGTGCAACTCGACCAAATGCACGTAGTGATCGCGGACGATGTTGCGACTCCACTGCTCGACGGCCACGTAATCGTTTCGCCAGTACCAAGGATCGAGATGCGCTCCACCGGCGAGGCCAAGCTCGAAGCACATCTCCGGGTCGCGCATGAGGTCGCCGTTCTGTTCGCCGTAGTGAGCAACAGAGATGGCGGGAAGTCCCATCGGGCCGGACTCGTCCATCGCCTCGATGACCAGCTCCATATACGGAGCGTTGTCGATCTTGAGATACAGGCCGGGGTGCCAACCTCCGGCCTTCTGGATGATGTCGAGGATGATTTGCATCACGCCACCCTCGCCAGTTCTGCATCGGCCATCGTCTCGGTTGGGGACGATTCCAGTGCGGCAAGGATGACGGCGGAGGTCTGCTGGATGACTTCCAGCGATTCCGCCAACAGGGAAGCGTTGCCGTGGTAAAGCTGGATATAGTCAGCCGATGCGCTGCCTGTTTCCAGCCCTACGGCCTTGCCGATAACAAACGCGATCGCCTCGGCCTCCGTCTCGCGGACAGTCTTGGTGGTGGCCGTGCGCCGCTCGGCCTTATGCAACATCTCATGCGCCAGCTCATGGACTAAGGTGCTGAACTCCTCGGCCTTCGACTGTCCGGGCAGGATGGCGATGCGTCCGCCGTAGCTCATGCCCAGCGCGGGCGCGATACGCTCGGTAAACACAAGCTCGATACCTTGACGCTCGACGAAGGCAATCAGGCGGTCGCGGTTCCCGCCGACCTCGCCAGAGATGCCGCGCATCTCGGGAAGCTCTGCGCCTTCGGTCTGCGACACGTCGAAGACATAGGCCAAACGAAACCCAACCAAAACTGCCTTGTTCTGCTTGGTAATGTCCTTGTTCGCTTCCTCGTCTTTCTTGCGCCGAACGCCGATGATGGGAGCAAGAATGCGGATGCCTTTCTCGCCCTTGGTCACAGAGCGGCCAAGCTCTTTCCACTTCCAGAAACCGGCAACGCGGGTTGCGTCCGGCTTCTGCCGTGCGATTTCGAGGATGTTCCCAAGGCTGTAGTTGTGAAAGCGGCTCATCGCATTGAGGTACGCGGTGAGGGCGTCAGAGTGTCCAGCCTCTAGCTGCTCGATGAGGCTCTGGACGTTGGCGGCGATGACCTCTTTCGCCGTTTTGGGCTGCTGCTGGTCGTTGCTGGGGATGGTGGCGGTGGTGTTCATGGTGTTGTCTCCTTTGGCGGTTGCCGTTGCGTTTCATGCCATGCGTGGCATGTACCTACATGCCGAACGCCTCCTGGCGAAGGCGGGGCGGCAAGGCGCAAGGGAGGGGGATCTCCCATCCTTGGAGCGGAAGCAAAGCTGAAGCGGAGAGGACGAAGCGCAGCGGAGGTCTGCACAAGCGAAGCGCGGAAGACTGCGGGAAACCCTTGCGCCGCGCCAGGGCAGCGCCCTCAGTAGGTTTGGTTTCCTTATGCGTGCGCGTCAGCGCACGGGATGGATAGGGTGGGCGTTGCGGGAGGGAACCGCCCGCTCGAGGGGGTGCCGGAAGACGGGGGTTCTTGCCGGCTGCAGGCAGGGGGAGACTTCCCCCAACAAACAAAAGAGCTTCCGGGCAATGCGCTTTTCGATGGACGAAGCCGGAATGTGATCCTTCCACAGGCCGTGTTGCTGTTTCGCTTTTTCTTCTCCTATACTTCAGCCATGGGAACCATGCCACGACGCGAAGCGCGAGAGGAGCAAGCTCGTATCAATATGAAATTTGCTTCGACCGTGGTGATTGCTGCGGCGATCATCGTTGCCGTTCGGCTGGCGAGAGAGGACATCTCTCAACCGAGTCCGCGTGTTGTGTCTTCGGTAGGCCAAGGAGTGAGCCTGGCACGCATGATTCTGAACGAAGTGTTGCGCCGCTTTCCTGGCGCCTAGGAGACGTATGACTCTCGATTTGAACTTTCAAGATTTGAAGCAGATGGCCCTTCACGGACGGATCGTGAAGGAAGGGATTACGCTGGTCGTCCGCCGACCGCTCATCCCAGACGTCAAGACGGACGCCACAGGGACGTTAGGGGAAGTACGGTTCACGGTAGACGAGACACAGTTTCACCCGCGCGGACCCTGGCTGGTCAAGTCGATCTGAGGTCGTATCGTGCGTTGTTGGTCGCTCATGATGATTTGGCTTGACAGGCTACGCCGATTGCGTAAATATCTACGCAGGATGCGTACCTCGCCCATTCTCGACGCGCTGTTCCCGGAGATCCGGGGCAAGATTCTCGCGGCTTTGCTGCTCCAGCCTGAGAAGCGTTGGTTCCTCACAGAGCTAGCGCAGCACCTGGGGACGCAGCCTTCGAGTTTGCAGCGGGAAGTGGAAGCCCTGAGCAAAGCCGGTCTTCTGGAACAGACCAAAGACGGGCGTCGCGTCTATTTCCAGGCAGACACCGACTCACCCGTCTTCTCCGACCTCAAAGGCCTCCTCGAAAAGACCGCAGGGCTGGTTCCGATTCTCCGAGAAGAAGTGGAAGCCTTCGGCGAGCGCATTCAATTGGCTTTCCTGTATGGCTCAACGGCCCGATCCGAGGAATCGTCAGAGAGTGACGTGGACCTCATGATCGTGGGCGATGTGGGTTTGTCGGACCTGGTGCCGTCGCTGCGGCGGGCGGAACGACGATTTGGAAGGCCAGTCAACCCCACGGTGTACTCGTCGAAGGAGTTCAAGACAAAGGCACGGAACCACGATCACTTTTTGACTATGGTTCTGCGCGGCGCAAAAGAGTTTGTGAAAGGCGATGATGGCGAGTTGGCAGCAGTGGCTGGCTAAGGGTGACGTTAAGACGCACCAGACCAGCAAGCAGGAAATCGACAATCTTCGAGCGTTGATCACGCGTGATCTGGCTGATGCCGCGGTGACAGCACTGTCAGCCGATCGGCGGTTTGCCACGGCCTATAACGCCGCTCTCCAAGCGGCAACAATCGCCGTCGCTTGCTCCGGGTACCGCGTCAGCGCACGGGCTGGCCACCACAAGGTAACGTTCGAGGCCGCTGCGGTCGCCGTTGGTAGCGAAGCGACTGCATTGTCTGATTACTTTGAAACGTGTCGAAGAAAACGCAACGTCATTGACTACATGACTTCGTCGGTCGCAACCGACACGGAAGCGGAGGAGATTGTGGAGCGAGCGAATGAATTTCGCGCTGTAGTCGAAAAGTGGGTGCGATTGAAACACCCTTCCATTGCAATTTGACTGGGCCGGTCGAAGCGGAGTCTTGACGGTCGAAGCGAAGGACCAGAAGTGATCTCAAAATGATGTTCGATAGGTATCTCGCGGACGGAACGCTCGTGCGTGTGCTTCAGGACTGGTGTCAACCCTACCCGGGCTTCTTCATTTACTACCCCAGCCGACGGCAGAAGACCGCCGCGTTTTCGGCCCTTGTCCGCACCTTGCGACGCTAGACGTGCGCAGGAAAGCGGGATCACTCCCCTTAAGTCGCCATCGCGCTTGGGGTCACGTACCCGGGGGGCCGGAGCAGGTTTCTGCGGTGCTCCGTGACCCTACGGCGTTTTTCAGGACCGATCCGATACTGGTCTCTGAAGCAGCGCTGGATGAGTGACCTGGCCTGAAGTCATCAATCGAAAACCACGAGGAGACAGATCGGCGGACCATATATTATGAGGACTTAAACATTCTCTGGCCGAATAGCTTCCCATGAGCCCGTTGGCAGAGACGAATCTCGGATGCGATCCGACATGTAGTACCCTTTGCGCCATGGCAGATCGGCCAGCCCCTCTATTTGCTCAGAGGACTTCCGGGTTGAAGTCCGTTGAATGCTTGTGAGCTTGTACGCCAGCAGTCATCTTCTTCCATCCGCCCTCGTCCAACAGGTCCAACAGTCTGCGGAAGTAGCGGCCACGGATGAAGTACATGTCGCCGGATGTCTCCCGCAGCCGTTTATCCTCCACGTTGTTATTCCAGACCTCTAGTTGAAACACTGTGCCGTCAATGTCGCCGCCGCTGAGTTCGCGGACGATGAATGCGATGCGTTCGCTGCCCTTGGTATAGAGGCGGTCAACGATATTTTCTGATTTTGATGGAGCGGTCATGTTGGCCTTTCTTCTTGAAAAATTACTTTTTCACTTCTTGCTCTGACTTGATTTCATAGGCAGCCAAGCTCTATCGTCAGAGCACTTCGTGAGAACAACTGTCTAGAGCGAGCGCGCAGATTTCTTCTTAGCGGCCTGCCGCACAGGCAACTGGGACGGACGGCTAACAATCACCACGCCCACGACTCCAGGTATCTCCAAGAGCGCCCTTCGTGTCGTGTCGTGCTCCTGGACACTCGAAGACTCATCGTAGATGAAAACAATGATGGATTCGTAACGGAGATCCCGGAGATAAGGGACACAGTCTTCCTGCACTTCCTTTTCAATTTTCTTGAAGTCATCTCGACTGGTCGCATACTTAGCTTCGATGATCAACTTCAGAGAGCCGATGCCAAAGTCGGCCCGGTATGTCGAATGACCAAGCTTCGGTAAAGTATCTTCATCAACAACGTCGGGAAAGTACGATCTCAAAATCAGCCATAAGATATCCTGAATCTCGCGTTCCTGCGAAATCTGCCACCTAACCGGACTCTGAAGCGTATCTGCATCCCAGCGCCAACGCCTCATTGCCGCTTCAAAATTCTCCAGAACAACAACGACATGCTGAGGTTGCACGGATGCCGCTGTTAGAGCGTAAAAAAGTGCCGCGCTTATGCCTGCCCAGATGAAAGCAGCCTGAGAGGTAGACTCAAACCGCAATTCGGTTGCGGCAGAAAACAAGAGTTTCCGGCGGTTCGCACTCAATTGCTTATCGGCCACTTGCTCGCTGTGCATCTGGTGGCGGATCATCCAGTCCCAAAATGCGGTCTCGTAGAGACTTGCCTCAGCATGAACGCTGGCTGGAACCTTCTCTCCAAAAGCCATAAACATAAGATAGGAGATCAGGGGATCAGAGCCTAAGTCGTGCTTCCGCTTCATTGCCGTCAAAACGGACCGACACCACTCTAGAGCCTTTGGGGCCTGATCTTCCAACGCGAGGGAGCCCAGAAGTACACCGAGGAGCCGGGAAGGACTTCGTGCGAGGCTCAAATGTTCTCCCTTGAACGCATCTCGATCTTGAACTCTACCGAGTCCATCGAGAAGGCTCGCCTCAAACTGTGATGAGCCGCCATCCCACACGGAATAACCCAGGGCGGCAACGTGATCTAAATTAGCGGGTTTGAACTCATTTGCCACCCAGGATGCGGTGCACTTTACCTGCCAATCAACGGTGATGCGCGACTCGTCACGCAAGATGTGATGGGCAAGCAATCCCTCAACTGATCCTGGCTTGTTCTGCTCCAAAACTGCCAAGCGAAGGCGATCAAGCGCCGGCTGTATATAGAGTTCCTCGTTCACAGAAACCATCTCCTTTCCTTGAGTGCCGTTGCCAGAGTTTCTGCATTCCAATTCTTCACGTGTCGGAGGTGTCCAAGTAAGTCGACTATGAGACTTGAGTAAGATATCGAAACAGGCATGGCCGAAGGGCTAAAGCCGCGCCACGACATGAAAGTCAAGTTAAAGACTTGTCGAGCCAAGTAATCAAGGCTCTTGAATGTCGAGTCGTGATGGATGCTGATAAGAACCGGGTGAGGGCAACCCTGAAGTGATGTTCTGACTTGGTGTGGTCCGGACAACGTCAACAATGCGGTGTACGGACCCAGCGGAACACAAAGGCCCCGTGGGGGTACTGCCTTTCCCTTCATCCCCCTTCCGAACTTCACGCCATCGGAAGATGGTTCAAAAAGCATCCAATCGTGTGAATCACTTATGTGGACGAAGGCATATTGGACGTCGAACTCGACCAGAGACTCTGCAAATATCTTGACCGCCGCCGCTTCAATGTCCTTGTATTTCTTGAAGCTCTGGTGGAAGATAAAGCGCACGCGATCTTTGTGCTTCCAACCGAAACGACTCCGCAACTCCCTGACGGTCTCATTTAGCGACTGCGTAAGAGCAGACAGATACTCCTCGGGACGGACTTCTTGCGTGTTATTAGCCAGCAAGTACTGCCCGTCACCACTGAAGACTGTAGTTATTCCGATGACTCTTTCTCCGGGACCGCGCCTACTCTCCATTAATTTTGCGCTTCCGATGCCAACGATGACTTCATGGGCTAAATCTTGGTTGGGCGCGAGAGTCCACGGAATGCCTCCAAGCTTCGCATAGATAGCTAGGCTGATGTTGTTCAGAATGTATGCCCGGCTCGGCTGCCGCACTGTCTCAATTTCAATGAGTTGTACGGGGACCCCTTGGGCCATCATTCTCGCCTTAGTTGTGTAGTAAGGATTGGAGGAATCGGTAAGTTCTCGGTACTGTTCGCGGATGATTGCAATGGCAAGATGAGGCTTCTCCTTTAGAGCCTCAAGTGAGGCGGTCTTGAATGCATCTTCCAGGGAAGAAGATGTCCTGGTCACTGCATGGAAACTGAAGTCGCATCCGTTTAGATGGTATTTACGCAGGAACCCCTGCCGGAACGGAGCCCTTTCGTCCGTGGAATGAACACCGTCCTTGAACTGCTTTAGGAATTCCCCGGCTTCACCCATAAACTCTTCAGGACATATGACCGAAATCTTGAGCCTTTTGTCGGGGAAAGACTCCGCGTCGTAGGGCCCATGCTGATCGATTTGCTTGTCGATGGGCCATGGGACGGTAATTGACCCGCCGGGACGAAGGACGCAGGCTGGTGTCTTGAAACTATGAGAATAGCCCGCATCTGTCCCCTGAGGGCATTGATGAGGTGTTTTGCTGATTCGCATCGAGAGGCCTGCGGCACAAGGTAGAGGTGATCTCTTCTCGAGCCAGACGCCAACTTCATTTAGGCGTTTGACCTGATTCTCCGCCCCCATGACGTTAAACGTTTGAGTGAGTAGATTGCTTGCGAACGCATCATAGCCTTTGCCTAGTATGGTTCGCCCCACGTGTTCGACGTTTGTACGGCTCCCTTCGAAGTAACACTGATCCAATGGAAAGTCGGGGAGATTCGAGTCGGAAAGAGTCGCGACGCCGTCTGTGATTGAATCTATCCGTCCTAAATATCGGCGATGAAATGGGGAGTGATCTTCAACATCGTCGTCGAGCATAACGACATATTGCCCGATCGGATTGACTCCTTCGGTTTGCAACTCCGCTACGCTCTTTAGGAAGATGTATCGAATTCCAAAACCGATGAGGATGCCACTAGAAATGTCGCCTTCGTGTGGAGCGAGCGGTCTCACGTCCAGCGAATACTCAGGAAATAGGCCAAAAACATCAGGACGATCGCTCGCAAGATTATGATCTTCGAGAAGAAGAAATAGCGGTTTGTGGCCGATTACGGTCTTCTTTGACTCTTTGAAAAAGGATGCGAGTGCTGAACGCGCAAGCACATTAGCGAGCTGGAAGTCAGTGAGGATGTCGAACTGTCTTGGTTCGCCAATGGTGGTTGCATCGATCTCTAAAGGGATGCAATAGATATCGTTGCCGCTGTAGTGGAAGATGTGGTTCTTGCCATGGTCGCGGCGCAATTCGTGCAGCTTCTCGGTGAGCGGATTCTCTTGTCCAAATACTCTTTTTCCGCTCTCGGCAAAGTGAAGAACGCCCCCGCTAAATAGATCCGAAGTGAACCGTAAAGGCAGATAGTTGAGATGCATCCGAAGGTACCGTCCTAGAGCTCAGCGAGTTGGCAACGGCACGCACATCAACCTAGTAGGTCATCTATTGATGGCGTGTAAGCCACTCATTATAGGCCACTAGGCCGTGCACTTTTTGAGCTAGACGTGAAGAATACGGAAAGAGACGAAAGCAAGTGAGTCATTTGCACTATCTATTCTGCGGATCTAAAGGAGAATCGTCATCCCATCGTTCGAAGACAGTCATACTTCGGCGCGGTTACTTGATGCCACATCGCCGAGTATCTCAGCAGGACCTCGTCAAATATCTCACCATTCCAGATCGAGCCTTCGCCCGCCTCCGAGAGGCCGGAAGCTTCGGCCGTAGAGAGTCCAAGCAACTTCTGCGCCCAGCCGAAATTTCTCAGTCCGCTCTCGAACTGTTCGACGACGACATCGCCCCGGCCCGAACTTGGCTCACCTCCCCAGTCTACGGCCTCAGCAACGCACGCCCTATTGATTTCGCCCAAAGCGAGTTCGCTGCACGCGAAGTCCGCAATCTGATCGGACGGCTCGCCGATGGAGTCTTTTCTTGATCGAACCTGGGCAATCACTAAGACCACGGATATAAGGACGTGCTTTTAGGCGAGGGGTCCAGCCTCTAAAGCGGTCAATGGAACAGCAAGGGCATCGGCGTCGTCTACACCGCCGCTAAGGGAGCAGACCTTCGCGATCGGGTTCGGCACCGATTTCATCGGAGAAAGATGATAATCTTGTCACGGCCTGCGGGCAGATCTGTTGCCATGTTTCGTGGCAGTTGCAAGCAATGTTAGGGACGATGCTCGGTCCTGCTCGACGTTGCTCTTCGTTTCGTTCAGTTCGCTTTGACTATCGCGTAAGAGTGCTCGCAGGCCATCAAGCTGATGTCACGATTAACGTCTCTCAAATCCGCCAAAACCCGTGATGATGTAGCCGCTCTTCTTCAAACGACTAAGAAGGGTTTAGCCTCCATCCTCTTTAGCCAACCCATCGCAAGCAGGTATACGACTTTTGAGATTCCGAAGAAAAAGGGCGGCAAGCGCACGATCAAGGTGCCTGACGACAAGCTCAAACTCCTGCAGGAGAAATTGTCGGTGTTGCTACAGGATTGCCTTGACGAAATAGAGGCATCTCAGGGAAGCCGTAAACGGGTTGCACACGGATTCAAGAGGGGCTGTTCGATCCTGTCGAATGCACGGCAGCACCGAAACCGTCGGTGGGTGTTTAATCTCGACCTGCGCGATTTCTTTCCTTCTATCAATTTTGGCCGAGTCCGCGGTTTCTTCCTGAAAGATCGAAATTTTGCGCTTCAGCCCGATGTAGCAACAGTCCTCGCGAAGATAGCGTGCGATGGAAACGCTCTCCCTCAAGGCAGCCCGTGTTCGCCCGTCATTTCAAATCTCATAGCTCACGTTCTTGATATGCACATTGTGCGCCTTGCAATTCAGACAGGCTGCACGTATACGCGGTATGCGGATGATCTAACATTCTCCACGAATAAAGGAGAGTTTCCCCTTGAGATCGCATATAAAAGCGAAACCCAGCCAGCCAAATGGGTACCGGGGAAAAAGCTCCAAGAGCTAATCAAGCATTCGGGCTTCATCGTCAATGACACAAAGACCCGGATGCAATTTCGTCGCTCCCGGCAGGAAGTGACGGGGTTGATCGTAAATCAAAAGGTCAATGTGCCGAGCGAGTACCGCCATAATGTAAGAGCGATGGTGCATCGCTTGTTTCGTACGGGTTCCTTTCAGCTCCTTGGGGCCGTGAAAGCTAACGGCGACTCGCTCCTTCAGATGCGCGAAGGAAAGCTGGATGAACTCCACGGGAGGCTCGGCTTCATCGATGGTATTGATCTCTACAACAAAGCCATCGCCGCAACAAGGCATGAGCCAACTCACATGGCCACGAAGGAATCCATGTACCGGCAATTCCTCATCTATCGCGATTTCTACAACGCCCCGAAGCCTGTGATTCTCTGCGAAGGAAAGACTGACAATGTTTACATCAAGCACGCGATCCGGAGTCTTGCGACGCAATTCCCGGCACTCGCAGATGTTGACGCAAAGGGAAAGATCACGCTGAAGGTGCGGCTCTACAAGTACACAAAGACAAGCACTGGCCGAATTTTGGGCTTAAAAGATGGAGGCTCCAGTCCGCTAGGAAACTTCATTACAAGCTACAAAAAGGACACCGGCAAATTTGCAGCGCCGGGTCTCATCAATCCCTTTATCATTCTGTTCGACAACGATTCGGGTCGAAAGTCCATCTGCAATCCTGGAAAAGCGGCAAGGGCCAGCAATAAGGCCATTTCTCCTACAGATCCGTATACCCATATCGTTAAGAATTTGTACCTGGTGCCGACTCCGCTGGCTGTTGGGCGTGACGAATCCAAGATCGAAGATTTCTTCGATGCTGGCACCAAAGGCAAGGTGATCGCCGGCAAGTCGTTCAGCACGGACAACGATTATGATCGAGCCAAGTTTTATGGAAAGGCAGACTTTGCCGAACAAGTGGTGACACCGAATGCGAAGACGATCGATTTCACAGGGTTTGTCCCGATGCTTCAGAGCTTGGTAACGGTCATTGCGGAGCATGCCAAGACGGTCGCCGCTCAATCGGGGACACCGTAGCTCGGACAAAATGCATCGTCAACCTTCCGTCGATTCCAGAGCGAACAGCGAAAGCAATCGCAGCGCTGACGAGAGCTGATGGTGCACGGACACATTACCGTCATGCGCCGTCGCGCCGTCACACCCGACACTCCCAACGCGGGAGGGATTCGGCTTGTCAGACTTCCGCTTCTCTGATGTTGGAGATAATGGCGGACCATCCACCCCAACACGAACAGGTCGTTTCTCGATGAGTGCATCGGCCTGCTCTCGCCATTTGAGTTTCCACCATCGCCCGTGCTTCGTAAAAACAATAAGGCCTCACTTACCTATCGAGGTGGAACCGACACGTGATCCCGTTAGCTCTGCTCTGCGCCTCAAGTAAACAAGATGACCGATTCAGATGCAGTGTGAACCTCAAACAAAGAGATCAGGTTCTGCGTGATGGGCAACAATACCGGTTCGTCCGGGAGCTATCTCCGCCGCAAGCTGATGTTTATCCTGGTAATCCCCGCTGTTTTGGGCACGAAACGGTATCGGTGCATCGGTGAACAATCCATCGAGCCGATTGTTCAGTCCCTCTATAGCGAGCCCGGTCTCTGCTTCGCTAAGACGACCGGTGCCATAGACGGCAAATGTGGGCAGCACTTCCATGCCGGAGAAGAACAAGGTTCCGTGAGTGATGGGAAAGAGGATCTGCTCTAGCGAACCGTTGATACCGCGCGCACCATAATCCTCAAAAGGACCACCAACTGTGACGGAGAGCAGTGCCCGTTTGCCCGCAAAGCCGCCTTCTCCATAGCGGTGTTGATTCCCAGCATCCTTGTATCCGTAGGCCAACCCGTACGCAAAGACGCGGTCAACCCAGCCTTTCAGGATCGCCGGAAAGCTGAACCACCATATCGGAAATTGAAAGACGATAGCGTCTGCCTGGCGCAGCTTGGCCTGTTCGTCCTCCACGTCCTGAGTTTGCGCGCGCTTCGCATATGCGTTCCCGGATTCGCTGACGAAGCACAGTCGGTCCTCGTTCACTCGCTGAGGAAAGTCAGCCGCATCGAAGACCGCTTTCCAGTTCATCGCGTATAGATCGCTTTCGAGAACGCGATGTCCAGACGCAAGCAAGCTTGTCTTGGCGGCTTCCACGAGCGTGCGTGTTAGGGACGTAGGCTCTGGGTGAGCATGGATCAGCAAAACAGTCTTCTGCATTTGGCTTCCTCTGGGTGGTACATCCTGACTCCCTAAAGAGATGAAGACTGAAGCTTCTAAGATGCAGAAATAATGGTACTTACAAATATGTGATGTACTATCAAAAAAGATAGTGTAGTGAGGAGCAGCCGGTGACGAAGCGTCGTTTCAAAGAATACGAACTGGAAACCGGCTGCGGCGTCGAGGCCTGTTTAGAAGTGGTCGGGGGAAAGTGGAAGGGGCTCATTCTCCACCACCTTATGCAACATGGGACGCTGCGCTTCAATCAGCTTCAGAAGCTGAAGCCGAACCTGAGCCCCCGCATCCTCACCGCCCAGCTTCGAGAACTGGAGCGAGATGAGGTAATAGTCCGTGAGGTCTATCCAGTCGTTCCACCGAAGGTGGAGTACTCGCTGTCACCTGCCGGGGAATCGCTTCGTGAACTGATTCAAGCGATGCAGAAATGGGGTGATCGTTTCCTCGTTCGGGTCAATGCACCCGTTCGGAAAACCTCGGCCAAGTGACACAAGTCGAAAATCCCATGGTTGACCTCTCTGGGAAGAGGCAAGCTCCCGCGAGACACATTCGGTGAACTTCGGAGAGTTATGATTTGTCGAGTCCATGTCGCTTGGTGGTAAATCGCCAATGCGCTCACCGACACCGGATCAGTACCGGGATGTCGGCAAGTGTTCAGCGATCCGTTGACTTCTGGAGTTTCACCAACTTCAATTTCGTGTGGGCGTCTTCAGCGCGGATGATGCGTTTGCACCGGCGGCATAACGTTGGTTCTTCCGCACATTTGGTGATACTGCTGCATTCTGTCAGGAACCGTTAATCTGTTATTGATTTCAGAAGCTTTATGAGGTCGCCAGATAATAGCTTCGGCGGCGGTCAATGGAGTTTGCTTCTTTTCCCTACTTTTCGGTCATTCTTCACCAAAAGTGAGGAAGACCCATAACGTTGCACTGGGTGGCGGCGTATCAGTGTTCAGGGTGGCGAAAGTGACTGCAGCCAGCATCTTGTCCATGAGTCAACTTCAGACTCCTAAATCGCGCAGAAACTCTGACGGCGTTGCCGCGCTCGTCAGTAGTAAGGAGTCTCTGGCGCGCGTGCAGGCGACGTACAGCAGTTGCCGCTCTGTGTTGTATATTTCTTCAACCTCAGACTGGTCAGTGGCTGTCTCCATCCGCTCCTGTAGCGGCAGAACGTCCTCATCGCAAGCCATTACGGCTGCTGCTCGAAACTCAAGGCCCTTAGCTAGGTGCATGGTGCACACCGCCAAGGTGCCCATGCTCATCTCCATGTGGGTACCAAGAGCCTTGCATGCCAACTTAGCCAATCCAGCCGCCAATTCTGCACGCGGAAGTTGTGCCGCTGAGCGGACAAAGATCACCATTTCGTCCGGCCGCAACCCTTCCTCGATGCGCTTCTTGAGCCAACCAGCGACCACCGATTGCTCCTCCGCCTCACTCTCCGCCTCAACGATTTGGGGTGCCGGGCCATTAAATACCGAGACGGTGCCTCGTCGGTCCTCGACATTGCCATCCACATCGGAGACCTCGGGGTTGAGCAGCCGGTCAGCTTGCATCCTGATTTGATGAGACGTACGGTAATTGACCTTCAGGCCAGACGACCGACCACGCACGTCGACGCCAACCGACTTCCACGAAAACGGCTGCTGAAAGATGCGCTGTCCTGTGTCGCCTGCGAAGAACAGCCCGTTCGGCCGTCCACCGGCCATCGCAGCGAGGCAGCGGAGCTCGGCAATGCTCACATCCTGCGCCTCATCGACTATCGCAAAATCGAATGGTGGCGCAGCGCCCTCTGCATAATGCTCGGCAAGGCGTGTGAACAGCTCCGCTTCTGTCATCTCTCCGCTGTCGCCAAGCTTTGCTACGACCTTGCTGAATATGGACCACAGCAGCTCACGTTGTGGCTCCCGTAGGCGAGTGCGCCGTCCCAGACGCGCGACATCGCGATAGTCCTCCCACCTCTTGAGCTGCCAAGCATCGATAACCTGCTCCCACTCACTCAACAGAAAGCGCAGCGAGAATTTGTGGTCTGGGACGGCGCCGGAAGCCTTTACGATGAGCGCTTTGACTTTCGCGTCGGTCGCGATCTTCGGCTTGCCGCGTGTCGTCGCCAAGTTTGCGTCATAGAGCCGCAACCCAACCTGCTGCATCGGCAGAACTTCAATCTGCTCGCCCAGGCGTGGTTTATTTCCAATCAGCAGTCGCAGCTTCGTGCGCAGGGCGTTTGCCAGCACATCTGAGAAGGTCGTCAGCAACACTCTTGAGGTCGGGTAGGCCTCCGCCAGGTACATCGCCCTATGAAGCGCCACAATTGTCTTACCGGTGCCTGCTGACCCCGTAACCTTTGCTGGGCCGTTGAACTCGCGCTCCACCAGCCGGCGTTGCGCAGGGTGCAGAAAGACCGCCCACTTCTCCCACGGAAAGTCGAGCGCTTGCTTCAACTCCTCCACGTTGTTCATCACGCGGAACCGACGCTGCGCATCGGGGTGCTCGAATGGATCTGGCATCGCCGGCACCGCGAGGGGCGTAGACGCTTTGGCCAGTGGTTTGGGCTTTGTGGAAGGAACGGGCTCGGGCAGCTTCCCGCCCGTCGCGAGATTGAGCAGACCCTCCGCTGCCTCGGCGGGTAAGTGGTCGACTATCTCCAGGACGTTGTCTTCGGTCGCAGCCTGGACGTCGGGGAGCCATTCGAGCGGTACGCCCAACTGAAGCAATTGATCTTCGCTGTATGCCTCGAACAGCGGCGGCTTGGCTGTCGGGGTTTCCACATATTTCGGAATGGAGATCTCATGCACCCGTTCCCGAATCTCAACGAGCTGCGCCGCACCCGTCGTCGGATGCGTCTCCAGCTTGCGACGCTCACCCCATTCATAGGCTTGGTCGTGATGGTCCACGTAGCAGAGTAGCAAGCTCCCTGCCGTGCGATGCACAATCATCCGCAGGTCGCGGTTAACTCGTGTGGACCAGAAACGCGGGTCCTTCGCCTTGTCCAGCCTGTGCATTTGCAGGCTGGGATGGGAAGGGTTCAGTTGCAGGTCGAACGCAGCAGTCTTCACCGCCTTCTGCTCCTCGCCGGTCAGGCGAGCAAGGCTGTCCTGAAATGTGTTCGCGATCACGAACTGCATAGGTTGCTCAGCTCCCGTTATGCTTGCTGGTCTTGCCGTTGCTTCGGGTCGATCGGCAGCAACGAATGGTCACCCGGATGCGTTAGCCCTTTGTTCGGGTGGTATCCAAACATCTGCACTCCGAACTGAAAATTCCTGCAAGTTGTGAAGTCGTCCTCCAGTCCCATCCATCCCTTTGGCAGGCGATCAATTCGTGGTGCGAAGGCATCGTAGATCGTAAAACTAACGCCGTAGATCGAGCCAATGCTTGCGACTGAGCCAGGGCGAGGTTCGACGGCAAAGTGCAGGTTGGAACGCGAGCGGTCGCCGCGGCCCATGCCAAACAAATAGAAGTATGGGAAATCATTTCTCAGCTTGTATTCGTCCCCGTCGAGCATCTTGGGATTTACCGGCGATTTTGTCTCTCCCAACAGGCATTCAGCGCAATGTTTCGAAGGGTCGAAGCCTTTCACATACTTCCCCCAGAGAAACACAAAAGACTCCCTCGCATTCTCCATCCCACGCACTTCCAACCGCATACCGCCTCCTAGCTGACCTTGAATACCTTCATCACCTCGTCGCCGAGGTGGTTTATGACCTTCACTGCGATCCTGCCCGACTCCGGTTTTGGGAACGGTCGCGAGATATCGCTGTGCAGCGTTGACCAGGCATCTTCGTTGATCTCGGCCTTTAGTGTTGTCTTCAGCGCCTTGTAGGGATCGTTTGCACCCAGGAAGTAGGCCTGGCGAACGAAGAAGCTCTCCTCGTTGTAGTCGGTGTCCACGAACCAGCAGGCAATTTCTGCCGGGTCGGAGCTCGTGACCTCGCCGGTGCTGGGGTGGAAGACGTCCACGCCATTCACCTTCACCCTGATTTCGTCATGGGCCACGGGGAGTATCTCGATGTCCGGCTCGCCGAAGATGACGAAGAGATTGCCCTTGCCCGTGTTCTTCAGGTCGGCGGACATATGCAGATCGGCATTCATGCGCGCCTTCAACACGGGGATGCGGCCTAACTTGGAGAAGTCGGCCGAGTGCGCGTCATAGTTAAACGCGCAGGCAATCAATACGTCGAAGGCGGCGTCGCCGGCCTCGCGTGCAGCGCTCACCAGGTCGGGGCGGGAAACCGTCCCGAACTCCGGCCCGATAAAGATGCCCGCTCGCTTCTCCGTGCCATCAGCGGCGAGGTAGCGCCCCTCGGCGCACACCCGAGCCCCGGGCCACGGTGTCAATGACGAGAAGGTAATCTTGTCGCCCTTGTCGGCCTGCTGCACACCGCTCGTCTGTAGGTTGTCGAGGATGACCTGCACAAAGTTGGCGGCGTCGCGCCCTTCGGCATCACCTTCGCTTGAGGCAGATGGGTCGATCATCTCGCCATCGTCATCGACGGCCAGCACGCGATGCGGCGACAAGCTCTCCACCGTGAACGGCCCGGCTACACGGACCTTCTTATTGTCCTCATACGGCTTGTCATACAGGTACTCGTACTCCGCCTTAGCGGCAATGGAAGCGTCGATAGCCCCATGGCGAGCGATGCGTTGCTCCCACCAATCTGCATGTAATTGCTTCGCAGGTTTTGACCACGCTTCGCCTGCCTTTCGGGGGACCTCCCACTCCTGCCACGTCTGATTCAAAGCAGAATTCAGCTTTTCTCGCAGCGGCTCCAACTTCTCCTGGTAGTCCTGCCAAATCACGTCGATCTCGGCGTTGTTGGCGATGGACTTTAGGGTGACATGCGGTACACGCTCATAGACGAATCCCTGTCGGACATTGTTATGGGTCGGCGCGTCTGAGGGAACGCGCCGCTGAAGCTCCGCCTCCTTCACCTGCCCATCGCGTGAGTCAGCCAGCAGATAAAACGGATACCGAGCGCCCATCACGCGAGCTCGTGCGAGCGCCAGAGCTACGCGCGAGGTGTCAATGGTGATCCACCGGCGTCCCCACTCCTCAGCCGCATACGCAGTAGTACCAGAGCCACAGGTGGGGTCAAGGACTAGATCGCCAGGGTCGGTAGTCAGAAGCAAACAGCGCTCGACGACTTTGGGCGCTGTTTCAACGACGTATTTCTTTTTGTCCGAAAACCCACTCCGACTTGTGTCCAGCCATATGTTCTCGAGGTCCCGCACCGCAAAGTCGAGCCAGTATCTTTTGTATCGGAGAGTATTCCCCAGAAGGAGGAACCTATTCGCCTTGTCGAGGCGATCCATGCCCGGCCCCTTACCGCCGGGCTTCCAATGATTATTCTCAGGGCAAGATAGAGTCCTTCCCCTGTAACGATACTTACGCTCTTCGGGATCAGCCGGCGGATCTGACGAGTACAGGGTGTCATGAGCGAGCACGCGAACATCAGCCGGCAATCGTTCGTTGCCTTCGCGCTGTGCTTTGGTCATTGGGAAGGGGGGAGTACTTCCGTCGCTGTACTCTAAGAGCGTGTACTGTCCAGATCCATCTGCGCCTTGGGGCTTGTCGGCATAGATGGGTCGATACTTTACTTGTTCTTTGTCACGGGCATACCAGAGAAGAATGTCAAACGAGGAAGCCAATAGGCTATTGCTCTGGCCCCCGGTCGTTCGAAATGAAATTTGACCGCAGAAATTCTTCTCCCCAAAGACCTCATCCATGAGTGCCCGTACCCGATGAACATTCTGTTCGCCGATCTGTACAAAAATCGAGCCGCTCGGGGTGAGGAGGTCGCAGGCCGCCGTAAGTCGGTCTCTAAGGTAGGCGAGGTAAGAATGAATTCCGTCTCTCCAGGTGTCCCTGAACGCCTTAACCTGCTCCGGTTCTCTGGTTATATGATCAGCGTTCTCTTTGACGTCACGTGTCGTCGTCGACCACTGAAAATTGGAGTTGAACTTGATGCCATACGGCGGGTCGAAATAGATGCACTGCACCTTGCCGCGTAGTCCTTCACGTTCTGCCAGCGACGCCATCACTTGCAAGCTATCGCCTAGGATCATGCGATTTGACCAGTGAGCGTCATGCTGGTAGAACTCGGTCTTCGCGTCCTCGCTAGGCAGGCCGTTGAAGTCGGCGAACATATCAATCTGGTCGTCAACCTTGTCACCCTTTGCCTGCTCCGTCTGCCGCTTCAGGTCGTCGATCAATACCTTGGGATGGACCTTTTCCTGGATATAGAGCGGCGGCGCTGGCACCACGAGCGCATCGTCCTCAGGCCCGGTAGCCGGGTACTTGCCACGCCAGATCAGTTGAGGGTCCAGGTCGGCGTTCCTGCGCTCGTAGGCCACCCGTATCGGCGCCTGCTCATCATTGCGCATCACCGACTGATACTCCGCCGTGGGAATGTTCTTGCGCGACGCCTCGTCGTGCTTCAGCGTCGTTACGGTCTTCTGAATAGGGGTTTTTGCCATCGTCTTACTTCACCTTCTCCGCTACATCAGTTGGTTCTGCCGCTAACGCTTCACCAATCATGCCGTTGAACAGCTCCTCCACCCGCGACTTGAACTCCGACTCAATTGCATAGACCGATTTGAACTCCGCGAACGCCCAACGACCATGCTTGCCGCTGTTGTTTATACCGGGTACCCAGTAGGTCTCCATCGTCGACTTTTTGACCTTGGCATCCTCACCCCTGTAGCCCTTGATCTCCACCACCAGATTGAGCAAATCTTGTTCGCCATGCCCATCCTCGACCCGCACGATAAAGTCAGGCCGGTACTTCCTGTTGGCCGCGCCCATCACATATGGAACCTCAAAACCCAGCGAGTGGTTTTTCACATAGCTCCGAACGCTGGGATGAGACTCCGCCACACGGCAGAACTCCGCCTCCCAGTCACTATCGAGGATGACCCAATTAATCTGACATCTGCGCGAGTCGGTCTGCCAGCGTTCCGTCTTCGACGTGGTGAAGTTGACGTGATTGGTCGATCCAACCGGATTATAGGGGTCAAGAATCGCCTTGATAGGTGACTTGCCAAGCGTCTTACGGGTGATGGCCGCCGTGATGCGCTCGCAGACAATGTCCGCAAGCTCCTGATACATAAGCTGTGCCGGATAGGTGTCGCCGTCGCAAACGAGGTAGTTATCCAGCCACTGTTTGACGATGCGGCTCAACTGCGGGAAAAGATAGAGCTTGGGCTCGGAGTCCTCGTCTCGCCACTTCGTGTAGAGCAGCCTCTTGGTGAGGTGCATGACAAGCGTGGAGTGCCTTGTATCGCCAAGATGCTTGAGGTCAAGATCAACTCCTTCGCCGATGATGCCGAAGTTGCTGGTCCTGGACGGCCCCACGACATCTGGGTTCAGGACGAAGACTGAATCACTATTAAAGTCAGCCTCAAGCCGCTCGTCGGGCAATTCCACGCGATATCCCTGCACTCGTGGGAAGCTGATCGCCTGCGCATCCCGCTCCGGTCGTATTGCCTTCACCTGGATGGTCTCTCGCGGGGGAACTGGCTTGGCAATGACGGGCTTGGCCGTAAAGTCAAAGGGTATCCCCAGAATGTCGGCGTACTCAACGTTGAAGAGGCCATCCTCATTTAGGTCGTAAGACATCCGGCGCAACGCGCGGCCCACTACCTGCTCGCACAACAGCTGCGTGCCGAAAGCGCGTAGGCCCAAAACGTGGGTGACCGTGCTGACATCCCATCCCTCAGTGAGCATCGACACCGAGACAACGCAGCGGATCGATTCGCCTAAGCGATCCTTCTTGCCCACGGTATTCATCACTTCACGGAGTACTTCGACGTCCTCGATGTCCTCGGCGTTGATCTGATTGCCACTGCGCTGGATAAGCTCACGTCGAAACTGCTCAATCTCAGGAGCCGCAGACTTACGGAAGCTCTCGTCCAACTCCCCTCCCGACTCTATCTCAGCGCTATCAATCAGTAGCGTTCGCGGGCGCGCCAGAGGATTGCCAAACTGGTCATAGTTGCGAAAAAGTGCGAGCCGTCCATTTTCGATGGTCACGCCTTCAGGCGTCTCCCGCTCGACGCCGGAGATGTAGTCATAAACCAGCTTGGACGTCGACGTGTTATTGCAGACCACGATGAAGCACGGCGGAACGCTCAGGCCGGCCTTTTCCCACTCGTTGTAGGTCAGCTCATAATGGCCGTAGAGCGCCTCGAGGGCTGTCTGGAGTTCAACCGGGATGGACAGCGGGTCAAGCGCAACTTTTCCCTTTCCCTTCTTTGGCATTTTCTTGCCTATGTGCTCCCAAAGGTTGCGGAACTTCGGCACCATCTCTCCAGGGACATTGTCAGCCACGGGGACGCGCGGCAGCTTGACGATGCCCGACTCGATGGCGTCCATCAGAGAAAAGTCACTCATGGTCCAAGGGAACAGTGTGCCCTCGGCATATCCAGATCCGCGCAAGAAGAATGGCGTCGCAGAGAGGTCGATGACCTTCGAGATGCCGAGCTTGCGCTTCACGGCTTCCAAGCCGGAAATCCAGAGACGCGCCGCCTCATTGTTCTCCTCTGCCTCCTTCTTCTCGTCTGAGGTGATCTCTGCGTCAAGAGGCTCACCAGCTTTTTCCCGATAGCAGTGGTGGGCCTCATCGTTGATGACGAGGATATTCTTCATGCCCATCAACTCAGGCAAGACGCGCTGAATCATCTGGCCTTCGGTCTCTAGGGTCAGCATCTTCGGGCCGGTGCGGCCTTCGACTAGGGCCCGCCCGCCCTTAGAGATATCGATTCGTTCCCGCAGTTTGAATTTGTGGAAGTTCTCGGTGACGATCCGCGCTTCAAGGAGGTCTTGGAGCATGTCCGTCGGAACAAGCTCACGCTCTTTGTAATAGCTATAGGGGTCGTTGGGCTGTAGAACGCTCAGGCGGTCTTTGATCGTCAGGCCAGGGGCCACGACCAGGAAGCCTTTGGTAAATGAGTTTCCGCGGCTATGCACGGCATTGACCGTTTGCCACGCGATTATCATTGCCATGACGGTGGTCTTGCCTGCGCCGGTGGCCAGCTTGAGGGCTAAACGCACGAGCTCTGGGTTGGCTTCCTTATTGGCGTCAATAAGGTGCTTGAGGTACTTATTCTTGTAGCTCTCTCGCTTCGGGGCGACCTCGGTCAACCAGATGGCCGTCTCTACGGCCTCCACTTGGCAGAAGAATGGCCGGAAGGTGTTGAACTCATGGTGGCGCCAATGCTGGAGCAATCGGGTCGTTTCCGGTGTCACCAGCCAGTCTGAGGGGCTCGGGAGGGCACGCCAGGAGTCAACCTCGGCTCGCAGCTCATTAATGATCGAGGCCGCATACTGCTGCTGGGCCGAGGTAAGCCCTTGGCCCTCGTCCATGATGAGGCTTGCCTGTTCACCTTGACCCTTGCGCTTCCGCGGTTTCGGGATGGGCGTGATGAATTCGGCACGCCGACGATTCTCGACGATCTGCTGGGTGGGCTGGCCAGTACTATCCAGCTCCCAATGCCGGTTCGGCTGGCCATAGGGCCCATTCAGGATTGGACGTTCAAAGAAGGGATTCTCGGCCGGCACGCTTCCTCTGATGTGTATAAAAATAAAGCCTAGTGGCGTCTCCATTGTGGCACAACAGCAGGGATACTGCCGCGTTAGAACGTCCGGCCGCTGCAGGTGACCGCGCAGGTAGGCACCGCCCTTTTAGCCGCATGATTGCCTCGTCCTGACGCCCCTGCATGGCGGAAGTACCAGGTTCTTCACTTTTTCATTGTCGTGGAATTCTTCACGGCTCCGTATCGAACCATGATCAGAGAGCCAATCCTAAGCCAGCAGCAGGTGACTTAGGTAGGCTCGGAGCCTGCTTCGGGTCGACGCTCTGGATCGGATGTTGAACTTCCCCGAAGTCAATCGCGGAGGCCTTGCTGACATCATGGCTGAGACTCACTGGAAGCGAAATAGCATCATTGGTATAAATCTGCGCGTCGTATGAGGCCCGCGAGACAGAGACATACGCGAATCGGCTGCTGATAAGCTCCGGGTGAACCTCCGTATCCATGTTCACCAGCACGCGCTCTGACGTGAGTCCCTGCGAGCTGTGCGAGGTTACGGCATAGCCATGATCGAAATGCCGCATCTGGTCGGCGTCGAAACGCACGATTCTATCCTTAGCCCCATCCATTCGGACGCCGATCGTGCCATCGCTCCAGATGTTTTGGATGGTGCCGAGATCGCGATTGGCAACCTGCAGGTCTCTTTGGGGAGCTGTAAATTGTATTTTGTCACCGATAGCAAACTCGAGCTCGATCTCGCGATAAGCGGCGATACCACGCAGTCGGGAGGGATCATAGGTCACTTGTCGGCCAGCCTGCTTTTGGACAGTCAGAAGATTCTCATTCGGGTTTGTAGCAACGACCTGGGCATAACTTCTGGGCTCGATGCCATGCTCCTTGCTTCCACGGCTGTAATGCAGAACGTCTCCGGTCTGATAGCGATTCGCCCACGCCCGATCCGCACCCGTCATATCGTTGCGCGGTGTGAGCACGCGCATGGAATGCTCTTTACTATCCACGACACCAAGCCCTTGTAACTCCCGACGCACGGCCTGATTGATGGCGCGGCGGGAAGCGTTGTCGGGCGAAACAATGAGCGTATTTTGAGGACGCTCGGCATAGCTCTTTGCGATAGCCGCGATGCGTTGCTGCGGGTCAACAATCTCCGTAATCCGTCCCTGCTTCGAAAGCATTTCGATGCCAATGGCGGTCTCGTTGTTGGATAGATGCTCGACCGCTTTCAGTAGTTGGGGATCTTTCTGACGCATAATCTGGTCAAGCTGCGCCGTCCTCATGCCAGCGCCCTGCAACTGCTCGAACGGCTTTCCGGCGTCGACGCCCTGGTGCTGACGGGTGTCTCCAACCAACAGCACTTTGTCCTGCGGCCCAATCTTGTTAAGGAAATCACGTATCTGTTGCGTCGATGCCAGCGACGACTCATCGACCATATAGAGTCGCTTGTTCGCGGGATCGCCAGCGGCTTGCAGGCCTCTGCCTGAGAGGAAGTGTTGCAACGTATCAGCCTGGATTCCGGCTTCGCGGAGATGCTTCGCGGCACGCGAAGTCGGGGCAAAGCCTTCCACGGCGTAGCCGTTCTGTTCGGCTCCTTCACGGATGAGGGAAAGCACGGAAGTTTTGCCAGAGCCTGCCCGACCCTGCAATCCCTGCACCATGTCGCGGGAGGTCAAGACCTCCTCAACTACTCGTTTCTGCGCGGGATTGAAATGAGGGCGCGATTCGGTGAGTGGCACTGCCGACTCGATCGGCATGATCTGAGGTGCGCGGTTCCGCCCATCCTGCACCTTCTGGACGATTTCATTCTCGGCATTGATGGTCGCTGCCGTCGTAAATCTGCGCCCAGCATGGTGGGCGTCAATGGCAATCTCTTTGAACTCACCGGAGACGACACGTGCCTCGAAGCTGGCGCGGACCTCCGGGTAGCTCGTCTCCCCCATGCCCCGGCGCAGAGCGTCGACAAAGAGTGCGCGTTCGTCCACGACTGCCTCCCGCTCGAAGCTTTTGTCGCGGGCAAAGGTGACGGCCTCACGCACCCGCTGGCGGCGCTCATTGTCCGGTTGTTCCTGTGCATGTTCTTTCCGGCGCTCACTCGCCTCAGCCACAACCCGGTCGGCCTGATTGCCAAACTCATTGGCAATCTGCCGGTGCGCTGCCAGGATCTGATCGGGAGACAGGATCACCTTTTTGTCGCGGGTGTTGTGCGCGGCGATCTGCGCGGCCTCCGGCCCGGAAAAACCGGTGCGCGACAGTGCCTCCTCGATCTGCTGGCGGCGCGGGCTGGAGGCTTCCAAATACTCCTGCGTATAGCCTTTGATGTCCGGCGCTCCACTCTTTCCGGCTTCAATTTCGTAACCGAGGGAGCGCAGTTTGTATGTCAGATGGGATTGATAGACGGCGGTGGCGAACTGTTGAGTTTCAAAGAGAGATTGCGGCTGCAAGGCTCGAATCTTCCCGTTCTCCCGCTCAGTCATGTTGAAGATGACGACGTGCGTATGGAGCTGCGGTGCGGCGTATCCATCGACGGGCCGGGCGGTATCATGTTCGAACTTTGCGGCAACGAACTGCCCGGTCGTTTCGGCAGGGTGATTGCCTCCGATGCGGGCCTGCGTATACCGCTCCAACTCATTCAAGGCGGCATTGACAGCCTCGCGGTGCGCTTCGCGCACGCGGTCATCGCCGCCGACAAGCGCTGTCAGAGAGATGGATTTTGGTGCGGAGAAGGTCGCATCCCAGCCGGCCCGATGCTCGACGGGAGAAACCAATTGTCCGTCGGCGTTGCGGTATTCATGGGTAGCGCGATGCACGACTAATTGCTTGCCGGTCTCGGGATGCTGGCCTTCGGAGAGGCGGGCAAACTGGTCGGCTCCTACGGATCCCGACAATCCTAAATCTTCCGCCAACCTGCCGTGCCACTCGCCCTGAATGGTGTCACCCTGCTTCCAATAGTTTTGTTCGGCGGCGGTGAATTCTTTCTGGTGGTAGGTCTGTGCCTGGCTGGCGGAGAGCGGCTTCGAGATGTTTAGCATTAGAGGCTCCATCCTGTATGCACGGCGACGTGCTCCTCATGGGAATCGGTGGGCAGTGTTGGCTCCGGTTGAATGGATTGCGCCGCTGCAGGTTCATTGGGTTGAGGCGACGGGGCAGAGACCTCCGGCTCCTGCTTCAGTTCCGAGGGAGGTTCCTTCGCCCTCCCGCCGCGTATGTCTTTCGGGTCGTAAGGCAGCTTGTCATCGGGGCGGTCCCTTAGCTCAAACGGCTTGGCGATCTCGGGCATGTCGAAGTACGGGAAAGAGAAGTACGTTACATAGTTTTGGTACTTCATATACGCGTGCAGGTCGGCGAGTCCGGAGATTTCAGACTCTAATACCAGCGGCTCAACCTGCCTCTCAATCGTGAAGTTGCGGCTAGCGCGGGTGCCGTCGAAGTGCGTCTCCCGCAGCCGTTCGATCTCAACTTTTCCGATGAACTTGCTGACCCACTCCCCGGCGTTTGGCTCTTTTGTCGTGAGCCAGATGCTGGTTGCTGGCTGTGACAACATCACTTCGGCCAGGTGCCCGTACAGGTATTCAACCTGTGCCTTCCCCTGGAAGCCAAGCACAACAGGATTCTGCCCCTTGCGTCCTTCGGTGATCGCCGTATGAAGCTGCGGCAACTTCTGTAAGCTGGCCAGTTCGTCGATCAAAAACCAGACACGCTTTTGCCCCTTCGTCGGCTCATTCAGCAACCGCAACACCAGCCAATCAATCCAAAGGCTCTGCAGTGGCCGGAGCGCCTCGCGCTCGGCCGCGCGGGAGGTAAGGAAGATCCATCCCTGGCGTTTCTCTGCCCATTCGGTAGCTGTCCATTCGCCGTTGCCTTCACCCTTTTTCGGCAGCAGCCGGAGGCTGTCTGCGACGAGTCCGAGAGAGCCTAGAACACCGGCCCGCTGCTGGGGGGCCTGCGGGTCAATCAGCTGGGCGTGTTCGGTGGTTTTGAGCCGGCGGTCGATCTCGTCGGGGTTCGACATCCACTGCACCAGCTCTTCAGGGGTGGGGCCATAGGCCATCAGAAAGGCAAAGATTTTCTGCGGCGATTCGATGAAGAATTCGCCCTTTCGATCCTGTGGCGGCTGGAAGAGGGAGGCGCCCAGGGCCCTCGCTTCCGAGCGGCTCCGCAACTCCTCGGCGGGTCCCCAGTAGGGGCAGCGCTTATCCAGGGGATTCAGAATGACATCGCCGCGCTTCGGGTCATAAAACCGCTTCACAAACTCGCGGGCGGGGTCGTAGACGATGGCGGAATCTCCCCGGCTGCGGACCTGACGAAGCACCTGGAACATGAGGGCCGACTTGCCCGCGCCCGTGTCTCCAATGATCTGCATGTGCTGGGCCTCAGCCCGCCTCGGTATACGGATCATTGCCTTCATGGCATCGGTTTTAAAGCCGATGCCGTCGCCCTTGACCGTCTGGTTGAATTCCTGTGGCGTGAGCCGTTCGGGGCCTTTGAGTCGCCGCCCATACCTCAGAGATTTTTGACGCTTGACGTCTTTGGTCACGGCGAATGGCAGCAATACCAGGAAGACTCCTGCACCTCCGAGGATGGGAATTTTCAGGATCGCCGACAGGTCTTTCCCGCCATAGATGACCACTTTCAAGTAGACATGGAGGCGAGCGTCCACGTAGCTGCGTACCGGGCCACGAAAGAGCAGATCATTGCCATGCTGACGCGCAGCCGGAGAAAGTGCCAGAGGGATGATGCGACCGTCTGGCATCAGAGTCTTTCCCTTCACGACATCGTCATTCATGGCAGGGCTCGGCTTCTTGCCGGGTCCGGTAAGAAAGAGCATCCGGTACCGGCTGCGATGGGCCCGGCTGAATGAGCCGAAAATGGAGGTCCTCGCATAGACCGGCGCGTAATACCAGCGCAACGACGAACTGAGGAAACGAAGCTGACCGTAAATCAGCAGACCCGTCAGAGTGATCCCGCCGAAGATTGCAGCATAGGTATAGATGGGCCGGGTGTGCGGCCAAATGATCGTCTCTTTCCGGCCCCAAACTGTCTTCGCCATCGCCTTATCTCCCCCTGGCGGAGACCATCGTTTGGACAATCTCCACCTTGCGCTTACCGATGTGTTCGAGCAGTTTGTCGAATGCCTCGGTAGGCATCTGCTGCCCGTCCGCGAGAGGACGCAGGACGTTGATGAGGAGCAGGCGTATGCCGACCACCTCCTCCAGTAGTGGATCTATAGGCGAGTTCCGCAGCTCGCGGAGGATGACATCCCGCATCCACTCACTGCGGGCCTGGCCTAATCCCTCCGCGTGCTCTGTGACCTCGTTGTGCTCCTCCTGTGTGAGCTTCACGGTCACAGGACACACGCGATTGGCCGCGCCGTCGGCCTCTGAAACGGGACCTGTTTCGGTATCAAGAAGAGCCATAAAACACCTCAAATTCTCAGGTGCACCCAGGTGCACCTGAATTTGCTATGTTGCTGTTTCTAAACAGGTGCACCTAGGTGCACCCTGCACGACCCAATGAGGGGTGGAGTGTCGAGATACACCCGGTGCGCAGCACCGCTTCGGTAGTACAGCGGATATTGATGGAGGATCATGCTCTCGATCCGGCCACAATTGGCGGCGTCTGAGGCGCTAATGGCGCTGCGGAAACAGGCTTCTTTGCGGGCCGGTACGGTGCCTCATGTGGGGATACTCTGCGCACGCGCAACGTCGGCGTAATTCGCTGCGCATCCGGCAACTTCAGAAACTCCTGAAACTCGCGGTCTTTGGAGAAGACATAGGCAAGCGCCTGCTCCACAACATCGTTCGCGGAAGCGTGGATGAACGTGGCGTATTGATCGACTTGCGCAGCGGTCGTATCGGTGAGCCGAATGGTAGCGTTGAGGTGACGGATTTGGGTGACTTCAAGTAGTGGCATTGCATTCTCCTTTGGGTGTGAAATCAGGCGGACTTTCTGCGCGTAGTCATGCGCTGTGCGGTGGCTGCAATCTCCCGCGCACGGGTGGAGCAAAGTGCAGCGGGAACCTCGAGGCGACGACGGAATTCGAGCATCGTAATGACGTCGTCGATGCGGATACCTTCGATGAGCCAAAGGCGAGCCGAAGCGACGTCCACGGTGCGTTGCGCGTAGTAGACAGGGTTGGGTTTATCGGAGCGGCGCGAAGCAAGCTCCCGCGTCAGCTTGACCGCGTCTTTGCCGTGTGCAAGTTGATGGGAAACCCAGGCCCAATCACTCTCCGAATTGCTGTGCTTCGATGGTGGTTTTCGGGAGGCGATAGGATTGCCGTAAACCATCCCATTGACCGCGCTTGCATCCAGTCGAAAGTCATCGGGAGTCCAGATGGAATCGTCGGGATATTCGACGGTGACATGGTGGGCTGGAGCATACTTCCGATTCAGGAAGCCGGGGACGCGGAGGACACGGTTGCAATCGGTGCAAGCGAGATCGCCGCCGAAGGCGACGGCAAGTAGTTTGAGCATCCGTTCCTGACGCGCAAAGTCGAAGCCTTCGACACGCCAAAGCACCTGATATTTGCCGCGCGACGTGGATAGGATTGAGGTCGGCGGCGGCACCAGATCCGATGCCCGGAGCGCAGCGAGCCGCGCGTCCCCGTCGGTGTCGATATCTATATACAGATGGCGAACGGATACGATGCTTTCCTTGGTCCGTTTGCGGCTGCCGGGGTGAAGTGGATTGGCAGCGACATAGACATTGGCTCCGGTGCCGTTCTCGTACGCGAGCCAGGCGCGATAGCGCGGGGCGAGTGCGGTCTCCAGTGTGACGACGCGTTGTGTCGGAACGGCTGGACTGTCCCTGCGCAGCAGGAGCGCAATCGTCTCATCGGGAGCGAAGCAACGGCAGAGAAAGCGGATGGATGTTTCATTCATAACGGCACCTCTTGCGAGTGCGAATCGTGCGGGGCATTAGCAGCAAAAGAAGCCCGGTGAAGTGCCGGGCTTCCACGCTGGGGGGCAATGGCCTATGCGGCCACTTCCTCTTCGGTGATCTCATCGAACTCATCCTCGGTAGCAGCCGCCTCTGCGCGGTCGAGCTTGAGGATGGAAGTCACCCGGATCGTGTCGGTCTTCACACCCTTGTATTCCGAGTGCTGAATCTTGCCCTCGATCTGGATGTGAGCGCCCTTCTTGAGCTTGCCTGCGAACTCGGCCAGCTTGCCGAAGACGATGAGGTTGTGCCACTCGGTGCGTTCGATGTACTTGCCGGTCTCTTTGTCCTTGCGGGACTCCTTGGTGGCAAGGGAGAGCGTGGTGAACTGCTTGTTGTTTTTGCCGGTGCGAACGACTGCATCGCCGCCGAGGAAGCCCATGAGGATTACTTTGTTCAGGTACATGATTGTGTCTCCGTTTTTGAAATTCCCGATCTGCTCGGGTCACACCTGGCGAAGCCTAGCGAGTGGGTCCGACTCCCAAGGCCGAAGTTCTGCATTTACGGAGGGTCCGTCGCAGATGGAAACCGTAACCCGCAGGGCGGCGTAAGTCCGGGGTCCCCGGCACGCGATTGTTGCGTGGTGGGGTGGATGCCGAAGCAGAAGAACGAGCCTGCCGCCGGGCGACGGTTTGACCCCGAAGCCGTGACCGTGCAGAAAGCGGGATACATAGGGGAGACACCCGCCTGAACAATCCTCTTCGTATGCTTCCTGGCGATGCTATGTACCGGCAAACGCGGTTCACTCGTCCCCACCAAGAGCTCCGCATAGAGCCGCAAGTCTGCTTCGAAACCGAGGGTCTTGAGGCGGCCCGCGCCATGCTCAAGCGCACACCTTCCGGTCGGGAGATTCGGCTCCGTATTGTGGGTAAGAAGCACCATAAGGACTCCGGTTCCATCCGTGTCTCATGCCGCCGCTGCCGCAGAGGGAGCGCGATAGATATCCTCGGTCTCGAAGGACTGGTCCGCATGGCTGTAGCCCTTCACCCGAATCAGCTCGCGCACCCGGCGTCGGCCCGCATGATCGCGCTCGCAATACAGCACAAAGTCGATGGCCTCAGCCGTCTCCGAACGGATAAAGGAATGGTTCAGATTCGGTCTCGCACTCAGGGCGAGATCCGACAGCCGGTTCAGGGCATCCCACGCGCTCTTCGCGTGGATGGTAGACAGCGTTCCACCGTGGCCAGTATTCATGGCTTGCAGCAGGTCATAGCCGCACTCGTCGCGTATCTCGCCCATGATGATGCGGTCGGGACGATGCCGCAATGCGGCGGCAACAAGCTGGCTGGGAGTCACTGCAACCTGGCCGGGAATCGCATCGACCGCCTCCCATCGAACGGCGTTCGGATGCGCTATCTTCAACTCCGCGGGCTGCTCGATCACAATGAGCCGTTCCTGCATCGGCACATGGTCGAGCAACGCCTTCATCAGGGTCGTCTTTCCACTGCCGGTGCCGCCGCTGATGATGCCGTTCTTCCGCTCCCCAATGAACCTCACGACGTAATCCCGAATCTGCTCGGGCAAGCTGCCCGATGCGATCAACTCCTCCGAGGAAAACCAGCGGTTGAATTTCCTCACCGTGAAGGTCGGGCCCTGGATCGAAGATGGCGCGCCGACGACGGCGACGCGGGAGCCGTCCGGCAGGCGGGTATTGAGGATGGGATTCTGGCTGGTTAGGTCTTGTCCAAGGAGGCGGGCGATACGCTCGATCGCGGCCTGCAAGCGATCGCTGGTATACGGCGTGGAGAGCGCAATGCGCTCGACGATGCCGCCACGATCTGCGAACACGCCCGTCGTGCCATTAATCATCAGGTCGGAAATGGACCGGTCGAGTAGCAGCGCCCGCAGCTCTTCAGGAAAGAACGGGAGTATCAGCTCGAAGCTCACTGGATTACTCCTGCGGCCGGCCGTGCAATGGCTGCCGGACGTGGCATAGCTGCGCCGAGCGCAATCGGATCAACCGATACGAGGTTCTCGTGGAATTCGGTGATGGTCAATCCAAGCGGATTGATGGTCTCGAACTGCGGGAAGATCTTGGCCTGGTCGCTGACTTGTGCTGGGTTCAGGTAGTAGGTCACACTGAGCATCCAATGCTCGCTTCGAGGCTGGTGGGAGTGGTCGGGCGAGTAGAGTCTATCGATGGCGACCAACGCGGTGCCACGGGCGATGTTCGCGTTCTGAATCTTCTGCACCGACATGGAGGTAATCGTTACGTCTCGCACCTCCACATCACTCTGCTCGATCTGTCCGGCCATCACCTGCGAGACCAGATGATTCTGGTTGTCTTCGCGCATCAACTGCGAGGAGAGCGATTGCGACAGAAAATAGTAGTTGAGTGGGTATTTTCTGGCAATGGTGTCGCGGCTGATCGTATAGCGGTAATTGGCCCAATCGGTGAGATAGGTCCGCACTTCGCCCTCGCGGGGCGTGTAGTCAAGATCGCTGTACTGGATCGCCTGGGCGCGGCCCATCTCGTCGATGCGGATGTAGCGATTCACAAGGGGGCGGTGGGCCAGTGAGAAATTCAGCCACATGGAACTGCAAAGCAGGACGGTTCCACAGGCGAGGATGAGGCGGTAGGCTTTCCGTTCCGCATAGTGCGAGGCATAGACCTCATTACCGATCCGATCCGTGAGCAGAGCTTGCTCCGGCGTGAATATCTGTTGCTCATTGGCTGCTGTATGCGTGGACATAGGGAGATTGACTCCTTTCGCTTATGGCATGGAACACGACGAAGGCATAGATCATGCCTGCGATGATTGCCCCAATCAGGACCACAACGAACAAAGTTCTAAAGGGCTTGCCCAATCCAAGACGATGCAGGGCTTTCACGCGTAACAGGTACTCAAACATAGGCTCACCCTCCTCCCATCATGGCAACGGTTGAAGCAGCGGTCGTAGCGAGTCTTGTCATGCTCTCCGCCGCGCCTGCTGCACCGCCGAAGATCGCCTGCGTCATGCTAGGGATGTAGAGCATATTGACGATGAAGGCGACGAATACCATGATGCACGGAATCAGGTTCGCAAGCCACATCTCAATCGAATAATTTCCATTGAAGGTCTGTTGGATAAAGGCATTCATGAAGCCGCCCCAGACGAAGATGAAGGCGGCGGCGACAGCACGAATCATGGCAAAGCTGATCAGCACGTCGAGGAAGTGAAAGAACTTGGCGCGAAAGGTCCTGGTCATGAGCAATGGAATGAAGACGGGACCAAATAGAGCGGTCACGCCGTAGAGGATGAACGCGCTGCAATTAATCACAAAGAGGATTGCGGACGCTATTCCTAGAAGTCCCTGGACGATGAAATAGCACAGGATCTGTATCGGAGCGATGAGCGACGGCATCGCGGTATTGTCGCCAGCCGTTTTGAGAAGCTGAAGCAGGTTGTTCAGCGAGTTCTGGTCGAAGGCTGCGACCATCGCCTGCGCGATGTAGGAGAAGAAATGGTTGATACCGAAGCTCGCGCCGGGGAATGGATTCACCCAATAGCTCTCAAGCAGACAGCAGATGATCAGTCGAAGCAGAAAGTTGACTAAATCCCCTGCATGGACAGGCTGGGCATGAAAACGAAAGGTCATGCTGGTGGTATTCCAGTTGATGACCAGGCTGATAAGGGTGAAGAGAGCGATGCAGCTCAATTCCGTCAGACCAAACTGGGTAAGCGCCCCGCCGTTCTGCGTCGTCAGATTGGTGAGGTTGTTCGTGAACTGGTACAGCCAATCGACGCCGGAGCTTGCGCTCGGTAGTGCCTGTGCGAGTATGACCACGGCAACCATATCGTTTCTCTCCCCTCAGTGCCGGTTAGGGAATGTACGTCTGCCACGTCTTACCTTCGTGGGCAGCGCTGGAGTTGTGCTTCCTCTTGTCCGCTTCCACGCGCCGCCGGAAAGCCTCGTCCTCGGCCTTCCGTTCTTCGGCATCCTTCTGCTGTTGCTGAAGGATGGCCGCGGCTTTGGCGGCGGCAGCGGCGGCTTTCGCCGCCTCGTGCCGCTGGTAGATCAGCGCGCCGCCGATGGCGGTGAGTACCGCCAGGATGGCGAGCAGGATTTTGGTGTTGATCGCTTTGAGCATTGGAAGCTCCGTTATGGGAGGTAGGTATCCCAAGTGTTACTTTCGTTGGCGGCGCTGGTGTCATTGGCCGCACGCTGCTGTTGCACGACGACGGCGGTATTGAGGTCTTCGACGGCGGCGTTGCGCCGTTGCATGTTGGCGACGGTCATCTGGGAGGCGAGGCACGCCTGTAAAGCCCCCTGGGACTGCATCTCGGCCATCTTCTGCGCTTCGGCCGCATTCAGAAGGTTGAGCTGCTGGACCTCACTGTTGGTGCTCGCGGTGCCGTCGAACTGCTGTGAGAGCAGTGAGCTGTTGGCCGTGGCGTTCGTAGCTCTGTCGCCCCGGTACTGTCCAACGGCGGTAAGGCAGTCGGGGGAGACGGCATCCGAGGTCTCAATCAAGGCAAGCTGCGAGGTGCGGGCGCTGCCGAGGGACTGGCTGGCAAGGTAGGACGGCGCACTGCCGTTCATCGTGACCGTGGCAGCTCTCCAGGCGGTGCTTGATGCAGACGGCGAGTTGGTATTGAGCGCAACGCTCATGCCCGTTGTCTCACCGAACATATTGGGGACGTTCACGTTTTCCAGAGCGTGCAACGTCGTCTGCCACTGCTGCTTAAAGCTGAAGTGGGTAACGTTGTTCTTCAGCATGGTGTACTGCGTCTGTAGCGTGGTGAGCTGGGAGACGAGGCTGGCATAGCTGGTCGGATCGAAGACGATATCCCCGATGCCAAAGAGGGCGAAGCTCGGAGTTGCCGTGAGAAGCAACACAGCGCCGGCCCCGAGGAGCCACTTGCGACGATGGGTGAGAGTGAATTTCATATTGCCTCCTGCGGTTGGGTTGAACTACACGGACTGCGGGCAGGTCGGGTCGGGCCTGTCCAGGGAAGAGCTCGCGATATGGCTGATTTGATTCCCGGCCTGAAAGTGCTCAAGGCATGTACAGGCAATGGCTCTGCGGTTTCCCGCGGACGCGGCGACAGCGATTGCCAGCAACAACGCTGCTATAGCTGCGGCGAGTTTGTGGTAGCTAGTCATAGCGTGGGGTCAACTCGGTGTTCTGCGTAGGATGGAATCAATAGGTCGGTGCCGATGTACACGCGGGCACGCGAGCCTTCCTTCAACGTGATGATCGGGAGCCGGTTGAGAAAGTGATTCAACACCTGCTCGCCTTCCGTGGCGGACTGTTCGGAGATCCCGTTGCGAATCTCTGTAGACGGGTCAAGGATGCTGCCGTTGTTGCCGATCTGTGCGAGCCCGCCAAGTCCTCCGATAGCAGCGGCGGCGGCGAAAGCTTGCAGATAGCCGTGATCCACCTTCGTTGCCAGGCCGGTGGTACCGATTTGATCCAGACCGATGTACCTGGCGAATTCCAGCGAGAACCCATCGGGGCAGATGGCGCGATGGAAGGTGACAAACATCTTGCGCTGCTGTGCGTTGCCGACACTCTGCACGTCGCCAATGAGCCTCGTACCCTGCGGTAATAAGAGCTGCTGGTGATCGTGCGAATAGAGGTCGGTCGTCAGGTCAACCATGATGGGCCCACTGAAGCCGCCATCGATATGGTTGGTTACCACACCCTCAAGGACTGTCCCCTCGAAGACGCGATATAGACGCCCCTGGTATGCGTCGAAGCTGTATGGAGCCATGGGATCGGTTTTGCCATCGGGTTTGGCAGGTTGCACAGAAACCGGCTGCACGACGCCCGAAGTTGCAGAAACCGCGCCGCCGGCTGCGGTAGCAGCCGTTCCTCCCGCGGCCTCCGCCGTCACCCGGGCGGGAGTAGCGGGATTCGTATGCTCAAAGTCGATCGCCACGGTATCGCTGTCGATGGCGTCGTGCTGCTGCTTCTCTTTGGCAAGCTCCTTCTGCTTCGCTTCCGCACGAGCCTGTGAGATTTCGGACGTCTTTGCAGGCGCATTCGGGCTGTCGCCATAGATCTCGTTGCGCTGTGCGGCGGTCATCGGCGGCGCTCCTGCAGCCTCCGGTCCGGGAACTCCCTGCGTCGCCTCAAGATGCTGCATGGCTGTTGCCAGCTCCTGCTGATGCTGTCGTTCCTGCGCGTCTCGCGTTGCCTGCTGCTCTTGCTGAGACTCGAAGCTGTTGACCTGCTGGGCATTCGGCGCTGCTGGACTCATGGGCATCGTGCTGGCCGAGGCGCTCTTCCGGTTGCCGCTCAACAAACTGGAGAGGTTGGCAATGCCCATCAGTCCAATGATGACCACCAGGGCGATGACGACCGGCATACTCTTCCGCAACGGCGGCTTAGCCTCCGGCTGCTCCGGAACGGTGGCGGGCAGGTTCTCGTTTGGCTCCGGCATGGCTACCTGCTTTCCTCGGTGCGGTGAAACTCCACCTTCTGCTTCCCAATGGCGAGATAGCCGTTGTCCAGCTCTTTGGGCACGGTGTAGAGGCCGTTATTGAAATCGAAGTTGATGAGCGACGGCTTTTTGTCCTTCACCTCATACAGAGCGGGCGTCTCCTGAAACTGGCCGCGCAGATAGGTGAACCTGTCGTCGTGCCATATCTCCTGCAAGCCGAGCTCTTTACCCTTCGACTTGTCCCAGGTGTAGTCAAAATGCAAGGTGCCGGGATACTGGCTGCGGTAGGCTTCCTCTTTGGTCTGCTCAGCTTTGAGCGTGGCAGCCTCAGCTGCCTTGGCCTCCGCGATCTGCTGCTTGGCCTGATCCAGTTCAGAGGCGGGGACGAACACAGGTAGTTCAAGCAGTCTCTCTTTGGCTGCCTTATCGCCAGGCGAGATGAAGACCTTAGAGTCAAAGTGTGGGTTTCCGTCACCGGAGACTTCCTGAAGCTGCAGCGTGTACTCGTTGCCGTGGTCGGAGACGATGTGAATGTCGGTCGTGCTGTTGGGCACCTTCGGCTTGATACTGACGAACCGACTGGCGACGTGGCCGCCGTCAAAGACCCAATCGACCGTATCTCCGGCGAAGACGTTCGCAACTTTTTCCTGTTCTGGAAGCACAATCAGCGTCGACTGCAGCAGAGCGGCGCGAACAACAGGAGGAGTGGTTGTCTCGGATACCACCACGGTGCGCGGCGCGTTCGGTTCCATGTGTTTGGCTTCCGGTTCTGCGTGCGTCGCGGATGCGGCTGCGAACGTGAGTCCAAGGGTCACGACAATCGGGATGAGTGGTTTCATGGCTGTGGTCCTTTCCTTTAGGCAGACTCACCCTGGGCAAACCGCGTGATGCCCTCGGAGAGTCCGTACTTGGCGATCAGCTTCGACCGGCGTACCCGGTCCTTGGGTTTGGTGGAGAACGTGGCGTAACTGCGGCTGTCGAGATTGAAGCGAACGACTTTGGTGAGCCCATCGCGGCGCATGTACAGCGCCTCGCGGTCCTGCAAGCTCTCGAAGAGAGCGAGCTGCTGTTCGGTCATCTTGAATAGCTCCGCATACCGCTTCCGGTTGAAGGTGGCATCCTTCAGGAACAGGAACGACGTGCACGAGTTCACGATGCTGTCGGCGTTCGCTCCCAAGTCTTCTGCAGACTGTCCAATCATGGTGACGCCGCCCAGGTTCTTGCGGACGGTCTTGATGGACGCGAGTGCGCCTTCGAGCAACTGGCGGTTCTTCATCGAAGAGAAGATCTCTTCAATCAAAATGTGCTTCGGAACGCCCAGATTCGCTGGATCATAGAGCAGCTCGTTGATGCGGCGGAGCAGCCACACCATGAGCGGCTCAATCATGTCGGCATACTGCTGATTATTTACGCCCTGGAAGTCGAAGCACTGCAACCGAGACAGCGAGAGGCTGTCTTCGATGTTGTCGAAGATCGCGCTGTAGACACCTTTCCCAACCCATTTCGAGAGGTACCTATCGAGCTTTTTGGGCAGAAAGAGATTCGATAGGCGGCGGTTCTCGGGGTCGAGCAGGTAGATGTCCTGCACTGCTTTGTGGATCACATCATCGTCTTCCGGCTCCAGCTCCGCGCCGCCATTGGTCAACAGCAGCTTGATGAAGCTGTACAGAAACTTGATGTTGCTTTCGGTCGGCTCCAACGCGAACAACGCAACGCGGGGGCCATCTCTGCCGATGCGATCCACGCGACCGCCATACAGCTCGACCACGCTCTCATAGCTGCCGCCGATATCGAAGATGTAGGTGAAGCCGCCATACTTTTGCTCAAGCGCGACGGTCGCATTGCCGATCACGCTTTTCCCGCTGCCGGTTGGCCCGATAATGAGCATGACGCGCACACCATCCACGTACACGTCCTGGAAGAATGGTGTACGGGTGCGTGTCTCGAAGACATTCAGGTACTCGGAGTCCAGGTCTTCGGAGTGCGGATGGCCGATGTGTGGTGCGAACACGGAAGAGAGCCGTGCGTGGTGTTCTTCGGACAGCCACATCGGGAAGACATTGAACTTCCCATTGCCAGGGAACATCGCGTAGAAAGCACAGAGATTGCCCAGCGTCTCCTCGATCACCTGCGCCCGTGCATCGACGAAGATCCGGTGAACGGCTGGCGCGGTGTCGCGCAACTGCTCGGCGCTGTTCGCGGCCAATAGCAGCCGCAACGAATATTCCCCCTGTGCCTTCTTATCCAGTTCGCGGATAACCAGGCTGAGGTCATCGACGCTGCTGTTGGCGGCCTTCGCACCTGCTCCGGTTTCAAGTGAGGCGGTATCGTGCCCACTCATCACACGCGTCAGTACCCCAACCTTGAAGAAGGAGATGAACTTCTCCTGCTGGTCGATCTCGCCGCGGGCCGCGGCGCTGGACTTGGGCCGCCAGGTCGAGCAAAGGATGCTGTCGCAGTCGAGCGTCAGCAGTTCGGAGAAGAGGCAGGGCCTGGACGTCTCCGGCGTTGTTTTGAGCGAAAACATCTGCACGTAACGTTTGCCTACGCGGAGATGATCGTTGTGCCATGCAACGGGATTGCTGACGATCTGCCGGTCTACGCCGCTATCGTCGCGGAGTTGGCTTTGCGTGGCCCACTCCTCAAGGTTGAACAGATACGAGAAGAACTGGAATGAGGCTTGTTTGTCGAGTATTCGCAGTCCCAATAGACTGCCGAGGTGACCGTCAAGAATCATTGCCGACTTCTGCAGCTCTGCGAGCATCCGCGAGGTGTCGGCGGCATTTTCCTGCGGCCTACGGTCAAATGCCTTTAGCTTCGACGGTTCGAGCGTGAGGCACCAGTGAAGGTCGATGCGACGGAAGCCTGCCGTCTTCTCAAGGAACGCCAGCCGGTCATCGACGAAGACCTGTGTGACGGGATTGCTGTACTCCTTCTGTCGGGGCAGCTCATATCCCGACCTGACGCGGGCGTATTCATACAGGCAGGAACCTTCAGGGAGTCCACGCAATGCGCCTTCTACCGACCGCATTTTGGAATCAAGCTCCTGGTCGGTCAATCCCTCTTCATCCATCCCGGTGAGCGCGAAGAGGCATCCGTAGCCACCGCCCTTGAGGACAAAGATATTTGGGCCGATGAAGCGTGCAATCGGAACGATGCTGCACGCGGCTCCGGCCTTGGCGAACCACGGAACGAATTTCGCTTGCTTAGTATTTGCGCGGGTCATAGTAGGACTTCTGGCTGAGGCTTAAACCCCAGAGCTGAAACATCTTTGGGTGTTTACGAACGATGAGCCACGCGCCCACGGCAAGCGTGGGGAAGGCCATCATCGCCAAGAGGCGAAACCCAACGAGGAAAACCGTTACGCAGACGAAGACGATCGCCATCCATGCTGTAAGATCGAGACCAAGCTTGGCTCTCGGTCGATTCAGCGCTTGGTTGATTGGTAACGGCTCTCCCCGCTTGGTCATGGGCGTACCTCACATGGACTGGCCGGTTAAACTGCCAATCCAGCCCGCGCCCCATCCCAGCACTCCGGCGCCAAACAGCGCACCGAAGAGGCCCGGAATGGCATCCTGAAATCGCCCACTCATCATGCGAATTCCCGCGAAGATGAGCCCGCCAAGGCAGATCACAGCCCCAGCGTACATGGCGAAAGTTTTGAAGGTTGACATCAGCGTTTGCGCCCCGGAAAAGTCCATGGTTCCCTGAGCGTGGGCGACGCCACTGCTGATGCCGGCAAAGGCGAGTGCAACCAACGTCGGCGTCATTATGTGAAGCAGGCGTGAGAGTTTTTTGTGGAGAAGACCAGACCACCGTAGGGTGAACGTGGTGAGTTGGGAATCATCGACACGGCTATGGCAAGACATCGGCACCTCCTCCGACTGGTCTCAGTCGGGAATATGCCGGAGCTTATGGCCGGGGATTCCGAGCCGTCCAATACATGTTTGTAATGGGGCTATCTGTATAGCAGATGGACTCGCTTTAGCTTGCGGTCCCGGTACTGAAGAGCGGGATTTGGACCTCACTCCTGTCATCTTTGCGGGAGCGAGTAACCGCTTGTACGCCTACAGAGACGGTGGGCTTCTTATCGGCGAAATGAGGTTTGATGTTGTATCGTCTTTCCAGCTCTTCGACTAGCAAAGCCAGTGCGGGATTTCCGTGTTCTTTCGTGCAAGCAATCGCGGTGTCTATGGTCCAGTCGGCCTCTGCGATTGGTCTTGTAGTGAGGCCGTGCGCCAGAGGACGGCCAGCTCGAATGAGCGAGTAACACCCTCCCTCTTTGACCATCCATTGGAGATGGTCAATATTCATCGTTGGTTTGCACGGACGTGGCTTCACTCCAAGTTCACGCAACATCTGCATGAGCCGCTCATAAGCCATAGGATGATGCTTTTGATAGGTGAAGATACACAACTTTTCGTCAAGAGCCGCAATGGGAACTTCTGGTTCGGCGGCGAGAGGATCGTCGACTCTCATGCACAGGACAAGCCGATGGCGTTCGAGAACCGTGACATTCAATGCTTCAGAATTGATTGGGAGGGTGACGATTGCCACGTCGCATTCGCCGTTGCGAAGCGACGCGACAACCTCTTGCGTGTCATACGACTCTGGGATGATATCGCCGTCGGGGATTAGATCTTTGTATAGGTCGGAAACGGCCTTCAATAGAGAGTTCAAGACGAAGGGTGTGAACGCAAGCTTCAGTGGCTTCATCCTGCCAGCGTGAATTGCCTGGATCGTCTCGACGATATGACGCCGCGTCCGTAAACCCTCGCGACCGTAACGAAGCAGTACCTTTCCTTCAGCCGTCAGGGTAGTCCCTCGTTCACGGGCAAAAAGCTTGACGCCAAGGTACTCTTCGAGGAGCCGAATTTGCGTGCTCAGGGCGGATTGGGAGAGATTGAGTCGCGCCGCAGCGGCGGTGAACGTGCCCGCTTCGGCAATGGCTACGATGTACTTCAGAAGACGAAAATCCAGGTACTCACAATCGTTCACGTGGACCTCCGAAGCTCTTCGAGGCGGTCGACCTGCTCGGCATAACGAAGAGAACGCTCCATCATGCCTGTGGAAAAATTGTGTATCAGGAGAATCAAATTCGTCAACTATCACCTTGGCGAAAACCCTATTACCAAAACAGATGGAGCTATCCAGAGGAAGTATTGGACAGGACGCACGCAATTTAGGAGGTTAAGGACAATGTCGTTCGTTAGGGGGCCTAAGTGAATCTCATTGAAAAACTGGAATCCCGATCTGGAGCTATGAAGGTTTCAGAACTTTGCGAACTTCTCGGCGTTGATGACAAGCACGTCTACCGCATGGCCGCTCGTGGAAAGCTGCCGAGCTTCCACGTAGGCGGTTCGGTTCGCTTCGATCCCCAAGAAGTCGCAAACTGGCTGCGCCTCAAATACGGGACGGAGGTTGGAGCCGCGCGAAAACCTCCCATGCAAGCCCGCGCCCAGGGGAAACATTGGCAGCAGAGCGCTTGAATTGTTTGCTGGCGTGGGCAAGATTACGATCTAGCGAAGGCAAGCAGTGGCCCAATGTCTTTCCTATCGGCTGCTCTCAGTGCTTCGATGTAGCCTCGGCGAATGTCACCTTGAGTCACAATGTTAGCGCCGCCCCAGGTGAAGTCGGGTCGGCCTTGTAGTCTGGCAAGAACGTCGGCCATAAGGCGTGCGTGTCGTCCATTCCCGCTTGCAAACGGATTATCCGACCCCGCACCCGATCCAACGCACTAAGCGGCGATGATGGCGGCAAGTTTTGCAATCATCTGCTCTTCAAGTACAGCTCGCTGTTCTCCGAAATGGGCCTCCTTATGGTCATTGGGACACAGGCCGATAACGTTAGTCGCCCGGTCGGCACCTTCGGCAGCGAGAGCAATGATGTGGTGTGTTTCCACGTAGCGCGATCCATCCGGTTTCAAGAATCCCTCTGCGCCACAAAACTCGCAGCGTCCCTTGGTGCGTGAAAGCACTGCATCGCGAACCTTGGGATCGCGCGGATAGCTCCACGATTGCGAGAGTTCACGGACCGGGGCGTCTGTGCCCAGGTCGTTGATCGCGTCTGACTCGGGAATTATGTACTCGCCGACGAGCCGCCGAAAGAGAAGATCGCCAGGGTAAATATCTCGCAGATGTTCCCAAGACTTGACGTTGCCTCTGCCACCCAAATCGTCGATTGCCGAGCGAATCGCAATGAAGTCTTTCTTGCCGAACTTGTACCCCTGGGATCGCGCAATGATGGCGTCACGACGAGGCCCATACTCTTCCTTCCACGCCTTCGGATTGATCTTCCCTGACTTCTCGCGAACCGCGACTAAAGCAAGCAATGGAGTGCCGGCTAAGCACGCAGCCGCATCAAGGAGGTCACACATCTGCGCCACAGTCTTAACATGATTCTGCGGTGGCATTCTATCCATCGCGATAGCGGCTTTCCAATACGTCAGCAACTCGCCATTGGCGACCGCTTGTGCGATGAGACCCAAGACTCGTATCGCGTCTCTCGTTTGAATGTTTGGCATAGAATCGGCGCTCGAAACGTAAGGTTACAGGAGGTCAGCGAGCTCCTGAGCACTCACTATCTTGACTCCGTAGTGTGCTTTGAGCCATGAACGATTATTCGCATCGAAGATTGAAGCAGAAGCTGCGGAGATGCCTCGATCGTCCGTGCACAGGTACTCGTTGCCAAACGCGATATGTGCAGCCACCAAATCGCCATCGGCCGACTCTGCAAATGCCTTCTCGACCTGTCTCTTCTCCTTGTTGAGCCCGGATCTGGACGCGTACACATAGACACGATAGATGAGGTCGCGATCCGACATCCAATCAGGACGCGGACCGTCCAGACGTTCAGTGAATTCTCTAGCGAGAGCTGGGAGAGCTCCCTCTCCGACACCACGATCAACGATGGTGCGAACGATTTCGCCAAATCGTTCGTTGTAATCAGAAGTCGCGAAGACCTCTTCGGCATAGATGCCCGGATTGTTGCGGAGACCATCAGGCACCGTCAACGCCATGTAGGGCGTTGTGAGCAACTTCATCCCAATCGCTAGGGCTTCATTGAGTTCTTCCTCGAACTCCGCGGTTATGCCCGGGTGCAAACTGTGCTTTGCCTCGATCTCGATAGTTAAACAGTGAAGACCTGGGCCGACGGACTTGTTCGTCACTTTCACGTTTGGCACATTTTGGACGTGAAACAGTGCTCGGTCCTGTTTCTTTATGGATTCAACCGTTCCAAATCCTCGCTAATGAAGCCGCGCACCCGCCCGCTCCGAATGGCGTCTTTGATCTTGACCAATGAAGGGTAGTTTGGGCGGTTCACGTACCGATCTGGGAAGACCATTCGGTTCCAGATATTTGTATCGAATGTGACCCGCATCATAGAGTTTCCTCGCTTACCTAAGTGATCGGAGATCTCTTGATCTGAACCCGGGCCCCCGTTTTTTGGACGCGAAAATTAACGAGAGGCTCGCTGACGCCGAACTGGAGGGCAATCTGCTCAACGGTGGCTCTTTTCTTTAATGCGGCGATGATCGCTGCGCGTGGCAGCAACAAGCACCAAGCTAGCCAGTTTGCTTCTTCCTCTTGCTTTTCATCGAAGCTTCGCATGACCAAGGCGCCGTCAGGTGACATGACGAGTCTAGTGGGTTCATGTTCCAAGATAAGGTGCGCGATTTCGTGCGCAATGTTGCTCGCCTGCCTTCCCTTGGAATGTTTGGGGTTGTGGATAATGACGGATCGCTGACCAATGCACACAGTGACAGCCGACCAACCTGATGGATCGACGTTCAACAGCTGCCTCAGGTGCAATTCAGTCATGCCGTGAATCTCTTGCGGAGTCAACAATTTCGCTCCGAAGAAAGAGGCAATTCGCTCAAGACATAAGGGCTCGTCGATTTCAACTCCTAATTCTCTGCGGAGGCCATCAGCGAACTTCTCTGCCCAGGATTTGAAACCACGTTCAAGACGCGACACAGACTACCTCATTCAAACTGCGTGTTTCTAGCCAAGACGATCATCTGAGCTAGTGCCTGCAAGGTCATTTGATGACTGGTGGCGTCTACCTTCATATGTGTTGAGACGTGAGTTAGATGATCTGCAGGCGCGTCAGTGCTCCTTGTCTTCGGTTTGTGGTCTTCAAACCCAAGGAAGCATCCGGGATCGATGCGTAGCCAATTGCATAGCTTTCCAAAGGTTGCTACGTCGGGTATCTTGCCTCCCTCCACACGTAATAGAGTTGCTGCGCTGATACCGATCTCGGCCGCGACTTCGCGGAGCTTTCTTGACTTCCGCTTCTCTCGAACTAGAACTCCTAGGGTTTCTAGGGGGCGGGGGGCCATTTAGTATCTCCTTTTATAAAACAAGACTTGCTTTAAGAAACAACTTCCGTTAATGTGATCGTACATCGCCGAAACGTAACTCGCGCGACGAAACAGGAAAGGGGACTCATGGCCACCACTCTACGCGCTTTTCGGTCGATCAATTCACTCAAAACAATTCTAGGGCTGCTTCTCGTCTGTGGCACACCCATGATGACCTTCGGACAATCCCAAGCAGCCGCTACCACGCAGTTGGAGGCGGCCGGCGATCACCTTCGCGGTGGTAGTGACCTCGTTTTTAGAATGAAGCTGAACGAAGCTCTTCCGGAAGGAGCTCGATTCGATGTTCGCCTGTCGCCTGTCGGCGTCGATCAGGAGATCGCGGTCCAATCCGGAGAGCCCGCGAACAAAGAGCGGACCGAGTTCATTCTGAAGACAAAATTGCCCGAGAGGGCGGTTCCTGGCGAGTGGCACATCAAGGTTGTTTGGCTATTCTTGCCGGGAGCTTCCTGGACCAATAATACGTTGACCACCAATGCTGATTTTAGATTTTTGGTCGAGGGTCCCAAGTTCGAAGTTCCGACCAAGGCAACCGTGACTCTGGTCGACGATCATCGCTAGGTGGATGGGTCGGCTGTCTTATGTCTAGAAGGAGCTTCGATATGGCAAAGCAACCATGGCTTGATGGTCGGTCTCGTGATGGAGACGGGCAAACGCGGGCGAAGAACGGCAATACTCGAGTAGATACCTTGCGCGAGAAATATGGGGAGAGCTTCGGCGACGGGTTGCGCGGTGACGCACATCTAGGTACGCTCCTCGATCAGACCGGCTGCAACTCTCTCTCCGAGTACCTTCGTAGTCGGAAAAGGTAGGGCATATCGTACGGAGGTATCATGGCACTCTACAAGAACTCGGCGTTCTTAATTCAGTCGGCCGATTCACAGTTCGATTCGGTCCACCAGCCCGGAAGTGTGACTCCGTTTTCGGCCATCTACCGATGTATGGGATGTGGTAGAGAAATCGTATCGGAAGAAAATAGACCCTTCCCGCCTCAAAATCATCATCAGCACACCACAGCTCAAGGTTCCATTCGATGGAAGATGGCTGTTTACGCTGATCACAAGCCAAAATAGGTGCCCGGTGATTCGGCCGACGGAACCGACGTAAGCCCATCATGTTTGCCGGATCGGTAGCTATAGACGCTCTTGTCGTCATCCGAGATCCGGCATTCATTGCTTAGCGACATTTTCGATTGATCACTCGGCAATAATGCTGCAAGCCGGTGCTAACAAGGAACAGGCCTTTGATTTGGTTCGACAGTATTAGGCAACCAGACCCGCAAGCTCTCCACTGTTCACCTTGTGGGCTGCATCCTTCGATCGGATGCCTTTGAGGTAGACCATCGTTGATTTGATATCGCGGTGGCCCATCCAAGCCTGCACAGTGCGGATGTCAACGCCATCTCGAAGATGATTGGTCGCGAAGGTGTGGCGGAACTTGTGGAGGAAGAAGTTCTGGCAGTGAGGGCCTACGGCACACTTGTTGCCATGTTCGGTGACGCAGTGGCCGCAGTTGAGGCCGGCGCGCTGGGCAACACGCTTCACCACCATGTCTAGTTCACTATCGGGCCTGCCTTTGGTGTTGCCGAAGACAAGATCATGGGGGCGGGCCTTCTTTCGTTCCATGCGTCGCTTCATGCGCTCCATCAATCCGTGGGGAAGGGGCACGACTCGTTCTTCCCAGTTCTTCGGTGTGAAGTTCCACTTCGGCTTTGCGGTGACTCGGGCGAGGTCATGGCGGAAGTCGAGATCCACGTATTCGACCGTCCGATGTTCCTGGTCGCGCAAGCCAGAACCGAGGATGAACTTGAGCAAGTCCGACTCGTCTTCGGTTGCGACACTAAACATGGCGTTGAGTTCTTCGGGCTCGTAGATCGGCCGGATGGTATCGACGTACTTGGGCCAGTCACCCTTTTCCATCAGACCCGAGCGGCCATGCTTCTTGAAGAGTTGAAGTACGGTAACGACCTTGTCGTAGACGGTGCGCGGCCCTAGACCTTGCTCATAGCAGTAGGTCATGAAGTCGATGGCATCCTGGCGCATTGCGTCTTCGACGTATTTCTTCTTGTAGGAAGCCCGGAGCAGGACATCGAGGGTGTATCGGTAGGTGATAAAGGTGCGGCTCTTGCGCTGCATCTTCACGTAGCGCAGGTAGGCGTCGATGGCGTCGCCGATGGGAGTCTGTGCGACGACCTCCTCAACAACCGGCTCGGGAGAGGCAATCAGACCGTCCCGGATCGCCTGAAGCTCGACAGCCTTCTTGCGGGCTTCGTCCACGGCGTCCTCGCGGGGGACGGAAACGCGGCATCGCTTTCCGCGTTCGCGCCACTCGATGTAGTACGCGCCTTCGGTGTGGACTTCAACGGTGCCGTTGACACGCACCTTGTCCTTGAGCCGACCGTTGGGCTCAGGAACAACCGAGGCGAAGCGCCAGCTTCCAGCCACTTTGATTTTCTTGATGAGGTTCACCCGATCCGCATATTCGGGTGCATTGAGAAGGGAACCGCGGGTCTTCGAAGTGGGCATAAAGCATGCTCTCCGCTTCGATAGAGAGTAGCAGAATGGACACCAAACTGGACACCAATGAACTAAGTGCTTTGTTTTGATCGTCCCGGTTAGAAGGCAGCGCTCTAACCAACTGAGCTACGTCCCCAACAGATTCATTCTACCTTATCAACGTGATGTAAGGATACAAGCGCTCCGCTCAATGCTTTTGAGTTGGCCGAACCCATCATCGACTGTCATCTTGCTACATTCGTGCGAGGAAGCCGGCACCCAACTCAATTTGCCAGCGTTGGCTTTTTCCACAAAGCCGCACGGAGGGTGTGAAGCTTGAGGGCCTGGATCACGGATTGACGTAGCGAGTCGGCCCAACTTGGCGACCAAATTTATCTATCTAAAAGCAAATTTTGTCCCTAGCGGTACAGCTTCTGATTCAGCAGTATGTTAGCAAAGTCAGGCATTAATCGGGTGGGCCTGAGCCCGCTCGAGGATATTCAAAACAGTGTATAAACTATAAGCAGAAACGGATCCGATGGCCTCGATGCCTCCGCAGGTTGTGTACCAAGCGGTTTTCAGTTCCATGACACCTAGAACGAAGGCTCTTTACCGAGTCAGGCGTTTTTTGGGAGACGAATGTTCGTACGTGCAGCGTGGAGTGGAATCGCCGCCATTTGGTTGTCAGGTCTTGGAGCCGATCCCACCAACATCTTCGCTCCTGCGGGTACCCCGGCAGATTCAGTCTTCAGTCTGTCCATGTTGGTCTTCGGAATCACCACGGCCATTTTTCTCGTCGTCGCGGGAATTCTGGTTTATGTTCTTGTACGTTATCGCGCGCGCGGGTCGAAGGAAGCAGCAGAGCAAGAACCGCCTCAGATTTATGGGAGCAACCAAATCGAGTTGTCGTGGACGGTTATTCCGATTTTGATTGTTGTCATGCTCTTTCTGGCCACCACAAGAGTTATTTACACCACCGAGCACGCACCGCGCCCATCGAATGCTTTGGATGTGACGGTGATTGGTCATCAATATTGGTGGGAATACCGTTATCCAAAGCTGGGTATTGTTACTGCAAATGAGTTGCACGTACCGGTAAGCGATCCAAAGCATCCGCAGCCCACCTATCTGACGATGTCATCGGCCGATACAGACCATAGTTTCTGGGTCCCAGAACTTGCGGGCAAGATGGACGTCATTCCTAACAAGGTCAACACCATGTGGATTGATCCGCGAACGAAAGGTTTGTACCTCGGACAATGCGCTCAGTTTTGCGGTGTTCAGCACGCCAAGATGCTGATTCGTGTATATGCCGACTCACCCCAGCAATTTGCGGCCTGGGTCGCCCATCAGCAAGAGCCAGCGGTGCAGGACCCGGCTGTCGCGGAGGGACGGGGCGTGTTTATGCATAACGCATGTATTAGTTGCCATACGATACGCGGTACGGTTGCTACTGGCAGATTCGGGCCCGACCTTACTCATGTCGCGAGCAGAGACACCATTGCATCGGGCTCCGTGCTCAATACTCCCGCAAATCTTCGCGAATTTATTGATAACCCTGCGAATTTTAAACCCGGAGCGCTTATGCCTCCGATGCATCTGGACCAACATGATCTTGATGCCGTTACCGCGTATCTGGATACGCTCAAGTAAGAGACTGAGGAAGGAACGCGATGGCTACTCAAATTCCAGTAAGCGAGGTGCATGACCAGCAATCGGGTGCGCCGCGCCGGCTGTGGCTGGAGGTCCTTCATAGTTGGGTGACCACGGTTGACCATAAGAAGATCGGCCTGATGTACATCGGCTATGCACTCTTCTTTCTGGTGGTAGCGGGCTTCGAAGCGTTGCTGATGAGGATCCAGTTAGCTGTCCCAAACAACCACTTTGTCTCTCCCGAGGTGTTTAACGGGCTATTCACGATGCATGGAACAACGATGGTGTTCTTCGTCGGAATGCCCATCCTATTCGGATTCGGAAATTACTTGATTCCGCTCATGATTGGCGCGCGGGATATGGCATTTCCGCGACTGAATGCGTTTAGCTTCTGGATATCAGCCTTTGGGGGATTTCTCCTCTATTACAGCTACATTGGGGGCAGTGGGCTTTATGGAGCGGGGAGTGCGCCGGATGTAGGGTGGTTTGCCTATGCGCCGCTCACAGCGCGTGTGTTTTCTCCAGGACACAGCACAGATTACTGGACGCTTGCGCTGTTGCTGACAGGTATCGGCACCATTGGAACCGCACTCAACATCGTTGCCACGATCATCTCCATGCGTTGTCCTGGAATGAAGATGAGCCGGCTTCCACTACTTGCATGGCTCTACCTCGTGACTTCGGGGCTGTCCTTCGTAGCGATTGGACCATTGACCGCTGCTCAGATCATGTTGTTGCTCGATCGGTATGCAGGGTCACATTTCTTCGATACTCAGGCCGGTGGGTCTGCCGTTTTGTGGATGCACTTTTTCTGGATATTCGGACATCCAGAGGTATACATCCTGATTTTGCCGGCCTTCGCGTTCGCGAATGAGATTATTCCTGTGTTCTCCCGAAAAGCCATCTTCGGATATCCAGCAATGGTCGCTGCCTCCGTGGGAATTGGATTTATCAGCCTCGGAGTTTGGGCCCACCATATGTTTACGGTGGGATTGGGTGCGGGCGAGAACACCTTTTTCACTCTTGCAACGATGGTGATTGCCGTGCCTACCGGCATCAAGATATTCAACTGGCTCGCGACACTTTGGGGAGGGAAGATCCAATTCACTGTAGCGATGATGTTTGCTATTGGATTTCTTTTTCAGTTCCTCATCGCTGGTTTGACCGGCATTATGTTGTCGGTTGCGCCTCTCGATTGGCAGTTGGGTAACTCCTACTTTGTGGTGGCCCACTTCCACTATGTTTTAGTTGGAGCAATTTTATTCATGCTCTTCTCGGCATTCTTTTATTGGTATCCGAAAATGACTGGCCGGATGCTAAGTGAGAGGCTTGGGAAGTGGCAGTTCTGGCTGTTTCTAATCGGTTTTCACCTTACGTTCGATTTCATGCACATCCCCGGTTTTCTCGGAATGCCCCGTCGGATTTACACGTATGAGGCAGATCGAGGCTGGATGATTTGGAACCTGATCATTTCGAGCGGCGCATTTCTGCAGGCCATCGCAACCGTGATGTTTGTGGTTAATATGGTGTGGTCGTACTTCAAAGGACCGATTGCAGGCGCGGATCCTTGGGACGCATGGACCTTGGAGTGGTCGACGGCATCGCCACCGCCATCCTACAACTTCGCGACAATCCCCACAGTCGAAAGTCGACGCCCGTTGTGGGATCTAAAGCACCCTGAAGATCCCGACAGCAACTATGAGATGGATCAGTCACGCGCGAACAAAGATTTCAAGGAGAGCGTGTGAGCGAAGCTGCAACAGCGCCAGTTGTGTCGCGAGAAACCTGGAACCTACCGTCCCGTGGAGTGGTGGGAATGGCTTGCCTCATCGTAGCCGAGGCGGCAATCTTCATTATTTTCGTCGTCGCATATATCTATTACATTGGTAAGAGTCTGAGCGGACCAACGCCCAAAGATGTCCTCACGCTACCTATCTTTACTACGATTTGTTTGCTTTCAAGTAGCCTGACTGTCCACGCGGCCGTTTCAGCGTTGCGGAAGAGCAAGCGCAGTCTGTGCTCGCTCTGGCTGGCTGCGACGGTGCTATTGGGCGGCATATTCATCGCCGGAACTGCGCATGAGTGGTATGACCTGATTTACAACCATGGGCTAACCATCCGGACAAACCTATTTGGGACGACGTTCTACTCGCTTGTAGGGCTACACGCAACGCATGTGGTTGTGGGACTGATTCTGCTTACGCTGGCGTTACTGTTCTCGGTGCGCGGTGAGATGACGGCTGAACACAGTGAAAAGTTAGAGGTGCTCTCTCTTTATTGGCATTTCGTTGATGGGGTTTGGGTGATTGTATTCCTGGTTGTTTACGTGCTGGGCAGATGAGCCAGCGAGGAGGCGCGTTGCAGGTCCATCATTCACAGAACGAGGGCGAAATCCAGCTTCCGTCGCCGACGGCATGGCCGATGGTGCTAGCCCTTGGTATCGCGCTGGTCCTTACAGGCATGGTGACGAGCGGTGTCATCAGCATTCTCGGGGGGGTGGTTGCGCTCGCCGGAATCGTCGGATGGTTCCGACAAGTTCTGCCGCATGAGTCTCATGAAGCCGTACCGGTAACGGGGGAAGAGATTCGAGTTGTCAGCACACGGACGCTGGCGGAGCGGCTGCCAAGCGACGCTACTTCGCGCAAAATTATTCCAGTTGAGACATTCCGCATTGTTACGGGTATCAAAGGCGGAATTGCCGGAGGGATTGCGATGGCAGTTCCGGCGGCGATCTTCAGTGTGTTGAAGTATCACAGTGTCTGGTACGCGGCTAACCTGTTAGCGGCGGGCGGCTTTGTCAGTTGGGCGGGAGCGAGCGACGCATTTTTGAGTCAATTTCACTTACAGGGGCTATTAGCCGCCATTGTGATCCATGGACTTACGTCGCTCCTGGTGGGTTTATTGTATGGGGCGATGTTGCCTATGTTTCCAAAGTATCCAATCGTGACTGCCGGCTTCATGGCACCGTTACTGTTCACAGGTATTCTTCACTCAGCTATTGGCATCGTGAGCCCAATCCTGAACCAACGCATCGACTGGTTCTGGTTTGTGGTCTCGCAGGTGGCGTTTGGATTGGTCTGTGGGTTCGTCGTTAATCTTCAGGCAAAGGTGCGCACTCCGCAGTTCAGAGCACTTCCATTTTCCGTTCGAGCCGGCCTTCACAGCGATCTGAATGAGAGAAGACATGACGCGGAGAATACCGACAGTGAGGATTCCTCACGATGACTCCTCGTTTACTTTGCACTTCTTTGACAATGTTTGCTGTCATGCTTCTTTGTGTGGGTTGTAAAGATGTTCCTGGTAGACCTGGGGCAGTTGCAAAGCGACCTGATCAAGTAGCTAATTTCAACGTTCTATATCAACAAAATTGTGCTGCGTGCCATGGCAAGGATGGTAGGCATGGCGATGCTATATCTCTAGCGAACCCGGTTTATCTAGCATTTGCAGGCTCTAGCGAAATCCAGAAAGTTACCGCGGACGGTGTAACAGGGACGCTGATGCCGGCCTTCGCGAAGAGTCAAGGTGGAATGCTAACGGATCAGCAGATTCAAATTCTCGCCCAGGGGGCTGAGGCTGAGTGGGGTGCCGGGAATGTGCTTTCAGGCCAGACCGTCCCCTCCTATTCCAGCACTGCGAGTGGAGATGTGGCGCACGGCCAACAAGCATTTGCGACATTCTGCGCGAGGTGTCACGGAGCGGATGGATCTGGCGTTGCTGGCGGTCAACTTCCTACGGGTTCTCTCATTGACCCAGCGTACCTGGCATTGATTAGTGACCAAGGATTGCGCAGCATCATCGTTGCGGGACAACCAGACGACGGTATGCCTGATTGGCGCTCTGACATTCAAGGGGCCAGTTCGAGAGCAATGACAGATCAAGAGATTGCAGATGTCGTGGCTTGGCTCGCTTCGCACCGGATTGCCGCGCCAGGGCAGCCTTATGGGCATCCATAGATCTATCAGCAAGCGGAGAAATGTATGAGCGAATTTCTGAAATATCCAGGTGAGTCGAGCAATGATCACCTTTCGCCGGAGGGCAAGGCGCAGGCGCACACCCGAAGGGTTTTCCTGTTCAAGCTTGCGGTTGGTCTCAATGCAGTTGTCGGTGCTGTGCTTGCTGTTCCGCTGGTTGGATATCTGCTGGGACCTGCGCGGAAGGACGCTAACGTTGGATCCTGGGTCAATCTCGGTGACGTGAGTGATTTCCCGGTTGGTGAGACGCGGCTAGCGGAGTTCCGGAGCCCGATGGCAACCTTCGATGACGGGCAGACGGCGAAGGTGCCTTGCTGGGTCCGACACATTTCGGCGGCCCAGTTTCAGGTCTTCGCTATCAACTGCGCGCACCTTGGGTGCCCGGTGCGCTGGTTTTCGGAGTCGAAGCTATTTCTGTGCCCTTGCCACGGTGGTGCCTATTACGAAGATGGCAGCCGGGCATCGGGACCCCCTGAGCGCGGGTTGTTCGAGTACAAGTACAAGATCGCAGGGAACTCCCTGGTGATTCACGCTGGCGATATGCCGACGCTTGCGACGCAAGCATCTTGTAAGGACAAACCCTTGGTTCAGATTGGGCCGACATCGAGTGAGGCGAGGTCGACGACATGGGAGGGCTAACGCAGAAGGTGAAGGGTGCTGGCCTCAAGACGTATGAGTGGCTAGAGAACAGGTTGGGGCTAATCAAGCCGCTGACTGAAGCTGCTGAGCATCCCACGCCTTCGAATAATGCGAGCTGGTGGTATGTGTTTGGAAGCGCAGCAACGGTGCTGCTGGTGCTGCAGGTGATGACTGGCATTCTGCTCGCGCTGGTCTATAGTCCATCGGCGAACGAAGCTTGGAATAGCCTGAACTTCCTGAATCACAACGTTGCGCTCGGGTGGTATCTGCGGGCGCTGCATGGGTGGGGATCGGACTTCATGATCGCCATCGTGTTGATCCACATGGTGCAAGTTTTCATGTTTGGTTCCTATAAGTTTCCTCGCGAACTCACTTGGATTGTCGGTGTTGTTCTGTTGCTGTTGACGTTGGGTATGGCGTTTACAGGGCAGGTGATGCGATTCGACCAGGATGCTTACTGGGGGTTGGGGATCGGGGCTTCGATCGTTAGCCGGGTGCCAATCATTGGGGCAGCGTTGGTGCATCTTGTGCTTGGGGGGCCGATTATTGGCGGAGCTACGTTGTCACGGTTCTTTACCCTGCATGTATTCGTGATTCCGGGTCTGCTGCTTGCCGGAGTCGGGTTGCATGTATGGATGGTGCTCAAGCATGGAGTGAGCGATTGGCCGATGCCGGGAAGACTGGTGCGGAAGTCCACGTATGAGCGCGAGTATCACGAGCTGACGGAGAAGACGGGGATGCCGTTTGTTCCGGATGCGGCTTGGAAGGATGCGGTGTTTGCGGCGGCGATCCTGTTTGCGGTGATGGCGTGTGCGTTCTACTTCGGTCCGTTTGGACCGAATGGTCAGCCGGACCCGACGATCATCCAGACGGCGCCGAAGCCGGACTTCGCGTTCCTGTGGATCTACGCGGTGCTGGCGTTTCTGCCACCGGCGCTGGAGACCCCGGTGCTGTTGGTTGTGCCCGTGCTGGCGATTGCGGGAATGCTGTTGCTGCCTTTGTTTGCCAGCGAGGGTGAGAGACATTGGGCGCGGCGACCGGTTGCAGTGCTTTCGGTGTCGGTGATTGCGGTGACGCTTGGAATCTTCACGCGGTTGGGAACCTATACGCCTTGGAGCCCGGTGATGAATGCGTGGTCGGGTGATGCGATTCCGGTGAAGTACTTGCACAACCGCACGCCATTGGAGCGGCAGGGTGCGTTGGTGTTGCAGGACAAGCAATGCCGCGACTGTCATCAGCTCGATGGCGTTGGTGGAGAGCGCGGACCGGCGTTGGACTCGATCGCAACTCGGATGACAGAGGACCAGATTGTGCGTCAGGTGTTGCAGGGCGGAGGAAACATGCCCGCTTACGGCAATGCGTTGAATCCGTCGGAGACCAAGGCACTGGTTAGCTTCTTGATGACGCTGCGAGGGAACGATCTGCAGCCGGCGATCGATGCGTCTCGGCAGTTGACGCGCAATAGCGAAGTTGAGAGGGAGAAGTCCAAAGGCGAAGCCTGGGGACCTGATGGGACTTTGACTCCGGATAAGAAGCCGTAGCGTATGTCGGATGCAGTGCGTGACATCTTCGCTGACTGGAGACTGCCGATTGGGCTGACGGTCGCGATTGTGCTCACTGCGATCGTGTATCTGCGAGGATGGATTGCGCTGCGGAAGACGAGGCGCGCGCAGTTTACGACGGAGCGACTTGCTTCGTTTCTTGGTGGACTTGCGCTGTTGTGGATTGTGGTTGGTTCGCCGATGGATGGTTTCGCGGATGCGCTGCTTACAGCGCATATGATCGAACATCTTTTATTGATGTCTGCGATTCCGATGTTGTTGCTGTATGGTTTGCCGGTGGTGGCGCTGCTGCGGGGGGTGCCGGGTTTTTTTTTGCGGTGGGTGGTGGGGCCGTTGGTGCGGGTTCGGGCGGTGAGGGGGTTGGCGGAGTGGATGGTGAAGCCGGCGGTGGCTTGGCTGGCGCTGAATGTGGGCTACCTGGCTTGGCATGTTCCGGCGGCGTACAACTATGCGCTAGAGAACGAGACGGTGCATGACCTGGAGCACCTTTGCTTCCTGTTCACGGCGCTGTTGTTCTGGTGGTACATCATGCGTCCGTGGCCGGCGAAGCCAAGGCCGGATGATTGGGGGATGCTGGTGTACCTGGCGCTGGGCGATGTGGTGATGACGCTGCTCTCGGCGTTTCTGGCGTTCTGCGAGCGGCCGGTGTACAGCTACTACGTGAACCACCCGAACCCATTTCATATTCCGGTGCTGGAGGACCAGGTGTTGGGAGCTGTGGTGATGTGGGTGCTTGGGTCGTTTGCTTACTTAGTGCCGGCGATGGTGATCACGTTCCGGCTGGCCGGCTGGAGCGATCGCGGGTCGTTGACTGCTCCCGTGGAGCTGCCCCGAGCGGTGCGATAAACGATTATGGGCAAGGGTACCCCTCCCCCCCTCCCCCTCTCACACGATTTGTGCTTGTAACCTGCTGATAAAAAAGCGGTTAACCGCATTGACCTATGTTTATTGGTCATTGTAAGTGATTTGTTATCAGTGGGTTGCGAGGGATAATGTTCCTAAGTGGAACAAAACGCACTGGTTACGGGTAAGAATGACATTCTATTAGGGTTAGCTATGCTTTTTGGGGCTGAATGTTGAAGGGGCTGTAAGTGGAACAAAACGCACTGTTTGCGGGTAAGAATAAGATTCTATGTGGGTTAGTTGCGCTTTTTGGGGGGAGGGTTTGGAAACGACTGCAAGTGATACAAAATACGGTTGGTTGCGGGTAAGGATAATATTCTGTGTGGGTTTGGAGCGTCCGCCCCAGGTTTGCAGAGCCTGAGGGCTCATTAATTCTTGGGGGCTAATTAAATTGTAGTGGATGGGATGGGTAAGTGTGCCACGCGGATGTGGTTTGGTTTGTTGGGGTTGGGAGGTTTTGGGGGTTGACACGCTATTTTGGGGCGGTTTTTGGAGAATTTATTTTCTGGTGTCGGGCGGCTGGTGGTTGTGGGAGACTTCTGGGGTGGAGCGGCTGCGGGAGTTCGATATGGCGGCGCTGTTTGGGGCGCTGGAGGCTGAGCGGGTGGGGCGTGGGCTTAGCTGGGTGGAGATGGTGGCTGAGGTGAATGTGGTGTTCCGGGGGACGCCGTCGATTCCGGTTGCCGTGGGGACGGTGCGGGGGATGCTGGGGAAGAGGTCAGTGACGAGCGCGGTGGTGCTGCAGGTGCTGGGGTGGATGCGGCGAACGCCGGAGAGTTTTTTGGAGGGTGCGGAGGTGGGGGATGGGGAGAGGTTGCCGGAGAGTGGGCCGGGGAGGGTGTTGCGGTTTGATACGCGCGCGATGTATGAGGCGCTGAACGTGCGGCGGCTGGAGCGAGGGCTGACGTGGAGGAAGGTGGCGGCGGAGTTGCCGGGGTTCTCGCAGGGGATGTTGACGAACCTGGCGGAGGGGCCGCTTATTGGGTTTCCGCGGGTGATGATGATCCCGCAGTGGCTGGGAGTTTCGGCGGCGCGGTTTGTGCGGGCGTGTGGGGCGTGAGGGTTTTGGGATCCTATGCGGACAGCGAGCTGGTCCGGAACGAGCGTACTGCCTTGCGGTGCACCACGATGACGCTGACGACCGACATGAGAGGGAGACCGATGGATAAAGATAGGGCAGAGAGTTTGTGGGAGATTGGGCCGCCATCGAGGAGCCCGGCTGCGCCGTAAAAACCGAAGAGGGCGAAGGCCGTTAAGAGCGCGAGGAAGGAGCGCTTTGCGGCGGAGATTGGGAAGAGCCACGTCAAGGTCTCGGGCTCGATGCGCGCGAAGAAGTAAATGAATGCGAGCAAGGTTGGTATGCCAAGGAGAATGAGGATCGTCCATGGCGAACAGCCGAAGCCGCGTTGGATAGAGCCCATGTCGCCTTCGGTGGTGAAGGTTCGGATCGGCACGTAGTCGAGGAAGTTGCCGATGCTGGCCACGGTAGTCCAGTAGGCAAACATCGCCCAGGGGCGAGAGCCGATTTGTTTCGCTTTGGCGTATCCCCAGCGACTGAGTGGATAGCTGATGAGAGCGTTACCGAGGACGACGCCGGCGGCCGCGATGATGGCGGCTTGCGGTCCGTGTCCGGATGCAAAGATTGCGGCTTCGTTGACGTTCTGGTTGATGCCTAGCTGGATGAGGAGTACGACGAGCGTGGGATGCGCGTAGTGCAGGGCGAGTGGATTGGTCTTCCAGTGCAGCAGCCATGCGCTGAAGGAGTGCGCGTATTCGTGAGCGAAGAAGACGCAGGCGTGAGCCGCCCAGAGTTGAAGGAGGGTGTATGCCAGAAGAACAGGCCAGGACTGATCGGGGCTGCGGACGGGCTTCGTCATGCGAGCTACTATGATCTCACCTGTGCGGATGGCGAGAGCTTGTGGTTCGAAGATTCGTTCGACGCGTGCGGCGTGGGGCGCGCGGCTGGTGGTATGGTCGAAATACATTGGCACAATTCATTTGAGACGGCCAGATTGGAGGGCAACAGCATGAGGGATGTTTGCGTTGGTGGTTGGGGGAGGCGATGGGTTGTTGCGGTTGGGTTGATGGTTGCCGGGGTGTCGATGGCGGTGGGGCAGGTGAGTGCGGGGAAGGGGTTTGCGTTCGATGTGGTTTCGATAAGGCCACATCCTGCTGGTGATCGATCGATGTCTATTGGGATGACGGCCGATGGTTATGCGGCGAAGAATATCTCGTTGAGATGGATGATCCTGAATGGTTATGGGATCAAGATGGAAGATCTGATTGTGGGGGCGCCGGGATGGGCGGACTCAGAGAAGTTCGACTTCACGGCGAAGATGGATGAGGCGACTGCGGAGCGCTTTCGACAGCTCCCGAAAGATGAGAAGGAAAAACAGATACGTATGATGCTGCAGGCGATGCTGGCGGATCGTTGTGGGTTGAAGGTGCATCAGGGGACGAAGGAGATTTCGGCTTATGCGTTAGTTGTTGGGAAGGGCGGATTCAAGCTGAAAGAAGCTGACGCGAACAATGCTTATGCTGACGGGATCAAAGGTGCGAACGGCCCGATGGGTGCTGGATCGTTCAACATGGGTCCAGGGTTTCTTGTAGCGCAGGGGATCACGATTGCTGATGTTGCCGACAATTTGGGGAGTCCGATCGATAGTTATGTGGAGGATCGGACGGGGATTCGTGGGAAGTATGACATCACGCTGCGGTGGGATGCGGACCCGAGTAGGACGGATGCGGCGGCGGCGGGGACGGAGAGCGAGCCTTCGCTGTTTACTGCGGTGCAGGAGCAGTTAGGGTTGAAGCTGGTGCCTGCTAAGGTGGCGATGGAGACGGTGGTGATTGATCGTGTGGAGCGGCCGTCGGCGGATTGATGGTGGTGTGTTGGAATCTTGCTGCGCGCGGGAGAAGCAACGGCAACAGCTTTCACGCAAAGTGCGCAAAGTGAAACGCCAAGTTTCGCCACGGGGTCTGTGGGTTGTGGTGGTTAGTGGGTGGTGGGGGCCAGGTTGTTGAGGGCGAGGTTTAGTTCGAGGACGTTGACGCGGGGTTCTCCTAAGAGGCCGAACTGGCGCTCGGTGGTGTGGTCGTCGATGAGGTGGGTGATGGTGGCTTCGGGGAGATGGCGGGCGTGGGCTATGCGTGCGGATTGGTAGTAGGCCGCGGCGGGAGTGATGTCGGGGTCGAGGCCTGAGGCGGAGGCTGTGACAAGGTCGATGGGGACTGGGCCGGAGTTATTTTGTTCGGCGGAGACGCTGGCGTTGATGCGGTCGATGAGGGCCTTGCTGGTGGGAGCGAGGTTGGAGCCGCCGGAGGAGGTGGGGTCGTATCCGGCGCCGGCGTTGGAGGGACGGCTGTGGAACCAGGTGTCTCCGGTAAAGGCCTGGCCGATGAGTTGCGAGCCGATGACATGGCCGTTCTGCGTGATGAGCGAGCCGTCGGATTGACGCGGGAAGAGGAGGTGGTCGAGGCCGGTGATGAGTAGAGGGTAGCCGAGGCCGAGCACGATGGCCGTGATCGCGGTGTAGAGGACGGAGGTGATGAGGATTTTTTTCATGGGGTGGTCCTTGAGGATTTCGGTGGTGCTTGATGCTGCTTCTTTGCTTGCCTGGAGTGGCGGAAGTAAACGAAGAGAGGCAGGAGCAAAGAGAAGAGCAGGGGCAAGAGCAGCGGCAGAAGTATGTGCAGCGGAATGGCGACCGAGTTGGCGGGAGAGTGGGTCACGAGACTAGGCGAGGTGGAGTGCGGTGATGAGCATGTCGATGAGCTTGATGCCGATGAAGGGAGCGACGATGCCTCCGATGCCGTAGACGACGAGGTTGCGCTGGAGCAGAGCGGCGGCGGACATAGGTCGATAGCTGACGCCGCGCAGAGCGAGCGGAATGAGCGCGACGATGATGAGCGCGTTGAAGATTACGGCGGAGAGGATGGCCGATTCGGGGTTGTGGAGATGCATGACGTTGAGCGCGTTGAGGACGGGGAAGGCTCCGGCGAACATGGCGGGGATGATGGCGAAGTACTTTGCGATGTCGTTGGAGATGGAGAAGGTGGTGAGCGCGCCGCGGGTCATGAGGAGCTGCTTGCCGATGGCTACGATCTCGATGAGCTTGGTGGGGTTAGAGTCGAGGTCGACCATGTTGCCGGCTTCTTTGGCGGCCTGGGTGCCGGAGTTCATGGCTACGCCTACGTCGGCCTGGGCTAGCGCGGGCGCGTCGTTGGTGCCGTCGCCGGTCATGGCAACGAGTTTGCCTTCGGCTTGCTCGCGCTTGATGAGGTCCATCTTGTCTTTGGGTTTGGCTTCGGCGAGGAAGTCGTCGACGCCGGCTTCGCGGGCGATGGCGGCGGCGGTGAGAGGGTTGTCGCCGGTGATCATGATGGTGCGGATGCCCATGGCGCGTAGTTGATCGAAACGTTCGCGCATGCCGCCTTTGACGATGTCTTTTAGGTGGATGACGCCGAGGGCGCGACCGTTTTCGGCGACTACTAGCGGCGTGCCGCCGGAGCGGGAGATGGTGTCGACGGATTCGCGGACGAGGTCGGGGAGCTTGGATCCGTGATCGATGAGATAGGTTGTGATGGCGTCGACGGAGCCTTTGCGGATGCTGCGGCCGTCGACTTCGATGCCGGACATGCGGGTGAGGGCGGAGAAGGGGATGAATTCCGCGTTGAGGGCGGCGAGCTCGCGGCCGCGGAGGCCGTACTGTTGCTTGGCGAGGACGACGATGGAGCGGCCTTCGGGGGTCTCGTCGGCGAGGGAGGAGAGTTGCGCGGCGTCGGCGAGTTGGTCGCTGGTGACGCCGGGAGCGGTGACGAACTCGGAGGCTTCGCGGTTGCCGATGGTGATGGTGCCGGTCTTGTCGAGGAGGAGAGTGTTGACGTCGCCGGCGGCTTCTACGGCGCGGCCGGATGTGGCCAGGACGTTGTGTTGGACGAGGCGATCCATGCCTGCGATGCCGATGGCGGAGAGAAGGCCGCCGATGGTGGTGGGGATTAAGCAGACGAGGAGCGAGATTAATACGAAGACGGTTTGCGGGGCGTTGGAGTAGATGGCGTAAGGCTGGAGGGTTACTACGGCGAGGAGGAAGATGATGGTGAGGCCGGCGAGCAAGATGTTGAGCGCGATTTCGTTGGGGGTTTTCTGGCGCTCGGCTCCTTCTACTAGCGCGATCATGCGGTCGAGGAAGGTTTCTCCGGGGTTGGAGGTGATGCGGACGGTGATCTCGTCGGAGAGGACGCGGGTGCCACCGGTTACGGCGGAGCGGTCGCCGCCGGCTTCGCGGATCACGGGCGCGGATTCGCCGGTGATGGCGGACTCGTCGACGGAGGCTACGCCGTGGGTGACTTCGCCGTCGCCGGGGATCATCTGGCCGGCGATAACGCAGACGACGTCACCGGCACGGAGTTGCGAGCTGGGGATCTCTTCCATTGCGCCGGACTTGGTGAGCTTGTAGGCGGTGGTCTCGGATTTGGCGAGACGGAGGGCGTCGGCCTGGGCTTTGCCTCGGCCTTCGGCCATGGCTTCGGCGAAGTTGGCGAAGAGGACGGTGAACCAGAGCCAGAGGGTGATCTGGAGATTGAAGCCGAAGTGGCCGTGGTGTGTGAGGACGTTGCGCGCGAGGAGAGCGGTGGTGAGGACGCTGCCTACTTCTACGACGAACATGACGGGGTTCTTCATCATGGTCGTGGGGGAGAGTTTGACGAGCGCGTCTGTGATTGCTCGACGAGTGATTGCCGGATCGAAGAGAGAGCGGCGGCCTTTGTTGTGTGCTGCAGCGGACATGGTTTCTCCAAAGTTCTGGTGCTGCTGGGAGCCGATGGTGATCTCGGCGTTCCCTCAGCGGCTAAAGCCGCATTCTTACTGGTGGTTCATATGGCGGGGAGACCCAAGGCTGAAGCCTCGGGCTACCAGTCCCGCCCTTTCAAAGCGGTGTTGCTGCATCTTCAAAACGGTTGCTCCCTAAAAGGTGTGGCCGGCGTGGAGGAGCAGGTGCTCCAGGATGGGGCCCAATGAGAGTGCGGGGAAGAAGGTGAGTGCGCCGACGATGACGATGACCGAGGTGAGCAGCACGGTGAAGAGCGGCGTGGTGACGGGGAAGGTGCCGGCAGTCTCGGGCGTGATCTTTTTGCCGGCGAGGTTGCCGGCGATGGCCAGCATCGGAACGATCATCATGAAGCGGCCGATGAACATGGCGATAGCCAGCGAGTAGTTGTACCAGTGGGTGTTGGCGTTGAGGCCGGCGAAGGCGGACCCGTTGTTGCCGGTGGCGGAGGAGTATGCGTAGAGAATTTCGGAGAGGCCGTGGGGGCCGTGGTTGGCTAGCGAGCTGAGGCCGAGGTTGGGCATGAGGACCGCGACGGCTGCGAAGCCGAGGATGATGAGTGGGAAGATGAGCAGATAGAGCATGGCCATCTGGACGTCGTAGGCTTCGATTTTTTTGCCGAGGTACTCGGGTGTTCTGCCGACCATGAGGCCGGCGATGAAGACGGCGATGATGACGAAGACGAGCATGCCATAGAGGCCGGCGCCTACGCCTCCGAAGATGACTTCGCCGAGCATGATGTTGGTGAGAGGGACGAGGCCGCCGAGGGGCATGAAGGAGTCGTGCATCGAGTTGACGGCGCCGCAGGATGCATCGGTGGTGACGGTGGCGAAGAGGGCGGAGTTGGCGATGCCGAAGCGGACCTCTTTGCCTTCCATGTTGCCGCCGGATTGGAGGGCGTAGGAGTTGGTCTGGTCGACGTGATGTAGCAGAGGGTTGGGTTGGGCTTCTGCCCAGTAGCAGGTGAAGACGCCGACGAACCAGAGGATGGTCATGGCGGCGAGGACGGCCCAGCCGTGCTTGGGCGAGCCGACCATTTGGCCGAGCGTGATGGTGAGGCCGGCGGGGATGAGAAAGATGGAGAGCATCTGCAGGAAGTTCGAGAGGGGTGTGGGGTTCTCGAATGGATGCGCGCTGTTGGCGTTGAAGAAGCCGCCGCCGTTGGTGCCGAGCATCTTGATGGCTTCCTGGGATGCGACGGGGCCTTGCGCGATGGACTGCGTGGTGACGGTGGTGGTGGTGGGCTTGCCGTCGGCGCCGGTGGTGGTGATGGTCTGCGGCTGGACGAGTGTTGCGGTGGTGTAGGGATGGAGGTTCTGGATGACGCCCTGCGAGGTGAGTGCTAGCGCGAAGACGATGGAGATGGGGAGAAGGATCCAGAGAGTGGCGCGCGTGAGGTCGACCCAGAAGTTGCCGAGGGTCTTCCTCTCGCGGCGAGCGATGCCGCGGATGAAGGCGATGGCGAGAGCGAGGCCGACGGCGGCGGACCAGAAGTTGTGCGTGGCGAGGCCGAGCATCTGGGTGAGATAGCTCATGGTGGACTCGGGGGTGTAGGCCTGCCAGTTGGTGTTGGTGGAGAACGAGATTGCGGTGTTGAAGGCGAGGTCGGGAGCGACCGCGTGGAGGCCTTGCGGGTTGAAGGGGAGATGGCCCTGGAGGCGCTCGATGACGTAGGTGAGGACGACTGTCGCGGCGGTGAAGACGAGCATGGCGATGGCGTAAGTGGTCCAGCGCATCTCTTCGTCGGGGTCGATGCCGGTGAGGCGATAGAGGAGGCGCTCGCAGGGGACCAGTACGGGATCGAGCCAGGTGCGGCGGCGCTCGAAGACGCGCGTCATGTAAAGGCCCATGGGCTTGGCGAGGAGCAGGATGAGCGCGATGAAGAGAGTGATTTGAAGCCAGCCGTTGAGCGACATTAGAACTTCTCCGGACGCAGCAGAGCGTAGACGAGATAGACGAGGAGCGCGGTACAGATGAAGAGGAGAATGATGTTTTCAATCATGATGGGTTGGTTAGCGACGGCTTCCTTTCAGGCGCTCGCAGGCGTAGACGTAGACGATGGAGATGGGGAAGAGAATTGCGATGGTGATGATTGCGATGAGGTCTGCCATGCGATGCCTTTCAGGTTGCGTCCGGTGAGGTCGATGCCTGGGGTTTATCCTTTGGGGCCGAAGAAGGCGATGAGGCCTAGGGTTGCGGTGGATTGAGCGTTGACGAATTCGGTACTGCCTTTGTGGAAGAAGGCGACGTTGGAGCTATCGCGACGGAACTCTGCACGCATCAGGAGGCCTGACAGCCAGTTGTATTCGTAGGTTGTGGTGACTTCGTTGAGGCGCTGAGCTGTGCCGGTCTGAAAGCCTTGGTTGTCGTCGAAATATTCGTAACGCGCGGCGAGGGCGGACTTGGTGGTGATCTGCTGGCGTGCGGCTAAGGCGATGCCTTGCCAGTGGGGAGAGGCTGCGGCAGCGGCGAAGGTTGGGGGCGTGTGGTTCTGGCCGTAGTCGTAGTTGACGTAGGCGTTGAACTTTGCGGTGGGGGTTAGCAGCAGGGTGGTGTCGATGAGGTTGCGGTAGCCCTTCTGCGTGTCGTTGTTGGAAGGGCCGGTGTAGATGTTAAGGTCCCAAGTGTATCTGGGGCGCGTGTAGGCATTCGTGAGACCAACGGTGATGCCGCCGTTGTTGGCTACTACGTTGTTCCATCCGTTCACGAGCTGAAGGCCTGCGGCCCAGTTCTTGGTGATGGGCGTGGAGGTGCGCAGGCCGAAGTGAAAATAAGGGACCGCATAGGTGAAGAGCAGAGAGTGAGAGTAGTCCCAGATGTTCATGGTGGGGATGACTTCAGCACCGGCGGATGAGACGAACTGGCCGAGATCGAATTCAGTTCCGTGGGTTTTCGGTGGCTTGGCGCTGAGGTAGGCCTGCTCGATGTACTTGTCGTCGGAGAAGGAGCTGTGGATGAGGGTGTTGGCGCGACCGGCGATGAGGTCGATGTGCACACCGACTGGCGCGGGGTCGTGGTTGAGCGTGAGGTCGGCGGCGGCAAGGTTGAATTGGTCAGTCTTGTCGTCGAAGTTGTACAGGTCGTTGGTTTGGCCGTTGGCGGAGCTGCTGGGACGATTCTGGTTGTAGCTGTAGTAGGTGTCGAGGTAACCGCTGAAGGCCACACCGCCAAGGGTCCACAGGGAGGCTGTGGAGGACGTCTGCGCGGGGGCGGTGCAGGTGATCAAAAAGCATGCAGTGAGGAGGGTTGCGAGTGCGATAACGATTCTGCGATGTGTGAGGGCATGCCACTCGACGGCTTGCGATCTACGTGCACGCGATAGCTTGCTGCCAAATGCCATTTCACTTCCTTTGACCCGAATCAGTAGACCGTGGGGGGCAGTAGGAAGTCCGTAGGGAAGTCGTTAAGAAGTCGTAAGTTCGGAGCGGAGTCGGTAGCCTACCCAGGGCTCGCTTTCGATGAAGCGGGAGCTGTCGGCGGGGTCGAGCTTTTTGCGGAGCTGGGCGATGAGGACGCGGAGGTATTCGGGTTGATCTTCGCCCGCGGGGCCCCAGATCTGGCGGAGAAGGAACTTGTGGGTGAGGACGCGGTTGGGGCTGTTGGCGAAGAGGAGAAGTAGGTCGAACTCCTTGGGGGTGAGGTGGACGTCGGTGTTGTTGACGCGAACGATGCGTGCGGAGGTGTCGATGAAGAGAGGGCCGACGGTGAGTTGCGCGGGCGTGGGTTCTTCGTGCGCGACTTTGCGGAGGTTGGCGCGAACGCGGGCGAGGAGCTCGGGCATGCTGAAGGGTTTGGTGACGTAGTCGTTGGCGCCTTCGTCGAGGGCGGCGACCTTCATGGTTTCCTGCTCACGAACGGAGAGGACGATGATGGGCGTTTCGGCGAGGCGGCGGATGGCGCGGGTGAGCGCGATGCCTCCCATCTCTGGCATGGCGAGATCGGTGATGACGAGGTCGGGAGAGATGGAGCGGAAGAGCTCAAAGGCCTCGAGGCCGTTGTTGGCGACGGTGACTTCGTAGCCGCTGCTCTGGAGCGAGGTGCGAAGGACGCGGGTGATCTGGCGTTCGTCGTCTACTACGAGGATGCGCATGTTGGTGAGTCTCCGGCTACATGCTAACGCGATTCCTGATTGATGATGTGGAGGTCGACGTGGGGGGCTTCGGACATGAAGCGCTGGATGGCGAGGAAGTAGAGGTATTTGCGGAGGCCGTGGAGCGCGGAGCGGCCGAAGAGAGCTTGCGTGATGCGCTGCTCGGTGATGTAAGCGGCGGTGGCCGAGGCGATGCGCTTGCCGGAGAGATGGACGACGTGTGCGCCGAGGTTTTCGGCGAACTTGAGACTCGCTTCGAGGGTTCGCTTGCTCTCGGGGGATTCGTCTTTCTGGGTCTGGACGTGGAGGACGTAGAGCTCGCCGTTGAGACCTTCGGCGAGGCGTGCGCCGCGGGCGATGAGGTCGCGGGCCTGGGCGCGGGAGCTGATGCAGACGGCAACTTTTTCGGCGACGGACCAGTGCGGGCCCAGCTGCTTGCGCTTGACGTACTCGTCGAGTGTGCGGTCGACGGCGCGGGTGACGCGGTGGAGAGCCATCTCGCGAAGAGCGATGAGGTTGCCGCGACGAAAGAAGTTGGAGAGGGCGCGCTCGGCGCGGTCGACGGGATAGATGTCGCCGCGACGCATGCGAGTGACGAGAGCTTCGGGGGTGAGGTCGGAGATGACGATCTCGTCGGCGCGGTCGAGGACCCAGTCCGGGACGGTTTCGCGGACGGGAATTCCGGTGAGGCTCTGGATGCGCGGGGTGAGGCTTTCGATGTGCTGCACGTTGATGGTGGAGAGGACGTCGATGTTGGCGTCGAGGAGGAGGAAGACGTCTTCGTAGCGCTTGGTGTTGCGGCTGCCGGCGATGTTGCTGTGGGCGAGCTCGTCGATGAGGACGACCTGGGGATGGCGCTCGAGGATGGCGTCGACGTCCATCTCGTGGAAGAGGGTGCCCTTGTAGTCGATCTCGCGGGTGGGGACGGTGTCGAGGCGGGCAGCTAATTCGGCGGTGCCTTTGCGGCCGTGGGTTTCGACGATTCCGATGACGACGTCTTCGCCGCGCTGGCGGCGGCGGATGCCTTCGGAGAGCATGCTGAAGGTTTTGCCGACGCCGGGGGCGTAGCCGAGAAAGACTTTGAATCGGCCGCGAGTCTTTTCGGGCTCGGCGGCGATGAGCCAGTCTTCAGGAGATTTGCGAGGTGTGGAGGGGGCCGGCAAGTCGTACTATCTCCTTGTGAACTCTCAGCGCGTGGTGGAAGTTTTCCGGTGGTCCGCGGCAGCAGTGATGCTGTCGGGAATTGTAGCTGTATATCACCTATGGCTGCATGTTAACCCGACGACGGTGGCGCTGACGCTGCTGATGCTGGTGCTGTTTCTGGCGGCGCGGTGGGGATTGCGGTATGCCGTTGCTACGTCGATTGCGGCGACAGTTTGTTACAACTTTTTCTTTTTGCCGCCGATTGGGACGTTCACGATCAGCGATCCGCAGAACTGGTTGGGGATCTTTGCGTTTCTGACGGTGGCGGTGGTGGGTAGCCGGTTGAGCGAGAGAGCGCGCATAGAGGCTGAAGACGCGCGGCGCCGGCAGAGAGAGATGGAGGTGTTGTATGGGCTTAGCCAGCAACTGCTGCAGACGGAGAATGTGGCGAGCCTGCTGAATGCGATCAGCCCGGCGATCATGCTGGTGACACGGGCGGATGCGATTGTGCTGTATCTGCTGGATGGCGATCGGCGATACATGGCTGGGGGCGATGCAGCGATTCCGATGGACGACATTGGGCTGAGGCAACTGGCGAAGACGTTGCCGGCGCCGGAGATGGTGGGGTTGGAGGCGCGGATTCCGCTGAGCGTGGGAGTGAAGCCGCGGGGGTTGCTGCTGATCCATGGAGTGAGCTTGTCGGTGGAGACGTTGGAGGCGATTGGGGGACTGATCTCAGTGTCGATTGACCGGGCGCAGGCGCTGGAGGATGTGACTCGGGGAGAGGCGGCGAAGGAGAGTGAGCGGTTGCGGTCGCTGATGATTGACTCGATCACGCACGAGCTGCGAACTCCGTTGACGGCGATCAAGGCGGCCGCGTCGACGCTGTTGTTGCCCAAGACGCTGGACGAGGAAGAAGAGCGCGAGTTGCTGACGGTGATTGACGAGGAGAGTGACAGGCTGAACCAGTTGGTGAGCGAGGCCGTGGAGATGGCGCAACTCGACACCAAGGAAGTGCACATGACGTTTGCGCCGACGGCGGTGGGCGCGCTGGTGGAGCGGGCTCTGGCGAACTGCTCCAGCCTGCTGGATGCGCGGGAGGTGAAGGTGAGCCTGCCGACGTTGCCGCTGGTGAGGGCCGATGCGGAGTTCATTACGAAGGTGCTGACAAACCTGGTGGAAAATGCGGCGAAGTACTCGACGGCTGGGACACCGATTTGGATTTCGGCGGAGCGCAAGGATGGGATGGTGAGTGTGAGCGTGGCCGATCGGGGGATGGGGATTGACTTGTCGGAACAAGGTCTGATCTTTGAGAGGTTTTATCGGGCGAGCGTTCCGAGCCAGCAGACGTGGGGGACGGGGATGGGACTCGCGATCAGCAGGGCGATCATCGAGGCACATCAGGGAGCGCTTTCGGTGACCAGCCAGTTGGGGGAGGGGTCGGTGTTTAGCTTTACGCTGCCGGTGGCGGAGGAGAGCAGAGGATAGAGGAGAAAGGGATAAGGGAGAAAGGCAAAGGCGGTGGGGTGGGTGGGGTGGGAATAGACTAGAGGGGTGAATGCTACGACTGCGTTGATGGATGAGATTCGGGCGAAGGTAAAGAGCGGCGACCGCGTAACCGCGGAAGAGGCCCTGTGGCTGTGGAAGAACGCCAGCGATGAAGAACTGCGCGAGTTGGCACAGATGGTGCGCGCGCGGTTTCATCAGCCGAATGCATGCACGTACATGCTGATGCGCATTATTAACTACACGAATGTATGCGTGGCGCAGTGCGACTATTGCGCGTTCTATGTGCTGCCCGGTGGCGATGGCGGGTACGTGCTTAGCCAGGAGCAGGTGTTTGCGAAGATTGATGAGTTGATGGCCCTGGGCGGAGACCTGGTGGGATTCAACGGCGGGTTTAATCCGGCGCTGCCGCTGGAGTATTACTGCGATCTGTTTCGGGCGGTGCGCGAGCGGTATGGCGACACGATGGAGTTTTATGCGCTGACGATTGCCGAGTTTATGTACCTGGCGGATCACGCGAAGTTGGACTATGGGTCTACCGTGCAGCGGCTGAAGGACGCGGGTGTGCGCTGGATTACCGGCGGTGGGTCGGAGATTTTGACGGAGGATTTCCGGCGGCGACACAGCAAGTTTAAGTACACGGTAGCGCAGTATTTTGAGGCGCAGAAGGCGATTGTGGATGCGGGGCTGCATACGTCGGCGACGATGGTGATTGGGTTCGACGAGACGATTGAGGAGCGCGTGGAGCACCTCGAGCGGACGCGGAAGTTTCAAGATGAGGTGGGCGGGATTGGAAGCTTTTTGTGCTGGACGTTCAAGCCTTACTTCACTCCGTTGGGAGATCAACTGGGTGGGATTGAGATCAGCACGGGGGAGTATCTGCGGCATCTGGCGTTGAGCCGGATCTATCTGGACAACGTGCCGCGGATTCGGACGTCGGTGCTGACGCAGAACGAGCGCGCGCTGGAAGGGCTGCTGTATGGAGCCGATGATTTCGATCTGCCGATTGAAGACGAGGTGACGCAGAAGGCGGGGGCGACGATCAGCTTGCAGTTCGATAAGATCCTGGCGTTCGCGCGTAGCCTGGGGTATATCCCGACGTATCGCAGCGTGGCGCGGGCGCGGGCGACACTTGTTCCTACGAACTGACGGAAGAAGCAGAGGATAAGGGTCAGGCAGGTTCGCGCTTGCGTGGCTTTCGGGGGGTGCGGGAGGGAAGGTCCTGCATGGTGTTTCGCGGAAGGCCCGTGGTTTGGCGAACGATGAGGCGAGTCGTGATTTTGCTAACGGGTTCGCGGGCCATGTCCGTGGGCTTGAGGCGGGAGAGCAGGTTATCGATGGCCTTGGCGGCGAGGTCGTGACAGGACATGCGCACGGTGGTGAGTGGTGGAATGGTGTAGGCGGCCAAGTGGATGTCGTCGAAACCGATGAGTGAGAAGTCGTCGGGGACTCGGAGATTGGCCTCAAACAGCGCGTGCTGAACGCCGATGGCGGTCATATCGTTCGAGCACATAATGGCTGTTGGCCAGTTGGGGAGAGCGAGGATGGTCTGCATCGCGTCGCGACCGCCGTCGAGGGCGTGGTTGCCTTCGATGAGCCACTCGGGATTTGCTTTGAGGCCGGTGGATTGAAGACTGTTGAGGAAGGCGGACTTGCGGCTCTGTGCAGAGCGGCGGGTGAGCGGGCCGCTGATGAAGCCGATGTTGCGATGGCCAAGGACGGCCAGGTGCTGCACGCCTTCGTAGATGCCTGCGCGGTAGTCCACGGCAAGGACACTTTCGAGTGGGCGTGACGGCGCAGGATCGATGAAGACGTACGGGACGTTTTCTGACGCGAAACGGTCGAGGAGAAAGTCTTCGATGCCGAAGGTCATGATGGCAACGCCGTCGACTTTGCGTTCGAGCATGCGGCGGGCACACATCTCCATTGTCTTGGTTTCGTAGTTCGTGGAACCGATGAGGATCTCGTAGCCGCGCGCGACGGCGATCTGTTCGAACTCCTGGATGAGTTCGGGGAAGAAGGGGTTGGTGATCTCGGATACGACGAGGCCGATGAGGCGGCTTTTGCCAGATACGAGGGCGCGAGCCTGGGTGTTCGGAAAGTAGTTGAGTTCAGTAACGGCTTTCCAGACACGGGCTGCGAGGACGGGGTCGACGGTGGGGACGTGGTTGATGGTGCGAGAGACAGTAGCGATGGAGACACGCGCGAGAGAGGCAACGCCGCGGATGTCGATCTTTGGGGGTGAGGATGTCTCAGATGGCTTACGCGTTCGTTTCAAGGGCGAGGTGACCTAGGTTCGTTGCGTATCAGGATACGCGCGACGCGGCGGAATGGCGAGATGAAAATTTGGATTGACGAGGGGGAAGGGAGGAAGGTATGGTTCCCACGGAAAACGTTTACACTTTAGATTCTGGCTGGTTGGCGGTGTGAAGGTGTAGGGCTGACGGGTCAGGTGGAGTTGAGCGGAGGGAAGAGGATCGTATGGCCATTGTTGCCGGTGTGGATTTTGGGACGCTGAGTGTGCGCGTAACGCTGCTGGACAGCGAGCGCGGGCGGTTGGGGACTGCGTCGGCGGGCTACGCGCTGCATCGGCGGAAGGAAGATCCGGACTTTGCGACGCAGTCGCATGAGGACCAGATGCATGCGCTGGTGGAGGCGGTGCGCGAGGTCGTGCGGCAGAGTGGGGTGAATGCGAAAGAGATTGTGGCGCTGGCGCTGGATACTACAGGGTCGAGCGTGATTCCGGTGGATGCGCAGTTGCAGCCCCTGGATGAGTACATGCTTTGGTGTGATCATCGGGCGCATAAAGAGGCGCAGCAGATTACGGAGCTTGCGCGTGCGGAGAAGTTGGAGGCGATTGACTGGTGCGGTGGGGTGTACTCGCACGAATGGGGCTTTGCGAAGCTGCTGTATTGGCTGCGGAACAATCCGGAGAAACGGGAGAGGTTTGCTACGGCGTTGGAGCACTGCGACATGGTAGCCGCGACGTTGATTGGGATTACAGATGCGAAGAAGGCTCCGCGGAGTGTTTGCGCGATGGGGCATAAGTGGATGTGGAATCCGCGGTGGGGTGGACTGCCTCCGCAGGAGTTTTTGTCGAAGCTGGATCCGCTGTTTGACGGTGTGAGAGAGAAGCTCGGCGGGGACTATGAGTGCTCGGATGCGATTGCGGGTGGGCTGAGCGAGCGATGGGCGAAGGAGATGGGATTGACGGCGGGGATTTCGATTCCGGTGGGGGCGTTCGATGCGCATTGGGATGCGATTGGCGCGGGATGTAAGGAAGGCGATGTGGTGAATGTGGTGGGGACGTCGACTTGCATCATTGCTATGAGCAGCGAGGCGCGGTTGGTGCCGGGGGTTTGCGGCGTGGTGCCGGGGAGTGTGCACCCGTCGTTTACGGGGATTGAGGCTGGGCTGTCGGCGACTGGAGATATCTTTGAGGCGATTGCACGGCGCGCGGGGACGGATGTGAAGGCGCTGAGCGAGGGGCTTGCGGAGTATCGGCCGGGGCAGACCGGGCTGCTGCGATTGAGTTGGGATAATGGCGATCGGACGGTGCTGGTGAATCCGGAGCTGGGTGGGATGACGCTGGGGTGGAACCTGGTACATACGGCGAAGGATGAGTTGTTCGCTGCAATTGAGGGGACGGCGTTTCATACGCGGATTATTCTGGAGCGGATGGCGGAGTATGGCGTGCCGGTGCATCGAGTCATTAATGCGGGCGGGATTCCACAGCACAATGCGGTGCTGAACCAGGTGTATGCGGATGTGCTGGGCAAGCCGGTGCTGGTGCCGGATGGCGTGCCGACGAGTCTGGGGTCGGGAATTTTTGCGCTGGTGGCGGCGGGAGTGTTCAAGACGATTGAAGAGGCGCAGGCGAAGATGTGCCTGGGGTTCAAGACGTTTGAGCCGCGGGCCGGCGCGGTGAAGTTATACGATGAACTGTTTGCGCTGTATCGCAAGGTCTATTTTGCGTTTGGTTCGCGGAAGAGTGAAGACGCATGTATGGGTGATGTGTTGCCGGAGCTACGGCGGATTGCGACTGCGGTGCGTGCGGCGTGAGGTTTTTGTTCTCAATAGTTTAGGGATTCAACTAAAGGGTGAGCGCGATGCTGGTTAAGAAGCTGCGAGAAGAGGTGCTGGAGGCCAACCTGGAGTTGGTGCGCAAGGGGTTGGTGCTTTACACGTTTGGGAATGCTTCGGGCGTGGACCGGGAGCAGGGGTTGGTGGTGATCAAGCCTTCGGGGGTGGACTATGACGTGTTGAAGGCTGAGGACATGGTGGTGACGGACCTGAATGGGCGGATTGTGGAGGGGACGCTGAAGCCTTCGTCGGATCTCGATACGCATACGTTGCTGTATCGAGAATTCGCGGAGATTGGGGCGGTGGTGCATACGCACTCGGAGTTTGCGACCAGCTTTGCGCAGGCAGGGATGGAGATTCCGGCGTTTGGTACTACGCATGCGGATTATTTTCATGGGCCGGTGCCGGTGAGCGAACCGTTGAGCGATGAGGCGATCGGGGGACGGTACGTGCACGAGACGGGGCTGGCGATTGTGGCGCGGTTCAGGGGGAATCCAGCGATCGGGCCCATAGATCCGATGGCGGTGCCGGCTTGTTTGGTGGCGGGACATGCTCCGTTTGTTTGGGGTAAGACCGCTGCGGATGCCGCGCACAACGCGGTGGTGTTGGAGGCCGTAGCGAAGATGGCGTATCGGACGTTGACGCTGAAGGCGAGCGCGGTGGAGGTTTCGCAGGCGTTGCTGGACCGTCATTACCAGAGGAAGCATGGGGCGAATGCTACCTATGGACAAGGATAGAGCTGGTGAGGAAGAATGATGCGGCGATGCAGATCTAAATCGGTTGAATGGTGAAGGAGACGCGATGATGTTCAAGCAGATGATGGCGGGAGTTGCGGTGGTGTTGATGAGCGCAGTGGCGGGCGCGACGATGGCTGGTGCCACTGTTACGAAGGCTCCCTGGGGGAAGACGGCCGATGGGACTTCGGTGCAGATTTATACGATCAGCGACCATGATTTGACGGTGAAGATCGCGACGTTTGGAGCGCGCGTAGTCAGCATTATGGCTCCGGACCGCAATGGGAAGATGGCCGACGTGGTGCTGGGATATGACGATGTCGGGCAGTATGAGAAGGACACGAGCACGTACTTCGGATCGATTGTGGGGCGGTATGGGAACCGAATCGCGAAGGGGACGTTCTCGCTTGATGGACACACGTATCACATTCCGGTGAACAACAACGGCAATGCGCTGCATGGCGGGACGCACGGCTTCAGCGGCAAGGTTTGGACGGGCAAGGAGATTCCTGATGGCGTCGAGATGACGCTGGTGAGCCCGGATGGAGACATGGGGTTTCCGGGAACACTGACGGCGCATGTGCGGTACACGGTGGTGGGGCACTCGCTGGAGATTCATTACAGCGCGACGACGACCAAGCCTACGGTGGTGAACCTGACCAACCACAGCTACTTCAATTTGGCAGGGAATGGCGAGGGGAACATTCTGGACGAGACGCTGATGATTCCAGGGGACCGTTATACACCGGTGGATGCTACGCAGATCCCTACGGGGCAGTTGGCGCCGGTGGCGGGGACGCCGTTTGATTTTCTCAAGCCAACGGTGATTGGATCGCGGATCAATGACAACAATGAGCAGTTGAAGATTGGCGGCGGGTATGACCACAACTGGGTGCTGAATGATTCGAGCGACAACCTGCACCTCGCGGCAAAGGTGTATGACCCTACGAGTGGGCGCACGCTGACGGTGACGACGACGCAGCCGGGTGTGCAGTTTTACTCCGGGAACTTTTTGAATGGACAGCATGGGAAGTATGGCGTGACGTATGAGAAGAACTCGGCGCTGTGTTTGGAGACGCAGCACTTTCCGGACTCGCCGAATCACCCGAACTTTCCTTCGACGGAGTTGAAGCCGGGGCAGACGATGCATACGGAGACGGTGTTTACGTTTGGGGTGAAGTAAGAAGAGTAGCTGAGGCGTGGCGATGCGGTAGCGCGAAGGAATGCGCTGCCGCATTGTTGTTGGTGGGCGGCTCAGGGTGTGGTGTGGTCTTTGGGTGAGAGTTCAAGTTGGAGGCCTACGTAGGCGATCCAACTTGGCTGGCTGTTGTCGGCTGAGATGGTTTGAAAGCTGCGGCCGCCCATGAGTAAGAGGTTGAGAGATTTGTTGAGGGTCTGTACCAAGCCCATTCCGAGGGTTGTTTGGCGTTGTTTGGGTATACCGGTGGCGAACTGTCCTACGCCCTGGACGGTGTGGATTCGGCTGGCGTCCTGCTGGTCGTTGAGTTCGATGTTGATCTCGGTGTTGGGGGAGAATTCGTGGCCGATGAGGAGGCCGCGGCTCCAGCTTTGCGGGAGTGCATGGTTGCCGAAGTTGTAGCCGACTTCGCCATCGAGACGGAGAGGGCCCAGGCGGCCGTTGACTTCGACGGGGAGGAAGAAGTTGGGACCGGGAGCGACGAGGCCACGGCGAATGGCGGAGGTGGGATTGTTGAGATAGAGCTGAGGGTAGGTGGAGATGCTGAAGTTGGTCTCGGGTGCAGTCTCGGCGTCGGGGGAGATGGGGTGCGGCTCGGTGGGTTGGTCGGGGTGACCGAAGACGCTGAGCAGCCCGGTGCCGAAGCGATCGTGGAAGAGTGGGTCGCGGGGATGGTGCTCATAGAAGCGCCACTTGATGCCGAGGAGGCTTTCGCCGAGGCCAACGATGACCTGGCCAGGTAATGCAGGCGAGTCTTGGGTTGCAGGTTGGGGTCGCGTCTCTTCGATGGCGATGGGTATCTCGTATTTGAGTTGAAGTCGGTCGCCGAGGCCGTAGTTGATGTCGAAGTCCGGGACCTGGTAGGCGCCGGCTTCGGGATTGCGGTCGCCGATGAAGCCGAAGTTGATCTCCCAGTGTTTGTTGCCGGGGGTTTCGGGATCATCGGTGCGGTAGGGAGGGCCGCCCTGGGCGTGGGCCTGGAGGGCGAAGATTGCGGGGAGAAAAAGGGTGAGCGTTGCGAAGCAACAATAGGAAAGAGCTCTTCGCTCTCTTAGGAGCGAGCGACTGGACTTGAACTCTCTGAACGTCATCAGTGATTATTCTATCGGCAGCGCGGAGGATCTAGCGTGATGACTCAGGCCGGCTTGCCGGTGCGTGCGCGCCAGAGTGCGCCGGCGATGGGGTCGACTACGCCGTCCAGGGTTTGGAGGGTGGGGAACTCGGAGCGGACCGCGGCGATGAGGGCTTCGCGGACAGGTGGGACTTTTTCGAGGATGGAGCCGGTGAAAGCGAGGCTGGGAAGCGCGGCCTCTGGTGCTGCGGCGTGGATGCGGCGGAGAACGATGCGGACCAACTTGGCGAGATCTTCGCCTTCGTTGCGGAGGACTTCAGCGGCCACGGCGTCGCCTTGATGGGCGCAGTGGAGGATGACTTCGGTGAGGCGGGAGAAGTCGGGGGTGGGGCGGGAGTTTGCGTGCTCGACGAGGAGCGAGATGGAGGGGATCTGCCAGAAGTCGAGGATGGCGTTGAGGAGCGCGGTGGGGCGTTGTTCGTCGAGCGCGAGGAATGCGGCGCGGAGGCCTTCGCGGCCGATCTTATGGCCGGAGCCTTGGTCGGCTAGCTCGGGGCCCCAGCCGCCGGCGGTGACGAGAGAGCCGTCGGGCATACGGCCGGCTACGTTGGAGCCGGTGCCGGCCATGGCGAGGACTCCGGTGGCGCCGTGGAAGGCGGCGTCGAGCGCGATCTCAACGTCGCCGAGGAGGATGAGGTTGCCGGAGAC